>NZ_JAVAYM010000002.1:0-593932 GCF_054185205.1 Bradyrhizobium sp. 14AA | reverse complement strand
CTGCGCGGAACCGCTTGACCCATTTGGCAACGGTCTTCGGCGTCGTGTTGAATTGGAAAGCCGCGTCGGCCTGGCTCAGCCCGCCCTCGACCACGCTTCGGACCATCGCCTCTCGACCTTTAGGCGTCAAAGGCGCATTCTTGTGGACGTTCATCTGGTCTCTCCTTGGAACACTGAAGCTTCGCAACCTCAGCTTCCTCGGTTCAGACCAGATGGACAACCTCCTGAGAGACCACACCTAGTGCGCAATTGCGCACGGGGAGCCGGGACCCATAACCCCAAGGAGGGGTTGTGGGCGCGAAGGTAACCACGAGTCTTCGTCAAACGACTTCCTGTGGTTATGGATCCCGGATCAGCGCTCGCTGACGCTCGCTTGTCCGGGACGACACCTCGATTGTTGCAACAGCTACAGTTGCGTCTTGTAGAGCTCTTCCACGATCTCCTGACTCTGCGGCTCGCCGAGACCGGTCTGCTCGTGGATCACCTCGACGATGCTCGGCATCACCGAGCGCTGCACCTTCTCCGTCGACCACAGCTTCGAGCGCATCAGCGCCTTGCCGCAGTGGAAATAGACTTCGCTGACGGCGACGTTCAGCACCGCGCGCGGCGGCTTGCCGAACTCCACCATCGAAGCGAGCAGGTCCGGATCGGCCGACAGCGTGCCACGTCCGCCGACGCGCAGCGTCTCGTCGATGCCGGGGACAAAGAACAACAGATGCACGAAGCCGGAGCCTTCGACGACGCTGCGAAAACTGTCGATCCGGTTGTTGCCGGAACGGTCAGGCATCAGCAACTGGTTGGGACCGGCGACGTGGATGAAGCCAATGCCGCCGCCGCGCGGCGAGGCATCGACGCTGCCGTCCGCTCCCGATGTCGCGAGCACGCAGAACGGCGACATCTCGATGAACTTCTTCGCATGCGCATCGATCGCCGGACGCGCTTTCGCGATCACGCGCGGGCTCGGCTTGGCATAGATGGTGGCGAGGTCTTCGGCGCAAAGATCGGTCAACGGCGTGTCTCCGCATCAGTTTTGCGTCAAGCTATCCGATCGGGCCGCCTTCAGCCAACGAAATCCATCCGATGCGCTAGACGGCATCCGCCGGCACGAAGCAGCTGATGATGATGGTGCCGCGGTGATGGACGTACCACACCACGGCCTGGCCGACCGGATTGCCGCGATCGCGGATGATGGCACGCTCGGGCACCGCCATCCATTGTCCCTCGATCGGCACCCAATAGGTGCCGTTGCGCACATCGTATTCGGTACGATGGCCGTCGGAGATGTCGCAGCAGGGCACGCCGTTCGGTGCGATCACGCTCTTGAACCAAAAGCGGATGTCGGGCGGAACGTGATCATATTGCCCGTTGTCGAACGCGAACGCGGCGCTCGTCAGCGCGGCCAGCCAAACGCACAGTGCGAGCCTGTGCATGCGATCCTCCATCGCGTTTCGATTCGTATCGTTGACGCGATTAAGCCCGAGCTGTCAGCGCATTGCATGCTCAAATAATATGCGGCGCGAACGGCGCCGCATATGATGCGTTGCGACATGAGTGGCCGCGCTCTCACATCGTGCGCTGCGGCGCGGTCAGCAGCAACTGCCTGATCTGCTCGCTGTAGAATTTCGCATTGCTGGTGGTGCCATGGCCGCGTGTCTCGGTGCTCGCGGGGATGAGATACAGCTTGCCGTTCTTGACCCGCTTCATCGCAGCGTCGGTGATGCCGGTCTCGGGCGGGTTGCGCTCGTCGTCGGCGGAATTGACCAGCAGCAGCGACGCCTCGATCTGCTCCAGCTTCTCGCCGGCATTGTAGTCGTGCGAGGATTCCCACTGATAGATGAAGTCGTTGGCGTCGGCGGTGATCGGCGTCGCCAGCCGCTCGTCGACGATCTTGTCGGCCTTGGCGGCGGTCGGCGCCTGTTGCTGATAGGCCAGCGTTCCGCCGATGCTGGCGATGCCGTAGGCGGTGATGGCATATTTCATCATGCGCGGCTGGCTGGTGTAGTTGCCGCCATTGTAGTCGGGATCGCTCCGGATGGTGTCGAGCATGATCCGCCGCAGCATCCAGTTGCGCGACGCCATTTCGGTCGGTTGCGACGCCATCGGGATCAGCGCGTCCATCGCCTTCGGATATTTCTCGCCCCACAGCCAGGTATGCATGCCGCCCATCGAATTGCCGATGACGAGCCGCAGATGCTTGACGCCGAGGCCCTCCGTCACCAGGCGATACTGCGCCTCGACCATGTCGTCGTAATCGTATTTCGGAAAGCTCGTCTTCATGCCGTCCGACGGCTTCGACGATTTGCCATGACCGATGCTGTCGGGAATGATGATGTAGTATTTGGCAGCATCGAGCGGCTGCCCCGCGCCGAACAGTTCGCCGGCAAAGGACGGCGACAGCATGCTTGCGCCCGAGCCGCCGGTGCCATGCAGTACCAGCACGGGCTGGCCGGAGGGTTCGCCGATGGTGGTGTAGTGCAGCTTCAGCTCCGGCATGGTCTCGCCGGTGTGGAACTTGAAGTCTTTGGCGACCCAATCGCCCTGCTTCGGCGCCGGATAGTCGGCGGCCATCGCCGACGTCGAAATGGATAGCAGAACGCCCGCCAGCGCCGCGCAAGAAGCTTTCATGTTTCTCTCCCCGTGCGGCTCATGATCGGCGGCCGCGCTGCGGCGGAACTTAGCAGAACTGCGGGGAAGGATGTAGGATTTCGGCTCCGCCGATCGTCTTTCAGGCTACCCATCGGGAGACACTGCATGTGCCGTAACATCAAGACGCTGTTCAACTTCGAGCCGCCGGCCTCGGAGGACGAGATCCACGCCAGCGCGCTTCAATTCGTGCGAAAGTTGTCCGGCTTCAACAAGCCGTCGCAGGCCAATGAGGCGGCCTTCGACCGTGCGGTCGCAGAGGTCTCGGAGGCCGCGCGAAAACTCCTGACATCGCTGCACACCCATGCGCCGACGCGCGACCGTGAGGTCGAGGCGGAACGGGCCAAGGAGCGCTCGCGGCTGCGCTTCGGTTAGCGGACTCAAATGCTCGTTCCGTGATGTGGCTCACGGTATGGAGCGCTTCAACTTGCAATGCTGTCTGCCGGGGTTTTGACAGCCCGGAGCACAACCATGAGCCGCCCCCTTCTTCCCTTGAAAGCAGGTGCCATCATTTTCACGCTGCTGTGGACCGCGTGGATGATGTGGTGGGGCGGTTCGTTCTCGAGCGCGAACGTCGTCATCCTCGCCTTGTGCGGCGCGGCGGTCGGCTATTTCTGGTATCGCGCCATGCGCTGGCAGTTCGAACGCATGGGCATGCTGCCGCGCCGCGAGGATCGGACGAAATAGAATCGCCCGCTAATCCTTGTGGCCGTGCTTCTTCTTCTTCTTCTTTTTCTTGTGATCGTCGCCTTCGCCGTCGTCACCCTCGTCTTCGGCGATCGGCTCGTCAGTCTCCTGCACGGCGGCCTCCAGTGCCTCGCGCTCGGCGGCTTCACGCTCGCGCTGGCGTCGGCGCTCGTCCCAGGCGTCGAAGAGCTGTTCGAGCCACGGCAGCACCTGCTCGATCGACGGCAGCTGGCCGGGCGGCCCCGCTTCGCCGCGCGGACCTTGCGACCCTGACGGCCCTTGCGGTCCGACGGGTCCCTGCGCTCCGGCTGCCCCGCGCGCTCCGGCTTCGCCCTGCTTGCCTTGCGGACCGGGCTTGCCCAGGGGACCCGCCTTTCCGATCGGTCCCGGCTTGCCCTGCGGCCCCGGCTTGCCACGTGCGCCGTCCGGCCCCCGCTTGCCCGGATGCCCCTGCGGCCCCGGCCGTCCCGGTTCGCCCTGCCGCCCGCGCGGCCCCTGGGGGCCCTGCCGTTTCTGTTCGTCTGCCACGCTGCTGCTCCTCTGCCGGAAGCAAGCTACTTAGCGGCGTTTGACGACAGCAGCAATTCCGCCCGCGCCTCGCGCAGGGCCTGATCAACATCAATCGGCAGCACGCACTAGTCCTGGTACGCGGGCACGTCGATGCCGGACGCCGCGTAGATCCTGATCTTGTTGCGCAGCGTGCGCACCGACAGGCCGAGCACGCGCGAGGCACGCGTGCGGTTGCCGTCGCAGCGCGCGAGCGTCTGGAGCACGAGCTCGCGTTCGACCTCGTCGACGGTTGCGCCGATCAGCAGCGGAACGATCTGGTTAGGAGCAAGGAATTGCGCGCCCGGTTCGGACGCAGCGACATGAACAGTGGTCATCAACACACCTCCCGATCAACGCCCGCTTCCGTCTTTGGAAGCGGATCGAGAACCAACGACCCCCAAGCCGTGAATCTACGGTGGGCGGGTTTGGTTAACGAAAGGTTAATCGCGGGCGATCGCACCAATTGACCTTGGGATTGCCGTGAAGGCGCCGCGATTGGCACGAGATGCATCGCGCTGCGGGACTATCTTGCGCGGCGCAAGCGGTGTCATCGTCCGCGAAGCCTGCGCAGGGCATGACAGCATCTGTGTCGAGAGAGCGCCGCGCCTCACACCGTCCTGTATCCGCCGTCCACCATCACGATCGATCCGGTGACGTAAGCCGACAGGTCCGACGCCAGGAAGATCGCGGGACCCACGATGTCCTCGGGCTTGCCGGTTCGCGCCAGCGGAGTGTGGTCGACGAAGGCCTGCACCAGCGCCGGATTGGTCGCACGCACATTGGCGTTGATGTTGGTCTCGATGAAGCCCGGCCCGATCGCGTTGACGCGCACGCCTTCCTTGCCGAGCTCGACCGCGAGCGCCTTGGTGAAGCCGAGCACGCCGTGTTTCGAGGTCGTATACGCCGCCGAGCTCGGCGTGCGCAGATGCACGAAGGACTGGATCGAGCCGATGTTGACGATGCGGCCTTTGCCGGCGCGCAAGGGTGCGAGGAACGCCTGCGTCATGTTGAAGACGCCGTTGAGATTGAGCGAGATGATGTCGTCCCAGTCCTTTGCCACCGTCTCCGTCTCGGCGGTGAAGGCGTTGCGGCGCGTGATGCCGGCATTGTTGACGAGGATCGAGACCTGCCCGACCTTTTCGGCGACCTGCTCTGCGAGCGCAAAGCAATCCTCGCGCCTGGTCACGTCGAGCGCAAAGCTCTCGGCCTTGCCGCCGGCCTTGCGGATCTCCCCGGCGGCCTCCGCGATCGTCTCGGCATTGACATCGAGCAGCACCACTTGCGCGCCCTCGCGGGCGTAGCCGGCCGCGATCGCGCGGCCGATGCCGGAACCGGCGCCCGTGACGACGGCGATATGGTTAGCGAGCAATGCCATGACAATTTCCTCCCGATTTCGTTTCGAAGTTTCATGAAAGGCTAACTCGAAATTAAGGGGTCGGAAACGGCGGCCTTGGCATACTGATCTTGATTGCTAAACGTTGCGCGCATGATGGAACGGCTTGAATCCTGGAAATTCGGTCTCGAACGCCTGCGGTCGGCGCAGTCGGCCGATTGGGCGGAGGCCGGCCGGCTCGTGGCCGAGATCTCGCGGATGAGCGTCGATGCCACGCTGCGCCAGGCCGCCGAGCAGGCGCTGCCGGTGCTGCGTCAGGCCGTGGACAATGACGATCACAGCGTCACGCTGGCCGCCCAGCGCCGCGTCGGTGTGGTGCTCGATGTCGTTCACGAACTCACCGCGCCGCGCTTCGGCCGCCGCAACGCCATGCCGAAAAAACTCTCCAGCGAAGATCGCGCCCGCAAGGTGCTCGGCCTGCCGCTCGCGGTGCAGCTCACCTGCGAGGACATCAACCAGGCCTATCGCCGCGCCGCCAAGGGCATGCATCCCGACCAGGGCGGCAGCGCGGAAGCCTTCATCGACCTCGCCGCCGCGCGCGACCTCCTGATCCATCCCGGCGCGCACAAGGACGCGTGAGAGCAAGCGATATCTCGTAGGGTGGGCAAAGGCGCAAAGCGCCGTGCCCACCATTTTTGTTGGTGCGACGGAATGGTGGGCAGGCTTTCCGCCTTCGCTCTTCGAGCTACGGCGGGACAAGTCGCTTTGCCCACCCTACGGCATTCGCGTGTGTAGCCTCAGCTCTTGTTCACGCAGCTCGGATAGGGCGCGGCTTCGCCGGCGACGATCGGGCAAAGCTCGATCGGGCTGAGTTCGCGCAGGCGCGCCTGCCAGCGTTCGTCCCTGACCGGCGGCTCGTCGGTTTCGGGGCCGCGCTCGGCCCATTGGATGGTGTAGTAGTCGCTCGTGCCCTTCAGCGTGACCAGCAGCGCGGTCTCGCTGTGCCGCGTCGGGCCGCTGTCGACGCGGCCGCAGCCGATCACGGCAACGAAACCCTCGAAGCGGCCGAATTGCGTGGCGCCGAGCGGCTGCACCGCAAAGCTGTCGGGGCAGGCCGATTTGAAACCGCCGGCGATCGAGGCTGCAAACGTCTCCGGCGATGCGCCTGGCGTCAGCGTCATGCCCTTCTCGCCGGTGACCGTGATCATCTGCGTCCAGCGCTCCGGCGTCTCGCCCTTCAGCACGGCCTCGCGGATGTAGTGGCCGCCCTTGGTGTTCTCGAACACCGCCACGAAATTCGACGGCATCGCGAAGCTGACGAGCTGGCCGAAGATCGGCGAGATCACGCGGAAGGATTGCCGGGCCTGCGCCTGCGCTGTCGCGGCGAGCGCGAGCGTTGCGCTGAGGATGGCGACTGTCGTGGTGAGCGTGCGCATCGATTGATCCCGCAGAAACCGGATGGAAACGCGAACGGGCAAGGATGCTTGCATCGCATCCTTGCCCGACGCTTGTCGTCCGCCGATCGAAAGTCTTACCAGCTGCAGTGGCCGTTCTTCAGCGCGTGATCCTTCAGTGCCAGTGCGTCGAGAATGGTCGGCACTGTCGCGCTGGCGCGGTGGTAGCCGGCCGGCCACGGCGTGGTCGGGATGCTCTCGTCCCAGATCTGGCAGAAGCCGGTGTCCTGCCAGCGGATCAGGTGATAGCTGGCTTGGGCAGGGCTCGCGGCGACGAACGCGGTGACGGCAAGACCGGCAGCAGCGCACAGCATGGAAATACGACGCATGATCAGCTCCTCGAATGAAAGATGTGATGCGCCTCCCGACAATGATGGGGAGGGATGGCGCGGGACGCTTTGGGGATGCGCCCCGGACAAGATGTGAGTAGTTCCGCACGCTGATCAGGTTCAAAGGGGCGCCGCGGGAATTGCGCGATCTGGTGGCGGAAAACGCGGGGGCCGCTGCAAAAAGAAAAGGGCGGGTCGCTCGCGCGGCCCGCCCTTTGAATTCGATCTGTCGCGTAAAGCTTAGAGCGTGCAGCGGCGCTCCGCGCGCAGCTTGATCTGCAGCTCGGAAGCCGCCGTGAAGGTCGGGAGCGGCTTGCTGACGACCTTGTAGGTCGACACGCCCCACTGGAACGGCTTGTACTTCAGGTCCTCGTTCCAGACCTGGCAGATGCCGGTGTTGTCCCAGCGGATCACGTAATAGCCGACTGCCGCCGAGGCGGGCACGGCAAACACGGAACTAGCGATGCCGGCAACGGCACAAAGGGCGAGAACGCGACGCATGAAATATCTCCTGATGGGGGACGTGTGACCAAAAAATTCGTGCGGTAAAAGCCGGTCCTTTGCAAGCCGGGGAGCCGTCGTTTCACGGACATGTCAGGCGATCCAGGGCACTTGGTTCGGCTGCGTGCCCTGCAAGCCACACGTGCTCACTTCGCCAGCGAGGCCACCGCCTCGATCTCGATCAGCATCCTCGGATCGGGTAGCGCATGGACGACGCAGGTGGTGCGCGCCGGATAGGGCGGCGGGCCGAGGGCACCGGCATAGAGCGCGTTCATGGCGGCGACGTCGGAGGCGCGGGTCAGGAGCACGTTGACCTTGGCGAGGTCGCGGACACCGGCGCCAGCTTCCTCCAGCACGCGCTTGATGTTGACGACGACGTTGGCGAACTGCGCCTCGAAACCCTCGGGCAGCGCGCCATAGGCGTCGAAGCCGGGAATACCGGAGATGAACAGGAGATCGCCGACGCGGGTGGCAAAGGACAGCGGCGGCGCCTTGACGTGCGGCGGGGGCGCGAAATGCTGGATCGGCATGGCATCACCTCGGGAATGGAACGGTCGCGTGACCGGCATGAGCGTAGCGGGATGCGGGGGAGTTGCAATCGGCATTGGGGACGGCGGAGGGGGTGCAAGACAAGAAATGCGAAAACAACCCCATGCACAGTAGGGAAGGCGTTGGATTTTCTCAACTTCTTGTAATCCGAAGTATTGCTTGACCCGTCGGGCAAAACAGGAGCAGAATGGCATGATGGCGATGGGTGACCGGTCGTGCCAAACACAACCGCTGTCATGCCCCGCGGAGGCGGGGCATCCGGTACGCCGCGGCTTCTCGGTTCAGTCAACGCCGTCTCTGGAATACTGGATCGCCCGGCAAAACCGGGCGATGACGGTTGAATGCGTTGCGTCGCCTTGCGTCCCACGTCCATCCCATCATGTTCCCGCCGCGATCCATCGGATAAATTCGGCTCGTCTGATTCGCTTTCCTCCCTAAAAAATAGCCCCCGGAGACACCCATGAAGATCGCATCCACCTTCCGCGCGGCGCTAGTCGCCATTGCCGCCCTGGCCGGGCTCTCGACCTCGGCGCTGGCCGACAGCGGCTTCGTGACGCTGACGATCTACAAGGCGGGCTGGATCATCGGCGGGTCCGGCGGCTCCGGCGTGCTGAACTTCCGCGGCCGCTCCTATGCGCTCTCGACCGGCGGACTCGACTACGGCCTGGTGTTCGGCGGCTCCAAGACCGTGCTGCGCGGCCGCGTCTCCAACATCAACCGGCCCTCCGACGTCGCCGGCGTCTACGGCGCCGCCGGTGCGGGCCTTGCGGTCGGCGCCGGTGCGCGCGCCATCGTGCTGACCAACCAGAAGGGCGCCGTGCTGGAACTCGCCGGCACGCAGGTCGGCCTGATGGCGAATGCGGATCTCAGCGGCCTCGCGATCACGATGCGGTAGGGCACGGTGCCGTAGGGTGGGTTAGCCCTGCGGATGCGCGAAGCGCAATCCGCCGGGCGTAACCCACCACTTCTGTCACCGCGTGGAAGCTGCGTAGGGTGGGCAAAGGCGCGTAAGCGCCGTGCCCACCAATCGGCGTTAGCGATATGCGAAAAAGTTGGTGGGCACGCTTCGCTTTGCCCACCCTACGAGCCTACGATCCGCTCACCGCCGCATGAATCCGCTCGCAATGCGCGACGAGATTTTCGTGCGCATCGACGAAGGCCTTCAGCGGCGTCGGGATCGGAAAATAATAGATGTTGGCGACGAAGCCGTAGATGCCGGCATCACAGCTGGTCGGCGCCGCGCCGTGCACGAAGCCCGCGGCCGGCACCATCTCCGCCAGCACCTGCAGGTCGGCAAGCCCGCGCGCGTAGGCTTGCTCCGGCGTGTAGCGGCCGATGCCCTGGTAGTGATAGCGCTGCGCGTTGTACGCCTTCGCCTTCTCGAACCCCTCCGCACTCACCTGCGGATGCTGCGCGATAAAACCGTCGCGAAACGCCGGATAGAAGCGCTCGTCCTTCCAGCGCGAATACGACATCACCCAATAGAGATCGTCCAGCATGCGCGTGACGAGATGGTTGGTCCGCCGCTGCTCGGCCGACAGCGCCGCATCGATGCCGAGGCGATACTTGCTGATCGCATGCGCGATGATCGTCTCGCTGTCGCCGATGGTCTCGCCGTCGTCCACGATGTAAGGCAACTGCCCGCGTGGCGCGGCGGAGGCATCGAAGATGTGCTCGTGCACGAACGGCACGCCGGCGAGCTTGAGGAAAGCGTAGACCTTGAGGCCGTAGCCGTTGTTGTCGGCGACGCCGAACAGTTGTGGGTAGGAGTAGAGGGTCAGCATGGGCGGGCTCCTCCGGGGTGGCGGGGGCAGCATGCAGGGGCGTGGGGGTGGATGCAATGGGTGCGGCGCTTGCCACATCCACGGTGTCGTGCCGGCGAACGCCGGGACCCATACCACGTGATCTATTTGTTGCGAACGGCCGCAATACCGAACGACGAGTCTTCGCCAAGCTGCTCCCTGTGGTTATCGCGACGAGCGCAAGCGCGGAGGTCCCGGCCTTCGCCAGGACGACGACTGAGCGTGAGTGCGTAGGGTGGGTTAGCCGCTCGCATACACGGTCGCTCAACACGGGACAGCACAAGGCGTAACCCACCACTTCTGCCTCCGCGGCGACAGAAGCGGTGGGTTACGCCGCGCGGCCTGCGCTTTGCGCAGCCGCGCGTCTAACCCACCCTACGCAGCGATCCACGCCGCCAGCTCCCGCCACGGCTCCAGCGTCCAATGCCCGGACGCTGCACCAGATGGCGACGGCAGCACAAACATCTCCGGCAATCTCTCGTCGCGCCGCTGCCACCCCAGCGAAATCCTGGTCGACGGCCTGACGTAAAACAAGTTCGCCTCCTTGAGGTATGGTCCGGTCGACCAAAGATTGTAAGCAATCTATAATTGTGATAGTGAGATCGCTTTACGCATAAATTGCAGCCAAATGGGATTTGGCATGTCGTCGGGTTTTGCAGGCTTGGCGGGTGAGATTGCGGTTGCAGCAGGGGTTGCAGCCGGTGCGGTCGGATCCGTGGATTTCTTTTTGTCGAAGTCTCAAAAAGAGTGGCTGGGCGATAGGTCGGTGAGGGTCTGGTATTGGCTTTCCTCGCAGAACCAAATGTTGAGAGTGGAGCGCCTCAGGTCTCAGGATGTATTCTTCTGGCTCATCATGTTGGGTCCTACCTTGACGAGCGTGCTGACTCTCCATTTTGGAAATTTACTGCTTACTGTGCCATGGATGCTCATTGCGGCGATGTGTTTAGGCTCTCCAAAAATTCATAAGTGGATGTACAGAGGCTATCTTATAGGTTTGTCCGGCAACAACATCGCGTCCGTGAGTTTCTGCGTCGTGGTCACTTACGCTGCGGTCTTGCTGGTATATGGCGCGATCGTGACGGCGCTCTACATCCTTTTGAGTTCGTTCATTTCTGATGACGCTTTTGCATTTCTGGCGAATGGGCTTGCGATTGTTGCGTATCCTGTTCTCTCAACTGCAGGCGTCTTGGGTAACGTGCTGTTCTCCGTTCTCATACTTGCCGTGATGGGGCTGGCGTACAAAGTACTTGAGTTGTTGGTTAGGAAGATAGCGGAATACGACAAGGGGCCAGTGCTGGGAGCCTCTGCTGTTCTTACGGCGGTTGGCGTATTCTTGAAAAATTTTGCATGAACCTCGCTCGCGTACGCGGTCGCTCAACACGGAACGGCGCAAGGCGTAACCCACCTCTTCTGCCTCCGGCGACAGAAGCGGTGGGTTACGCTTCCCGGCCTGCGCTTTGCGCATCCGCGCAGCTAACCCACCCTACGCAGCAATCCACGCCGCCAGTTCCCGCCACGGCTCCAGCGTCCAATGCCCGGACGCTGCACCTGACGGCGACGGCAGCACGAAGATGTCCGGCAAGCTTTCATCACGCGCCTGCCGCCCCAGCGAAACCCCGCTCGACGGCCTGCCATAAAACAAGCTCGCCGCCTTCTTGCTCGTGAACGCAATCGTCCTCGGCCGATACTTTTCGATCTTCGCCCTGAAGCCGGGCACGTCGATCGTCTCCGCCGCGATCTGGTGATCCATCCCCGCGCCCGACTTGGAGAGATCGGTGAAGCCGATCCCGAGTTCGATCAGCGACGCAAACTCACTCGGCTGATAGCGCCGCGGCGTGATCCCGGCCTCATGGATCGCGCGCCAGAAGCGGTTGCCGGGATGGGCGTAATAGTGCCCGAGCTCGGCCGAGCGCGTCGAGGCGGCGGTGCCGACGAAGACGAGGCGGAGGTTGGGGCGGAGTTGGTCGGGGAGGCGGTGGGGGGTGATGCCGGGCACGTAGTTATCCGCAATATTGTAGCCCGCATGAGCGTCAGCGACATGCGGGGCCACTGTCAATCCCGGATGTCGCTTCGCTCATCCGGGCTACACATCCTACATGCGAGTCTTGTAGGCTGGACCGAGCTGAGCAAGACATGCTCACCAACTTCGTCGGGATAAGAATGCAAGATCAATTCGAGTGGCCGGAGCCCGAGCACGAAGCCGACAAGGTGATCTTGCGCAACGTCCGCAATCACGGCTGCCATATCACAGGCATATCCGATGCAAACCCGCCGTTTGCATTTTCAATCGGCCTCTATCTGAACTACGGCCACCCCGAGCTCATTGTCTTCGGCCAGAGAGCCGAAACCGCCCAGGCCATCATCAACCTTATCCGCGATCGCATCGCAGCAGGGCATCAATTCGTCGACGGCGATGTCGCCGATGACCTGCTGGAGAACGGCTACAAGCTCGGCTTCTGGCAGGTGCCGCTCGGGGTCTACCGCGAATATCTCGGCACGGCGATCTGGTTTTACCAGAAGTCGCGGTTCGCATTCCCGTGTCTCCAAGTCGTCTGGCAAGACGTCAACAGGCGTTTCCCTTGGGAGGCGCAATGCTCACCCGCTGTCAAAGAGGATCAGCCGCTGTTGAAGAAGATGATTTCTTGAAGGGATGCTTCGCAAAAAAAAAGCCGGGCATTTCGCCCGGCTTTCGTATGTTTGCTCTTACAGAGGGAATGGCAAGCGAAGCTCCTCACAACACCCGATTACTCTCCTTCACCTTCTCCGCATCCAGATAAACGCTGCTCCCCATCTCCTTGAACTTCGCGCTCATCCTGGCCATGCCGTCTTCGGCGGTGCCACTCATCGACATCCCCACCGAGTTCGGATCATTCAGCGTCGCCGCATAATCCCGCACGTCCTGCGTGATCTTCATCGAGCAGAACTTTGGTCCGCACATCGAGCAGAAATGGGCGACCTTGTGGGCTTCCTTCGGCAGGGTCTCGTCGTGGAAGTTCTTGGCGGTGTCGGGGTCGAGGCCGAGGTTGAACTGGTCGCTCCAGCGGAAGTCGAACCTCGCGCGGGAGAGGGCGTCGTCGCGCAGTTGGGCTGCGGGGTGGCCCTTGGCGAGATCGGAGGCGTGCGCGGCGATCTTGTAGGTGATGACACCGACCTTGACGTCGTTGCGGTCGGGCAGGCCGAGATGCTCCTTCGGCGTGACGTAGCAGAGCATGGCGCAGCCGAACCAGCCGATCATGGCGGCGCCGATGCCTGACGTAATGTGGTCATAGCCCGGCGCGATGTCGGTGGTCAGCGGTCCAAGCGTGTAGAACGGCGCTTCGCCACACTCCTTGAGCTGCTTGTCCATGTTGATCTTGATCTTGTGCATCGGCACGTGGCCGGGGCCTTCGATCATGACCTGGCAGCCCTTGTCCCACGCGATCTTGGTGAGCTCGCCGAGCGTCTCCAACTCCGCGAACTGCGCGCGGTCGTTGGCATCCGCGATCGAGCCGGGACGCAGGCCGTCGCCGAGCGAGAACGAGACGTCATACTTGCGCATCAGGTCGCAGATCTCGTCGAAATGGGTGTAGAGGAAGCTCTCCTTGTGATGCGCCAGGCACCACTTCGCCATGATCGAGCCGCCACGCGAGACGATACCGGTGACGCGGTTGGCGGTGAGGTGGATGTATTGCAGGCGCACGCCGGCGTGGATGGTGAAATAGTCAACGCCCTGCTCGCACTGCTCGATCAGCGTGTCCTTGTAGAGCTCCCAGGTCAGCTTCACCGGATCGCCGTCGCACTTCTCCAGCGCCTGATAAATGGGAACGGTGCCGATCGGCACCGGCGAGTTGCGCAAAATCCATTCGCGCGTGGTGTGGATGTTGCGGCCCGTGGAGAGGTCCATCACGGTGTCGGCGCCCCAGCGGATCGCCCAGACCATCTTCTCGACCTCTTCCTCGACCGACGACGTCACCGCCGAGTTGCCGATGTTGGCGTTGATCTTGGTCAGGAAGTTGCGGCCGATGATCATCGGCTCGAGCTCGGAGTGGTTGATGTTGGAGGGGATGATGGCGCGGCCGCGCGCGATCTCGTCGCGCACGAACTCCGGCGTGATGAAGGCCGGCACCGAAGCGCCGAAGCTTTCGCCGTCGGCGAGGGCGGCTTCCGCACGCTCGAGCTGCTGCTTGCGGCCGAGGTTTTCGCGGGCGGCGACGTAGATCATCTCCTTGGTGATGATGCCGGCGCGGGCGAATTCGAGCTGCGTGATCTTGTGGCCGTCGAGGCCGCGCAGCGGCTTGTGATAGGCGCTGAACGCGCGCGCGGCCTTGTCGGTGGAGACGCTGCCATTGTCTTCCGGCTTGATCTGGCGCCCGTCATATTCCTCGACGCCGCCGCGCTCCAGCACCCATTGCTTGCGGCTGCGGGCAAGACCGGCGTTGACGTCGATCGTCACGCTCGGGTCGGTGTAGGGGCCCGAGGTGTCGTACACCGGCAGGTTCGGCTCGCCGGCACCTTCGGACAGGATGATCTCGCGCAAGGGCACGCGCAGGTCGGGCGCGGCATCCGGGGATGCAAAGATTTTTCGCGAGGAGGGCAGCGGGCCGGTGGTGACGGCGGGGACGGTCTTGTCGGGGTTGGAGCGGATGTTCATGGGATCCTCCGGTTTAATTCTGCTGTGAGTGCGCCGAAGCGACGGCGGTGATCGTTGGCTCCGTCATTGCGAGCGTAGCGAAGCAATCCAGAATCTCTCTGCCGAGGCAGTCTGGATTGCTTCGTCGCAAGGGCTCCTCGCAATGACGAGTGGAGAGAGTAGGGGCATCACGCAGCCTCCGTCGACAGGCCGAGCCATTGCCGCACGCGGGCATCCGGGTCGGCGTTCTGGGTGACGTCACTGACCACCGCGATGGAATCCGCGCCCGCCGCAAAAATCTCCGCGGCGTGCTCGAACTTGATGCCGCCGATCGCGACCAGCAGGATGTTGCCGATGCGCTTCTTCCAATCCGTGATCTTCGGAATGCCCTGCGGCTCGAAGCGCATCGACTTGAGCGTGGTGAAGAAGATCGGGCCGAGCGCGACGTAATCGGGCTGCGCCGCGAGAGCGGTCGCAAGCTCGTCGTCGTCATGGGTGGAGACGCCGAGCGACATGCCGGCCTCGCGGATCGCCTTGAGGTCCGCGTCGGCGAGGTCCTCCTGGCCGAGATGCAGATATTTTGCGCCGGCGACCACGGCCGCGCGCCAATAGTCGTTCACGACCAGCTTCGCCTGCGTGTCCTTCGTGATCGCCAGCGCGTCGCTGACGATCTGCAGCGCGTCGGCGTCGTTGAGATCCTTGGCGCGCAGCTGGATGGTGCCGACGCCGAGTTTTGTCAGGCGTTCGACCCAGTTGAGGCTGTCGACGACGGGATAGAAGCGATCAGGATACGGCATGCCAGAACGGGGTCCCAACGACAGGGGTTGAAGGAGAGGCGAAGTCGCGGGCGTTCATCAGCCCGGCTTCATAAGCGGTGCGGCCGGCCTCGACGCCGAGGCGGAAGGCGTTGGCCATCGCGACGGGATCGGCAGCCTTTGCAATGGCGGTGTTGAGCAGCACGGCGTCAAAGCCGAGCTCGAGGGCGTGCGCGGCGTGCGAGGGCGCGCCGATGCCGGCATCGACCACCAGCGTGATATCGGGCAGCCGCTCGCGCAGCAGCTTCAATGCATCGCGGTTGGTGATGCCCTTGGCGCTGCCGATCGGGGCGGCCCACGGCATCACCACCTTGCAGCCGGCATCGACCAGGCGGTTGGCGACCGAGAGATCCTCGGTGCAATAGGGGAACACCTCAAAGCCGTCCTTGGTCAGGATGGCCGCGGCTTCGACGAGGCCGACGACGTCGGGCTGCAGCGTGTCGTTGTCGGCGATGACTTCGAGCTTGATCCAGGAGGTGCCGAACAATTCGCGCGCGAGTTTTGCGGTGGTCACGGCCTCGCGCACGGTGCGGCAGCCGGCGGTGTTCGGCAGCACGGTGACGTCGAGCTCGCGGATCAGCTTCCAGAACGCATCGCCCGACTTGCCGCCGGCGGATTCGCGCCGCAGCGACACCGTGACGATGTTCGAGCCGGAGGCGCGGATCGCGTCCTGCATGATCGCCGGCGAGGGATACAGCGCGCTGCCGATCAGCAGGCGGGAAGAGAAGGTTTTGCCGTAGAAGGTCACCATGGCTCAGGTGTCTCCCTGGATATAGCTGTCGTCCCGGCCTAGTGCGCAATTGCGCACGGGGGCCGGGACCCATACCGCGTGATCTCGCTTGGGGCACTCTGGCAGAGACCTTCCGCCCAACGGAGGGCGGTGGTTATGGGTCCCGGCCTTCGCCGGGACGACACGTGGAGAGAGTGTGCGCGTCGTCACCTCACCCTCCCTGCCGCGGCGTGATGATCTCGATCTCGTCGCCCGCCTTCAACGCGGTCTCGGCCCAGCGGCTTTTCGGCACGACGTCGTAGTTGAGCGCGATCGCGAAATGCGTGCCCTCGTAGTCGAGCTCGCCGAGCAGCGCATCGACGCTCACGGAGGCCACCTCGCGCTGCTCGCCGTTTACGATCACCCGCATCGCATCACCTCGTTGTCGATCTGGCCGCGCTCGACATAGTTCAGCGTCAGCTCGGCGAGCGCGGGCGCGACCAGGAAGCCGTGGCGGTAGAGGCCGTTGACGGTGATCCTGCCGCCGCGAACGCCGATGCGCGGGAGATTGTCGGGGAAGGCGGGACGAAGGCCGGAGCCGAACTCGACGATGCGGGCCTCGCCGAAGGCGGGATGCACGGCGTAGGCCGCGCCGAGCAACTCCAGCGCGGAGCGGACGCTGACGCCGGTGTCCTCGGCCTCGATCGAGGTCGCGCCCAGCATGAACAGATTGTCCTCGCGCGGGATCACGTAGAGCGGCCAGCGCGGATGGATCAGCCGCACCGGGCGCGACAGCTGCACCTCGCCGGTCTCGATCAGGATCATCTCGCCCTTGACGCCGCGCAGCTCGCTCTGCTCGTCGCGCGCGGACAGGCCGCGGCAGTCGATCACGATGCCGTCGAGATCGGCGGCAGAAACGTCGCTGCAGAACTTGATGGTGCCGCCGGCCGCGCGGATGCGCTCGTGCAGCTTCGGCAGCACGCGGCGCGGCTCGACATGGCCCTCGCTCGGGAAGAACAGGGCGTCGCGGAAGCGGCCTTCCAGCGACGGTTCCAACTGGGCGAGGCCGGCGGCATCGAGCCGCTCGTGCCCCTCGGTCATCCGGGCAAAGCGCTCGTAGTCGCTGCGCTCGCGCGGCAGGGCGACGACCAGCGAGCCGTTGAAGGGCGTGTCGGGCAGCTCGCGCCGCCACAGATCGAGCGAGCGTTCGCCGAGCCTGGAGATGATGGGTTCGGCGACCTCCGCCTCGCAATAGGGCGCGAGCATGCCGCCGGCCCAATGGCTGGTGGAATCGGTCATCTCCGCGTCACCGCGCTCGTGCAAGGTGACGGCGTGGCCGGCCTGCGCGAACAACAGCGCCTGCCAGGCGCCCGCAATGCCTGCGCCGATGATGGATACCGGTGAATCCGATCGCTTGGTCGTCTGCAACATCCCTGTCCCTTCGCCGGCATGACCCGGATCAGGTTCAAAGGGTCACCGCGGTCCTGGGCCGGCTTGCTGAAGTGCAGGCTTGCCCATTTAGCGGTATCTCAGCTCCTCCTCGGAGCACCCCTCGGAACGGCTCTAATGTATGCCAGCGGGGCGGGGTGGTCAACGCGTTAGGTGGGAACCGCAGCCGTGCCCCGGGCGCAGCGCAGCACGTAGTGATGCGCTGCTGAACCGGGGCCCATTTTCGTGCGGAAGTTGCTGGGTCCCGGCTCTGCGCAGCAACGCTAAGGCGTTGCAGCGCGTCCGGGACGACACGGGAGGCTACTTCAACGCCTGCGCCCGCGCGTTGCGGACGCGCTGGGCGAGCTTCTTGTGCGGCACCGTACCGAACATCGGCTGCGGATTGCCGTTCGGCTCCAGCCAGGTCTCGCTGCTGGCCTGCTGCAGCATCTGCTGCGCCGTTTCCTGCCGCTGCCGCTTTGCAACGTAGTAATAGCCGCCCGCGAAATAACGCACAGCTCTAGCGTGGTCGCCATTGGCGGCGCGATAGGCGCCGGCGAGGTATTTCACCGCATAGGTGAGGTTGGTCTCGGGATCGCGCAGGCCGGCAGCATCGCCGGTGTAGCCGACCCCGCGGGCGGTCGCGAGCTTGATCTGCATCAGCCCGATGGTGCCGCCATGGCCGACGAGGCCGGGCTGATAGCGGCTCTCGCGCATGATGACGCGATGCACCAGCGCTTCCGGCACGCCGTTGGCGCGGGCATGGGCCGCGACCATCGCGGCATAGTCGGCCTCGCCCGCAAATGCGGCCTGCGACGACGCCAATCCGGCCGCGAGCAGCGCGGCAATGCGTAAAAATCTCATCGAATTATTCCTCGGCAGAACGGACCTGCCCCCGTGCGCGTTAGGCCGTGGGAACACGGCGATGATGTGGCGAAACGCCGCCACCGGCGATTTTCGCCGAGCCGTCGCTTTTACGACTCAAACCCAGGTTAAGTTCGGACTTGGTGGAGTGCCTTACGCGACAGCAGGTCTGTCCATTCGTGCTTCGCCCAAAAATCGCTATTCAAAATCAGCGGGAGGACGTCCATGACCCGAGCAGACATTGGCATCCCCAAGCAGAACCCGTGTGCCCAATGCGGCACGCCGATTCCCAAGCCGGACTGGATCGAGCCGGGCGAAGGCCGCGTTTCCTATCTCTGGAAGTGCCAGGCCTGCGGCTATCGCTTCGAGGCGGTCGCGATCTTCGATGAGCACGCGATCCAGCACCCGCCGCTCGCCGCCTGAGGGCTGAGCCTTTCGGAAAACCGCTGCACGCTTTGCGCTAACGCGGCCCTTCGGGTCCGGATCGTGCCTACGCGGCCAGCCGCGGCTGTTGCCAGAGCGGCAATTGCATCCGCACGATCAAGCCATGCGGCTCGCGGTCGTGCAGCGACAGCTCGCCGCCATGGGCGATCGCGATCGCGCGCGCGATCGACAGGCCGAGGCCGAAGCCGGTGGACTCGTCCATGGTGCGCGCGTCGTCGCCGCGCACGAACGGCTCCAGCATCTCCTGCTTGCGCGCATCCGAAATGCCGGGACCGTCGTCCTCGACGTCGATGACGAGCTTGGTGCCTGATACATCGAGGCGGATCGTCACCTCGGCGCCGAAGCGCACCGCGTTCTCGACGAGATTGGTGACGCCGCGATGCAGATCGTCTGGCCGCGCGGCGGCCGTCGCCGAGATCGGTCCCTCGTAATGCACGACATGGCCCATGTCGCCGAACTGGTCGGCGACGAGCTGGAGCGTGCTCGCGATGTCCACCAGCGTCACCGCTTCGATCTTGCGGTCGTTGCGCAGCAGCGACAGCACGGATTCCAGCATCGAGCGCATCTGGTCGAGGTCGATCAGCATGCGCTTGCGGTTGCCCTCGTCCTCGATGAACTCGGCACGCAGGCGCAGCCGCGTGATCGGCGTACGCAGATCGTGGCTGATCGCGGCCAGCATCCGCGTGCGATCGGACATCAGCCGCGCGATCCGCTCGTGCATGCGGTTGAGCGCGCGCGCCACCAGGCGGATCTCTTCCGGGCCGCGCTCGGGCAGCGGCTCGGCGGTGCCGTCCAGGCTGAAATTCTCTGCGGCCTTGGCAAAGGACGACAGCGGAGCCGCCAGAGCACGCGCCGCCCACAGGCCGAGCACGGTCACGCAGATGAAGGCGCTCATCAGCGTCGTCAGCCACGGCGCGCCCCAGAGCCACGGCCGCGGGCCGCCGTCGACATGGCCCGCGATCACGGTGCCGTCGGGCAATTCGACGCCGACGCGATGCGCGCCGCCACCCGAATCCAGCTGCACCGCCTTGTAGCCCCGTCCGAGATGCCGGCGCATCCCATGCAGGTGCCCACCGTCGCTGTGTTCGACGATCGCGGCGGCGCCGGGCGCGAGCAATTTGATGCCGAGCCTGGGGAAGGCGCGCGCGAGATCGGCAACGAGGCGCGGCCGTTCGCCGGGCTCGGCCGAGCCGAGCAGCAGTGCGGCATCGGTCAATTGATGGGCGCCGTCCGGCGGCGTGTCCGGGCGGTCCGGCCGGCTGATCAGGAAGGCGGTGGTGACGACGAGATGGAGCGCAACGGTCGACGCCACCACCAGCGCGGCGATCTGTCCGCCGATACCCTTGAGGTGGAAGAACCCGAACGGCTTCATCGTCGGCGCCGCCTCAGTTGCCCAGAGGAGCCGCAACCGCCTCGTTGCTCGCCGCTTCGGTTCGCGGCGTGAACAGATAGCCGCCGGAACGCACCGTCTTGATGATGGTCGGATCGGCCGGATTGGGCTCGATCTTGCGGCGGATGCGGCTGACCAGCACGTCGATGGAGCGTTCGAACGAGCCGGTGTTGCGCCCTTGCGTGAGGTCGAGCAGGCTGTCGCGCGACAGCACGCGGCCGGGCCGCTCGCAGAACGTGCGCAAGAGGTCGAACTCGGCGCTGGTCACCGCGACGCGCGCGCCTTCGGGATTGCGCAGCTCGCGCAGGCGCAAATCGATGCGCCAGCCTTCGAAGGCGAGCGTGCTCGCGCCTTCGATCGAGCTTGCCGCCTGCGCTGCGGCCTGGCGACGGAGCACCGCGTTGATGCGCGCGAGCAGCTCGCGCGGGTTGAACGGTTTCGGCAGATAGTCGTCCGCGCCCATCTCGAGGCCGACGATGCGGTCGATGTCCTCACCGCGCGCGGTCAGCATGATGATCGGCGTCTGCGCCTCCGAACGTACCTTGCGGCACAGGCTGAGGCCGTCCTCGCCCGGCAGCATGACGTCGAGGATGATGAGGTCCACGCGATGATCGGCCATGGCGCGCGACATCTCGCGGCCGTCGCTCACGGCGGTGACGTTGCAGGCGTTGTTGCGCAGGTACTTCGCAATCAACGTCCGGGTTTCGCGGTCGTCTTCGACGACCAGGATGTTGGGATTGGGAATGGCCATGCGCTTTGTTTGTCCAAGATTAGGGCCAAAAGGCGAAGATTTTTGTTTCAGATTGTTTCCGTAGCCCTTGCGGTAACACCGGGACACGACCGGGCAGGAAAGCAGCAAGGTCTCGTTAAGGCCGTTAACCATACCGTGGCGGTGTCGGCCACGAAAGCCCGCAAAAACCACGGAGCCATCATGACCTCGATTTCGGCGGCCTCCGCCGGCAATTACCAGTCGCCGTTGCAGCGGCTGCAGCAGGAACTGCAATCGGAAGTGTCCGCCGGCACGATCTCGTCGTCGGACCAGTCGGCGCTTTCGACGGCGCTGACCGACATCGACACGGCGCTCCAGCAGAGCCGGTCGAGCGACCAGTCGAGCGGCACGCGTCCCTCCAAGGACGAGATGCAGTCGAAGATCGACGACCTCATTTCCAACGAGGTGTCGAACGGCACGCTGACCTCGGACCAGGCCGACGAGCTCAAGAGCGTGTTTCAGTCCGCCTTCGCGAACGGTCCCGGCGGGGCGGGCGGGCCCGGCGGCGCAGGCGGACCTCCGCCCGGTCCGCCGCCGGACGACAGCTCTTCGGATTCGTCGACGACGACGGACACGACCAGCACGTCGGCGGTTTCCACCACGGCCGAGATCCTCCAGCAGTTCCTGCAGGCGCTCCAGCAGTCGCAATCGTCGAGCTCATCCTACGGCGCCAGCGGCAGTTCGTCCGGCAATTCGGATTTTTCCGCACTTCTGATCGACTACAAGAGCTGACCTCGCGCGACGCGGGTTGGCGCGTTCCTCGCCGCGACCGTGCTTCACCCAGGGCGCACGATCGTCGGCGGGGAACCGTGCGCCGCAAAATGTTCCTGGGTGACGTAGGAACGCCTCGCGAGACTTTCCCGCTCGCGCATCGCGCGACGAAATTGCCGCGCGCAAGGAACTGCGTGTGTTCAGCGCTGTTTTCTCAACACGAGTTTTCTGTGAAGGAGAGGACAACATGCTGACGAAATCGATCGCCGCCGGCCTCGCCGGCACCGCGCTGCTTGCAACCTTTGCGTTCGCGCAAGCGCCGACCGCCACCACCGACAAGGCGCCGGCCGCCGCCACGACGGCCACCACGACCGCTTCCGGCGAGTGGCGTACGTCGAAGATGTCGGGCCTGAAGGTCTACAATGAGGCCAACGAGAACATCGGCTCGATCAACGAGTTGCTGATGGACAAGAGCGGCAACGTCAAGATTGCCGTGATCGGCGTCGGCGGCTTCCTCGGAATGGGCGAGCATCTGGTCGCCGTGCCGTACGAGAAGTTGAAGTTCGTCAACGAGGCCGTGGCCTATACCGGCGCCGCGACGAATCCGGGCGCCAAGCCCGCTGCGTCGACCACGACCGGCGCTGCGACCGGCACCGACAAGACCGCGACGACCACGACGTCGTCCTCGTCGAAATGGTATCCGGATCACGCCATGTTCAATGCGAGCAAGGAAGAGCTGAAGAACATGCCCGAGTTCAAGTATTCGGAGTAATGCGGTTCGCGTGAGCAGCTAAACGAGGCGCGCCCGGTTTTCACCGGGCGCGCCGTCGTGTCTTAGTCATTGCGAGGAGCTCTTGCGACGAAGCAATCCAGACTGTCGCCGTGGAGGGATTCTGGATTGCTACGCTTCGCTCGCAATGACGGAAAATGCCGAAGCTAGTGCGTCACCAGCGGGCAGCCGCCCTTGTCGAGCGGACGGAACGCCTCGTCGCCGGGCACGGTGGCGATCAGCTTGTAGAGGTCCCACTCGCCCTTGGAATCCTCGGGCTTCTTCACCTCGAACAGATACATGTCGTGCACCATGCGGCCGTCGATGCGGACCTTGCCGTTCCTGGCGAAGAAGTCGTTGACCGGCGTCGCGCGCATCTGCGCCATCACCTTCGGGGCTTCGTCGGTCTTGATAGCGTCGATCGCCTTCAGATAGTGCATGGTCGCCGAATAGAGGCCGGCCTGGATCATGGTCGGCATGTGGCCGACCTTCTCGTTGAAGCGCTTTGAGAAGGCGCGCGTCTCCTCGTTCATGTCCCAGTAGAAGGCATCGGTGACGATCAGGCCTTGCGTCGCCTTGATGCCGAGCGAGTGCGTGTCGGTGATCTCCTGCAAGAGCGCGATCATCTTCTGGCCGCCCTGGGTCAGGCCGAACTCGGCCGCCTGCTTCAGCGCGTTGGTGGTGTCGCCGCCGGCGTTCGCCAGCGCGACCACCTTGGCCCTGGAGGCCTGGGCCTGCAGCAGGAACGAGGAGAAGTCCGACGAGTTGAGCGGATGACGGACCTCGCCGAGCACCTTGCCGCCGCTCTCCTTGACGACGTTGGCGGCGTCGCGCTGCAGCGCCATGCCGAAGGCGTAGTCGGCGGTGACGAAGAACCAGGTGTCCTCGCCGCGCTTGACCATCGCCTTGCCGGCGACGTTCGATAGCGCATAGGTGTCGTAGGTCCAGTGCACGGTGTTGGGCGAGCAGGCAACGCCGGTGATGTCGGAGGAGCCGCCGCCCGAATTGATGTTGATCTTGTTCTTCTCGCGCGTCAGCGCCGAGATCGGCAGCGCCACCGAGGACGTCGGCACGTCGAAGATCGCATCGACCTTGTCGTTGTCGTACCAGTTGCGGGCGATGTTGACGCCGACGTCGGGCTTGTTCTGGTGATCGGCGGCGACCACCTGCACGGGCTTGCCCGCAACCTTGGCGCCGTAATCGGCAACCGCCATCTCGACCGCGGCCAGCGAGCCCTTGCCAGTCGCGTCCGCATAGAGGCTCGACATGTCCGTGAGCACGCCGATCTTGACGACGTCGTCGGAAATCTGCGCCTGCG
Source organism: Bradyrhizobium sp. 14AA (assembly GCF_054185205.1). Taxonomy (NCBI): domain Bacteria; kingdom Pseudomonadati; phylum Pseudomonadota; class Alphaproteobacteria; order Hyphomicrobiales; family Nitrobacteraceae; genus Bradyrhizobium; species Bradyrhizobium sp. 14AA. The sequence goes on along the minus strand of NZ_JAVAYM010000002.1, from coordinate 570,259 downwards.
CCGCGCCGGACGTGGCGGCGAGGGCCAGACCGGCAGCGAGGGTGGCGATGAGTTTTTGCATGTTTGTTTCTCCCTGTGTGTTGTTGTTTGGGCTTTGTTGCAGGGACTGTTCTAGCGACTATCGATCGCGGCAGCTAAGCGGTGCGCGCCATAGCGGGATGCAAAATCGGAAGGGGCGGGCGGTGTTCCTCACCCTCTCCCCTTGCGGGCGAGACAGTGTCTCCTTCCCGCGAGTCCGGGATCGTAGGGTGGGCAAAGGCGCACTTGCGCCGTGTCCACCATCGATCCAACACTCCAATAGGAGTGGTGGGCACGCTTCGCTTTGCCCACCCTACCATACTGTGGTTGCGGACAGAGATCTCTCATCCGGCGCGCCGCCCCTCAGCCGCTGCCCTTGAGCCGTTCGTTGCGCCGGCGCAGGCCTTCCAGGGTGGCGAGGAGGATCACCGAGACCGTCGTCAGGATGACCGCGGCTGCCGTGATCGTCGGGCTGATGTTCTCGCGGATGCCGCTGAACATTTCGCGCGGCAGCGTGCGTTGCTCCGGCCCTGCCATGAACAGCACAATCACCACCTCATCGAAGCTGGTCGCGAAGGCGAACAGTGCGCCCGATGCGAGGCCAGGCAGGATCAACGGCAGGATCACACGGCGGAATGCTTGAAGCGGCGAGGCGCCGAGCGAGGCGGCGGCGCGCGAAAGATTGGTGTCGAAGCTTTGCAGCGTCGCGCCGACCGTGATCACCACAAACGGCGTCGCGAGCGCGGTGTGGGCCAGGATCAGGCCGAGATAGCTGCCGGTCAGTCCCATCGGCGCGAAGAAGAAATACAGGCCGACCGCGGTGATGACGCCGGGCACGACGACCGGCGACAGCACGAATGCAAGAATGAGCGGCTTGAACCGGCTCTTCCACTGCGCCAGCCCCAGCGCGGCCAGCGTGCCGAGCACCATGGACAGCGCCGTCGAGGCGACGCCGATGATCATGCTGTTCTTCAGCGAATTCATCCAGCGCGGCGAATTGATGAAATCGTCGTACCAGCGCAGGGACAGGCCGGGCAGCGGATAGGTGAGATAGGAGCCCGAGCTGAAGGACAGCGGCATGATCGCCAGGATTGGCGCGATCAGGAAGATGAACACCAGCGTGGAGATGACGATGGTCGCGGTCCACGCGATGCGCTGGCTCGGCGTGCGGAGAGAGGAATTGTCGCTCAATTCTTCATCCCTCCCGTGACCTGCTGGCCCTGCACCAGCTTGCCGTAGACGAGCGCCAGCAGAAGGGTGGCGAGCAGCAGCACCGCACCCAATGCCGAAGCAAGGCCCCAGTTGGCCGTCTCGGTCGTGTAGAGCGCGATGAAGTAGCTGATCATCTGATCGGCGGCGCCGCCGACGAGGGCCGGCGTGATGTAGTAGCCGAGTGCCAGGATGAAGACGAGCAGGCTTCCCGCACCGATGCCAGGCAACGTCTGCGGCAGGTAGATCCGCAGGAAGGCGGTGAGGGGCGGCGCACCGAGCGAAGCGGCGGCGCGCATGTAGGCGGGCGAGATCGCCTTCATGCTGCTGTACAGCGGCAGGATCATGAACGGCAGGAGCACGTGGGTCATCGCCACGCAGACGCCGAAGCGGTTGTAGATCAGGCGCAACGGCTCGTCGATGATGCCAAGCCAGTGCAGGCTGTCGTTCACGACGCCCTTGCTCTGCAACAGCACGATCCAGGCGCAGGTGCGGACCAGGAGCGATGTCCAGAACGGCAGCAGGACGAAGATCATCAGCAGGTTCGAGCGGCCGGGCGGCAGCGTCGCCAGCAGGTAAGCGACCGGGAAGCCGAGCAACAGGCAGAGTGCCGTGACACTGATGCTGATGAGGAAGGTGCGGGCGAAAATTTCGCGGTAGATGGCCTGATCCGGCGAGGCCGCGACGATCGCGCCGTCCACGTTCCGCGTCAGGTCTAGTGCCGCGAGAAGGTAGAAGCCGGTCACTGGGCCACCGGCATCCCTGATCGTCGTCCAGGTGGTGCGTTCGCGCCAGGCCGGGTTGATCTTGACCAGCGCCTCCTTTGCGGTGCCGGGCTCGGGCGCTGCCTTCAGATTGCGTGCCGTGCTGGTGAGGATCGTGCGAAAACCGTTCAGCGCGTAGTTGAGCCGCTTGGCAGCGATCGCGACGGTGGCGGCGGCGCGCGCCGCCAGAATGTCGCTTGCCAACGCTGCGTAGGCCTTTTCGTCCGGCAGGTCCTTGCCGTCCCAGTTGGCGAGAGCAGCGATCGTTTGAGGCAGAACCTGACGCACCTCCCTGTCATCGACCGCGCGCCACAGCATGCCGGCGATGGGCCCGGCGAACGTGAAGAGCAGGAAGACGAGAAGCGGCAGCACCAGCGCCAATGCCTTGACCTGGCGTGATCGCTCTGCGCGCCTCAATCGGCGCTTGAGCGGCACTTCGGTCGACGCATTGGCCCCGGTCAAGCGCGCATCTGTCATGGGTCAAGCCTTGCGGCGTGCGCTACTTCGCGGCCCATTTGTTGAAGCGCTCGGTCAGGCGATCGATGTTCTCGAGCCAGAAGCCGACGTTGATCTCGACCGCGTTCTTGATGTTGTCAGGGGCCGTCGGCAGGTCCTTCAGCACGGCGGGCTGCAGCTTGCCGGCGGCGTCCCTGTTCGAGGTGCCGTAGGCAATGTTCTCCGACAATTTCGACTGGTTCTCCGCCTTGCCGACGAAATCCAGGAACTTGTAGGCCGCGTCCTTGTTCGGGCTGCCCTTCAGGATGACCCAGCTGTCGAGGGTGAACAGCGCGCCGTCCCACACCATGCCGAAGTTCTTCTTCTCGTTCTTGTTCGCGGTGTCGATGCGGCCATTGTAGACCGAGGTCATCGCGACCTCGCCGGAGGCGAGCAGTTGCGGCGGCTGGGCGCCGGCCTTCCACCAGACGATGTCGCCCTTGATGGTGTCGAGCTTCTTGAAGGCGCGCTCGACGCCCTCGTCGGTCGCCAGCACCTTGTAGACGTCCTTCGGCGCGACGCCGTCGGCCATCAGCGCGATCTCCAGCGTGGTCTTCGGGCCCTGGCGCAGGCCGCGCTTGCCCGGAATCTTCTTGGTGTCGAAGAAATCGGCCCAGCCACCCGGCGCCTGCTTCAGCTTGTCCTTGTCGTAGCCGAGAACGAAATCGTAGAGGATGGCGCCGACGCCGCAAGCGTTGACCGACGGCGGGATATAGGCGGCCTCGCCGCCGATCTTGGAATAGTCCATCTTCTCGAACAGGCCTTCCTCGCAGCCGACCGCGAGCTCGTCGCTCTCGACCTGGACGACGTCCCAGGTGGCGGCGCCGCCCTGCACCTTGGCGCGCAACACGCCGACGCCGCCGTCCCAGGATTCGTCGTTCATGGGAACGCCGGCCGCCTTCTTGAACGGCTCGAAATAGACTTTCTTCTGGGTATCCTGATACGCGCCGCCCCACGACACGATTGTGAGGTCACGCGCCTCTGCGACCGTGACCAGTGCAGCGCTGGCGCTGAACGCCGCGGCGAAACCCAGAGCAATCTTGCGCTTCAGCATGGTCGTTGTTCCTTCTTCATCTTGTTGCGTTGAGGTGATCGATACGGGTCTGGATCAGACCGGATCGAGCGCCAGGCAGTCCTCGGGGCGGAAGGTGATGAACACGCTTTCACCATGTACCAGGCTGTCGTGCGCTCCGGGCTGAAGCTTGACCATGAATTCCCCGTTGCCGGCGACATCGAGGACGGCCAGCGCATGGTCGCCGAGATAGATGGTGTTCTGCACTTTGGCCGGCAGGCGGTTCGGTCCGTCGCTGGAGGTGCCGTCCGGGATGATGGCGATCCGCTCCGGCCGCACCGACAGCGAGGTCGCTGCGCCGGCGCCCGATACGTTGACCGCCCGTGCGGTCACGGCGCCGCCACCCGCCAGCGCGACGCGGCAATAGTCCTTGTCGACCGTCTCGACGGTGCCGGCCAGCACATTGTTCTCGCCGATGAAGTGGGCGACGAAGCTGTTCACCGGATGCTCGTACAGCGCGTCGGGCCTGTCGATCTGCTGCACGATGCCGTCGTTGAACACGGCGATGCGGTCCGACATGGTGAGCGCCTCGCTCTGGTCGTGGGTGACATAGACGATTGTGATGCCCATCCTCTCGTGCAACTGCTTGATCTCCAGCTGCATCTGCTCCCGCAGGCGCTTGTCCAGGGCGCCCAGGGGCTCGTCCATCAGTACGAGCTGCGGATTGAAGACCAGTGCGCGGGCCAGCGCCACGCGCTGCTGCTGCCCGCCGGACAGCTGCCCGGGGCGCCGGTGCGCCAGGGTCTCCATCTTGATCATGCGCAACGCCGCGCTGACGCGCTCCTGCGCTTCCGCCTTGTTCGTGTTGCGAACGGAGAGCGGGAAGGCGATATTCTCCGCGATCGTCAGGTGCGGAAACAAGGCATAGTTCTGGAACACCATGCCGATGTCGCGCTTGTGCGGCGGCACGTTCTTGATCGGCCGTTCCGTGAGGTAGATCTCGCCCTGGGTCGGAACCTCGAAGCCAGCCAGCATCATCAGCGTGGTCGTCTTGCCGGAGCCCGATGGGCCGAGCAGGGTGATGAACTCGCCCTTCCTGATGTCGAGATCGAGGTTCTTCACCACGAGATGCTCGCCATCGTAGGTCTTCTGAATGCCGGAGAAGCGCACCAATGCCGGCGCAGGCGTGACCATGCCGGCTTCCATGTTGTCCTCGCGTTACCCTCTACAGTGCTCTCAGCACCTCGTCCGAGGCTGCGAAGATCAGCTTAGCAGCCTCCAACGAGAATGCCAGCGGTGCGAAAGCGCGCTACATCCCCGACAGCTTCGTCACGGACACATTCAGCGCGCCGCCGGCTTCCGCGACGATGCGTAGCGTCTTGGAGTCGAAAGCGATGTCGGCGAGCGTCAGGGTGTCGATCCTGGCATCGACCTTGACGCCGTCCTCGCTTTTCTGGAAGTCGGCGATGGTCGCTGCGATCTTCTCGCGTGCGTTGGCGGCGATCGGCTTCAGGTCGATCGTCGCCTTCTGCACCAGCGCCTGCTGCATCTGCGGCACCACCGCGCGGGCCGCTGCGCCGAGCAGGCCGAAGGCCGCCTCGGATTCCACCGCGAGCTGGATGTCGGCGAGCCGCAGCGTCTGCTGCGCCTGGTCGAGCATCGGCCGGCCCCAGATGTGCACGGTCGCCTCGGCGCCGAGACCGAGCCAGCTCTTCTTCTCCTTGGCGCGCACCAGAAGCGAAATCAGCAGCCGGTCGCCGGACGGAACCACGTTGACGCTCTTGACGGTGACGTCGACTGGACCGGAGCCGTCCTCGGGATAGGTATGGCCGACCATCTGCGCGGCGATCAGCTTGTTGATCTCGGTGAAGGGCACGTCGATCGGCACGCCGATATTCACGCCGGTGCCGGTCGGCGGCACGATCGAGATCTTGTCGGGAAACGGGCAGTCCGGCTTGGTCTGCGTCGACGTCACGCGCGTCTCCGCTTCCAGGCCCATCAGCAGAGTCACGGCCTGGGCATCGACGCGCGGCTGCGCGGCGATGGCGCGGATCGGCTTCATCTCCAGCCAGAGCGGCGGCAACGTGGACGACGAGCTGGATCCTTGCAGCGGAATCGAGCGGCAGGCCTTGGCCCATTGCACCTTCGCGTTCTCCCGCAGCGAGGGATCGTTGCGGATGCGCTCGGAGACGGCGTTGATCTGCTCGCCGACGGTCTTGTCGATCAGCGGCTTGACCTGCGCCGGCACGTTGACCTTGGCGCCGGCGACGTTGACGTTGGTATCGCCGAGATTGACCTGGGCTGCGAGATTGGGCTCGAGATGCCAGTTGGCCGCGAGCTTCGGTCGCGAGGTGATGACCACGTTGCCCCGGATCTCGGCGCTGGCATTCAAATTCTTGATGTTGACTGCGCCGATCCGTTTCGCTGCGTCACCGCCGAGCACGCTGCCGAGCGCGTCGCCGAGCGCGCCGGTGGCTTTGGCGGACAGCGAGCCCGTCACGTTCAGCTTGCCGCTGAGCGGCGTCGAGATCGTCAGCACGTCCTTGTCGCCGGCAGCCGCCATCGGCCCGCGGACAGCGGTCCAGCCGATATCGGCGTTCTCCAGGATCTGCGAGATCGGGTTGTCGGCCTTGCCGGCGAAATTGCGCGGCGCGGCTTTCTCGGCCTGGTCGCGGATCGCCGACAGCGCGATGGCGACCGGGGCGACCACGATCGAACTCTTCGCGACCGGCGGCAACGGCGGCAATTGCGCGACGGGCGGCGCGGATATGGTCGCGCGCGGCGACAGCCAGTCCATCGCCTTCAGGCTGACGAAAAACGACACCGCGAGCACCGCCACGGCGATCAGCACAGTCTTCAAATTCAACGTCAGACGCATCTATCCCCCAAGTCGCCCCGCCGGGGATTTTACAGGGCGGGCGAGAAGGGCGCTAGAGCGCACCGGTGGGGTGGAATTGGGGCGAACAGGTTAATGGCTGCGAACGCGCCGTCGCCGTGCAGTCAGGCCCCGCGCCGGGGACGGCGGACCGCTCTCACATTGCCGCGAGGGCCGCCACCACAGAAGAAGCGATCGCCGCCATCGGACTCCAGCCCCGAGACCATCGTGCCGGCCGGCAGGTCGATCTGCTCGAGCACCTTGCCGGTCTCGGGATCGATCCGCCTGATGTCGCTATCCTCGCCTTCCCAGGTGCCATGCCAAAGCTCGCCGTCGACCCAGGTCACCCCGGTCACGAAGCGCTTGCTCTCGATGGTGCGCAGAACCTTCCCCGTTGCCGGATCGACCTGATGGATCTTGCGCTCGCGATATTGGCCAACCCAGAGCGAGCCTTCGGCCCAGGCCAATCCGGAATCGCCGCCGCCGCCCGGCGCCGGAATGGTGGTGAGCACCTTGCCGGTGGCGGCGTCGATCTTCTGGATGCGATCCTCGGCGATCTGGAACAGGTGCCGGCCGTCGAATGCCGTTCCCGCATGCGCGGCGACGTCGATCGAGCGTGTGATATTGCCGCCAGCGGGATCGACCGCATTCAATTTGTCGCCGGATGCAAACCAGACATGGGAGCCGTCATAGGTGACGCCATGCACGTGGTCGACGCCTTCAAATGGACCGTACTCCCTGACGATCTCGGCAGCTGAACGTTTCATGTGCTCGATCCCTGTGATGTGCGCCTACCTTACGTCTTCAGAAGCGGTCCCGGGAGTAACAAGCCTGTCGGGAAACCCGGGATGGGCGGGGTCATCCAGCGCCGGGCTCGGCCATGCCCGAAGAACTGCACCTTGTTCGACCGCGCCAGCTCGTCGAGGGCCCGCTGCACGGTGCGCGCGCTGGTTCCAAGCGCCAGTGCGAGCGCCGAGCTCGACCAGGGCTCGCCGTCGGAGAGGAAGGCGAGGAGGGTGGCGTGCTTCTCCTCCACCGGTCGCGCCAGCACGAGGACGTCGCGCGTCTTGCGCGGTGCCAGCACGAATCCCTGCTTCGTCGCGTTGACGTCGGCCAGCGGTTTGAGCTTGGTGCGGAGCCGCCCGATCTCGACGCGCAAACGCGCGCGGTGCGATTCATCGACGTGCTTCGCTCGAAACGCACCCGAGATCAACGTCTCTCGCGAGACATCCGCGGGCCATGCCTGCGCCAGGAGACGGACGAGCGCGAACAGCACCGGCCGCGTTCCGAACGCCGCGACGACGCCTTGCCTGCGCGCGACGTGATGGAACGTGTCCACGACGAGCGCCGTCGAGGTCGCCAGTCTTTCGACCTCTCCGAGCAACAACGGGTGTTCGCCGCCGCGCGCGATCAGGCGCGCTGCCGGCGTGTCGAGGATGAGGTTCGCGCTGTCGACCTCGGCCACGAGTGCCGGGATTTGCGCCCGTCGAGCCGCCTTGGCCGCGCGGTCGAGCGCCACGCGGGCATCTCTCGTTCTGATCCGCCTGATTGCGATGCCCGCGACCACGAGCTCGCGGACGGCCTGGGATGCCGGCGGCAGCGGCGAGGTGCCGAGCTCGGCCAGTGTACGCTCGGCTTCGTCGAGGCGCCCGATCAGAAGAAGACGGCGCGCCTCGATGTGGCCCGCATGCGCGGCGTTGGCGAGATCGCCGTGCTTTTCGAGTGTCGCCCGCGCAGCTGCGAGCGTTTTTGCCGGCCAACCCAGGTCGCGCGAGACGAGGGCGATCTCGGCTTCGGCCACCACGCATCTTGCGCGCGCGACCGCCTCGCGCGAGCCGAATGCGCGGGCGGCGCTCCGCAGCAGCACCTTCGCCTTCGCGAGATCGCCGAGCTGCGCCATCGCGATGCCGCGCAGCGCCAGCGACGGCGCATCGTTGCGCAACGCAACGCGGTTCAGGGCGCCGAGCGGATCGCCGGCCTCCAACGCGCGCGCCGCGGCAATGATCAGCGACTCCATGGCAATCCCGCCACACTTGTTACTCCCACCGCGCAACCGCGAGGTGTCAGAAATCGTTGACGGCCGACACCATGCGGTGAGGGGCGAGCGGTTCCGCGAGACTCGGAACGGCCGCCCGGACAAGACGTCAAGCAAGAGGTTTGGAGAGTCATGATGACATCAGTTGAAAAAGCAGGAACCAACGCCGCCATGCAAACACCGCCGGTGGTGTCGCCGCAGGACTGGGAGGCAGCCCGTCAGCAACTGCTCGTGAAGGAAAAGGCGCATACCCATGCCCGCGACGCTCTCGCCGCCGAGCGCCGGCGCATGCCGTGGATGGCGGTGGACAAAACCTATGCGTTCGAGGGGCCCGGCGGCAAGGTCAGCCTGCTCGACCTTTTTCAGGGCCGGCGGCAGCTGATCGTCTACCGCGCCTTCTTCGAGCCGGGCGTATTCGGCTGGCCCGATCAGGCCTGCCGGGGCTGCTCGATGGTGGCCGACCAGGTCGCCCATGTCTCGCACCTCAACGCCCGCGACACCACGCTGGTGTTCGCCTCGCGCGCGCCGCAGGCCGACATCATCAGGCTGAAGAAGCATATGGGCTGGACCATGCCCTGGGTCACCGTCACCGACAGTTTCGACGCCGATTTCGGCGTGGACGAATGGCACGGCACCAACGTGTTCTACCGCGACGGCGACCGCATCTTCCGCACCTACTTCATCAAGAGCCGCGGCGACGAGCAGATGGGCGGCACCTGGAATTATCTCGACATCACCCCGCTCGGCCGCCAGGAGGTGTGGGAGGATTCGCCAAAGGGCTATCCGCAGACGCCGACCTACAAATGGTGGAACTGGCACGACAGCTACACCGAGGGTGCTGCGCCCGACAAGAAATGGGCCGAGATCTCCGACGCCGGCGAGAAGGCGTTTCGCAAGGAGGCTGCGGAAGGACGTGACTAGTCCCGTCAGCGCAACGGCCGGCGCCAGCCGCGACGGCGTGGTGGCCGCGCGCCACCTCGCGAAGTGGCTGGCGTTGGCGGCCACACCGACCTTCGCGATCATGGCCGTGCTGACGGTCATGCTCGGCGGCGGCCCGGCGGACATGCTCTGCGCGGCCGGGCAGGGGTCTCTGCTCGGCGGGATGGTGCCGATGTATCTCCTGATGAGCGCGTTTCATTCGGCGGCGTGGCTGAGGCTGATTGCGGAGCGGCGGCGTAGTTAGTGCGAACCCGCCGCCTGCAAATAAGCAATCACCTTCGCCGCCTCCTCCGCCGAGACGCCGCCATAGGGCTGCATCTTGTTGCCGGATACGACCTCGTCCGGCTTGACCATGAAGCGGGTGAGCTTGTCCTGGTCCCAGGTGAAGCCGGCCTCTTTCATCGACGGCGAATAATTGTAGTTCGGCAGCGCGCCGGCCTTGCGGCCGACGATCCTGTTGAGGTTGGGACCGAGGCGATTGTCGCCTTCCTTGACCGAATGGCAGGTGCGGCAGGAATTGTTGAAGGCCTGCTGGGCTGCGTCGGTGCTCGCCGGTTGCTGTGCGAGCGACGCGGTTGCGGACAGCACAAGTGTCACTGCTCCGGCGCCGGCGATCGAGCGCAGCGATCGGCCTTGCAGCATTCGCAGGCGTGATTGCATCGGCGTCTCCATCGGGGATCGCGCCGCAACATGCGAGCGCGTCGGGATCTCGAGGGCAAACGAAAACGGCCCCGGTGGGTTCCGGGGCCGTTTGCGTCACAATGTCCTGTCGCGTTAGCGCGTTGCGGCTCCGAGATCGGCGCGGCGTTCCGTCATCGGCAGCACGATCACCTTGGTGCCGACGTTGACGCGGGAGTAGAGGTCGGTGACGTCGTCGTTGGTCATGCGGATGCAGCCGGACGAGACGTGCTTGCCGATGGTCTCGGGAGCGTTGGTGCCGTGGATGCGGTAGATGGTGCCGCCGAGATACATGGCGCGGGCGCCAAGCGGGTTGCCGGGGCCGCCGGCCATGTGGCGCGGCAGATAGGGCTGGCGGGCGATCATTTCCGGCGGCGGGGTCCAATCCGGCCACTCCGCCTTCTTGGTCACCGACTGGATGCCGGACCAGGTGAAGCCGTCGCGGCCGACGCCGATGCCGTAGCGCATCGCCTGGCCGTTGCCGAGCACGTAATAGAGATAGGTGTTGGGCGTATCGATGATGATGGTGCCCGGCGCTTCACGCGTCGCGTAGGAGACGGTCTGGCGGCGGAAGCGGGCCGGCATCTCGACCGCGTCCTGGTCTTCGGACGGCGCGCTCTGATAGGTCGGCGCCTGGTAGGGCTGATAGGGCTGGATCGGCTGCGGCGCGGCCATCGGCGGCAGCGGCTGGAAGAAGGGGAAGAGCTGCACCGGCGCGGCCTTGGCCGAACCCGAAAATGCGATTGCAGAGATCGCGACTGCGCCGAAGGCAACGGCGCGCGAATACGTCTTGAACGTGTCCAGATTGAACATTTGATCGCCCCTGTTTGCTCGGTGTTCTTTGCCACCGCGGCACCATTGCGGTGCTCCGTTGCCTAACTTCCTAACGGCAAAACGTTTCGGGACATTTGCGCGGAAAACCGAAAACGGTTTCATGGCGGCAAGGATTGTTTCATGACAGTTTCGTGGCCGCGCGGGCTCGTTAACGAACAAAACAGCGGGCCGACACTTCTATGACGTCACACGCCTGAAATATCCGTGGTTGATGGTCCTAAGCCGAGAATCATCAAACTCTCGGGATTTCCCCATGCGGGTATTAATCGCGACTGACGCCTGGCATCCGCAGGTTAACGGGGTGGTCCGGACGCTGACCTCGCTGGCGAATGCGGCCAAGGCCCTCGACGTCGAGATCGACTTTCTGACGCCGGACGGCTTTCCGTCGTGGCCGCTGCCGACCTATCCGGGCCTGCGCATCGCGCTGCCGAGCGGTAAAGAGATCGCGCGGCGGATCGAGAAGGCGGCGCCCGATGCGCTGCACATCGCGACCGAAGGCCCGATCGGCTGGGCGGCGCGGGCCTATTGCCGCCGCAACCGGCTCGCCTTCACGACCTCCTACACGACGCGCTTTCCGGAGTATGTTGCGGTGCGAACCGGCATCCCGGCCGCCGTCGGCTACGCCGTGCTGCGCCACTTCCACGATGCTGCCGCCATGACCATGGTCGCGACGCCCTCGCTGCGGCAGGAGCTGTCCGAGCGCGGCTTCAAGCGGCTCGGCTTCTGGACGCGCGGCGTCAACACCGAGCTGTTCCATCCCGACAGTCCGGCCAAGCTCGACCTGCCGGGCCCGATCTTCATGACGATGGGCCGCGTGGCGGTGGAGAAGAACCTCGAAGCATTCCTCTCGCTCGATCTGCCCGGCACCAAGGTCGTCGTCGGCGACGGCCCGCAGAAGGCGGCGCTCGAGAAGAAATATCCTGATGTCGTCTTCCTCGGCGAGAAGAAGGGCGCAGATCTCACCGCGCATCTCGCCGCCGCCGACGTGTTCGTCTTCCCCAGCCTGACCGACACGTTCGGCGTGGTGCAGCTCGAGGCGCTCGCCTGCGGCACGCCGGTTGCGGCATTCCCGGTGACGGGCCCGAAGGACGTCATCGCCGATCATCCGATCGGCGCGATCGACCACGATCTGCGTACCGCGTGCCTGCGCGCGCTCACCATGTCGCGCGAGACCTGCCGGAATTTTGCGCTGGAACGCTCCTGGGAAAACAGCGCGCGCCAGTTCGTCGGCAACCTCACCTCACTGCAGCCCAGCCGTGCCTTGCGCGCCTCGCCTCGCATGGCGCGGCGGCCGGTGCGCGGTTGATCTTTCATTTGAACCACAGCGAGAACCTCATCGATGGCTAAGATCATGAACCTTGACGGCACCCAGCAGCTCGACCTCACCCGCGGCACGGTCGAGCAGGCCTACGATCGCTGGGCGCCCGTCTACGATCTCGTGTTCGGCGGTGTGTTCGCCAAGGGCCGGCAGGCGGCGATCGCGGCCACCAACAAGATCGGCGGCCGCGTGCTCGAGGTTGGCGTCGGCACCGGCATCTCGCTGCCGCTCTATGCCCCGAACCTGCGCATCTTCGGCACCGACATCTCGGAGGCGATGCTGGACAAGGCGCGCCAGCGCGTCACCGAGGGCAAGCTGAAGAACGTCGAGGGGCTCGCGGTGATGGACGCCGAGAAGCTCGAATTCCCCGACAATTCCTTCGACGTCGTGATGGCGCAATATGTCGTCACGGCGGTGCCGAACCCGGAGAAGGCGCTCGACGAATTCGCCCGCGTGCTGCGCCCCGGCGGCGAACTGATCATCCTGACCCGCGTCAGCGCCGACGCCGGCATGCGCCGCTTCATCGAGCAGAAGCTCCAGCCGGTGGTGCGTCCGCTCGGCTTCCGCACCGCCGAGTTCGCCTGGTCGCGTTATGCCAAGTGGCTGGCCGGTGCCCACGGCATCGAGCTCGCCGAGCGCCGCCTGATTCCGCCGCTCGGCCATTTCTCGCTGGTGCGCTTCCGCAAGGTTGACGTCGCGAAGGCGGCTTGAGGAAGGCTGCGTAAGAGCGGCGGCTCGATCCGCCGCTCACGCGTTCACGTGCGTCATCGCGCCGCTGCGCATCGTCACATGACAAAATGATGATGTCACACGGCCTACATCGAATCCCTGTAAATCCTGAACCCGAAAGCATTTTGGGGGAGAGCATGATCAAGAATTATCTCGAACAGCTGCGGATCCAGCGCTGGGACGACCATCGCTACTATCACCACAGCCGCATCAATCAGAGCCTGCACTTCGTCAGCGCGCTGAGCTTTCTCTTCGCCTATGTCTGGCTGTTCATCGATCCCGTGGTGTCCGCGCTGGTCGGCTGGCTGGTCTCGATGACCTCGCGCCAGGCCGGTCACTTCTTCTTCGAGCCGCATACTTACGACCACATCAACCAGGCGACGCACGAGCACAAGGAAGAGATCAAGGTCGGCTACAACCTTCAGCGCAAGGTGGTGCTGATGGCGATCTGGGCGGCATCGCCCCTGGTGCTGTTCGCCGATCCCACGCTGTTCGGCCTGTTCACGCCCTGGGCGAGCGCGACCGACTTCATGCGTCAGGTTGCCAAGATCTGGCTCGCGATCGGCGGCGGCGGCCTGCTGTTCCGCACCGTGCACCTGTTCTTCATTCGCGACGTCGAGACCGGCCTCGTCTGGATGACCAAGATCCTGACTGACCCCTTCCACGACCTGATGCTCTATCGCAATGCGCCGCTGGCGCTGATGCGCGGCGAGCTGATGGACCCCGGCCTGCACCTCAACCCCGAGCACACGCTGGGCCTCATCAGCGAGCCCACGCTCGAAGAGCAGCACGCCTGATCCGGCCGTTGCCCAGGCCACGAATGTCTATTGTCATGCCCGGGCTTGTCCCGGGCATCCACGTCTTGGAGCCGTCGTGTGGAGACGCGTGGATGGCCGGGACAGGCCCGACCATGACGGCGTTGGCGGAAAAAGCCTCAGCGTCCAAAACGCTTGGCCAGCATCTCTTTCAGGATCTGTCGCTTGATATTCTTGTTGGTGAGCACGCCGTCGTGCCACCAGAAGCCGTCGGCCTTCATCTTCCCGGCCGCGCGGACGAAGCGTTCGGCGACTTCGGTGAAGTCGGCGTCGGTGTAGTTCAGGCTGAAGATCAGCCGTCCGGTGCCGACCCAGCTCAAGGACAGGCCTTCAGCACGCAGGTAATATTGCAGCATCCAGTTGTAGCGGGACGGCGTGGTGTATTTCACCGTCCAGATCGACGAGAAGTTGGCGAACCGCACCGGCAGGGCGGCGCTGTCCATCATCTCGTTGAGCTTCTTCACGCGGCCATTCCAGGTTTCCTCCAGCCCATCATAGACAGCGCGAAAGTTCGGGCTGGCGAGCCGGCTCAGAAACTCGTCCATCGCCGTCATGACGTAGGGGTGCGAGTTGAAGGTGCCGCGGGCGAAGCAGATGTCGGCGGGGCGATCGTCGCGGAAACGGCGCATCAGCTCGCGCTTGCCGCAGACCACGCCGACCGGCAGGCCGCCGGCGAGGCTCTTGCCGTAGGTCACCATGTCGGCCTTGACGCCGAAATATTCCTGGGCGCCGCCGGCGGCGAGACGGAAACCGACGAAGACCTCGTCGAAGATCAGCACGATGCCGCGTTGGTCGCAGACCTCGCGCAGCTTCTTCAGCCAATCGGTGTAGGCCGCGCGATCGAAATTGCCGCCGCGCGAGGAATCGACCAGCGAGGAATCGCCGGGTGCGTTGGCGTTGGGATGCAAGCCCTGCAGCGGATTGACCAGCACGCAGGCAATGTCCTTGCGCGTGCGCAGCACGTGCAGCGTCTTCTCGGACATCTCGGCGAGGGTGTAGGTCTCGTGCGCGCTGATCGGATTGCCGACGCCGGGCTGCACGTCGCCCCACCAGCCGTGATAGGCGCCGGCGAAACGCACCAGATGCGTGCGCTTGGTGTGGTAGCGCGCGAGCCGCACCGCCTGCATGACGGCCTCGGTGCCGGACATGTGGAAGGAGACCTCGTCGAGGCCGGAGATCTGGCAGAGCCGCTGCACGTTCTCGAGGATGACGGGATGGTAGGGGCCGAGCACGGGACCCAGCGCATGCGCGCGCTTCTCGGAGCCCTCGATGCACTCCTTGTAGAAGTCGTTGCCGAAGATGTTGACTCCGTAGGAGCCCGTGAGGTCGTAGGAGGTGTTGCCGTCGACATCCGTGACGGTGACGCCGCTGGACGACTCCATGAAGGTCGAGGTTCCCAGATGCTCGCGGACGAGACGCGAGAACTGGAACGGCACGCGATAGGTCTCGGTGAAGTTCAGGTCGGAGATGGTCTCCGCCGCTTCCTTCGTCATCGCGCGGCCCTTGGGGTAGCGCTCGGCGTAGAGAGCAGCGAGACGGAAGAAGGCCTCCTTGCGCTGCATCACCACGTTATCAGGCGCGCTGTCGCAGCCGAAATAGGTGTCGCCCTCGAACTCGTAGAAGGGGAGCAGCTTTGCCACCCGGCGCGACATCTTGGAGTGCCCGGCGAGCGACCGGTGCTTGGCGCGGGACAACTCGACCCGCGCCTTGATCTTCGGGAGGACGGCGGCAGCGGACGCTGCGGCGGCCACAGAAAATGAGAGAATCGGGAGTGTCGTTTCCATGACAACAAGCGCTAATACTGTGAGCTGACAGATTCATGACAGTCAAAGCCCTCATCGCCTCTTTCACCCAGCAGGAAGACCTCAACTTCCTATTGACCAACCGCATCCCCCGCGCGGCGCTGACCCGCTTCATGGGCTGGTTCTCCAAGATCGAGAACCCGCTGGTGCGGGACTTCTCGATCGCGTTGTGGAAGCTGTTCTCCGACCTCGATCTGTCGGAGGCGCGCAAGACCCATTTCAGGAGTCTGCACGATTGCTTCACACGGGAGCTGAAGCCGGGCCTGCGCCCCTTTGATCCCGACCCCTCCATTGTCGCCAGCCCGTCGGACGGTATCGTCGGCGCCCATGGCCGGATCGCCGACACCGAGCTGTTCCAGGTCAAGGGCGCACCCTATTCGCTGCTCGACCTGCTCGGCGATTCCGCGCTGGTCGATAAGCACCGCAACGGAAGCTTCGTCACGCTACGGCTGACGTCGAGCATGTATCATCGCTTTCATGCGCCCTTCGACGCGCATATCGAGCGGGTCACGCTGATCCATGGCGACGTCTGGAACGTCAATCCGATCGCGCTGAAGCGGGTCGAGCGTCTCTTCTGCAAGAACGAGCGCGCGGTGATCCGCACGCATCTCAGCTCCGGCGAGGCGGTGACGCTGGTGCCGGTTGCCGCGATCCTGGTCGCGAGCATCCGTCTGCACTTCCTCGACATGGTCCTGAACGCGCAGACGCGCGGCCCGGTCAATTTCCCTTGCGACGTCAACGTGACCAAGGGCGAGGAGCTCGGCTGGTTCGAGCACGGCTCGACCATCATCATCCTGGCGCCCGGCGATTTCAACTTCTGCGACGGCATCACCGAGGGCACGCGCATCCGCGCGGGGCAGGCGCTGCTCAGAAGAAAGTAGCCTTCAATCCGCCGTCCCCGCCGCCTATATGGTCGGCGGGGACGATTCGACACGGATTTGATGATGGCGCGGGCGCCGGTCATGGCGGCGGGTGGTATTGTGCTGCGGCGGGGCGCACCGCCGCTGATTGCGGTCGTGCGCCAGCGCAAGCGCAATGAATGGGTCTTGCCTAAGGGCAAGCTCGACGACGGTGAAACGCCGAAAGAGGCCGCGCATCGCGAGGTGCTGGAGGAGACCGGCCACGACGTCGCCGTGCACGAATTCCTGGGCACGCTCGTCTATCAGTCCGGCGGGCGCTCCAAGGTCGTGCATTTCTGGCGCATGGAGGCCAATGGCGGTCCCGTCCGCAAGCTGATGAACGACATCAAGGCGGTCGACTGGCTGACGCTGGACGAGGCGCTCGCGCGCCTGTCGCGCGAATACGAGCGCTCGTTTCTCGTGCAGGTTGGCCCGATCGCACTTGCGGCCGCGGGGCTGGCGCCTGCTCCCGCGCCCGAGCCGACACCAACGCTGGCAGCTGACGATATCGATGCAGCCTTGCAGACGCTGACGCCTGCCGAAGCCGCGTCGGTCGACGAGTTGCGGCATGGCCTGTTGCAGAAGGTGAAGGCCTGGCTGCGCGGCGAGGCGTGAGTTGCGATGAGAGAATGATAGCGCAGCGTTGACGGTGCACCCTCGCCCCTTGTGGGAGAGGGTGGCTCGCCGCGAAGCGGCGAGACGGGTGAGGGGTCTCTCTCCGCGTGTGAACTCTCGCCTGAACCCGCTGAAGCAACCCCTCATCCGGCGCTTCGCGCCACCTTCTCCCACAAGGGGAGAAGGAAGAAGTCATCGCCTTTCCTTCTTCTCCTTCGGAGCCGGCGCCGGTTTGCGCGGGGCTGCGGCTGCGGGGCGTTGTGCAGCGGGCGGCCGCTGCTGGAAGCCGCCCTGACGCTGGATGCCGCCAGGCTGCTGAGTTGCAGGAGGCTGTGCGGGCTGGCCGGGCTGCAATCCCGTGCGCGGAGTTTGCGGCGTTGCGCCTGGCTGCGGCGGCACGACTCCTCCCGGCTGCGCCGGGGTCTGTCCGTTGCGCTGCGGCTGGGTTGGCGGCACGCCGTTCGGCGGTGTGCCTTGGCCCGCGCGCGGTGCACCCGGACGTCCGGCGCCTCGCGGCTGTTGCCCCTGACCCGCGCGCTGGCCACCCGGCTGCACTGCGCCTCCCTGCCGTTGCGGCGGCTGCGCGCCTTGCCGACCTGGCGCGCCCGGCTGCTGCTGACCCGGACGGTTGTCCTGGCGGGGTTGGCCGTTCGGCCGCTGCGGCTGCTGACCCGGTGCGGTCGTCGGCCGCAATTGCTGCTGCTGCGGCGGCTGGGACGGCCGCGGAATGCGGCTGGCTGCGGTCGGATTGGCGCGGCGGAAGTCGCGCTGCTCGGTGACGATCTGGCGGCCCGTGGTCTGCGCCAGATGCACCTGGCTGACGAAGCCGCGATCGCGTGCGATCTGCTGCGCGGGAATCGTGATCGGCACAGCCGCAAAACGCATGATCCCGGCCGTGGCTGCGCCTGGCCGGATCGCAAAGCCGCTCGATCCTTGCGTCAGCGCGCCCAGCCGCGTGCCGCTCGTGCGGTCGTCGACGTCGATGTGCCCGACCCGGCCGTCGGCGTCGGGATAGAGCTTGATGTTGACGTTGTTCGTGCTGCCCGCCGCCGCGCCTTCGGGCACATCGACGACGCCGGTGGTGCCGCGGATGCCGAGCGTCGCGGTCGGCGTCGCGATCTTCATGTCGCCGGTCTTGGCAACCGAGGCCGCGACGAAGGCGACCGTGCCCTTGCCGATGTCGAAGATCGCGGAGTTCTGCTTGCCGCCGTCCTCATAGACGTAATTGTCGATGGTGATCTTCGCACTGGCCGAGAGATTGAACGTGGTCGCGTCGTTGAAGGTGATGCCGAGCGAGGAGTTCGACGAGGTCTGCACGACGTCGTTGAGATAGATGTCGTCGCGCACCTTGAGAGGATAGGAATTCCTGTCGCGGACCACGGTCGCGATTCCCGTCACCGTCGCAACGTTGCCGATCGGCTCGACGGCGGCGGGTTGCGCGTCGGTCGCGGGAGCAGGCGAAGCCGACGGCGTCGGGGAGGGCGCGGGTGTTGGCTGCGCTTGCGGCTGCGCCTGCGCAAGTTCAATTGTGTCGGATGCAAAGGCCATGCTCGCGCCGGCCAGCGGCAAGGCCAGCAGGGGAAGCGCGAAGACAAAGCGGCGCCAGGCTAGCATTGAAGTCACGAGGAGGTCCCGGTGAGAAGGCGAGGCGAGATCTGCGGATTTCAGCGGGAGGCAGCTGAATGGCGGATGAACGTGTGTGACACGGGAGGGACGAATGTTCAAACAGCGGGCGGTGCGAGCGAATGTGGCTCGATTCTCTCCACACCGTCATGGCCGGGCTTGACCCGGCCATCCACGCCTTGATGTGCGGCGCCAAGAACGTGGATGCCCGGGACAAGCCCGGGCATGACGAAGACTGGCACGAGATCCCGGGTTCGCGCCGACGCGCGCCCCGGGATGACGCGCTCGGCGCGTCAGCTCACGCGCTTCCAGGTCTGGCCGCCGCAGAACATGCCGCCGAAGGCGCAGCCCTGCACGCGCAGCGCGTTCGGGCCCTTCATCGCGATCGTGGAGTCGTAATTGCGGCCGGAGTCGGGATCGTGGATGCGGCCGCTCCACTTCGAGCCCTCGGGCTTCATGTTGATCAGGATCCGCTCATTGGTCTTCGCGGCATAGCCGCAGAGATTGGCGCCGCACTGCTCGACGCGAACGTTGCCCTTGTTCTCTTCGGTCGCCCACACGCCGATCGGCGAGTTCGGTGCGGCCACGGGCGCGGCGGTCACCGGAGCCGGAGCGGGGACATAAGCAGGAGCGGGCGCGGCCGCGACCGGAGCCGGAGCTGCAGCCGGCGCGGGCTGTGCCGTCGTATCGACGGATGGCGCGGCGGCAGTCGGCGCTGGCGCGGCGGGAGCAACAACGGGGGCTGCCGGTGCGGTCGCCTGAACTGGCGCCTGCTGCACGGGCGGCTGCTGCACCGGAGCCGGTGCGGGCTGCGCGGCCGGAGCCGGCGTGGTGTCGACGTCATCGTCCTTGGAGCCGCCGAGGCCCTTGAGGTTGATGTTGTTCAGCTTGATCGGCTTGTCCGACAGGCCTGGGGCGACGATGGTCACGCAGTTGAGCGAGGCGCAGTTGCGCGGCGTCTCGATGCGGATGTGCTGGCCTTCGATCTGGAACGAGATCGAATTGCCGGCATGCGCGGCGGCGGTCGAAGCAAGGAAGAGCGCAGTGGCGGCGATGGTGAGCTTGTTCATGACAACCTCCGAAAATGGCGTGGTCCTGGTATGGACTGGTGTCGCCGGTGGATGAAGCGTGGTTCGACCCTACGCCGGGCCGGTCGGGCGTTCCGTGACGGACGTCACAACAGCTGCGCGTGCGTCTGGGTGAGACGGCGCACATTCAGCCCCGCTCTATCTGCGTAACGTCGCCGCGACACAGAGGGAGGCGCCGATGACGCGGCTTGTGACTTCGCTTGGCACGTTGATCGCACTGATGGCGATGGCGCCCGCCGCCCAGGCCGGTTCCTATTCCTTCTCGGTTGGCGGCCACCGGTTCCATGTCGAGGCGCCCCGCAATTGCCGGTCCACGTCCTGTGTCTCGGTTTCCAGCCGCAGCCTGCGGACGACGGAAGATGTCGGCACAGCCCCGGCTCCGCCGCCTGCGCCCGCGCCGGTCGTTCAGGCGCCGCAGCCGGTCGCCCCGGTTGCCCCGGTCCCGCCGCCACGAGCGACCGTCGCCGTGCCGCCGTCCGCGCCACCGGCCCCCGTCCTTGCCGCGACCACGTCACAGCCCGTCGTGCCGCCGCCGGCACCAAGATTGGAGGCGCCACGAGTCGAAGTGCCGAGCCCCAATCTCCCGCGCGTTGACCTTCAGCGCATCGATCCGCCGAAGGCTGTTGCACGCGATCCGCCGCGCCTGGAGCCGCCGGTCATCGCGCCGAAGCCCGAGATCAAGCAAGCCGCACCGATGACGCAGCGCAGTGACGAGGATGCGGCCTATTCGCCGATCGGCGAGTGGGAGAGCACTGGTGCGAAAGGCACCGTTCGCATCGAACGTTGCGGCCCGGCGTTGTGTGGTTTCGCGCTCACCGAAGCATCAAGCCGGGGCGAGAGCGTGCTCGTCAACATGAAGCCGAAAACGCACGATGTCTGGACCGGCAGCATCTACAGCCGTTCCAGCGGCAGCACCTATTACGGCAGGATGACGCTGACAACGTCCGGCAAGCTCCGTGTCGAAGCCTGCGCCATCGGCCGCTTCTGGTGCTCCGGCAACGACTGGATACGCGTCGAGGAGCAGCAGGAGAAGATGGTCACGACATCGCGGCAATGGAGTGCGAGGTCGTAGCTCATCGAGATCGCAGGCTGTCACCCTCTCCCCCTTGTGGGAGAGGGTGGCTCGCTGCGTAAGCAGCGAGACAGGTGAGGGGTATCTCTCGGTGAGCGATTCTTTTGCAGCGGAATTCGCCGAGCCAACCCCTCATCCGGCGCTTCGCGCCACCTTCTCCCGCAAGGGGAGAAGGAAGAAGAGCCGCTCTCGACGCGATGGACGTCTCTAAATCATGCCGAGCACGATGGCGCCGACGAAGGCCATGGCGAGGTAGGCGGTGATAACGCTCAGTCTCCCGGCGAACGTCATGCCATTGCTCCCTAGGATGATGCTCCGCTGGAGGATGCTCCCCGGTCGCGTGCCTGCCCGCAACCCTATGGTTAACAGAGAGTCACTTCGCGAAAAAGTCAGCCTTGCTGTCGCTCATCGCAGGTCTCGTTGCGCGAGCGCGGGCCGGCATGGTTAAGGAAGGCTGAAATCGACACGTTGAAGAGTCTTTAAGTAAATTCACCGAACGTGCGTGCATGACGCGCGGAGTTCGTTTGTATCTCGTCGGCTCCATCGTCCTTGTTTCGCTAGCGGGTTGCGGACGCGGCTTCTTCCAGGCCGAACGTGAACCATGGCGGGCCGAGGCCGAAGCCGCATGCCTGAAATCGGGCGCCGTCAAGGAGAGTGCGGACATCGTCCGCATCGAGCCGATTTCCGGCCCTGGCCAGTGTGGCGCCGAGTTTCCGCTCAAGGTCGCCGCCATCGGCGAAGGCTCCAGCAGCTACGGCTTTGCCGACGAGGAGCTGCGCCCGCCCGGCAGCATCGGCAACCAGCCGCGCTGGCCGGTGACCCAGCCGCGATCGAATTACCCGCAGAGCCAGAATTATCCGTCCTCGTCCTATCCGCAGCAACGGTCGAACTATCCCGAGAGCGCGGTGCGCCAGCCGTCCGGTTATGGCGCGCCGTCCGGCCCGGTGTCGCTGAATGCACCCGGCGTGGCGCCGCAGGAAGACGAGATCGACTTGCCGCCCGAGGGCACCGACGCCGCGGGCGCGGCGCGCTACATGAATGCGCCGAGCTATCCGGCGCGGCAGCCCGCGCCTTATTCGCAGGCGCCCGCGCAGCAGCCGCTGCCGCGTCTTGGTCCCGCGCAGGGCAATCCCGTCACCGCCGTGGGGCCCGTCACGATCAAGCCGACTGCGACGCTCGCCTGTCCGATCGTGTCCGAGCTCGACCGCTGGCTCGGCGACACCGTGCAGCCGTC
The DNA here is from genome assembly GCF_054185205.1 of Bradyrhizobium sp. 14AA. Taxonomy (NCBI): domain Bacteria; kingdom Pseudomonadati; phylum Pseudomonadota; class Alphaproteobacteria; order Hyphomicrobiales; family Nitrobacteraceae; genus Bradyrhizobium; species Bradyrhizobium sp. 14AA. Next base: position 548,205 of record NZ_JAVAYM010000002.1, on the reverse strand, counting down.
GGCGATGCGCTGGTTCGGCGTCCGCGTCACCGAGATCAAGCAGATTTCCGCCTATTCCTGCCGCGGCATGAACGGCAATTCGCATGCCCACATCTCCGAGCATGCCTTCGGCAATGCGCTCGACATCGCCGCCTTCGTGCTCGCCGACGGCCGCCGCGTCACCGTGAAGGACGGCTGGCGTGGCATGCCGGAAGAGCAGGGCTTTCTGCGCGACGTGCAGTCGGGTGCGTGCGCGCATTTCACCACGGTGCTCGCGCCGGGCTCGAACGTCTATCACTACGATCACATCCACGTCGATCTGATGCGTCGCGCCAGCCGCCGCCTGATCTGCCAGCCGGCTGCGGTCTCCGGCGAGGAAGTGGCCGGGCGCGCTCAGCAACGCAACCCCTATGCTGGCCGGCGTGATCCCTATGTCACGGGCTCGCTCGGAACGCGCAAGAGCCCGACGCGCAAGCAGGAAGAAGACGAGTACGCCGACGAATAGTCGGGTGTTTCCATGTAGCCCGGATGAGCGAAGCGATATCCGGGAACAGTCTTCCGCATATCGCTTCGCTCATGCGGGCTACGATCGCGTCAATCGAAATGTCCATCGTCCGCTATCTCACCCACCCGCAGGTGCAAATCGACCCCAACGTGCCCGTGCCGCAATGGGGCCTCAGTCTCATCGGTCGAACGCGCACCGAAGCGCTGGCGCAGGCGCGCTGGCTCGCGAGCACCACGCAGATCATCTCGAGCGGCGAACGCAAGGCGATCGAGACCGCCGAGATCATCGCCGCAACGCTCGGTGTCACGATCGAGATGCGCGAGGCCATGCATGAGAATGACCGTTCGGCCACCGGCTTCCTGAAGCCGGACGAATTCGAGGAGGTCGCCGATCAGTTCTTCGCGGAGCCGCATCTCAGCGTCCGCGGCTGGGAGCGCGCCGCGGATGCCCAAGCGCGCATCGTGCGCGAGGCCGAAGAGGTATTGGCCCGCGACCGTCCCGGCGATGTTCTCTTCGTCGGCCACGGCGCCGTCGGCACGCTGCTGTTCTGCCACATTGCCGGCCATCCCATCGATCGCGTCCACGATCAGCCGGCAGGCGGCGGCCACGTCTTCGCGTTCACGCGCGAGGCGCGCCAGATCCTGCACGGCTGGCGAAGACTGGAAGAGATGGGAGCGTAGCTCTACGAACAGAAAGTTACTTCGAAGCCGGCTTCGACGGCGCTGGCGCCAGCCCCATGCAGCGCTGCACTTCGCCGGGGACGTTGTAGGTGCGCATGATGTGGCGGCTGTCGCGCAAGCCGGAGGCTTCACGCTGCACCACGAACATCCAGAGCGCCTGGCCGGCCTCAACGACCAGCTTGCGCCTCGCCGCTTGCATGGAGGCAGGCGTCTCCGCGTGGGCGGCGTCGAACTCGCGCAGTTGCGTCAGCGCTTGTTCGAGCGTGCTGCCCATTCGTCCAAGCGCTGAAGCTTGTTCCTGGACGATCTCGTAATGAAGGATATCGACCGGCGGGAGAAGATCACGGGACATGGCACTCAATATAGTGCCGCACGACCCGCATGCGCAACGCGCGGCCCGCTTGAGGCTACTTCGCCCGATACGCCGCCAGAAACATCCGCGTCGCGCTGTCGACCACCTCGGTCATGCGCTCTTCCGACGGCGCGGGCGCGGCCTGGAACACGAAGGGCAGGAAGAGCGAGGCCTTGCACAGTTCCATGAACTGCGAGGCGGCAAGGTCGCAATCGTCGATCCTGAGATCGCCAGAGGCGACATGGGCTTTGAGATAGTCGGAGAGGCGGTTGATGGTCTTGTCCAGCACCCGCGCATAATAGCGGCGGCCGACATCGGGCATGCGTTCGGCGATGGCCATCACCGTGCGGATCGCCGATCCGCCGCCGGGCCGGCACAATAGATGGATGTAGGCCCGGCCAAAATCCTTCAGCGTGGTCTCGGCGTCACGCGTGGGATCGAAATTGAACACGACCTGGCCGTGCTGGAGCGCTTCCTGCTCGAGGATGGCTTCGAACAGCGCAGATTTGTCGGCGAAGTAGACGTAGAGCGTGCCCTTGGAGACCTGCGCCGCACGCGCGATCTCGCCCATGCTGGCGCCGTCGAAGCCGAGATCCATGAACACCTTGCGGGCCCCGTCGAGGATCTGGCGGCGCTTGGAGCTGTCCTCCTCTTGGATGACGTGCAGTTGTTCGCGGCCGGCTACCATTGGTTCAGGGTCTCGGAAGGTTTCTGGATCGGCTCCAGGGCCATGAAACCCGAATAAAGGATTCGGCCAGTACGGTCCTGTCCGAGATTAATATGTATATTGACCGAACCGTTCGGTCAATGATATTTGGGAAGAGCGAGAGGAACAGGCCTGCATGATGGGCCTGTCCTCGATCGCAATTTTTGGGGAGGCCTTTATGGCCGTATCGAGAGACCAGGCTGCGCGCGTCCTTCGCGAGGAAGCGGTCGAGACGACGGCGGAGCAGGCGGGCGGCGATGCCGCCAGCGAGAAAACCGTACCCCTTGCCGAGCAACTGCGCTCTCATGTGGCCGAGGAAAGCAAGCGCCGCACCGCGGAGGCGCCGGAGAAGCCCGTGACCGACAAGCCGGCCGCACCTGCGCCAGACGCGCCCGCCGCTGGCGCGCCCAAGTCCGGCAAGCGCAAATTCGTTCTGATGGGCGTTGGCCTCGTGCTGGCGCTCGCGGCCGCGAGCTATGCCGGCTACTACACGCTGGTCGGACGCTTCTACATCTCCACCGACGACGCCTATGTCCGCGCCAACAACACCATGCTGGGCGCGCGCGTTGCCGGCCACATCTCCTCGATCCTCGCCGGCGACAATACGACCGTGAAAGCCGGCGACATCGTCTTCCGCATCGACGACGGCGACTACAAGATCGCGGTCGACGCCGCCGCGACCAGGATCGCGACCCAGCAGGCCACCATCGATCGCATCGGCCGCCAGATCGCGGCGCTCGACAGCCAGGTCGCGCAGGCCAAGGCGCAGCTCGTCTCGGCCGAAGCGGGCCTCAAGCGCGCCGATCTCGATTATGAGCGCCAGCAGGCGCTGAGCAGCAAGGGCTTTGCCTCGCGCGCGACCTTCGAGAGCTCGGAAGCCGGACGCGACCAGGGCGCCGCCGCGGTCAAGGCCGCGCAGGCCGCCTATGACGTCGCGCTCAGCAATGTCGACGTCACCAAGGCACAGCAGGCCGAAGCGCAGGCGCAGCTCGCCGAGCTCAAGACCACGCTGGCGAAGGCCGAGCGTGACCTCAGCTTCACCGCCGTGCGCGCGCCGGTCGACGGCACGTTCTCGAACCGCCTCGTCAGCGCCGGCGACTTCGTCGCGGTTGGTCAGCGCCTTGGCAACGTCGTGCCGCTGGACGACGTCTATATCGACGCCAATTTCAAGGAAACCCAGCTCAAGCGCATCCGCGCCGGCCAGCCGGTGACGATCAAGGTCGACGCTTACGGCATGCGCAAGTTCTCCGGCGTGGTCGACAGCATCGCCGCCGGCGCGGGCTCGGTGTTCACGCTGCTGCCGCCCGACAACGCCACCGGCAATTTCACCAAGATCGTGCAGCGCGTGCCGGTCCGCATCCGCGTGCCGAAGTCGGTGGCGAGGCAGAACCTGCTGCGCGCCGGCATGTCGGTCTATGCGACCGTCGACACCAACAAGGGCGCGGCCGACGCCGACAGCGAAGTCGATCTCGACGATCCCACCGCGATCCATCCGCAGTAAATCGCGATCCCAGCGCTGCGAGGTCGGACCATGGCCAACGCCACGACTGCTTCACCTGCCATGATGGCGGCCCCCGCTTCGGAGCGCATTGCGCCGAAGCGGCTGTTCGCCTTCATCATCATGGTGTTCGGGATGTTCATGTCGATCCTGGACATCCAGATCGTCTCGGCGTCCCTGAGCGAAATCCAGGCCGGCCTGTCGGCGAGCTCCAGCGAAGTCTCCTGGGTCCAGACCGCCTATCTGATCGCCGAAGTCATCGCGATTCCCCTATCGGGATTCCTGTCGCGCGCCTTCGGCACGCGGCTGCTGTTCGCGATCTCGGCGGCCGGCTTCACCGCCTCGAGCCTGCTCTGCGGCTTCGCCACGACCATCGAGGAGATGATCCTCTGGCGCGCGCTCCAGGGCTTTCTCGGCGCCGGCATGATCCCGACGGTGTTTGCTTCCGCCTACACCGTCTTCCCGCGCTCCAAATTCCACATCGTCGGCCCCATCATCGGGCTGGTTGCCACGCTGGCGCCGACCATCGGGCCGACGGTCGGCGGCTACATCACCGACCTGATGTCGTGGAACTGGCTGTTCTTCATCAACGTCGTGCCCGGTATCGGCATCACCCTGGGCGTGCTGGCGCTGGTCGATTTCGACGAGCCGCATTTCGAATTGCTCGACCGCTTCGACTGGTGGGGCCTGCTCTTCATGGCCGGCTTCCTCGGCACGCTGGAATATGTGCTGGAGGAAGGCCCGCAATATGAATGGATGCAGGACACGTCGGTGGCGATCTGCGCCTGGATCTGCGCGATCTCGGCGATCGCCTTCTTCTGGCGCGTGTTCACGGCGGCCGAGCCGATCGTCAATTTGCGCACCTTCTCCAACCGCAATTTCGCCATCGGCTGCGTCTTGCAGTTCTGCATCGGCATCGGCCTCTACGGCCTGACCTACATCTACCCGCGCTATCTCGCCGAGGTGCGCGGCTACAGCGCGCTGATGATCGGCGAGACCATGTTCGTCTCCGGGATCACCATGTTCCTGGTCGCGCCGCTGGTCGGCCGGCTGATGGTGAAGCTCGACATGCGCTACATGATCGCGTTCGGCCTCATCGTGTTCGCGATCGGCTCCTACCAGATGACCTGGATCACGCGCGACTACGATTTCTACGAGCTGCTGGTGCCGCAGATCCTGCGCGGCGTCGGCATGATGTTCGCGATGGTGCCGACCAACAACATCGCGCTCGGCACGCTGGCACCCGACCGGGTGAAGAACGCGAGCGGCCTGTTCAACCTGATGCGCAATCTCGGCGGCGCCGTCGGCCTCGCGGTCATCAACACCGTGCTCAACGACCGCACCGATCTGCACATCACCCGTCTTCAGGAGCGGGTGACCTGGGGCAACGCCACCGCGACCGAAACCCTGACCATGTTCATGCAGAAGTTTCAGGGCCTTGGCGATTCCACGCTGATGGCGATGAAGCAGCTCTCGCAGCTGGTGCATCGCCAGGCCGTGGTCATGAGCTTCGGCGATGCTTTCTTCGTGCTGACGCTGTTCTATCTCGGCCTCAGCCTGCTGGTCACGCTGCTGAGCAAGCCGGCCTCGCTGACCGGCGGCGGCGACGCGCACTAGCGCCACGTTCTCGGTGTCATCGCCCGCGCAGGCGGGCGATCCAGTATTCCAGAGACGTCAGTGGTTTATCGAGAAGCTGCGGCGTACTGGATCCCCCGCCTTCGCGGGGGATGACAGCGGAGGTTGGGGTGAGGCCGTGCGCACCAAGGCCCGTGCGTACCGCCACCCGCGCACCGAATTGCAACACTCGTGCGTGATCTCGCACGGGGCCCGTTGCAAACCGCAAACGACACATCTATAAAGCGCACCTCATTCATCGAACCAGGGAGAGATTTGCATGATTTCGTCGCATTCGCAGATCGTACGCCCGCGCTCGATGATGTTCTGGCTCGGTACCTGCTCGACCTCCTAGAGGTCCTTTCCGCCAGCTTCGATTGGGCTCCAAGTCCCGATCGCCTCACTTCCCAAGTCAAAGCCAACTTTAAGTGACGCCGTCCCGGCCCTCGCGGCCGGCCTGCGTCCATCGATGGAGCCGGCCCGCGCCAAAGCGGCCGGATGATGTCATGACCGCTCTGTCAAAAAAGCCCGCGGCAATACGCGTGGTGCTGCCCTTCGTGTTCCGGCACTGGCTGAAGCAGCCGGGGCGTATGCTTGTCGTCGTCGGCAGCCTGTTGGGCGCGACCGCCGCCGATCTGTTCATGCCGGTATTCTCGGGACATCTGATCGATGCGTTGACGCGCGGGCCGTCCGATGCCGATGCGCGCCACGCAGCGCTGGTCGCGTTCGGCGCCATCGTGGCGCTCGGCGCGGCCTCGATGGTGCTGCGGCTCGCAGGCCTGCAGGCGATCGTGCCGTTCACGCTGAAGATCATGACCGAGGTTGCGCAGGACGCGTTCACGCGCGTGCAGCGCTTCTCGACCGATTGGCACGCCAACTCCTTCGCCGGCTCCACCGTACGCAAGATCACGCGCGGCATGTGGGCGCTCGACCTGTTGAACGACACCATCCTGCTGGCGTTGCTGCCGTCGCTGGTCGTGCTGATCGGGTCGATGATCCTGCTCGGCGTGCACTGGGCTTCGCTCGGCGCGGTGATCGCGCTCGGCGCGCTGGCCTATGTCACCATGACGGTGCTGTTCTCGACGCGCTACATCGCGCCGGCCGCGCGCGTCTCCAACGCCTGGGACACCAAGGTGGGCGGCACGCTGGCGGATTCGCTGACCTGCAACGCGGTGGTGAAGTCGTTCGGCGCCGAAGCGCGCGAGGATGCGCGGCTTGCCCGCGTCATCAACCGCTGGCGCGTGCGCGTGCGACGGACGTGGTTTCGCTACAACTACACCGCCATGGCGCAGCTCTCGCTGCTGCTGTGCCTGCGGGGATCCGTGATCGGCGGCTCGGTGCTGCTGTGGATGTACGGGCACGCCTCGCCCGGCGACGTCACCTATGTGCTGACGAGCTATTACGTCATCCACGCGTACTTGCGCGACGTCGGCATGCACATCAACAACCTTCAGCGCTCGGTCAACGACATGGAGGAGCTGGTGGCGATCCATGACGAGCCGATCGGCATTGCCGATGCCGCCCGCGCTCGGCCGATCGCGATCGAGGGCGGCCAGATCGTGTTCGACGACGTCACGTTCCACTATGGCGGCCATCGCGCGCCGCTGTACGACGGGCTGTCGCTCACGATCCGCGCCGGCGAGCGGGTCGGCCTCGTCGGCCGCTCCGGCTCCGGCAAGACGACCTTCGTCAAGCTGGTGCAGCGGCTCTACGACGTCACCGATGGTCGCGTGCTGATCGACGGGCAGGACATCGCGCTGGCCACGCAGCAATCGCTGCGCAGCCAGATCGCGATCGTACAGCAGGACCCGATCCTGTTCCACCGCACGCTCGCCGAGAACATCGCCTACGGCCGGCCCGGCGCCAGCCTCGAGGCGATCGAGCAGGCGGCGCGGCTTGCCAATGCGCACGACTTCATCCTGCGCCTGCCGAAGGGCTACGGCACTCTGGTCGGCGAGCGCGGCGTGAAGCTGTCGGGCGGCGAACGGCAGCGCGTGGCGCTGGCGCGCGCCTTCCTGGCGGATGCCCCGGTGCTGATCCTGGACGAGGCGACGTCGAGCCTCGATTCGGAATCGGAGGCGCTGATCCAGCAGGCGATGGAACGGCTCATGAAGGGCCGGACCTCGATCGTGATCGCGCACCGGCTGTCGACGGTGAAGAGCCTCGATCGAATCCTGGTGTTCGACCGCGGCGAGATCGTCGAGCAGGGCACGCATGCTCTGCTCGCGGGAAAGCCCGGGGGCATCTATCGCGGCCTGTTCGAGCGCCAGGTGGTGGAGCTCGGACACATCGCAGCAGCGGAATGAGGCGCACGGCGGCGGGACGAACGTCCCGCAGCCACGCTCTGAGGAATGGAATGAGATGAAGGACCTGACGCGCGGCTCCATCGTGAGCCACATCCTGAGCATGGCGCCTCCGATCGTGGTGGGCATGATCACGATCATGCTCTGCCAGCTGGTCGACCTGTACTTCGTCTCCAGCCTCGGCGATGCCGCCGTGGCCGGCGTCGCCGCGGCCGGCAATGCGGGATTTCTCGTCAATGCCCTGATGCAGGTGCTCGGCGTCGGAACGGCCGCGCTGATCGCGCACGCCGTGGGGCGCAAGGATCGCGACGACGCCAACCTCGTCTTCAATCAGTCGGTCGTCCTGTCGGTGCTGTTCGGGCTCCTGACCTTGGTCGCGGGTTCCGCGCTGTCGCGCCCCTACATGCACGCGGTTGCAGCGGACGAGGCCACGGTCGAGGCCGGGACCGTCTATCTCCTCTGGTTCATGCCGGCGCTGGCGCTGCAATTCGCGACGCAGGTGATGGGGTCGGCGCTGCGCGCAACCGGCATCGTGCGGCCGAGCATGCTGGTGCAGGCGCTCGCCGTCGCCATCAACATCGTGCTGGCGCCGGTCCTGATCCTGGGCTGGGGCACCGGACATGCGCTCGGTGTTGCCGGGGCAGGCCTGGCGAGCTCGATCGCGGTCTTCATCGGCGTGCTGATGCTGCTGTGGTATTTCCGCAAGGTCGAGCGCTACGTTGCTTTCCATCCTGCGCAATGGCGGCCGCAGCTGGCGCAATGGAGGCGGATCCTCAATGTCGGCCTGCCCGCGGGTGGCGAATTCGCGATGATGTTCATCTTCATGGCCGTCGTCTATTACGTGCTGCGTGATTTTGGCGCGGCGGCGCAAGCGGGTTTCGGGATCGGACAGCGCGTGCTCGGCCTGATCCAGATGCCGGGGCTTGCGGTTGCGCTGGCGGCAGGGCCGATCGCCGGCCAGAATTTCGGGGCCGGCAATGGTGCGCGCGTGCGCGAAACCTTCGTCAGGGCGGCGCTGATCGTCACGGCGGTGATGATCGGCTTCATGATCCTGGCGCAAGCGAAGCCGGACTGGCTGCTCGCCGGATTCTCGAACGACGCGGAGACCATGAGGATCGCCTTCCTGTTCCTGCGGATCATCTCGATCAACATGGTGGCGCAGGGCCTGATCTTCACCTGCTCCAGCATGTTCCAGGGCCTCGGCAACACCAAGCCGGTGCTGTGGAGCTCGGCAACGCGCGTGTTCACCTATTCGCTGCCGGCGATCTGGCTGTCGACGCTGCCCGGCTTCCGGATCGAACACGTCTGGTACCTGTCGATCGCGGCGACGACGCTGCAGGCCGGCCTGAGCTTGTGGTTGCTACACCGCGAGTTCAGGAAACGCCTGGCGCCGCTCCCGCAGGAGGAGGCCCCGGAGCAGGTGGAAGCTGAGCCTGTCGCGCCCCCCGCGCGTGCGCCTGCGTAGCGACAACGATGTCCCCACGGCTCCCGCTCATTCGCGGCGCCATGGGGCTAATGCGCGCCAATGCTGTTCCAGACGAGGGTGAGGCCCGACAGGAACAAGAGGCCGAGCACGACATCGCCGAAATGCTTGTCGTTCAGCGCGTGATAGACGCGCGCGCCGGCCCATGCACCGATCAGCGTGCCGGGAAATGCGACAGCTGCGAGCCAGACCACCTTGATGGCGACGAGGCCTGACGCTGTCTGCAACACCAGCGCGGTGGCGAGCACCGTGAAGTTGAAGAGCTGGAAGATGCCGCGCCGCTCGTGCTTGTTCCAGCCGCGGATGTTCGCCCACAGGATTGGCAGTGGCCCCGACAATCCGGCGAGGCCGCCGAGAATGCCGCCGGCAAAGCCGATCGCGCCATCGGCGATGCGGCCGCCGAAGGTGACGGCGAGGGGCTTCTTGTTGAGGTACAGTGCGCTCGAAAAGATCAGGATCAGCACGCCGACGCTCAGCTTGAACACTTTTGGATCGGCGGAAGCGACCATCATGGTCCCGAGCGGCACGCCAATCAATCCGCCGATCAGGAACGGCCACACCAGCGAGAGATCAAAACTCTTCCACATCGAGGGCAGCGTCGAGGTCTGCGCGATCACCGAGCAGATCAGCACCAGCGGCACCGCGAGCGAGGGCGGCAGGACGTAGAGCCAGATGCCGAGCGCCATCAGCGCCGTGCCGAATCCGGCCAGGCCCGAGACGAAGCCCCCGGCCAATGCACCGACCAGCAGCAGCGCGTAGGTGAACGTTTCCAACAGACTGTCCTTGTCGCAATGGGCGATCCCGAATTGTTGATCGCGCTTGTCCGCATAGCACAGCTGCGGCCGTGCAGGTCAATTCCGTACCGCACGCAGGCGTGATCCCCAGCGGTCGGGCTTTCGCGAAAGACACCCCTACATGTCGGTCGTACTTGAACCTGTGGGCTTGCCCGACGCCGTCATGCGATCCGATCGGCCAGTCCCGAACGAGATGATGGAGATTGAGTCATGACCCGCACGAAGATTGCCGTTGCGGCCGCGCTGTTGTCGGCGGCGGCGCTGACGCCGACGCTGGCGCAGGCGCAGCTTTCCGAGCCCGCGGCCTATCAGGCCGCCCATCCCGACCGGGATGTGCTGAACGGCGGCCAACTCACGCCCGCTGCGCGCGCCGCGCTCGGCCAGCCGGCTGGCCCGCGCGATGCCTATGCATCGCAGGCCTATCCGTCATCGGGCGCGCCGGCCGTGCGCCCGCGGCATCGCCGTCAGCATCAGTGATCTAGACGATCTGCCTGATGTCGGCGGGCCTGTGCAGCGCGCCGACCAGGATGCGCAGCGCTTCCGTCAATTCCGATCTGTTGCGCGCTGCGCCAAGCGAGACGCGCGCCGCATGCGGTGGCGTCCCGTCGACGGTGAAGGCATCACCGGCGACGATCGCTAAACCATTCCGCAACAGATGCGCCGCAACGTCGGGCCGGCTCTCCGGTAACCGCAGCCAGAGATGATGCGCGGCGGGCTTGGCCAGGAATTGAAACCCTTTCAATGTGCGCTGCGCAAGCTGCTGGCGGCCGACCGCCTCGTTGCGGATCGCGGCGATGATGCGATCGGCGATGCCGGTCTCGATCCAATGCGTCACCAGCGCGACCATCAAAGGCGCGGGCATCTGCACGGTGGCCTGCAAATGGCCGCGCATCTGAAGCTGGGCGTCGCTGTCGGGCGCGACCAGATAGGCGACGCGCAGCGCCGGCGCGATGCATTTTGACAATGTGGTTGCGAGATAAGTCCGCTCCGGAATGAGGTTGGCGATCGGCGAGGCCGAACGGTCGAGCAGACCGTAAGCATCGTCCTCGATCAGAATCGTGTCGGCATCCCCGATGATCCCGGCGATGGCGTCGCGGCGCTCCGCGGACAGCGTCGCCGTTGTCGGATTGTGTAGTGTCGGAATGAGATAGACGGCTTTCGGCCTGTGGGCGCGGCACGCTTTCGCGAGCGCATCGGGAAGGATGCCGCCGTCGTCCATGGCGACGCCGACGAGCTTGACGCCGAGCCGCGCCGCAGCCGCCTTGATGCCGGGGAAGGTCAGCGCTTCCGTGAGCACGACATCGCCTGCTCGCGCGAGATGGGCGAGCAGGTTGAACAGGATCGTCTGCGTGCCCGGAAAGATCACGAGCCGGTCGGCATGCGCATGCGGAACGCGTGCGCGCATCCACCGCGCTGCGACCTCGCGCTCATGCACGCTGCCGCCGGGCGGCTGATAGTTGAGATGCGCCGTCAGACCGGATTGCGCGCGGATCGCCTCCATCCCGGCGATGATGCGTTCGTCGAGTTGCGCCTCCAGCGGATGCGGCGGCACGTTCATCGAGAGGTCGATCGCGACGGGATGCGGCAGGTCGACCGCGCGGCGCGCACTGGTCTCCGACACGAACGATCCCTGTCCGACGCGGGCCTCCATGATGCCGCGGCGCCGCGCCTCGGTGTAGGCGCGCGTCACCGTGGTGAGGTCGATGCCGAGCGCTTTTGCGAGCGCGCGCTGCGTCGGCAGTTGCTGGCCGCGCACCAGCCGGCCTGCGGCGATGTCGGCCTCCATCGCCTCGACGATGCGCTGGTAGCGCGGCCCGCTCAGCTCCGAGATTGTAGGGGTCCAATCCATGCAATTAGGGTCCTTATCCTTTGAATGTATGGATACAAGATACTATTGTATGGATCGTTGAAAAGGAAGAGGTGTGGTCATGGCGACCGGTTCGATCTCTCTGGCAAAGGCGATGTGGCGCGGCTTTTGCGGCAAGTGCCCGAACTGCGGCGAAGGGCATCTGTTCGGCCGTTTCCTGAAGGTGGCAGACAGCTGTGATCGTTGCGGCGAGGAGCTGTTTCACCAGCGCGCCGATGACTTCCCGGCCTATCTCGTGATGGTCGTGGTCGGCCATCTCGTAGTGCCTGCGATCCTCGCGGTCGAGACCGCCTATGCGCCGCCGGTCTGGCTGCAATTGGCGGTGTGGCTCCCGGTGACGCTGTTCGCTTCGCTCGCATTGCTGCAACCGACCAAGGGCGCCATCGTCGGACTGCAATGGCAGATCGGCATGCACGGGTTCGAGGCGAGCAAGCAGCAGCGGGAAGCCGGTCAGCTTGCGCCCGCGCTCGTGAAAGCGAACACGCCGCGCGTGGCCTGAGGCACCTCGCGGCGTTTACATCGCGCGCTCGGCCGCTACACTCCATCGTACAAACAAGAACGATGGAAACGCCGATGACCGCACGCTCGAAGACCTTCCTGCTCTGTCACGGCGCATGGTCCGGCGGATGGGCCTGGAAGAAGATGCATCCGCTGATGGCGGAGGCCGGGCACCGTCTGGTCGCGCCGACTTACACCGGGCTGGGCGAGCGCGCGCATCTGGCAAGTCCCGCGATCTCTCTCGATACACATATCGAGGACATCCTCAACGTCATCAAGTTCGAGGATCTCAGCGACATCGTGCTGCTCGGCCACAGCTATGGCGGCATGGTCGCGACCGGCGTCGCCGATCGTGCCCGCGAACGCGTGACGCAGCTGATCTATCTCGACGCCTTCGTGCCGCACGACGGCCAGTCGCTGTTCGATCTCAATGAGAGCGGGCGCCAGCCGATGCGCAAGGCCACGGCCTCGGGTGACGGCTACCGCATCCCGCCAAATCCGCCACCGCCGGATACGCCGCAGGCCGATCTCGACTGGCTCAATGCGCGCCGCGTCGCCATGCCGATCAAATGTTTCGAGACGAAGCTGAAGCTGGAATATGGCGAGCCGGCGATGCCGCGCAGCTACATCTATTGCACCCGCATTCCGCCCGGCGACGTGTTCGGGCAATTTGCGACGCGAACGAGGGGCGAGGAGGGCTGGCGCTATTTCGAGCTCGATGCCAGTCACGCGCCGAATGTCACGGCGCCGGAGGCGCTGATGGGCATGCTGGAGGAGATCGTCGTCTAGTTCGCCACAAAATGGTGAGGGGTCCGATGCGCTAGCATCGAACCCCTCGTTGCAAGATATCAGCCGGCCTGTAAGCCGGGTTCTGTAGGGCACCGCCTGCTTGCGCCGGCGATACGTGACGGCCATTCCTCTGGGGCCAAGTTTGCACATGGCCTCGAGCAACCTACCCGGACGGCGGGCCTGACATCGCCCCGCGGCGTTATCGCTTTCGCGAACAGCCCGCTACGCCGTCCCTATTCGGTTTTGCTCCCGGTGGGGTTTACCATGCCGGCCCCGTTGCCGGCGCCGCGGTGCGCTCTTACCGCACCTTTTCACCCTTACCTCGCCGAAGCCCAAAGGGCGACGGCGGGCGGTTCGTTCTCTGTGGCACTTTCCCTGGGGTCACCCCCGCCGGACGTTATCCGGCACCGCATGTCAAGGGAGCCCGGACTTTCCTCCCCGGCGGCCTTTCGGCACCTGCCGGAGCGGCCGTCCGGCCGACTGACCGGCTACGCATGGGGCATTTGTGACGGTTCCGTCAAGCCGATATCGCGACGCACGCCTGCCCGAAATAATTTATCCTGAAGATGTCGTTTGGAGCGTGCCCCGTTCGACTGGATGTCGGCGACACAGCCGAACAACAGGAGTGAAGCGATGCAATATCTGCTGATGATCTACCAGAACGAGGCCGAGTACGCGAAGATTGACACGGGAACCACCCAGAAGATGTCGGCGGAGTATGAGGCCTTCACGCAATCCATCATCCGGAACGGCAATTTCAAGGCCGGCGATCGGCTGCGCCCGACCGCGACCGCGACCACGGTGCGCGTGCGCGATGGCAAGACGCTGACGACCGACGGTCCATTTGCGGAAACGCGCGAACAGCTCGGCGGCTACTATCTGATCGAGGCCAAGGATCTCGACGCCGCGATCGAGATCGCCGCGCGCATTCCGAGCGCGCGCGTCGGTTCGATCGAGGTGCGGCCGATCTGGGTCTACGACAAGTGACGACCGGCTTGCGCATTGACGTATGACACCTTCCGAGATCGACAGGATATTCCGCGACGAGGCGGGGCGGGCGCTGGCCACGCTGATCCGCCTCGTCGGCGATTTTGATCTCGCCGAGGATGCGCTGCAGGACGCCTTTGCCGTTGCGCTCGAGCGCTGGCAGGCGTGCGAGGTGCCCGGCAATCCGCGCGCCTGGCTCGTCAACGTCGCCCGCAACAAGGCGATCGATCGCATCCGCCGCCAGGCCGCCTTTCGCGGCAAGCAGCAGGCGCTGGTGCATGAGCTCGAGCTGAATGCGCAAGCGACCGACGAGCCGTCGGCGATGCTCGACGACGACATGCTGCGGCTGATCTTCACCTGCTGCCATCCGGCGTTCGCAGTTGAAGTCCAGGTCGCGCTGACGCTGCGCACCGTCTGCGGGCTCTCGACCGCGCAGGTCGCGCGCGCGTTCCTCGTCAGCGAGGAGGCGATGGCGCAGCGCCTCGTCCGCGCCAAGCAGAAGATCCGCCTCGCCGGAATTCCCTACGAGGTGCCCGAGCGCGAGGCGCTGGCACCGCGGCTCGATGGCGTGCTGGCCGTGATCTATCTCGTCTTCACCGAAGGCTATGTCGCGACCGCGGGCGCAGACCTGATGAGGCCTGATCTCGCCATGGAGGCAGTCCGGCTCGGCCGTTTGCTCGACCGGCTGATGCCTGGTCGCGCCGGGATCAAGGGCCTGCTGGCCCTGATGCTGCTGCACGATGCGCGCCGTGCCGGGCGTGAGACGTCGGGCGGCGACATCGTGCTGCTCGAGGAGCAGGACCGCTCGCTGTGGGACCGCGCGCAGATCGATGAGGGTCTGCGTCTGGTGGACGACGCGCTCCGCGTGCCCGGCCGGCCGCAGCCCTATGCGGTGCAGGCCGCGATCGCCGCGCTGCATGCGCGTGCGCCGAGCTACGAGGAGACCGACTGGCCGCAGATCGCCGGGCTCTACGAGGTGCTGCTGCGCATCAGTCCCTCGCCGGTGATCGAGCTCAACCACGCCGCGGCGGTGTCGATGGTCGACAATCCGGCGCGTGCGCTCGATCTCGTCGACGCGATCACTGCGCGCGGCGGGCTCGACGGCTATGAGCTGTTGCCCGCGGTGCGCGCGGATCTGTTGCGAAGACTCGGCCGCGAGGACGAGGCGCGCGCGGCCTATCGTGCGGCGACGGAAGCGACGCAGCTGGAGCCGCTGCGGCGGCTGTATGCGCGACGGGTGAGGGAGATGGGATAGTCGCTCAAGTCCGGCCTGGTGCCCCGGACGCAGCGCAGCGCCTCTTTGGCGGTGCGCTGCAGAGCCGGGGCCCATCTCTCCACAGCGGACTTATGTCGCCAACTGGGTCCCGGATCTGCGATGCAACGCGAAGAGCGTTGCATCGCGTCCAGGACACGGGACTGGGCGCTTCCGGCTTTCGCCGTCACTTCGACGCCACCACCGTCCCGTCCGCCGGCAAGCTCGCCAGCAGCGCCTGCAAGGTCGACAGCGTCGAGTGGTCAGCAACCCCATCCAGTCGCGCCGGGCGGAAGTGGCGTTGGAAGGCGGTGACGACTTCCATGGTCGCGGCGTCGTATTTGCCGGTCAGCGGCACGCCGTAGCCATATCTGGCAAGCGCCTGCTGCAGGCCCAGCACATCGTCGCTGATGGTGCCGAGCATCAGGGTCTCACCGCGCACGACGGGTGCGGGCGTCACCCAGTGGCCGACGCCGGAATTGGCCAGCGAATGCCACGGAAATTTCTCGCCGGGATCCTTCTTGCGCGCGGGCGCGACGTCGGAATGGCCGAGCACGCGGTGTGCAGGCACCTTGCGGCGGAGCATGATGCCGCGGCACAGCGCGATCACGGCGGCGATCTGGCGCAGCGGGTACTCCGGATAACCCCAATCGTGGCCGCGATTGACGATCTCGATGCCGATCGAGCAGGAGTTGACGTCGTCCTCGCCGGCCCAGGACGAGACGCCGGCGTGCCAGGCGCGCTTGATCTCGGGCACGCATTGCACGATGCGGCCGTCCTCCAGCACGACGTAGTGCGCCGAGACTTCGGTGCCCGCGGTGCACAGCCGCGCCAGCGCGCCCTCGACATCGGGCATGCCGGTGTAGTGCAGCACGATCATGTCCGGCTGCCGTCCCTTGTTGCGCTCGCCATGGTTCGGCGAAGGGATGATGTCGGAGACGATCGAGGAATCCGGCTCGAACGTCCGCATGTTCGCCGCGGCCTTGGGAACCGGGAGAACGCGTTGACGCTTCGAATCAGTTCCAGACGGCGTGGACGAACCGGACGACATGGGACAGCTCGAGATTGACAGAGAGTGGGCCAAGCCCTTCTCTTTACTATTCCTTTACCCTCCACCGCGCGCAATCGCGCGGCGCGGTTAACGGACGCATTTTGGCGCATGTGTGTGGATGAAGCATCACCGCCGCCTCACCTTTTCGACTTGTCACGAGCCGATCAACGCTTTCTTAACGCTAAGGGCCGTTACTGAGGGATGAAGAGCCGACCCGCGTCCGGAGGCGGCCAAAGCGTATTTTGGCTCGAAATCCATGGCTGCCCGACAAATTCCACTGGGAATACTGGGTTTTTGGCCCGGGACGACCGGGCTGGGTCACCATGCTGGACAGGGGCTTTGTCGTGGAACCGCCGCGACGCGGAATCATTCGAGGCGTTATGGGCTTGTTCGTCCCCGATCTCACTTGGACGTCAGGCTGGACGTTCGACAGGCGTGGCGCATGAACTCGGCTCCGCACATTCCCGTTCTCGGCCGCGAAGCCGTCGACCAGCTCGCGCCGCGCGCAGGCGGTATTTATGTCGACGCCACCTTCGGCGCCGGAGGCTACAGCCGCGCCATCCTCGACGTGCCGGGAACCCGGCTCATTGCCATCGACCGTGACCGCACCGCAATCGCTGCTGGCGCCGAGCTCGTCGAACAAGCCGCGGGCCGGTTGACGCTGGTCGAAGACCGCTTCTCCAACCTCGCCGAGGTCTGCGCGGCGCAGGGCGTCGAGACGATCGACGGCGTCGTGATGGATGTCGGGGTGTCCTCGATGCAGCTCGACCAGGCCGGCCGCGGCTTCTCCTTCCGCCTCGACGGGCCGCTCGACATGCGGATGGGGCAGGCGGGACCGACCGCCGCTGACGTCGTCGCGCGCGCCTCGGAAGCCGATCTCGCCGACATCATCTATCTCTTCGGCGAGGAGCGGCACTCGCGCCGCATCGCCCGCGCCATCGTCGCGGACCGGCAGGAGACGCCGTTCACGACCACGCGCGCGCTTGCCGATCTCATCGGCAGGATCGTGCGCTCCAAGCCCGGCGACATCCATCCGGCGACGCGGACCTTCCAGGCTCTGCGCATCTTCGTCAATGAAGAGCTCGAGGAACTCCAGACCGCGCTCGCCGCGGCCGAACGCGTGCTCAAGCCCGGCGGCCGCCTCGTCGTGGTCTCGTTCCATTCGCTGGAAGACCGCATCGTCAAGAATTTCCTGTCCGAGCGCAGCAAGACCGGCGGCGGCTCGCGGCATCTGCCGGAAGTGGCGCAAGTCGCGCCGAGCTTCCACTCGCTGACGCGGCGGCCCGTGGTCGCCGGCGACGAGGAGGTCGCGCATAATCCGCGCGCCCGCTCCGCAAAATTGCGCGCCGCCGAGCGCACCTCTGCGCCCGCGCACGAGGGCGACGAGGAATCGTCCTGGCCAAAACTCTCCGACGTGATGAGGGGAAGCTAGCGCATGCGCTTCATCCACCTCCTCGTCATCGGCGCGCTGATCTTCGCGGCGGCCTATGTCTACCGGATCAAGATGGACTCCACGGCGCGCACCGAGAAGGTGCTGCGGCTGCATGCGGAGATCCGCGAGCAGCGCGATGCGATCGCCTCGCTGCGCTCCGAATGGGCCAAGCTCGATGCCCCCTTGCGCCTGCAAGGCCTGTCCGACCGGCATCTGCAGCTCAAGCCGGTCAACGGTACGCAATATGATTCGCTGAAGAACCTGCCGGAGCGTCCGCCGCGAATGTTCAGGCCGGGCGAGCCCGACCCGATCGGGGCCATGCTCAACACCATCGAAGCCGCGAGCGATCCCGATACCGTGACGGGCTCCGTGTCTCAGCCCGAGGACAAGCAATGAGCCCGGCGACGCCTGCAAAGCCCACTGAAAAGTCGACCGAGCGGTCAGCTGAACCTTGGCGGCAGCGGCTGATCCGCAGCCTGCTCTACGGGCGCAACGTCGATCGTGCCGCAAAGGCCCGCGCCCGCGTTGGCCTCGCGATGCTGGCCTTCGCCTCGGTCTACGCCCTGATCGGCGGCCGGCTCGTGATGTTCGCGATCGGCGCTGACGCTCACGGTGCACGCCGCGCCGCGGCGCAGGAGGTGGTCGCGACCGCGCGGCCCGACATCATCGATCGCAACGGTGCCATCCTTGCGACCGACGTCAAGGCAGCGAGCCTGTTCGGCGAGCCGCGCCGCATCATCGACAAGGACGAGGCGATCGAGCTTCTGACCGCGACCGTGCCCGACCTCGACGAGGCCGAGGTGCGCGAGCGCCTGAGGACGCGCAAGGGCTTCGTCTGGCTCAAGCGCGAAGTCACGGCGAAGCAGCAGCAGGACATCCACAAGCTCGGCATTCCCGGCATCGGCTTCCTGCGCGAGAACAAGCGCGTCTATCCGACCGGCAACGAGGTGGCCCACCTCATCGGTCTCGTCAACATCGACAACCAGGGCATCGCCGGCATGGAGAAGTGGCTCGACAATCAGGGCCTCGCCGATCTCCACCGCGCCGGCTTTGCCACCGACCGGCTGCAAAAGCCGATCGAGCTTTCGATCGATCTGCGTGTCGAGCACGCGCTGCGCGACGAGCTTCTGAAGGCCAAGGAGAAGTACCACACCAAGGCCGCCTCCGGCATCGTCTCCAATGTCAAGACCGGAGAGATCGTGGCGATGGTCTCGCTGCCGGACTTCGACCCGAACAATCCGAAGGAAGCGCACGACCCGGACCGCATCAACCGCCTGACCACCGGCGTCTACGAGATGGGCTCGACCTTCAAGGCGTTCACGCTGGCGATGGCGCTCGATTCCGGAAAGATCAATTTGAACTCGTCGTGGGATGCGCGCGGAAACCTGCACTACGGCAAGTTCACCATTCACGACAGCCATCCGCTCGGACGCTTCATCAACACCAAGGAAGTGTTCACCTTCTCGTCCAACATCGGCGCGGCGCGGATCGCGCTCGGCCAGGGCGTCGAGGCGCACAAGGCGTTCCTGGCCAAGATGGGCCAGTTGACGCGGCTGCGCACCGAGCTGCCGGAGAGCGCGGCTCCGCTGATCCCGCGCCGCTGGGGTGAGCTGAACACCGTCACCATCGCGTTCGGCCAGGGCATGTCGGTGGCGCCGTTGCAGGCGGTGATGGGCATCAACGCGCTGGTGAACGGCGGCTATCTGATTCCGCCGACCTTCATGAAGCGCAGCGAATCCGAAGCGGCGGCGATGGCCAAGCGCGTGATCAAGACGGAGACCAGCGACAAGATGCGGTTCCTGATGCGGCTCAATGCCGAAATCGGCACCGCCAAGACCGCCGACGTCAAGGGCTACTACGTCGGCGGCAAGACCGGTACGTCCGAAAAGGTCATCAACGGCCGCTACGCCAAGAAACGCGTGCTCAACTCGTTCACCGCCATCATGCCCTGCGACGATCCGAAATATCAGATCCTGATCATGCTGGACGAGCCCCAGGCGATTCCTGAAACGAAGGGCTTCATCACCTCGGGCTGGAACACGGTGCCGACCGGCGGCAAGGTGATCGAGCGGATCGCGCCGCTTCTGGGCGTCGAGCCGCGGTTCGACCTGCCGCCGTCCGACCGCCTTATTCTTGCAGCATCCAGGACAACCCAGTAATCAAACGGGTGGGCCGTTGCCGCCGCTGAGTCGGGATTTCCCAGGGATTCGGCTTTCCGGCACGGCATGTCGACTGGAAGACCATGAAGCTGTCCGACCTGCTAGGCAATGATGCCGCGATTGAGCCCGCCGTGGCGGCGCTCGAGGCGACGGGCGTTGCGCTCGACAGCCGCGTGGTCAAGCCGGGCGATCTCTTCTTCGCACTGGCAGGCAGCAAGACCGACGGTGCGCGCTTCATCGATGCCGCGGTGGCCGCAGGCGCCGTGGCGATCGTCGGCGACCATGCGCCGGCTATCTGCAAGGTGCCGTTCATCACCGTCGCCAATCCGCGCCGCACGCTGGCGCTGGCCGCGGCAAGATTCTTCCCGTCGCAGCCCGCGACCATCGCCGCGGTGACCGGCACCAGCGGCAAGACCTCGGTCGCCGCGTTCACCCGCCAGATCTGGGAGCGGCTGGGGCATGCCTCCGCCAGCATCGGCACCATCGGCCTCGTCTCGCCCAAGCGCACCGTCTATGGCTCGCTGACGACGCCGGATCCGATTGCGCTGCACCGGCAGCTCGACGAGATCGCGCGCGACGGCGTGACGCATCTCGCCTTCGAGGCGTCCTCGCACGGGCTCGACCAATATCGCCTCGACGGCGTGCGCGTCTCCGCCGGCGGCTTCACCAATCTCTCGCGCGACCACATGGATTACCATCCGACCGTCGCGCATTATCTTGCCGCGAAGCTTCGCCTGTTCCGCGAGCTGGTCGCGCCCGGTGGCGCCGCGGTGATCTCGGCCGATCATGATTGCTCGGCGGAAGCGATCGATGCGGCGAGGGCGCGCGGTCTGCGCGTGATGGCGGTTGGCCGTAATGGCGACGGGGCAGGCGAGGGCATTCGTCTCACTGAGGCCAAGGTCGAAGGTTTTTCGCAGGTGCTCGCACTCGAACATCGCGGCAGGCGCCAAGCGATCCGGCTGCCGCTGGTCGGCGAATTCCAGATCGAGAACGCGCTGGTGTCGGCCGGCCTTGCCATCGGCACCGGCAGCGATGCGGCCGATGTATTCGCGGGCCTCGAATATCTCGAAGGCGCCAAGGGCCGTCTCGAACGCGTCGGCGAGCGCAACGGCGCGCCGATCTTCGTCGACTACGCGCACAAGCCCGATGCGCTGGCCAAGGCGCTGCAGGCGCTGCGGCCCTACGCGAAACGAAAGCTGGTCGTCGTGTTCGGCGCCGGCGGCGACCGCGATGCCGGCAAGCGCCCGATCATGGGCGGGATCGCGGCCGACAATGCCGACGGCATCATCATCACCGACGACAATCCGCGCAGCGAGAAGCCGGAAACCATCCGCGCCGCGATCCTCGCCACCGCAAAAGGCGCCCGCGAGATCGGTGACCGCGCCGCGGCGATCCGCGCCGCGATCGAGGAATTGCAGGAGGGCGATGCGTTGCTGATCGCCGGCAAGGGCCACGAGACCGGGCAGATCGTCGGCGGCGAGGTTTTGCCTTTCAGTGATCACGAGGCGGTCGCCGCCGCATTAGCGTCGAGGACAGCATGAGCGCGCCAATATGGACGGTGGCCGAAGTGGCGCGCGCGATGGGCGCTGCCGGATCGTTCCCGGATACGCCGATCGATTTCGTCACCCAGGACAGCCGGCTGGTGAAGCCGGGCAGCCTGTTCGTCGCGCTCAGCGGCACGCCGAGCGGCGGCTTCATCTCGGCCTTCGCCAGCGCGCGCGCCGGCTGGGAGTTCGCCGACAAGGCGGAAGCCTCCGGCGCGGTCGCGATGATCGTGCCGCACGAGATCGCGGGCATCCGCATTCCCCAGATCATCGTGAAGGACACGCTGATCGACGGTCTCTGGGGCCTCGCGCGTGCCGCGCGCGCCCGCTTCCGCGGGCCTGTGATCGGGCTCACCGGCAGCGCCGGCAAGACCAGCACCAAGGAATTCCTGGCGGCCTATCCGAATGCCTATGCGAGCCCCTCCAGCTTCAACAATTTCTGGGGCGTGCCGCTGACGCTTTGCAATGCACGACCCGACGCCAGCCTCTGGGTCGTCGAGATGGGCATGAACCAGACCGGCGAGATCGCGCGGCTCAGCGAATTGACGCGGCCGACCGTCGCACTCGTGGTCAACGTGCAACCCGTGCATCTGGAAAAGCTCGGCTCGCTCGAAGCCATCCGCCGCGAGAAGGTGTCGATCGCGCTCGGCCTGCCCGAGGACGGCGTGCTGGTGCTGCCCGCGGGGCTCAAGGCATCGGAATGGAAGGGCAAGGTGGTGCGCTTCGGCGAGCATGCCGAGGTGCACGAGGTCACGCACGCGCCGCATGGCGAGAGCTGGCAGGTCGTGGCGATGATCGGCAAGAAGCAGATCGCCTTCAGCCTGACGCCGGGCGCGCCGCACCGCGTGCAGAATGCGCTGGCGGCGCTGGCCTCGATCCGGGCCGCGAACCTCGATGCGGCGACGCTCGCGATCAAGCTCGACCGCGTCGGCATCATGACCGGCCGCGGCGTCGAGCAGGCGGTCGGCGGCGTCACCGTGATCGACGACAGCTTCAACGGCAATCCGGCCAGCGTGGCGGCTGCGCTGCAAAGCCTCCAGGCCCGCAACATGACCGGCGGCCGCCGCATCGCGGTGCTCGGCGACATGCTGGAGCTGGGCGACGACGCGCCGAGCTATCACACCGGCCTTGCGGGGCATCTCGACGGCATCGACGGCGTCTATTGCGTCGGCCCCCTGATGCGCAACCTCTATGACGTGCTGCCATCAGGCAAGGGCCTCGGCTGGCATGACGATCCCGCCACGCTGAAGCCGGGCGAGGTCGCAAATCTGCTGAGGCCAGGCGATGTCGTGGTTGTCAAGGGCAGCAAGAAGATGTTCTGGGTCAACAAGTTTGTGCCGGGCCTAGTGGCCGCCTTGCAGGCAAAGGCGTAAACTGCTTGGAAGGCGCTGTTCCCGAATCCCCCCTTTTGCGGCGCGAAGCGTTTTCCCAGAGGTCGCCCGACCCCATGATGAAGACAGCGAATGCGCGTGAGGCACCGCGACAAGGCCAGCATCAAGGCCGCGTACAAAGGCGCCATAGGACCGACTGAATGTTTTACTGGCTGATCGAGCTCTCCAACACATTTCCGGGCTTCGGTGCCGTTCGCACCTTCCTGAACGTCTTCCGCTACATCACCTTCCGCACCGGCGGCGCCGTCGTCACCGGCGCGCTGTTCGTGTTCCTGTTCGGCCCCTGGATCATCGATCATTTGCGCATCCGACAGGGCAAGGGGCAGCCGATCCGGACCGACGGTCCGCAATCGCATCTCGCCAAGAAGGGCACGCCCACCATGGGCGGGCTGATGATCCTGTCGGGCCTCACGGTCGGCACGGTGCTGTGGGCCAATCCGCTCAACCCCTATGTCTGGATCGTGCTGGCGGTGACGCTCGGCTTCGGCTTCGTCGGCTTCTATGACGACTACCTCAAGGTGACGAAGCAGACCACGACCGGTTTCGGCAGCAAGCTTCGGCTGCTGATCGAGGCGGCGATCGCGCTGGTGGCCTGCTACGCGCTGGTGCGGCTGAACCGCGATCCCGCGTCGACCGCGCTGACGATTCCCTTCCTCAAGGACACCGTGCTGCATTTCGGCTGGTTCTTCGTCGTGTTCGGCGCCTTCGTTATCGTCGGTGCCGGCAATGCGGTGAACCTCACCGACGGTCTCGACGGTCTCGCCATCGTGCCCGTGATGATCGCGACCGCGAGTTTTGCGATGATCGCCTATCTCGCCGGCAACGCGGTGTTCGCCGATTATCTCCAGATCAAATATGTCGCGGGTACCGGCGAGCTCGCCGTGCTCTGCGGCGCGCTATTGGGCGCCGGCCTCGGCTTCCTCTGGTTCAACGCACCGCCGGCCTCGATCTTCATGGGCGACACGGGCTCGCTCGCGCTCGGCGGCATGCTCGGCGCCATCGCCGTGGCGGTGAAGCACGAGATCGTGCTGGCGGTGATCGGCGGCCTGTTCGTGCTGGAGGCGGTCTCCGTCATCGTGCAGGTGGTGTCGTTCAAACTGACGGGTAAGCGCATCTTCCGGATGGCGCCGATCCACCACCATTTCGAGCAGCTCGGCTGGACCGAGCCGCAGATCGTGATCCGGTTCTGGATCATCTCGGTCATGCTGGCGCTCGCCGGTCTCTCCACCCTGAAGCTGCGCTGACGGTACCGCGATGATCCCGGTCACATCCTTTGCCGGCAAGACGGTCGCGGTGTTCGGCCTCGGCGGCTCGGGGCTCGCCTCCTGCCACGCGCTGAAGGCCGGCGGCGCCGAGGTGATCGCCGCCGACGACAATGCCGAGAATGTCGCCAAGGCCGCGCAGGCTGGCTTCATCACCGCGGATCTGCGCAATGTCTCGTGGGCGAATTTTTCAGCCCTCGTGCTCGCGCCCGGCGTGCCGCTGACCCATCCGGTGCCGCACTGGAGCGTGCTGAAGGCGCGCGAGGCGGGCTGTGAGGTGATCGGCGACATCGAGCTGTTCTGCCGCGAGCGTCGCCGTCATGCACCGAACGCGCCGTTCGTCGCCATCACCGGCACCAACGGCAAGTCGACCACGACGGCGCTGATCGCGCATCTCACAAAAGTGGCCGGCTACGACACCCAGATGGGCGGCAATATCGGCACCGCGATCCTGTCGCTGGAGCCGCCGCGCATGGGCCGCGTCCACGTCATCGAGATGTCGTCCTACCAGATCGACCTCACGCCCTCGCTCGATCCCTCCGTCGGCATTCTGCTCAATGTCAGCGAGGACCACATCGACCGCCACGGCACCATCGCGCATTACGCCGCGGTGAAGGAGCGCCTCGTTGCCGGCGTGCAGGCCGGTGGCACCTCCATCGTCGGCGTCGACGACGGTTTTTGCCGCGACATCGCCGACCGGCTCGATCGCGCCGGCAAGACCGTGGTGCGCATCTCCGTCAAGAATCCGCTGGCCTCCGGCATCCATGTCGAGCACGGCAATATCGTGCGCACATCGGGCGGCGCGCGCAGCGAGGTCGCCAAGCTCGGCGGCATCGGCTCGCTGCGCGGCCTGCACAACGCGCAGAACGCCGCCTGCGCTGCCGCCGCCGCACTCGCGATGGGCATCAGCCTCGATGTGCTTCAGAACGGCCTGCGCAGCTTTCCCGGCCTAGCGCATCGCATGGAGCAGGTCGGCCGCCGCGGCAATGTGCTGTTCGTCAATGACTCCAAGGGCACCAACGCGGACGCCACCGCGCATGCGCTGTCGTCCTTCGCCGACATCTTCTGGATCGCCGGCGGCAAGGCGAAGGCCGGCGGCATCACTGGCCTGACCGGCTATTTCCCGCGTATCCGAAAAGCCTATCTGATCGGCGAAGCCGCGCAGGAGTTTTCGGGAACGCTGGGGGCGGGCGTTGCGCACGAGATCAGCCAGACCCTCGACGTCGCGGTCGAGAACGCCGCGCGCGATGCGGAAGCCTCGGGCCTCGCCGACGCCGTCGTGCTGCTGTCGCCGGCCTGCGCCTCCTTCGACCAGTACCGCAACTTCGAGATCCGCGGCACCAAGTTCCGCGACCTGGTGCAGGCGCTGCCGGGTGTGAAACCGGTGGTGTGAGGATGTCGCGGCGACGCTGGGCCGGGATTGTCGCCGCTGCTCTTGCGGTACCGGTCGTCGCGGGTTTCTTCTTTGTTGTCCTCATCGACAACGTCATGAGCGGATTCGGCGCATGCCGCGTCGTTCGTCAGCGTTTGTTCGCCTCGCCAAGCGGTAGCCAGTTGGTCATCGTGGTCTGGAAGGAGTGCGGAGCCACGGTGCCCGACAGCACGCAAGCCAGCATTGTGGCTCGCGGTCGGACGTTCTCGCCTGAGGGCACGCCGACCTTTCTCAGTGTGCGTGAGCACCAGGATATTAGCGTTGCCTGGAGTAGCGAGCATGCCGTTAGGATCGGGGCCATTTCTGGCACAGTCCAGATTTACAAACGCGACCAGCGCGTTGGAGATGTCACGATTAATTACGAGTAGTGCTCTCGTGTCCCGGACGCGGTGCGGCACGAAGTGACGCTCCGCAGAGCCGGGACCCAGGAGCCGCTGGGCCCCGGCTCTGCAGCGCACCGCAAGGGCGCTGCGCTGCGTCCGGGCACGAGACTCTCCACAAGTTCATCGAACTCCTTAACCCTGCGGTAACCAACCTCGGCGACCAATGGATGGACCTCTGTCCGAAAGCGGCCGCCCATGCTCTCCCGTGAAGAACGCACCCCCTTTTCCGAGTGGTGGTGGACCGTCGACAAGCCGCTGATGGGCGCCATCCTGGCGCTGATGCTGACCGGGGTGATCCTGTCGCTGGCGGCGAGCCCGCCGGTTGCGACCCGCATCGGGCTCGATCCCTTCCATTTCTTCAGCCGCCACGTGATGTTCCTGCTCCCGTCCTGCCTGGTGCTGCTCGGGGTCTCCTTCCTGTCGCCGCGTGCGATCCGCCGCTCGGCGCTGATCATCTTTGCGGCCAGCATCATCCTGATTGTGCTGACGCTCGCGATCGGCCCGGAAGTGAAGGGCTCGCGACGCTGGATCACGCTGCTCGGCGTCAACATCCAGGCCTCCGAAATCGCAAAACCGTCGTTCGTCGTCATCGCGGCCTGGCTGTTCGCGGAATCGACCAAGCGGCCGGAGATGCCGGCGACCTCGATGGCGCTGGTGCTGCTGTTGATGCTGGTCTCTCTGCTGGTGATGGAGCCCGACTTCGGCCAGACCATGCTGATCCTGATGGTGTGGGGCTCGCTGTTCTTCATCGCGGGTATGCGCATGATCTGGGTGTTCGGCCTCGCGGGCGCCGCCGCGGCCGGCCTGTTCAGCGCCTATCTCTTTGTTCCTCACGTGGCCGGGCGCATCAAGCGCTTCATGAATCCGGCCTCGGGCGACACCTTCCAGGTCGATACCGCCATGGAAGCCTTCTACAACGGCGGCTGGTTCGGCCTCGGACCGGGCGAGGGAATTGCAAAACGCAGCCTGCCGGACAGCCACACCGACTTCGTGTTCGCGGTCGCCGCCGAAGAGTTCGGCATCATCCTGTGCCTGGCGATGCTGACGCTGTTCGCCTTCGTCGTCATCCGCACGCTGTCGCGCGCCTATGCCAACGAAGACATGTTCTCGCGCTTTGCGGCGTCCGGCCTTGCGATCCTGTTCGGTGTGCAGGCCGCGATCAACATGTCGGTCAACCTCCAGCTCATCCCCGCCAAGGGTATGACGCTGCCGTTCATCTCCTACGGCGGCTCCTCGATCGTGTCGCTCGCCTATGGCGTCGGCATGATGCTGGCCCTGACGCGGCTGCGCCCGCGCACCGAGGTTGAGGCCAGCGGCCACGCCGAGGCGATGCGCAGCTACGCGTGACGGTCTCGTGTCCCGGACAAGCGAAGCGCAAAGCCGGGACCCAGAATGCCACACCCATGGGCCCCGGTTCAGCAGCGCACCACGCCGCGAAGGGCGGCGTACTGCGCTGCGCCCGGGGCACGAGCATCGTGTCGCCGGCTCGCAATGACTGAAAACTCCCTGTAAAACTCCCCGTTATGGACACCTCCCCCCTGATTCTTCTCGCCGCGGGCGGCACCGGCGGCCATCTGTTTCCGGCCGAGGCGCTCGGCGTCGAGCTGATCCGGCGCGGCTTTCGCGTTCGTCTCGTCACGGATGAGCGCGCGCTGCGCTACAGCGGGCTGTTCAGCAAGGACATGATCGACGTCGTGGCAAGCGAGACCGCGCGCGGCCGCAATCCGTTGCAGCTCGCCTATGCCGGCCTCACGCTCGCCACCGGCACGTTGTCCGCTTACGGTCTGATCAAGCGGCTGAAGCCCGTCGCCGTCGTCGGCTTCGGCGGCTATCCGACGCTGCCGCCGCTGGTCGCCGCAAAATTCGCCGGCGTGCCCGGCATCATTCACGACGCCAACGCGGTGCTCGGACGCGCCAACCGCTTTCTGTCGAGCCGCGTCCGCGCCATCGCGACGTCCTTGCCCGGCGTGCTTGATCGCGATCCGACGCTGGCGGGCAAGACCACGACCGTCGGCACGCCGATGCGCCCGGCGGTGCTCGCCGCGGCTGCCGTGCCTTACGCCGCGCCCGAGGTGAGCGGCCCGTTGCGCCTGCTCGTCGTCGGCGGTAGCCAGGGCGCGCGCATCATGGCCGACATCGTGCCGGGCGCGATCGAGCGGCTCGAGCCTGCGCTGTGGGGCCGGCTCGTCCTCACCCAGCAGGTGCGCGACGAGGACATGACCCGCGTC
Source organism: Bradyrhizobium sp. 14AA (assembly GCF_054185205.1). NCBI lineage: Bacteria > Pseudomonadati > Pseudomonadota > Alphaproteobacteria > Hyphomicrobiales > Nitrobacteraceae > Bradyrhizobium > Bradyrhizobium sp. 14AA. The sequence continues at coordinate 520,016 of NZ_JAVAYM010000002.1, read as the reverse complement.
CGCGCGGTCTACGACAAGCTCAAGATCAAGGCCGAGCTCGCGCCGTTCTTCACCGATTTGCCGGCGCGGCTCGCTTCAAATCATCTCGTGGTGTCGCGCTCCGGCGCCGGCACCGTGGCCGAGCTCGCCGCGATCGGACGGCCCTCGATCCTGGTGCCGCTGCCGGGCTCGATCGACCAGGACCAGTTCGCCAATGCCGGCGTGCTGGTCAAGGTCGACGGCGCGATCCGCATCCCGCAGACCGAGTTCACGTCCGACCGGCTGGCGTCCGAAATCTCCGCCTTCGCCGCCGAGCCCGCGCGCCTCGCCGCCATGGCCGGGGCCGCCCGCAGTGCCGGCCGGCTCGATGCGGCCGAGCGGCTCGCCGATCTGGTGGTCAAAGTCGCGGGAATCTGACGCGAAACCCGTCAAATTTCCTACTTTTGCCGTCATGGCCGGGCTTGTCATGCGAAGTCGGATTTATCCGACTTCGCGCTTTCAAAAGTAACGGCGCTCGGTATACCGAGTGCCTATGCATCCACGTCTTGCAAGAAGTGGTAAGGATTCGTGGATGCCCGGGACAAGCCCGGGCATGACGATGGAACGACGGGATAGAGCATGAGACTGCCGCGCGAGATCGGACCCATCCACTTCGTCGGGATCGGCGGAATCGGCATGAGCGGAATCGCCGAAGTGCTGGTCAATCTCGGCTATGCCGTGCAGGGCTCGGACGCCTCCGACAATTACAATCTCGATCGTCTGCGCAAGAAGGGCGCAAAAGTCTCGGTCGGCCACAAGGCCGAGAACGTCGACGGCGCCGAGGTCGTCGTGGTCTCCACCGCGATCAAGCGCGACAATCCGGAACTGATGGCGGCGCGCGAGCGTCGCATTCCCGTGGTGCGCCGCGCCGAGATGCTGGCCGAGCTGATGCGGCTGAAGAGCTGCGTCGCGATCGCCGGCACCCATGGCAAGACCACGACGACCACGATGGTCGCAACGCTGCTCGATGCCGGCGAGCTCGATCCCACCGTGATCAACGGCGGCATCATCAATGCCTATGGCTCCAACGCGCGCCTTGGCGCGGGCGACTGGATGGTGGTGGAGGCCGACGAGAGCGACGGTACGTTCCTGAAGCTGCCGACCGATGTCGCGATCGTCACCAATGTCGACCCCGAGCATCTCGACCACTTCAAGACTTTCGAGGCCGTGCAGGACGCCTTCCGCCATTTCGTCGAGAATTTGCCGTTCTACGGCTTTGCCGTGATGTGCATCGATCATCCCGTGGTGCAGAGCCTCGTCGGCAAGATCGAGGATCGGCGCATCATCACCTACGGCGAGAATCCGCAGGCCGATGTGCGGCTCGTCGATCTCACCCCGATGGGCGGCGGATCGAAATTCAAGGTCGCGTTCCGCGATCGCAAGACCGGCGCCGTGCACGAGATTCCGGATTTGATGCTGCCGATGCCGGGACGCCACAACGCCTCCAATGCGACGGCGGCAATTGCGGTGGCGCGCGAGCTCGGCGTGTCGGACGAAGCGATCCGCAAGGCGATCGCGGGCTTCGGCGGCGTCAAGCGCCGCTTCACCAAGACCGGCGAATGGAACGGCGTCACCGTGATCGACGATTACGGCCATCACCCCGTCGAGATCGCGGCGGTGCTGAAGGCGGCGCGGGAATCCACCAACGGCAAGATCGTCGCCGTGGTGCAGCCGCACCGTTACACCCGCCTGCAATCGTTGTTCGAGGAATTCTGCACCTGCTTCAACGATGCCGATGCGGTTGTTGTCGCCGACGTCTATGCCGCGGGCGAAGCGCCGATCGACGGCATCGACCGCGACCATTTCGTCACGGGCCTGCGCGCCCACGGCCACCGCGAGGTGGTTCCGCTTCCGGGGGCGCCCGAGCTTGCGGGTATCGTGAAGGGGCTCGCCAAGTCGGGCGATCTCGTCGTGTGCCTCGGTGCTGGCAACATCACGCAATGGGCCTATGCCTTGCCGGGCGAATTGAAAGCGCTGGGGTAGGGCGGTGGGATTCCCCGACATCACGCCCTCGCTCAAAGCCGCGATGCCTGATCTTCGCGGGCGGCTGCTGGCCAACCAGTCGCTGGCCGAGCTCACCTGGTTTCGCGTCGGTGGTCCGGCGCAGGTGCTGTTCACGCCGGCGGATGAGGACGATCTCGCTTATTTCCTCGCGCATCTTGCCGCCGACATTCCCGTCTATGTCATCGGTGTCGGCTCCAATCTGATCGTGCGCGATGGCGGCATTGCGGGCGTCGTGATCCGCCTTGCGCCGCGCGCCTTCGGCGAGGCGACCGCGCGTGGGGATACCGTCACGGCAGGCACCGCCGCGCTCGACAAGCGCGTGGCGGAAGTGGCTGCATCCGCCAATATCGGCGGGCTCGAGTTCTACTTCGGCATTCCCGGCACCATCGGCGGCGCGCTGCGCATGAATGCGGGCGCCAATGGCGGCGAGACCAAGGACGTGCTGATCGAGGCGCGAGGCGTCGGGCGCGACGGCACCAAGCACGTCTTCTCCAACGCCGAGATGAAATTCGTCTACCGCAACAGCGGCGTCGATCCCTCCATCATCTTCACTTCCGCGCGCTTTCGCGGCGAGATCAGGGATGCTGATGCGATCCGAGCGCGTATGGCGGAGGTGCAGACCCATCGCGAGACCGCGCAGCCGATCCGCGAGAAGACCGGCGGCTCGACCTTCAAGAACCCGCCCGGCCATTCCGCCTGGAAGCTGGTCGACGCCGCCGGCTGCCGCGGCCTGCGTGTCGGCGGCGCGCAGGTCTCCGAGATGCACTGCAATTTCCTGATCAACACGGGCGATGCCACTGCGCACGACATCGAGACGCTGGGCGAGACCGTGCGCGAACGCGTGAAGGCAAATTCCGGAATTGAGCTACACTGGGAAATCAAGCGGATTGGAATTCCTGGCTAACCTGGACAAGCGGCGAGAGAACATGCGCATCACCATCCTCTTCGGCGGCTCCAACCGGGAACGTCTGGTTTCGGTCGCCTCGGCCCAGGCGCTGCATCAGGCGCTGCCCGAGGCGGACCTGTGGTGGTGGGACGTCGAGGACAAGGTGCACGTGGTGCAGTCGAAGCAACTGCTCGACCATGCCCGGCCCTTCGAGGACGAGTTCAAACCCGGCACGTCAGGCATTCCGCTGGCGCAGGCGCTCGACCAGGCCAAGGCGGAAGGCCGTGTGCTGGTGCTCGGCCTGCATGGCGGGTGTGCCGAGAACGGCGAATTGCAGGTGATGTGCGAGGCGCGCGGCGTGCCGTTCACCGGCTCGGGCTCGGCGTCCTCGCATCTGGCCTTCGACAAGATCGCGGCCAAGCATTTCGCAGCGCTTGGCGGCGTGACGCCGCCGGCAAACGTCGCGCTGGACAAAATCGACGAAGCCTTTGCCGAATACGGACGGCTGATCGCAAAGCCGGCGCGCGACGGCTCGAGCTATGGTCTGATCTTCGTCAACGCCAGTCAGGATCTCGTCGCGGTCCGCAATGCCGCGAAGCACGAAGAGTACGTGATCGAGCCCTATATCGCCGGCGTCGAGGCGACCTGCGGCGTGCTGGAGCGCGCCGACGGCTCGGTCATCGCGCTGCCGCCGATCGAGATCATTCCGGGCGAGGGCAATTTCGATTACGCGGCCAAGTATCTCCTGAGCACGACCCAGGAGATCTGCCCCGGCCGTTTTTCGCCCGAGATCACCGCCGCGCTGAAGTCGCAGGCGATGCTGGCGCATCGGGCGATGTCCTGCACGGGCTATTCCCGGTCGGACTTCATCGTGTCGGACAAGGGCCTCGTCTATCTCGAAACCAACACGCTGCCCGGGCTGACCAAGTCATCGCTCTACCCCAAGGCGCTGAAAGCCGAGGGCATCGCGTTCGTCGACTTCCTGCGCGGCCTGGTCGAGCTCGCCGGCCGGGGCGTGCGGAAATAATTAGGACTGGTTAACGGCCAAATCGGCGAAACGGCCCGCTTTGGGGTCCAAAACCGGTAAAATGCCGGACATCGCGGCATAAATGCCTCACATAGCGGGGCAAAAAGCATTCCGCGTTAACGAACTTTACCTTTTGTTTACCAGGACGTCCGAAGGTTAACGCTGGCGGCGCATATGGCGCTTTGGCTGCCGGCGCGTGAGCTGTCGCGGGTGATGTCACCTCCAGCGAACGCTTTGAAGGGGAGAGGCTTCTTCTGCTGAAGACCAGCACCCGGCCCGGCAGGTCAGAGACGTCATGTTCGCCAGGATCCGCGCGATGTCGCGGGCAAACTGTTGACGAGCTCGTGCAATGGATGGAGCAGGAAGCCTCACCCGGTCGCTTTTCAGATCGCTGAGGCCCCAAGCTGACCTGAAGGCGGCCGCGATCGGAGCGGTCGTGCTTCTGCGCGAGTGGGTGCAGGACAAGCGCCAGGAAAGACTTCACGCCTCGCGCGCTGCCGCCAAGGACAAGATCAAGGCCAAGGCCGTCGTCGAGCGCGAGCCGCCGCCGCGCGTGGTCGCGCTGGTCGAGCGCTATGCGCCGCGCCGGGTCGGGATCACCATGACCGTGCTGCTCCTGATCGGAAGCTGCGGCTTCGGCATCGTCAAGGGCGGCCATCTCCAGGATTTCATCACCGCGGTCAGCGATGCCCGCAACGCGATGGCCAATTCCGCCGGCTTCCGCATCACCTCCGTCGTGATCAACGGCCGCAAGCAGCTGACCCAGGACGAGATCCTCGCGATCGGCGGCGTCAGCGGCCGCTCCTCGCTGCTGTTCCTCGACGCCGACGCCGTGCGCGACAAGCTCAAGGCCAATCCCTGGATCGCGGATGCGACCGTGCTGAAGCTCTATCCGGGCCAGCTCATGATCGAGCTCACCGAGCGCAAGGCGTTCGCGCTGTGGCAGGAGGCCGGCCGCCTCTCCGTCATCGCCGACGACGGCGCCGTGCTCGAACCCTATGTCTCGCGCCGCTTCCTGTCGTTGCCGCTCGTGGTCGGCAAGGGCGCCGAAACGCAGGCCCGCGATTTCCTGGCGCTGCTGGCGCGCTATCCGCAGGTCAATGCGGTGACCAAGGCCGCGATCTATGTCGGCGAGCGGCGCTGGAACCTGAGGCTCAAGGACGGTCTCGATATCCGTCTGCCCGAGCAGGACGTCGGCAATGCGCTGGCAATGCTGTCGAAGCTCGACAAGGAGGACAGGCTGTTCTCGCGCGACATCGTCGCCGTCGACATGCGCCTGCCGGATCGGCTGGTGGTGCAGCTGTCCGACGACGCCGCCAAGGCGCGCGAGGACCTGTTCAAGGACAAGAAGAAGAAAAAGGCCGGGGACGCCGCATGACCGGTCTTGATCGCACCCAGACGCCGAAGACGCGCCCGATGCCGCACAAGCGCGGCGGCCTCGTCGCCTGCCTCGATATCGGCACCAGCAAGATCGCCTGCATGATCGCGCGGCTGAAGCCGTCGCCGCCGAGCGACGCGCTACGCGGCCGCACCCATGCGGTGGAGCTGATCGGCTACAGCCAGATCCAGTCGCGCGGCATGAAGGCCGGCGCGGTGATCGACCTTATCGAATGCGAGCAGGCGGTGCGCCAGGCCGTCGGGCTCGCGGAGAAAATGGCCAAGGTGCGGGTCGAGTCCGTGCTGCTGTCGGTCTCCGGCGGCCGGCTTTCCGGTCAGCTGGTCGAGGCCGCCGCCGACATCCGCGGCGGCGCCGTGACGCCCGCCGACGTCAGCCGCGTCACCTCCACCGGCATGCGCCACGCCACCGGCGAGGGCCGCACCGTGCTGCACGCGCTGCCGGTCGGCTACACGCTCGACGGCGTCAAGGGCATTCGCGATCCCCGCGGCATGGTCGCGCACCAGTTCGGTGTCGACATGAACGTCGTCACGTGCGACGCCACCGTGGCGCGGAACCTGATGCTCGCGGTGGAACGCTGCCACATCAATGTCGAAGCCATGGCGGCGAGCCCCTATGTCGCCGGCCTGTCGGTGCTGACCGACGACGAGGCCGACCTCGGCGCCGCCGTCGTCGAGATGGGCGCCGGCACCACCACGATCGCGGTCTATTCCGGCGGCCGTTTCGTGCATGCGGCGGGTTTTGCGGTCGGCGGGCAACACATCACGATGGATCTCGCGCGCGGACTCTCCGCGACCATTGCCGATGCCGAGCGAATCAAGACGTTATACGGGACCGTCATCACCGGCGGATCGGACTCGCGTGAGCTGATGTCTGTACCGACAGCCGGTGACGAGCAGGATCTGCCGCAGATCGTCTCCCGCGCCACCATCGCCAACATCGTCAAGCACCGTGCCGAGGAAGTCTTCGAAATGGTTCGGGACAAGCTGAAGGATTCGCCCTTCGCCTCAGAGCCCAACGGCCGCGTCGTGCTCTCGGGCGGTGCCTCGCAGCTCACCGGCCTGGTCGAGCTCGGAACACAGATTCTCGGCCGGCCCGTGCGGGTCGGACGTCCGCTCGGTTTCGGCCGGCTGCCCAACGAGGCGAAGAACGCCGCGTTCGCGGTGCCGGCGGGACTCCTCGTCTACCCGCAATATGTTCACCTCGAACATGTCGAACCGCGGCATACGCGGCAGCAGGTCAGGACAGGGACCGGCGGATATTTCGGAAAGGTCGGACGATGGCTACGCGAGGGCTTTTGATGACTCCTTTCCGCAATTGTCGATTTTCACCAACTCCCGCGGCCGCCGGCCGGGGCGAACCCACGCGCGCGTGATCGAGAGGCAAACATGACCATCAGCATCAATGTTCCTGATATTCACGAACTGAAGCCCCGCATCACCGTGTTCGGCGTCGGCGGCGCCGGTGGCAACGCCGTCAACAACATGATCACGGCGGGCCTCCAGGGTGTCGATTTCGTGGTCGCCAACACCGACGCGCAGGCGCTGACGATGTCGAAGGCGCAGCGCATCGTGCAGATGGGCACGGCGGTCACGCAGGGCCTCGGCGCCGGTTCGCAGCCGAACGTCGGCGCGGCGGCGGCGGAAGAGGTGATCGACGAGCTGCGCGACCATCTCTCGGGCGCCAACATGGTGTTCGTCACGGCCGGCATGGGCGGCGGTACCGGCACCGGTGCAGCTCCCGTGATCGCCAAGACCGCGCGCGACATGGGCATCCTCACCGTCGGCGTCGTCACCAAGCCCTTCCACTTCGAGGGTGGCCGCCGCATGCGCACGGCTGAAGCCGGCATCAACGAGCTTCACAAGGTCGTGGACACGCTCCTGATCATTCCGAACCAGAACCTGTTCCGGGTCGCCAACGAGAAGACCACCTTCGCCGACGCCTTCGCGATGGCCGACCAGGTGCTCTACTCCGGCGTTGCCTGCATCACCGACCTGATGGTGAAGGAAGGCCTGATCAACCTCGACTTCGCCGACGTCCGCGCCGTCATGCGTGAGATGGGCAAGGCGATGATGGGCACCGGCGAGGCCTCCGGCGACAAGCGCGCGCTGACCGCCGCGGAAGCCGCGATCGCCAACCCGCTGATCGACGATAGTTCGATGAAGGGCGCCAAGGGCCTCCTCATCTCCATCACCGGCGGCAAGGACCTCACTTTGTTCGAGGTCGACGAAGCCGCGACCCGCATCCGCGAGGAAGTCGACCAGGACGCCAATATCATCGTCGGCGCGACCTTCGACGAAGCGCTCGACGGCCTGATCCGCGTCTCGGTCGTTGCCACTGGCATCGAGCAGGCTGCGATCGCCCGCAACAGCCAGGCGACCTCCGCTCCGGTTGCGAACGCCGCGCCGCAGGCGCAGCAGGCTCCCGCAGCTCCGGCCGTCGCTGCCGAGAGCCGTCTCGCCGACCTGACCGCGCGGCTCCGCGCCGACAATCAGCGCATGGCCGAGCGCGCCCAGAAGCTGGAAGGGCAGATCTCGGCCGGCGCCCCGGTCGCTGCCGCACCGGTCGCGCCGCGTCCAAACGTCGAGCGCGCCGCCCTTGCCGCCATCGCCGCTGCCGTTGCGGAAGTCCCGCAGGCCCCGGCGCCGATGCAGACCTATGGCGACGTCACCGTGCGCCCGATCGCGCAGAAGCCGACCCTGTTTCCGGAGCCCGACATGGCCCCGGTCGCGATGCAGGAGCCGATGATGCCGGAAAACTTCATCCCGCCGCAGGCCGAGCGTCCGCCGGTCCGCGCGCCGCGGATGCCCCGGATCGAGGAACTGCCGATGCCGGCCCAGGCCGAGCTTCGCCAGGCCCGCGGTGAGGTCGAGGAAGAGACCCCGCAGAAGAGCCGCCTGTCGCTGCTCCAGCGCCTCGCCAATGTCGGCCTCGGCCGTCGCGACGAGGAGAGCGAGCCGCCGGTGGCCGCCCGCACCGCCGGTCCCGCAATGCCGCCGCTGCCCGATCGCCGGCAGCAGAAGACCGTTGCGCAGCAAATCGCAGCCAGCGAACCGGTATCGGAGTATGCCCGTCGTCCCGCGCCGCAGGGCCTGGACATGCATGGCCGCCCGGCGCCTGTTGCGTCGGCGCCACAGGGTGACGACCATCTTGATATCCCGGCCTTCCTGCGGCGGCAGGCGACCTGAGGATTGTTACAATAAGGCAGACGAAAAAAGGTCCCGGCGGGAAGCTTGCCGGGACCTTTCCTTTTGGCCCGTGCATACCCGGATTGCGCACTCAAGCAACTGATTTTAAATCATTAATTACTTATTCGGTGGTTCAGTAAATCCGCCGATAACGGCCCAAAATCTCGGCGCAATTTGGTTAAGCCTTGGCGCGAATACGGCAGGTTTGGGGTAACAATCGGTAAAAAAGCGTGAGTTGGCGCTGTTTGGGGCAGTGACTATGATTTGGCGTGACTTGGGGATACGGATTCGCAACCACCGGCACTGGCCGGTCTGGTGGGTCTAGTATAAGTCGCAGTGGTCATAGTGGGGCGGTTCCTGATGAAGTTTAGCCGGCAAACAACGCTTCGTGCGCAAGCCTCTGTGGCAGGCGTGGGCGTTCACTCCGGTCTTCCCGTCACTCTCACGCTTGGGCCTGCGCCTGTCGACGCAGGTCTTATTTTTGTCCGCACAGGCCTTGAGGGAAGTGACCGCGAAATTCAGGCGACCGCCGAGCAGGTGATCGCGACCGATTTCGCCACCGTTCTCGGCGATCGCAGCGGCCCGCTGGTGTCCACCGCCGAGCACGTGCTTGCTGCACTGCGGGGCATGGGCGTCGACAACGCCACGATCGAGATCGACGGGCCCGAAGTGCCGATCATGGACGGCAGCGCCGCGGCCTTCATCGCCGCGATCGACCAGGCCGGTATCGTGACCCAGTCGGCGCAGCGCCGCTTCATCCAGGTTTTGAAGCCGATCGCGGTCAAGATCGGCGACTCCTTCGGCGAGATCAGGCCCTACGCCAACGGGTTCCGCGCCGAGGTCGAGATCGACTTCAGCAATCCCGTCATCGGCCAGCAGAGCTACGCGTTCGACCTCAACCCGGAACGTTTCCGCCGCGAAGTCGGCCGGGCCCGGACTTTCGGTCTGATGTGCGATGTCGCCCGGCTCTGGGGCGCGGGCTATGCCCTCGGCGCCTCCTTCGACAACACCGTCGTGTTCGACGACGAGCGGCTGCTCAACACCGAGGGCCTGCGCTACGCCGACGAATGCGTCCGCCACAAGGTGCTGGACGTGATCGGCGACCTCGCGCTGGCCGGACTGCCGCTGCTTGGCGCCTACCGCTCGGTTCGTGGCGGCCACAAGCTCAATCACGCCGTCCTGACTGCGCTGCTCGCCGACCGTACCGCCTGGCGGGTGGTCGAGGGCGAGGCGGTCCGCCGCACCACGCGTCCCGTGGGCGAAGTCGGTCGCGGCATCGTCGGTGGCCGGATCGCCGCGGCCTATGGGCCGGACGTCTCCTGACGGCAACTTGTCGCAGGCATTTGCCGCGGTTTTCTCCGGGAAACTCCTGGTAACCATGATCGGCTAGCATTGCGGCAGTTTCGCCTTAATCCGGGCGAAATGCCTGCCTATCCGGTGTGTTAACGATCGTTTTTCGGATACACCGGCGTGGTCGCATGGCAGGCACCACGGTTACATTGCGCGCCCATGACGGAGTTCACGGGCTGGCGGACACCGCATCACAGGGCGTCAGGGCTTAAACTCATGTCGGCACAGCGTATGACGCGCGGATATCTAGCGGTTTGGCCGACGGCCTCGATCGGAGCCCGTGGGCTGCTTCAGGCCGCCACCCTCTTCATGCTCGCGTTGCCGCTGGCCGGCTGTGGCACCGGCGCGCTGTGGGACAAGTTCACCGCCAAGGACGACACCTTCACCGAGGAGCCCGCCGACAAGATCTACAATGAGGGCCTGTACCTCATGAACGAGAAGAAGGACATGAAGGCGGCGAACAAGAAGTTCGAAGAGGTCGACCGCCAGCATCCTTATTCCGACTGGGCCCGCAAATCGCTGCTGATGTCGGCCTATGCCTCCTACCAGGGCGGCGACTTCGACGGCTGCATCGGCGCCGCCACCCGCTATGTCACGCTGCATCCCGGCAGCCCGGACGCGGCCTACGCGCAATATCTGATCGCTGCTTCCCATTACGACCAGATCCCGGACACCAGCCGCGACCAGGCCCGCACCGAGAAGGCGATCGCTGCGCTGGAAGAGGTGGTGCGCAAATATCCGACGTCCGAATATGCGACCGCTGCCAAGGCCAAGATCGAGGGCGCGCGCGACCAGCTTGCCGGCAAGGAAATGAACGTCGGCCGCTACTACATGCAGAAGCGCGACTACACGGCGGCGATCAACCGCTACAAGGCGGTGGTGACGCAGTACCAGACCACCCGCCATGTCGAGGAGGCGCTGTACCGCCTGACCGAGGCCTATATGGCGATCGGCATCGTCGGCGAGGCGCAGACCGCCGCCGCCGTGCTTGGGCACAATTTTCCTGACAGCCGCTGGTACAAGGACGCCTATAATCTTGTAAAATCCGGCGGTCTCGAGCCGAGCGAGAATCAGGGGTCATGGATCAGCAAGACCTTCAAGAAAATGGGCCTCGGCTAGGAAATAGGGTTCCATGCTGGCGCGTCTGTCGATCCGTGACATCGTCCTGATCGAACGGCTCGATATCGAATTCGCAACGGGCCTCGCGGTTTTGACCGGCGAGACCGGTGCGGGCAAATCCATCCTGCTCGATGCCTTTGCGCTCGCGCTCGGCGGCCGCGGCGATGCCGGCCTCGTGCGCCACGGTGCGGAGCAGGGGCAGGTCACTGCCGTGTTCGATATCCCCAAAAATCACCCCGCGGCGAAAATCCTCGCCGAGAACGGGCTGGACGATACGAGCTTTGACGAGTCTTCCGAGATGATTCTCCGCCGGGTCCAGCTCGCCGACGGGCGTACTCGCGCCTTCATCAACGACCAGTCGATCAGCGTGCAGACGCTGAAGGCGGTCGGCGCCGCCCTGGTCGAGATCCACGGCCAGCACGACGAGCGCGCGCTGGTCGATGCCGCCACTCACCGCCGCCTGCTCGATGCCTTTGCCGGCCTGGAAAAGGACGTCGTGGCCGTCGAATCGCTCTGGGATGCGCGCCGCACCGCGAACACCGCGCTGGAGGAGCATCGCGCCGGAATGGAGCGCGCCGCGCGCGAGGCCGACTATCTCCGCCACGCCGCCGACGAGCTGAAGCAGCTCGCGCCCAGGGATGGCGAGGAGACCTCGCTGGCCTCGCGCCGCACCACCATGATGCAGGGCGAGAAGATCGCCTCCGACCTGCGCGAGGCGCAGGAGGCGGTCGGCGGCAATCATTCGCCGGTCGCCTCGCTGTCGGCCGCCGTGCGCCGGCTGGAGCGCCGCGGCGTCAACTCGCCCGCCTTGGTCGAGCCCGCGGTGAGGGCGATCGACGCCGCGATCAATGCACTGGAGGAGGCCGACCAGCATCTGCTGGCCGCGCTCGCCGCCACCGATTTCGATCCGGCCGAGCTCGAACGCATCGAGGAGCGCCTGTTCGCACTTCGCGCCGCCTCGCGCAAATATTCGACGCCGGTCGATGGCCTCGCCGCGCTCGCCGCCAGATATGCCGCCGATGTCGTCCTGATCGATGCCGGCGCCTCGCGCTTGAAGAAGCTGGAGCAGGCCGCGATCGAGGCAGATAGCCGTTATGCCGCCGCCGCGAAGAAGCTGTCGATGGCGCGGCAGAAATCGGCCGAGAAGCTCAACAAGGCCGTCAACGCCGAGCTCGCGCCGCTCAAGCTCGAACGCGCAAAATTCATGACCCAGGTCGAGACCGACGAGGCGACGCCGGGGCCGCAAGGCTTCGACCGGGTCGAGTTCTGGGTGCAGACCAACCCGGGCACCAAGCCGGGTCCGATGATGAAGGTCGCCTCCGGCGGCGAGCTGTCGCGCTTCCTGCTGGCGCTGAAGGTCGTGCTGTCCGATCGCGGCTCGGCGCCGACCCTGGTGTTCGACGAGATCGACACCGGCGTCGGCGGTGCGGTCGCCGACGCCATCGGCGGGCGCCTGGCGCGGCTTGCCGGCAAGGTCCAGGTGATGGCCGTGACCCACGCCCCGCAGGTCGCCGCCCGCGCCGACCAGCATTTGCTGATCTCCAAGGACGCCCTCGACAAGGGCAAGCGCGTCGCCACCCGCGTCAATGCGCTGGCCGCCGACCACCGCCGCGAGGAGATCGCGCGCATGCTGGCGGGCGCCGAGATCACGGCCGAGGCGCGGGCGGCCGCGGAGAGGTTGCTCAAGGCGGCGACGGCTTAGCCCCCGTGTCCCGGACGCGGTGCAGCGCATAGCGCTGCTCCGCAGAGCCGGGACCCAGAGAAGGCCGCCCCATGGGCCCGGCTCTGCAGCGCACCGCCATAGCGTGTCGAAGACGCGCGTAAACGCGCTTATGGCGCTGCGCGGCGTCCGGGGCACGAGATTTCGACACGCCTTTACCGTGCTACCCGCTCCGTCGTATCCAAGCACCATGGCCAGAGCAGCAAAATCCAAACCGCTTCGCGACGTCACCGACCTCACCAAGGCGCAGGCCAAGGTCGAGCACATGCGGCTCGCGATCGAGATCGAGGGGCACAACGAGCGCTACTATCAGGATGACGCGCCCACCGTCACCGACGCCGAGTACGACGCGCTGCGCCAGCGCTTCGATGCGATCGAAAAGCGCTTTCCTGAATTCGTCAGCGGGGATTCGCCCTCACAAAAAGTCGGCGCTGCGCCGTCGGGGCGCTTCAGGAAGGTGCGGCATTCCGTGCCGATGCTGTCGCTCGACAACGCCTTTGCCGAGGAGGACGTGCGTGATTTCGTCGGGCGCATTGTGCGCTTCCTGAAGCTCGACGACGACAAGGTCAATTTCTCCGCCGAGCCGAAGATCGACGGCCTGTCGATGTCGTTGCGTTACGAGGGCGGCGAGCTCGTCACCGCGGCGACGCGCGGCGACGGCGCGGAGGGCGAGGACGTCACCGCCAATATCCGTACGCTCGAAGACGTGCCGCAGAAGCTGAAGGGGCGCAATGTCCCCGACATCTGCGAGGTGCGCGGCGAGGTCTACATGACCAAGAAGGCCTTCCTCGCGCTCAACGAGCGGCAGAAGGCGGCGGGCGATACCATCTTCGCCAACCCGCGCAACTCCGCCGCAGGCTCCTTGCGGCAGAAGGACCCGACCATCACCGCCTCGCGTCCGCTCGGCTTCTTCGCCTATGCCTGGGGCGAGATGAGCGCGATGCCCGAGGATACGCAGAGCGACATGATCGGTTGGTTCGAGCACTGCGGCTTCAAGACCAATCCGCTGACAAAACTCTGTCACTCCGTCGAGGAGCTGCTCGCATTCCATCATTCCATCGAGGAACAGCGCGCACGGCTCGACTACGACATCGACGGCGTCGTCTACAAGGTCGACCGCATCGACTGGCAGGAGCGGCTCGGCTTCGTCTCGCGCACGCCGCGCTGGGGCATCGCGCACAAATTCCCGGCCGAGCGCGCCATGACGGTGCTCCGCGACATCGAGATACAGGTCGGCCGCACCGGCTCGTTCACGCCGGTCGGCAAGCTCGAGCCGGTCGGCGTCGGCGGCGTGATCGTGCAGAACGTCACGCTGCACAACGAGGACTACATCAAGGGCATCGGCAACAAGGGTGAGGTGCTGCGCGAGGGGCGCGATATCAGGATCGGCGACACCGTCGTGATCCAGCGCGCCGGCGACGTGATTCCGCAGATCGTCGACGTCGTCCTCGACAAGCGGCCGAAGAACGCCAGGGAGTTCCCCTTCCCGAAGAAGTGCCCGTGCCCGCTGCACACCGACGTCGTACGCGGCGAGACGGCCGCCGGCGAAGAGGAATCCCGTGCCCGCTGCAGCGGCGAGTTTGCCTGTCCCTATCAGAAGATCGAGCACCTCAAGCTGTTCGTGTCGCGGCGCGCCTTCGACATCGACGGCCTCGGCGAGAAGCAGCTCCAGTATTTCTTCGACGAAGGGTTTGTGAAGGAGCCCTCCGACATCTTCACGCTGGAGAAGCGTAATGCGAAGCTCAAGCTCGAGGAGATCGAGGGCTACGGTGAGACGTCGGTGCGCAATCTCTTCGGCTCCATCGAAGCACGACGCAAGATTGCCCTCGAGCGCTTCATCTATGCGCTCGGCATGCGTCATGTCGGCGAGACCACGGCGCTGGCGCTGGCGCGCGGCTACGGCTCCTGGCAGGCCTTCCATGATGCCGGGATGAAGGTCGCCAAGGAAGACGAGGAAGCGATCGCCGAGATGGATGCGCTGGACCAGATCGGTGACACCGTGATCAAGAGCGTCGGCGCCTATTTCGGCGAGAGCCACAATCGCGGCATCGTCGAGCGCTTGACCAAGGAGGTCGAGATCGTCGACGCCGAGAAGCCGAAGAGCAACTCGGCCGTCGCCGGCAAGACCGTGGTGTTCACGGGCTCTCTGGAGAAGATGACGCGCGACGAAGCCAAGGCCACGGCGGAGCGGTTAGGTGCCAAGGTGTCCGGCTCGGTGTCGAAGAAGACCGACCTCGTCGTCGCCGGCCCCGGCGCGGGCTCGAAGCTCGCGGAAGCCAACAAGCACGGCGTCAAGGTGCTCACGGAAGACGAGTGGCTGACGCTGATCGGGGAGTGAGGTTTTCTTCCCTTCTCCCCTTGTGGGAGAAGGTGGCATAGGCGGCCTTCGGCCGCCGTTCTTAGGAACGCCGAAGCGGAGCTTCGGCTATGGCGCCGGATGAGGGGTTTCTCTCCGCGCATTCACTTCGGCAGTGGTATTCGCGGAGAGAAACCCCTCACCCGTCTCGCCGCTATCGCGGCGAGCCACCCTCTCCCACAAGGGGAGAGGGGACAGAGTTACTGTTGCCGTCCCTCACATCATCCCCGTCTCTTCCTCCTCCGCCTGCTCGATCAGCGTCTCGCTCACGACGAGTTCGCGGCGGGGGACGACGAAGATCATCACGCAGGCGCAGAGCAGCGAGACGGCGAAGACCGCGGAGGTCAGCGGCAGCGTGGTGGCGGAGTGACCGCCGAGATAGGCGCCGAATTGCGACATCAGCGCGCCGATGCCTTGCTGGAGGAAACCCATCGCGCCGGAGGCGGTGCCTGCGGCCTCCGGGCGGATGCTGATCGCGCCCGCTGCGGAATTCGCCATCACGAAGGCATTGCCCGCCATCACGATCATCTGCGTGCCGAACAACCAGGCGGGAGCCTCGTTCCAGCCGGCGAAGCTGAGCAGCAGGTTCGCAAGGCTACCGCCGAGCTGGAGGGCGAGCCCGAACCAGATCAGCTTCTCCAGCGAATGCCGCGGCGCGAAGCGCACGCAGAGCAGATTGCCGACGAGGAATGCAAAGCCCGTCGTCGCGAACCACGCGCCGTATTCGGCGCTCGTTCGCCCCATCTGCGTCACCACGACGTAGGGGCCGCCGCCGGCGAAGGTGAAGATGATCTGCGAGGCCAGCACCTGGCACATCACGTAGCCGACGAAGGCGCGGTTGCGGATCAGGATGCCGACATCGCCGCGGAAGCCGCTGCCGGCGGCGCGGCTCCGGCGCGTCTCGGGTAGCGTCAGCGCAATGCCGACGGCGACAACGAGCGCGGCGGCCGTGATGGCGTAGAAGATCGCGCGCCAGCCGAACGCGGTCTCGATCAGGCCGCCGGTGAGCGGCGAGACCATCTGGCCGATCATCAGCGCAGCGACGACAAGGCTGATCATCGAGGCGACGCGGTCACGCGCGTAGATGTCGCGGATGATGGCCCGGCTGATCACCATGCCGGAGGCGCCGCCGAGCGCCTGGAAGAAGCGCGCGGCAATCAACTGCGGCAGGGTCTCGGCGAAGATGCAGCCGACGCTCGCCACGACCATCAGCGTAAGGCCGCCAAGCAGCACCGGGCGGCGGCCGAGTTTGTCCGACAGCGGCCCCATGATGAGCTGCGACAGCGCAATGCCGACCATGTAGAGCGACACCGTCATCTGCGCGATCGAGATGTCGCTGCCGAAATTCGTCGCCAGCACGGGAAGCGCCGGAACCAGGATGTAGAGCGAGATCGGTGCGACCCCGGTCATGACGACCAGCAACAGCAACACCACGCGCGAGGTCGCGAGGTTGGTCGCCGCTCCCGGCGGTTTGCTGATCATGCCGTGCATGCGTGTCCGTCTCGTCAGAATTCGAATCGGACTGTAGCGTGCTCGCACAACACGGATATCGGCGTTTCGGAATGCGGCTATACGGATTCCGGGACGGTTATAATTGCAGCGTGATGGCGACCGATTGGGCGCGTTGCTCGTGCCACAAGTTCAGTGTCATTCCCCGCGAAGGCGGGGAATCCAGTATTCCAGAGGCAGCAGTGATTGAATCGAGAGGCTGCGGCGTACTGGATGCCCCGCCTGCGCGGGGTATGACGGCGTGGTGGGGTGAGCAGCCTTGCACAAATCGCGTAGCGCCATGCATCGCGCCAGGAGGCCGCGTGTCTACGCCTCCAGCTCCGCCGTCGCCTGATCGAGCCAGGCCTTGGTCGCATCGTCCAGCGCCGGCCGCACCTCGGCCCGCACGCGGGCATGGTAGGCGTTGAGCCAGTCGAGCTCGTCGCGGCTCAGCATCGCCACGTCGATCAATCGGCGGTCGATCGGCGCCAAGGTCAGCGTCTCGAACGCGTTCATCGGCTTCTCGGCGCCCTTGATGTCGGCGGCGACCACCAGCTCGAGGTTCTCGATGCGGATGCCGAAACCATCGGTCTTGTAGTAGCCGGGCTCGTTGGAAAGGATCATGCCGCGCTTCAGCGGCGTGGTGCCGAGCTTCGAGATCCGCGCCGGCCCTTCGTGCACGCTGAGATAGCTGCCGACGCCGTGGCCGGTGCCGTGCTCGAAATCGACGCCGGCGGCCCAGAGATATTGCCGCGCCAGCGTGTCGAGCTGCGCGCCGGTGGTGCCGTCGGGAAACACTGCGCGTGCGATCGCGATGTGGCCGCGCAGGACGCGGGTGAAGCGGTCACGCATCTCGTCGGTCGGCTCGCCCACGGCCATGGTGCGCGTGACGTCCGTGGTGCCGTCCTCATATTGCGCGCCGGAATCGATCAGCAGGAGATCGCCGGGGGCTATCCGCCGGTTGCTCTTGCGGGTGACGCGGTAGTGCACGATGGCGCCGTTCGGACCGGTGCCTGAGATGGTCGGGAACGAGACGTCCTTCAGCGCGCCGGTGTCCCGGCGGAACGTCTCGAGCGCCTCGACCGCGTCGATCTCGGTGAGCTTGCCGCTGGCCGCCTCGGCATCGATGAAGGCGAGGAAGCGCGCCAGCGCCACGGCGTCGCGGCGGTGTGCCGTCTGCGTGCCCTTGATCTCGGTCGCATTCTTGACCGCCTTGAGCAGCGCGATCGGATCGCTGCCGCGCACCGGCTTGCCGCCGGCGCCCGTGATCAGCCGGCTGAGCGCGTCGGCTGCGGTGGCATTGTCGAGCGCGATCGCCGCGCCGCTCCTGGCTAGCGCCATCAGCGTCGGCGCCATCGCGTCCGGTTCCCGCACGTCGGCCGATTGCTCGAGATGGTCGCGCGTCAGGTTGGAGAGCTTGCGGTGGTCGATGAACACGGTCGGCCGGCCGTCCCTGGGCACCAGCGCGTAGGACAGCGGCAGCGGCGTGTGCGCGACGTCGGCGCCGCGGATGTTGAAGGTCCAGGCCACGGCATGGCTGTCGGACAGCACCAGCGCGTCAACGCCGAGCTTGCCGATCTCGCTTCTGATCTGCGTCAGCTTTTCGGCTTCAGTGACGCCGGCATTTTGCAGGCTGTGCACGGCGACGGGGGCGAGCGGCGGCTGCGGCCGGTCCTGCCAGACGGCGTCGACCGGGTTGCTGTCGACGGCAACCAGCTCGGCCCCGGCCTTGGCGCAGGCGGCCGATAGACGCTCGGCTGCCGAAGAAGTGTGCAGCCATGGATCAAATCCGAGGCGGTCGCCGGCTTTCAGGTGCGCCGACACCCAGCTCTCCGGCGGCGGATCGATCAGCGATTCCACCGCCCAGGCCTTGGCGTCGACCTGCTTGGCCGCCTGGATCGTATAGCGGCCGTCGACGAAGACCGCGGCCTCGTGGGTCAGCACCACCGCCAATCCCGCCGAACCCGTAAAGCCGGTCAGCCAGGCCAGCCGCTCTTCCGAGGGCGGTACGTACTCGTTCTGCTGCTGGTCGGCGCGCGGAATTACGAAGCCGGTCAACCTGCGGCGGGCGAGCTCTTCGCGGAGCGCGGCCAGCCGCGCCGTCAATGCGACGCCGGCCTCGGGCTCCTCGAATGTCTGGAAGTGCGCTTCGAACATGGTGGATCACTTTAGGATCATGGGGATCGGTCCGCAATGTCGGCGCATTTGCGTCGCATCTGGCATGGACTGTGCTTGAAAAACTGCCATTCGAATGGAGTGGAGTAAAGGATGCGGCAGTTGCGCTTCGTCCGGACAACAGGGAAATTCGAGCAAGTGGTTCATCTCAACGGCGAGGGGACACACAATGCCAGCGTTCACGTTTGAGAAGATCTCGCCGCCGGCGCGCCGCGCCCCGACTGCGGCGACACCGAAGAAGCCGCGCGGCGTCATCAGCCAGATGATCGACCGTTTCGCCGAGCGCCGTGCCCGCCGCGCCTTGCAGGACGAGCGCGCGATGCAACGCGAGGAGAAGCCGGCGGAGTAGGGCGGCATCGGGATTTCGTAGGGCGGGTTAGTCCTGCAGGTGCACGAAGTGCATCTGCTCGGCGTAACCCACCACGTCTTTTCCCGCGGTGACAGAAGAGGTGGATTACGCCAAGGGACTGCGCTTTGCGCAGCCCGGGGCTAACCCACCCTACGACAGTTTCCGCAGCAACAGGCTGCTCCACCCCTCGATCCGCAGGTGCCGCAATGGCACAAGACCGCGCGCGCGGTAGGCGGCGATCACGGCGGGGGCCTGATGGGTCAGCAGGCCCGAGAGGATGACGCGCCCGTCGGGCGAAAGATGCCGCGCCATCGGGCCCGCCAATTGCCGCAACGGATTGGCCAGGATGTTGGCCAGCACCAGGTCGAACGGGCCGGCCTTTGCAAAATCCGGCGCGGCGAAGCCGGTGGCGCGGATGACCCGCACATGGTTGCCAACCTCGTTCAGCGCCGCGTTCTCGGCTGCCACCCGCACCGAGGGCGCGTCGATGTCGGAGGCCAGCACCGAGCGATGCAGCGCCTTCGCTGCCGCGATGGCCAGCACGCCGGTTCCGGTGCCGAGGTCGAGCACGCGCTTCGGCCGCGCGTGTTTCAGAACATGGTCAAGCAGAAGTAAACAGCCACGCGTCGTTCCGTGATGGCCGGTGCCGAAGGCGAGCGCCGCCTCGATCTCGATGGCGAGCTTGTTCGGGGCCACGCGGTCGCGGTCGTGGCTGCCATGCACGACGAAGCGTCCGGCCGGCACCGGGACGAGATCTTCCAGGCTGGCCTTGACCCAGTCCTTGGCCTCGACGGTATCGAAGGCAAGCGTCTCGGCGATCTCGATTCCTGCCGAGGTTACAACGAGTTCGCGCAGCCAGACCTGATCCGGCGCGTCGGCAAAATGCAGCGTGACGTCCCATTGTCCGTCCGGCCGTTCGAAGGCGGCGACCGCCGCATCGCCTTCGAAAAACACCTCGGTGAGCACATCGACGACGCGCCGGGCAGTGGCCTCGCTGCCGATCGAAAAGCTGGCGCGATGGGTGGGGGAAGGCTGCATCCTAGGGTTCCGTCAGGTTCAATTTTTGGAACTTTTGTTCCCAATTTTCCGGATAAGTTGCAATTTGAAGATTAACCCGGTCGAAGGCTGCGCCCCGTAGATTTCCGGATGTCGGTGTCAATAGACACATCCTGAAGTAGAAATGGAGGCGAGTCTTGAAGAGCATGGTTTTGAAGTTCTGTTCCGACGAGTCCGGTGCGACCGCGATCGAATACGGCCTGATTGCAGCTGGTATCGCGCTCGCGATCATCACCGTGGTGAACGGCCTCGGCACCACGATGAACGACAAGTTCACTTCGATTAGCACCTCCTTGAAGTAATTTCCGCCTCCCATTTCCCAGGGCGCTACTTTTTCTTCTTAGGCTATTGCTGACGAACGCCCGCACGGGAATTGCCCCGGCGGGCGAAGTCGTTTCTTTGGGGCATGTCTTTGGGCATGCGATCCGCGGTCGTGTTCAGCTTGAAAATTATCGATCCCAAATCCTCGCGATAAGCGCCACGACCAAGATTGCGCCTGCAACCATTCCGCATATGGCGGCAAGACCCACAATAAAGTACCCAAGTGAGGTGTTGCCATGAGTGGCCAAAGGGTACCCCACTCCAAACAGCGCAAGGCCGAGAACAAGGGCGGTTAGGACCAATTTGAACGAGAACACCGAAATCTTCATATTGGCCATTGGCCGCTTCCCCGCCCCAATTTCAAACTGAGACACTAGCCGGTCCCCGAACGGCATCTACCGGTTGTCCACTATTTGTGAGAGCGCTATCCACCGGCTTTTCCCGTCATTGCCCCGCGGTTTTCCACCGCCTTTCCACAGACCTGTCACGACTGTCCGGTGCAGGCGTCCTCTTCCGGACCACACATCTTCCAACAGCCTGTCCACAACCCATCCACAGACCTATCCACGACTTCCGAACAGCGCGCGGTGATCCCGCAGGATGGTGCGCGCGGCGTTGTGGCCGGGGGCGCCGGTGACGCCGCCGCCGGGATGGGCGCCGGAACCGCAGTGATAGAGGCCCTTCAGGGGCCCGCGATAGTCGGCATGGCCCAGCATCGGCCGCGCCGAGAACAGCTGGTTCAGCGTCAGCGCGCCGTGGAAGATGTCGCCGCCGAGCAGGCCGAACTGCCGCTCGAGGTCGAGCGGTGACAGGATCTGGCGGCCGAGCACGCTGGCCGCGAAGCCCGGCGCATATTTGTCCACCGTCGCGATCATGAGATCGGCGACCTCGTCGCGATGGTCGTCCCAGGACTTTCCATCGGGAAGCTCCGGCGCGACGTGCTGGCAGAACAGGCTTGCGACATGCTTGCCCTCAGGTGCCAGCGTGTCGTCGAGCGTCGAGGGGATCAGCATCTCGACGACGGGCTCACGGCTCCAGCCCTGCGCGCGCGCGTCGAGATAGGCGCGGTCCATGTAGCCGAGGCTCGGGGCCAGAATGATGCCGGAGCTGAGATGATCTCCATCGCCCGGCAGCGCCGTGAAGGAGGGGAGGCGGTCCAGCGCGACATTCATGCGGAAGGTGCCGGAGCCGTTCTTCCAGTGGCGGATGCGGTCGAGGAAATTCCGGGGCAGGGCGTCGGCCGCGATCAGCCGCGTGTAGAGCAGCTTTGGATTGACGTTGGCCGCGACATATCTGGCGCGGATGACCGTGCCGTTCTCCAGCACGACGCCAACGGCGCGGTCGCGTTCGACGATGACTTCACGCACGCCCGCATCGGTGTCGATCGCAACGCCCCGCTCGCGCGCGGCGCGCGCCATGGCTTGCGTGATCGCGCCCATGCCGCCGATGGCGTGGCCCCAGACGCCCTTCTTGCCGTTCACCTCGCCGAAGGCGTGATGCAGCATCACATAGGCCGAGCCCGCGGCGTAGGGGCTGGCATAGTTGCCGACGATGGCATCGAAGCCGAACAGCGCCTTGACCAGATCGTGCTCGAAACGCTCGTCCAGCATCTCGCCGGCCGAGCGGGTGAAGAGGTCGAGCAGGCTGCGGCTCTGCTCCAGCGTCAGCCCACGCAGGATGTTGGCGCTCTGGACCGCGTTCACAGCCTCGCGGATCGCCGCCGTGCCGAAGCCATCGAGCAGGTTCGGCGGCGCGCGCAACACGAATTGCCTGAGCACGTCGGCGATATCTTCCAGCTCGCGCGAAAACCCGTCGAGCGCGCTTGCATCGCGCGCGCTGAGCCGCGCCACGGACTCCTTCGTCCGCCCCTCGCCGGTGAGGAGATAGCTGGTATCTGGCGCGGGCAGAAAATTCTGTGCGCGGCGCTCGACGATTCGCAGGCCCTGCTCGGCGAGCTTGAGGTCACGGATCACCTGCGGATTGAGCAGGCTCACGGTGTAGGCCGCGACCGAATTGCGGAAGCCGGGGTGAAACTCCTCCGTGACCGCGGCGCCGCCGACCACCTTGCGGCGCTCGACCACGCGCACGTGCAGGCCCGCCATCGCGAGATAGGTCGCGCAGGTGAGGCCGTTATGGCCAGCGCCGATGATGAGGACGTCGGTTTCGCTCATGATGGATTCGGGGCCCAGTCTACCGTCATTCCGGGGTTCGCGAAGCGAGAACTATGGTGCGGGCTCCGCACCGGAGAATATCGAGGTTCCCAGGTGCGCAAGTGCGCACCATAGGTTCGATGCTTTGCTTCGCCCGGGAATGACATCTCTATATCAAGCATTTGTCGCTGCAACATCACGACACCCTTTATTGCCCGTTCAGGCGGCTTGTGCTCCATTGCGCGCGCCCGGCGCCCGCCGGAAGATTGTGTGCCGGAGCTTCCATGGATTCGATCGTGCAACCCGCCGCCACGGAGCAGCCGTCCTCGTCACGCAACCGGCTGCTGCTGACGGTCTACACCGCCGCGATCTTCGTCAGCGCGCTGCTGCTGTTCTCGGTGCAGCCGCTGTTCACGAAGATGGTGCTGCCGCGGCTCGGCGGCTCGCCGGCGGTGTGGTCGGTGGCGATGGTGTTCTTCCAGTCGCTGCTGCTGGCGGGCTACGCCTATGCGCATCTGTTGATGCAGGCGAGGAGCCGCATCGTTCCGGTCGCGGTGCATCTGGCGCTGCTGGTCCTGGCCTTCGTGACCCTGCCGCTCGGCATCGCCTCGGCCTATGGCGAGCCGCCAGCTTCGGGTTATGCGTTCTGGTTGCTCGGACTGTTCATCGTCTCGATCGGCCTGCCGTTCTTCGCGCTCGCCGCCAACAATCCGCTATTGCAGGCCTGGTTCGTCCGCACCGGCCATCCCGCCGGGCATGATCCCTATTTTCTCTACGCCTCCTCCAATATCGGCAGCTTCCTTGCGCTGTTGTCCTATCCGTTCCTGCTGGAGCCGATCTTCACGCTGCACACGCAGAACCGGTTCTGGACCGCCGGCTATGGTCTTCTCATCCTCCTGATCGCGGCCTGCGGTGTGTTGCTGTTGCGCTCACCGAAGCTCGCGGTGGCCGATGCACGAACCGAGGACGTGCATGCGCCGGCGCCGGGGTTCCTGACGCGGCTGCGCTGGATCTTCCTCGCCGCGGTGCCGTCCGGTCTGCTGATTGCCGTCACGGCGCACATCTCGACCGACGTCGCGGCGGCGCCGCTGCTGTGGGTGCTGCCGCTGTCGCTGTATCTGCTCACCTGGGTCGTGGTGTTCCAGTCGCGGCCGCTGCTGCCGCACAAATGGATGCTGATGCTGCAGCCGGTTGCGATCGCGGGCGTCGTCTTTCTGCTGGCCTTTGGCGGCGAGCAGAACCTGCTGCTGACGCTCGGCGGGCATCAGCTGTGCTTCTTCGTGATCGCCATGGCCTGCCATGGCGAACTGGCGCGGACCCGGCCGGCGGCCAAATATCTCACCGGCTTCTATGTCGCGCTGTCGTTCGGCGGCATGGTCGGCGGCCTCTTTGCTGGCCTCGTTGCTCCATTCACCTTCTCGTGGATCGCCGAATATCCGATCCTGATCGCGCTTGCCGCGTTGTGTCGGCCGTCGGCGAACGAGCGTCTCGCCGGCATCGTCAAATGGTACTGGCTGGCACTCGCCGCGCTCGCGGTGGCGCTCGTTGCACCGTCCTACACGACCGGCAATCTCTCGACCTGGTTCGAGGATCACCGCGTCTGGGTGGCCGGCGCCGTCGGCGTGCTCGCCGCGCTGCTCGCACTGGCGCTCAATGCCGGCCGCTGGAAGATCTTCGCCACCGTCGCGCTCGCGCTGGCGTTGATCCGGATCTATCCGGCGGATGAGGGCCGCGTCACCACCGTGCGCAGCTTCTTCGGCGTGCACAAGATCGTGGAGACGCCGGGCGGCTATTTCCATGTGCTGATGCACGGCACCACGATCCACGGTGCCGAGCGCTTCCGCAACAATGATGGCACGCCGGTCACCGGCCGGCCCGAGCCGATCACCTACTATCACAAGGACGGCGGCATCGGTCAGGCCGTGAGCGCGATCCGCGAGCGCAAGGGCGCGCCGCTCAAGGTCGCCGCCATCGGCGTCGGATCGGGTACGCTCGCCTGCGCCGCGGAGCCGGGCGAAAGCTGGAAATTCTTCGAGATCGACCAGTCCATGGTGGACGCCGCGCGCGACCCGAAGAATTTCCGCTACATCTCGAGTTGCCTGCCGGATATGAAGCCGGTGATCGGCGACGCGCGTCTCACCTTCGCGAAGGAGCCCGACGGCGCCTATGATCTCATCATCGTCGACGCCTATTCGTCGGATGCGATCCCGATCCATCTTGCGACCGAGGAGGCGATGAAGATCTACAAGGACAAGCTCGCTCCGCACGGCGCGGTGGTGATGCACGTGTCCAACCGCCATCTTGATCTGGAGACCGTCGTGGTCGGCATCGCCGACGCCAACGATCTCAAGAGCTGGGTCTTCAACGAGGATTCCGGGCGCGATGGTGACTACATCTTCTCGACCGACGTCGTCATCTCCGCGCGCGAGGACGCCGATGTCGGCAGGCTCGCCTCCTCCAAATCATGGGAGCTGACCGAAGCCGACGACAGGGTGCGGGTCTGGACCGACGACTATTCCAACATCCTGGGCGCGCTGTATCGGCGTTTGAGGGACGGGGAGTAGCCTTCGCGCCACGAGCCGGTCTCGTGCCCCGGACGCAGCGCAGCGCTTCCCTGGCGATGCGGAGCAGCGTTGCACGCTGCACGGCGTCCGGGACACGGGACTGCTCAAGGCGCCACCGGTGTCCCCATCGGCAAGGTAATTCCCTTTTCCCCCGCGACCTGCCGCAACAGGTCCGGCCTGTCCGAGATGATCCCGTCGACGCCGATCTCGATCATGTGCGCCATATCGTCGGATTTGTTGACCGTCCAGACCACCACGCGCAATCCGAGCGCATGGGCTTCGGAGACCAGTGCCGCGGTCACATCGCCGAAATAGGGTGACCAGATCGCGCCGCCCGCAGCCTTGATCGTCCGCGGCAGCGAGCCGTTGTGATCGGCCGGACTGAAACCCGCCGTCCAGTTGGTGGCCTTGTCCAGCGCGACCGTCTGGCCTGAGCCGCGCTGGAGCGTCAGGTACACCGTCGGCAGTTTCGGTGCCTGCTGCTGGACGAGCTGCAAGGTCCGCCAGTCGAACGACTGGATCATGACGCGGTCGGAGAATTTCTCGGTATCGATCAGTCCCAGCAGCTTCGAGACGAAAGCTTGCGGATCGAGCGTCTCGTCCGGACGGTTGGGGTCGATCTTGGTCTCGATGTTGAAGCGTACATTCGTGTTGCCGGATTTGCGCACCAGCGCGAACAGTTCGCTCAAGGTGGGAATGCGCGTCCCCGGCACGGCACGCTGGTCGGGGAATTGCTTGGCGTAGGCACTATCGGGGCGGATCTGGCCGACGTCATAGGTCCTGACGTCTTCAAGCCGTAGCTTGACAAAGGGCGTGCCGGGCGCGGCCACATAGCTGCCGCTCGAATCCCGCGCGAGATCCGGATTGAGCCCGCGCTCATGCGACACGACGACCTCGCCATCCGCGGTCACGCCGACGTCGAGCTCCAGCGTATCCACGCCCATCGACAGCGCGTTGGCGAAGGCCGGCAGGGTGTTTTCGGGCAGCAGCGCCCGCCCGCCGCGATGCGCTTCGAGGTCAAAAGCCATGGCTTGTCCCGTCGTGAGAACCGAGAGCACGGTCAGGATTATCGTGGCTCGTGAGGGCATGGCGCCTCGACCGGCGAGGGCGGTTGATGTCGGTCGCGTCAGTTCTGATAGTAATAGCCGCGCGGCTGATAAACCTGCCGGGGCTGCGGCTGATAATAGGTGCCCTGCTGGCCGGCGCCCTGGTCGTAATAGGATCGCGGCTGCTGTTGCTGATAGACCTGCGTGTCATAGAGCGGGCGGCTGCCGCGCGGCGCCGGATAGCGCGCGCCGGTGTCGCTGCCGTCGGCCGGATAGATGTAGTTGTCGTCCTGCGGCATGTAGCGGCGGGCGGGCTGCTGCTGCGGCGGCGGCGTCAGGTTCACGGGATCGCCTGATGTGGCGTACTGCTCTTCGGCAGGCTGCGGGGCGCGGGCCACCGCGTTGGCGTTGCGTCCGCGCGGATTGCGCGCCAGCGCCACCTGCGCCGAGCCGGTCAGCGTCACCGTGGTGTTGAGCACGCCCTGCTGCTGCACCAGCGCGTAGAGCGTCGTGGCGTTCTGGCGGGACAAACGTACGCAACCATGCGAGGCGGGCGAGCCGAGACGGCCGACCGAGTCCGTGCCGTGGATGGCGTGCCCGACCTTGGTGAAGAAGATCGCGTGCGGCATCGGCGCGTCGTCGAATTCCTTGGAGTAGTGATCCTCTTCCATGCGGAAGGTGCGGAACGCGCCATTCGGCGTCTCGCGCGAGGGGATGCCGGTCGACACCGGCCAGTGGTAGCGCGCAACGCCGTCGACCACGACGGTCATCTGCTGGTTGTCCTTGTCGACGGTGATCTCGACCTTGGCCTGCGCGGTGCCCGCGCTCAAAAGCATCAGGGATGTGAAAACAACAAAAAACGAACGCATCTGACTTTCGGCCTCCGGCCTGTTCACGCTAGAGCATGATCCGGAAAAGTGTGTGGCGCTTTTCCGAAAAGATCATGCTCAAACAATAACACCGCGGCTCTCCGTCCCCCGGCGTGCAATATGCCTGCAATCCGGCTTTCGCTCCAGCGGCCTGCCCGCCCATCGTTAACGGGACGCCTGATGTAAGCAAGGCCGCTTTGTGCCGCGCAGGCGGCGGCGGTGCTGACATTTTCGCGAGCGGACACGCGTTCACATCGCCGACAATTCGTCACAAAGGCGCAACCATTCCGCCGCTCGGTGCGTTGATCATCGCCTGCCGATTGGCGGCTTCCACCGCCGTTTTTACCCCTTGGGACTGAAGATGAACAAAGCCCGTGTTACCGCCGCCGCCCTGCCGGCCGGCTTGCCCGTCCGCCTGCTGTTCGCAGCCGCCGCCATCCTGCTCGCCCTGTTGTCGCTGCCTCGAGCCGGTCATGCTCAAGGCATCGTGCGCGGTGCCCAGGAAGGCTCCTATGAAGGTAACCGGATCGCCGGCCCCGTGGGTGGAGTGGTTGGCGGCGCGGTCGGCGCCGGTGTTGGAGGGGCCGTGGGTGCGGTCGAGGGCGTGTTCGGCATTCCCCATCGTCACTATCGCCACTGCCGCGGCTACTATGACGGGTACCACCGCTTTCATTGCTATCGGTGAGGTCGCCGCCGTCATTCCGGGCTCGCGCTACGCGCGCCCGGAATGACAGCTCAATTCTTCAGCCGGTAACCCGTCCGGAAAATCCACCAGATCACCGCCAGGCAGATGACCAGGAACGCCGTCGTCATGCCGATGCTGACGGACACGCTGACATCCGCGATCTCGTAGAAGCTCCAGCGGAAGCCGGAGATGAGATAGACGACCGGGTTGAGCAGCGCGACCGTGCGCCAGGTCGGCGGCAGCATGTCGATGGAATAGAAGCTGCCGCCGAGGAAGGTCAGCGGCGTCACCACCAGCATCGGGATCATCTGCAGCTTCTCGAACCCGTCGGCCCAGATGCCGATGATGAAGCCGAACAGGCTGAACGTCACCGCCGTCAGCACCAGGAAGGTCAGCATCCAGACCGGATGGTGAATATGCAACGGAACGAAAAGCCCGGCGGTGGCGAGGATGATCAGGCCCAAGATGATCGACTTGGTCGCGGCCGCGCCGACATAGCCGAGCACGATCTCGAAGTAGGAAATCGGTGCCGACAGGATCTCGTAGATCGTGCCGGTGAATTTCGGGAAGTAGATGCCGAACGAGGCGTTGGCGATGCTCTGGGTCAGCACCGAAAGCATGATCAGCCCCGGCACGATGAAGGTGCCGTAGCTGACGCCCTCGACCTCGCTGATGCGCGAGCCGATCGCGGCGCCGAACACCACGAAATAGAGCGAGGTCGAGACGACAGGCGAGACGATGCTCTGCAGCAACGTACGCCAGGTGCGCGCCATTTCGAACAGATAGATGGCGCGGATGGCGCGGTGATTCATGACGTCCTCACGAGGTCGACGAAGATGTCCTCGAGCGACGATTGCGTCGTGTCGAGATCGTTGAAGCGGATGCCGGCGTTGCGCAGATCGCTGAGCAGGCTGGTGATGCCGGTGCGCTCGCCCTTGGTGTCGTAGTCGTAGACCAGCGTCGCGCCGCTGTCGCAGAGCTCCAGCTCATAGTGGCCAAGGCTCTCCGGCAGCGCGTCGAGCTTGCCCTGCAAGTGCAGCGTCAGCCGCTTCTTGCCGAGCTTCTGCATCAAGGTCGCCTTGTCCTCGATCAGCACGATCTCGCCCTTGTTGATGACGCCGATGCGATCGGCCATCTCCTCGGCTTCCTCGATGTAGTGCGTCGTGAGGATGATGGTGACGCCGGACTGCTGGAGGGTGCGCACCACCTCCCACATGCCCTTGCGCAGCTCGACGTCGACGCCGGCGGTGGGCTCGTCCAGGAACAGGACCTGCGGTTCGTGCGACAGCGCTTTCGCGATCATCACGCGGCGCTTCATGCCGCCGGAGAGCGTGATGATCTTGTTGTCCTTCTTGTCCCACAGCGAGAGGTCCTTCAGCACCTTCTCGATATGTTCAGGGTTCTTCGGCTTGCCGAACAGGCCGCGTGAGAAGCTGACGGTCGCCCACACGCTCTCGAAGGCGTCGGTGTGCAATTCCTGCGGCACCAGGCCGATCAGCGAGCGCGCCTTGCGGTAGGAGGTCTCGATGTCCTCGCCGCCGACCAGAACCTTGCCTTCGCTGGGATTGGCGATGCCGCAGACGATCGAGATCAGCGTGGTCTTGCCGGCGCCGTTGGGGCCGAGCAGCGCAAAAATCTCGCCGCGCTTGATGTCGAGATTGACGTTCTTGAGCGCCTTGAAGCCGGACCCATAGGTCTTCGACAGATTGGCGACGGAAATGATGGAGGACATGGTGGCCGCAGGGCTTGGGGGCAAAGGCTGGGGAGGGGAGGCTGGAACCTGCCGGGAAAGGCGGGTCAGCGGAGCCCTGAGATAGGAATGGCCTTGCCCGGCTGCAATTGCCCGGAGAAAAATGGTCTCAAAACAGGCTATTCGGTGGCAGGTTTCAGGTAAGTGTTGCGCGATGGCCACGGGCTGTGGCTAAGATCGTCGCTCACGCGGCTCTTTGTTGCGTCTGCGAGCAGGCCGTGGCTACGATTCCGGCCAATCGCGAAGCGTATTGTCCCCAGGGAAAACATCGATGAGACCGAACGGCCGTCACACCGCCGGCGCCAGCCAGTTGTCCGCCCTCCGTATGTGGGCGATGGGCCTGCTCCTGCTGTCAGCTGTTGCCATCAGCCCGACCACTGCCAAGGCCGCGCCGAGCCAGGCCCAGGTCGCGACCACGCATGTCTACCTACTGCGCGGCGTGCTCAACATCTTCTCGCTCGGGCTCGACACGATCGGCTCCCGCCTCCAGGCGCAGGGCATCCCGGTGACCGTCGCGAACTTCGTGTCCTGGTCCTCGCTCGCCAATGAAGCCGCCGCCAATTACAAGGCCGGCCGCGTCAAGACCATCATCCTGGTCGGCCACTCCTCGGGCGCGACCGCGCTGCCGGACATGATCGCCAAGCTCAACCAGCTCGGCGTGCCCGTGAAGCTCGCGATCGGCCTCGATTCCGTGTTCAAGACCAGGCTGTCGACCGGCGCGGAGCGCTACATCAACATCTATATCGGCGATGGTCCCGGCGAGCCG
The DNA here is from genome assembly GCF_054185205.1 of Bradyrhizobium sp. 14AA. Lineage (NCBI taxonomy): Bacteria > Pseudomonadati > Pseudomonadota > Alphaproteobacteria > Hyphomicrobiales > Nitrobacteraceae > Bradyrhizobium > Bradyrhizobium sp. 14AA. Next base: position 489,733 of record NZ_JAVAYM010000002.1, on the reverse strand, counting down.
GTGCGGGCCGAGGCTGGCCTGCGCGGCAAGCTCGACAATGTCGACGTGCGCGGCACCGGCGTCGGCCACATCTCGATCGACAAGAACGAGGCGATCCAGCGCCGCGTCATCGGCGAGATCGACGCGGCGATCATGCGCTCGCGCGCCCCGGCCGCTCCGGTCGCCGAACCCGGCGCGCCGCGGCAGGCACGCTCGGCGGCAGCTGCGGCTCCGGCGAGGAACTGAGGCCGTTTACGCGACGGGTGGACGCCGCGCTGCTATCTCCCGTCATTGACCGGCGTGCCATCCTCGGCACCCGGTGCCTCCGGCTTCAGATAGACGATCAGGCAGCAACCGCACGTCGCTAGCCCCGCGATGGGGTATTTCAACGCGATCACGGCTGCGAGCGCGAAGGCACCGAGCGTCAGGAGCGCGCGGATGCGCATGATCCTGCGCTCCCGTGGTGGGACGTCGGTAACGGGTGCACGTCCGACAAGATCCCAGATCAGTGCGATATAGGTCGCGTTCACCAGGAAGAACACGGCGGCGTAGAATGCGACCGGCTGCGGCGCGAGCTCGCTGACCGCCATCCAGGCGGTGGAGAGCGGCAGCAGCGACACCGAGAACAGGTGCGCGAAGTTGAACCACACCAGCCGCAGCGTTGCTTCTCTCGCATAGCGCATCAGATGGTGATGGTTGGCCCAGACGATCGCAATGAAGATGTAACTCACGGCATAAGAGAGCCAGGTCGGCCATAGTGCCAGCAATGCCGCGAAGGTCGGGACTTCCGGCGGACGGAGCTCCAGCACGAGCACAGTGATCAAGACGGCAAATACGCCGTCCGAAAATGCGTTGAGCCGTTCCGGAGTTCGTCTCGCATGGGCCATGGCCAATGTTCCCGTTAGCTCAAGAACGCACGAATGGTGTCCGCAATCTCACTTGCATGCGTTTCCAGCGCGAAATGGCCGGTATCGAAGAACTGGACAACTGCATCGGGATTATCGCGTTTGAACGCCTCGGCGCCGGGCGGAATGAAGAACGGATCGTTCTTGCCCCAGACCGCGAGCAACGGCGGCTTGTGGGTGCGGAAATAGTTTTGAAATGATGGATAGAGCGCGACGTTGCTCTTGTAGTCGCCGAACAGGTCGAGCTGCACCTCGTCAGAACCCGGTCGCGCGAGATAGAAATTGTCGAGGTTCTGGCCGTCCGGCGACACCTTGGTCACATCGGGGACGCCATGCGTGTACTGCCAGCGCGTCGCCTCCGGCGTGAGAAGGGCGCGCAGCGCATTGCGATTGGCGGGTGTGGGATCTTGCCAATAGGCCCTGATCGGGGTCCAGCCGTCGCTCAGTCCATCCTCATAGGCGTTGCCGTTCTGCGAGATGATGGCCGCGATGCGCTCGGGGTGACGCAGCGCCAGCCGAAAGCCGGTCGGCGCGCCATAATCGAAGACGTAGACCGCAAAGCGATCGAAGCCGATGACTTCGGTAAACCGCTCGATCACGCGCGCGACGTTGTCGAAAGTGTAGCGGAAGGTCTCGCGCGAAGGCATGTCGGACTGGCCGAAGCCGGGAAGATCCGGTGCCACGATGAGAAACCTGTCTGCGAGCAGCGGGATGAGGTCGCGGAACATGTGGCCGGCGCTCGGGAAGCCGTGCAGCAGCAGAAGCTTTGGCCCATCCAGAGGACCTGACTCGCGATAGAAGACCTTGAAGCCGTCGACGTCGGCAGTGCGATAGGTGACCCGGGGCATGACCATTCTCCGTGAGGTTATGTAACCTGTTTATTGCTAGATAATAGGTTACGTTCTCGAAAAGTAACTTGTCAATTGCCATTTAACAGGTTACTTGAGTTGAGCCTTCAGATCGGCTGGGACCGCTCATGCACAGACCGCCTGCGATGTTCATCGCCGACTCGCTCGGCCTCGATTTCCTGAACTCGGTCGCGACGCCGATTGATACGCCAATCGATTGGCTCAACGATGGCGATGGGCTGATCGACTGGCTGGCCCAGGCCAAGCTCGTGCCGACGGATGAGCTGGATGCGCTGAAGGCGCGCGCGACGCCGGGCGAGTTGGACAAAGTCGCCAATGAGGCCCGGGCCTTGCGCGAGTGGTTCAGGGCTTTCGTTCGCAAGCATGTTGGCCGGCCGCTCGTGGCGGATGCGTTGCGCGAACTCGGTCCGTTGAACAATCTGCTGGAGCGGGATGAAGCATTCCAGCGGATCGAAGCCCGGCACGACGATGGAGATCATGTCCTTGCGCTGCGGACGAGGCGGTACTGGCGATCACCTCAGTCCCTGCTGCTGCCGGTCGGTGGAGTGCTGGCGAAGTTCGTCTGCGAGGAGGATTTCGCCGACGTGAAGGCATGCGAGGGTCACAACTGCACGATGCTGTTCGCTGACCACACCCGCAGGCGCGCGCGGCGATGGTGCACGATGGCGGTCTGCGGCAACCGGGCGAAACAGGCCGCACACCGTAGCCGGCTCAAGGGCAGGCACTGACCGACAGCAGCACTATATGCGGTCCAGTTAAGCGGCCGTCATACGCAGCGGCATGCTCTCCAGCCCGCGCAGGGAATTGTTGAGCCTGCGTCTCGGCTCTGCCGTGAGTTCGATCGTCTTCACGCGTTTCGCGAGCTCGCTGAAGATCAATTCGCCTTCCAGACGCGCGATCATCTGGCCGACGCAGGCGTGGATGCCGGCGCCGAAGCCGACATGTCCGGTTGCTGCCCGCTCGACGTCGAAGCGGTCGGGGCCCTCCCATCGCGCCGGATCGCGGTTGGCCGAGGCCATGAACAGCAACACCTTGCGATGTGCCGGGATCACGCCGCCGCCGATCTCGACGTCGCGCGAGGTGGTGCGAAAGAACGTCTGCACCGGTGAATCGTAGCGCAGGCCTTCCTCGAAAGCGTTGCGCGACAGCTCGGGCCGCTCGTGGAGCTTGCGGTATTCATCCGGATGCGTGGCGAGCGCGAGCAGGGTGTTGCCGATGCCGTTGACGGTGGTGTCGATCCCGGCGGTGAGGAACGGCCGTACCAGATGCGTTGCCTCGTGCTCGGTGATCTCGCCGTCGTCGGCCGCCTGGTAGATCATCATGCCGAGGCTGTCGGGCCGTAGCGCATCGCGCGCACAGCATTCCATGATCCAGCTCTGGGCGGCGAGGCCTGTCGTGCGCGATGCCGTCAGCATCTCGTTCTCCGGGCCGAAGCTGTTGAACACGAACGTGCTCCAGGCCAAGAGCTTCTCGCGGCCGTCCGGCCGGATGCCGATCGCGTCCGGAAACACCTTCATCGGATAGGCTTCCGCAAGATCGGTCACGGCATCGAACGTGCCCTTGTCGATCAGCTCTGTGACCTTCTTCTCGGCCTCCTGCTGAAACGTCTCGCGCAGCTTTCGTGCCACGCCCGGAGACAGCGTACGGCCGAGAACGCGGCGGCCCTTGTCGTGGTCGGGCGGGTCGATCTGCAGCGTCAGCGGCTTTGGCAGCGCCGGGTTCATTCCGTTGAGCCCGACGCCCTCGCCACTGATGAACGTCTTCCAGTCCTTCAGGGCCGGCTCGACCTCGGCATAGCCCGCCATCGCCCACACGCCGTAACGCTCCAATTCGAACACAGGTGCGAGCGCGCGCAGCGCCTCATAGGCAGGATAGGGGTCGATCAGGAAGTCGGGCGCAAACGGATCGACCGGACTGGAGGCAATGCCGCTCATGCTCAGCTCCGCTATTGCTTGCTGAGCGGGCACTGGCCTTCGCTCTCGGGACGGAACGCGTCCTCGCCCTTGATCGTGGCGACGACTTTCAGCATATCCCAGGTCGACGTCGATTCCTCCGGCGCCTTGACCTGCAAGAGATAGAGCGGGTGGATCTTGCGTCCGTCCTTGCGGATGTAGCCCTTGCCGAACAGCGGGTCGTCGGTCGGCATCTCCTTCATCGCGGCGACGACGGCCTTGCCGTCCTTGGCGCTGCCGACCTTGTCGACCGCCTTGAGATAGTGAATGACCGAGGCATAGACGCCGGCCTGCATGTCGTTCGGATAGGCCTTCGAGGGAATGCGCTCGGCGAAGCGTTTGGCGAAGGCCCGCGTGCCGTCGTTCAGATCCCAGTAGAACGGGTTCATGATCTGCGCGCCTTGCGCAAATTTCAGGCCGAGTGCGGGAAGGCCGTTCATGCCCAGGATCAATCCGACCAGCTTGTGGTCCTTGGTCAACCCGAACTCGGCGGCCTGCTTCATCGACGTGATGGTGTCGTCACCGGCATTGGCGAAGCCGATGACGTTCGCGCCCGAAGCCTGGGCCTGCAGCAGGAACGAGGCGTAGTCGGCCGTTCCGAGCGGATGCCGCACGCTGCCGAGCACCTCGCCGCCGGACGCTTTCACGGCTTCCGCCGCCTGCTTCTCCAGGTCATGACCGAACGCGTAATCGGCGGTGATGAAGAACCACTTCTTGCCGCCCTGCTGCACGATCGCCTTGCCGAGGCCGCGCCCGTAGGCATAGGTGTCGTAGGTCCAGTGCACGGTGTTGGGCGTGCATTTCTCGCCGGTCAGGAGCACGGTGCCCGCGCCCGATCCGACGAAGACCTTGTTCTTCTCGGCGCTCATGCCGGCCACCGCGAGCGCGATCGACGAGTTCGGAATGTCGAAGATCGCGTCGACGCCGTCGTTCTCGTACCAGCGCCGGGCGATCCCGATGCCGATGTCGGTCTTGTTCTGGTGGTCGGCCGCGACGACCTCGACAGGCTTGCCGGCGGCCTTTCCGCCAAAATCCTCGACGGCCATCTTGGCCGCGACGACCGAGCCGACGCCCTGATAGCTCGCGAACGGACCCGACTGGTCGTTCAGGATGCCGATCTTCACCGCGTCCTGGCCGAAGGCCGGCGCCGCGATCAGCGTTACGGTCAAAATGCACAATTTGTGCAGGAATTTGCTGTTCATTGTCCCTCCATGTGCGTTCTTGCGTATGCGGTCTTGGTGCCGCTGAATAATAGTTATATTTTATATCTATTTTTGAGAGTGTCAATTCGGCTGGCTTTGGATTGAGGATCATGAGCTCGAAAACCCCAAGACCCGGACCGAAGTCCGCGCAGCAGCTGGAGAAATCGCTGGATCTGCGCGCGCTCCAGCGCACGCCGGGGTTCATGCTGCGGCTCGCGCAGCTGAAGTTCTTCGAGGGCTTCTACGAGGAGTTCGCCGCCTTGGGCCTGACGCCCGCGACCTATGCGATCTTCGCCGTCATTCGCGACAATCCCGGCGTGCCGCCGAGCGGCCTTGCCGGTCTGCTCCGGCTGCGCCTGCCGAACCTGATCAAGATCCTGAACGAGCTGGAATCGTCCGGCTTCATCAAGCGCAACCGCTCGAAGTCCGATCGCCGCGCCGTCGAGCTGGTGCTGACGCCAAAGGGCGCAAAGCTCATTCAGGAAGGAGCAAGGCTGACGGAGCCCTACAATCGAAAGATGCTGGCCCCGCTCACCGAGGTCGAGCAGCGCACGCTGCTCGAGCTGCTGAACCGCATGCTGCCGCTTTAGGGCGGCGCCGCGGTGTTGCCAACGCGATCGCCGCGAAGCCGCGTCCCGTCTCCGTCAACTCGCGGTGGTGTCACAGGGCCTTGATGGGCCCGCGTCACGCAACACGGCAGACGTCCTATCGCTTCCTGACCAGCTTGAGGGGACGACTGGTTTTTTGGTTGCGCGGTCTGGCCGCGGTGCTTTGCGCTGCGGGTGGGCTCAGGAAGCGGACGAGCATCGTCCTCAGATGCTCCGCGCTCTGCTTGATATCCAGCTTCGGATTGCGGATCGGCATTGCGCGGGATCCGTCGATGAGGGCGATCAGGATGTTCGCCGTCGCGCCCGGATCGAGTCCTGGATCCACCCGTCCTTGATCTTGCGCCTGACGCAGGAAGTCGCTCCACATGCCGCGGACTGCCGCAGTGTGCCGTTCGATGATCCCAGCGAATTCCGGATTGCGGGCGGCCTCGGCGAGGCCATCGAGGTTGAGGATCTGGGCGGGGCGAAACCGCAGGCTGGTGTCCTCGATATCGGCGAGCAGCGCTTCGATCACGTCGTCGGCCGCAAGAATCTTTTCAAAGCGCTCCGCCGCATGCGCAAGACCCAGATCGATCATCGCCTCGATGATCGCCTCCTTGCTCGGAAAGTAGTGGTAGAGGTGGCCGGGGCTGATGCCCGCTTCGGTGCAGATGTCCGTCGTGCTGGCGCCGCGGAAGCCGTCCCTGATGAAGCAGCGGATCGCCGCGCCGAGGATCTCCCCGCGCTTCTGCTCATGCTTGACGGGGTCCACTTTCCTCAATTCGCACGTCTCCCATCCCGTGGAGGCTCGTTTGGCAACAATCTAGCAACATTTCGTCACGAGAAAATCAAAATTAGAGAGTTCCATCTATTTATGTTGGCGGATGGCAGAGGGTGCGGGAGTGATCGCTAGAGTAGGCTCTCCGATAAATCGCGCTGGCGTGAGCGGGGCCATGCGTTTCAGATGGGCGGCCCTGATGTGCGTCACGCTTGCGGTGGGCGGGTGCGCGACCGCGCCGCTCGAACGGGCCGGCTCGCTCAGGAGCTACGACAGGATGTCGGACGCGAACGGGCTGGTGACGCGCTCGCAGATCCGCGTGAACAAGCAGGATTTGCTGGCGGCGAAGACGATCCGGATCGCAGCGACCGTCTTTCCGGCGCGCCCCGGCGTTGCGCTGAACGAAAAGGAGCGGCGTCTGGTCGCGAACGCCATCAGCCGCGAGCTCTGTCTCCGCTTGAGTGAGCGCTTCCGCATCGTTGCTGCCGATGACGACGCCGACCTCACGGTGCAGGCGACGGTGACGCATGCCATGCCGACCAGCGCGACCGCCTCCGGCGCGTCGCAAGCCCTGTCGATTGCCAAGACCGTTGCGCTTCCCGCCGTGCCCGTGCCGGTGCCGAGGCTTCCGGTCGGGCTCGGCGGTCTGTCGGTCGAGGCGGAAGCGCGCGACTTCGCCGGATTTCAGAAGGCGGCGATGGTCTGGGCGCGCAACGCCAACTCCATCTCGAACTCCGCGCGGGTCGCTAACGAAGGCGATGCCTACGATCTCGCCGCCGATTTCGGCGCGGACTTCGCGAAGCTCGTCACTACCGGAGAGTCGCCGTTTGGCGGCATCCCTGCGCTGCCGCCGATGGACAGCATTCCCGTGCGGTTCGGCGGTGCTCCCAAATATGTCGCCTGCGAAGCGTTCGGACGGTTCCCGGGCCTCACTGGCTTTGCGGGGCAAGGGCTCGGCCTGCCGCCGGCATGGACGGATTCCGGCGCCAAGGACAATCCGGCCCCGTCACCGCCGCCCGGGCCGAGTTCAGAGCAGGTGCTGACGCAGTGATGCCGATGCACTCCTTGCGACATTCGAGCTCGATATATTGGTAGCCGATCAGAGTAGACAACATGCTGACATCCGGAACGACACGCCCTTTCCAACGCGCTTTGCACCAAAGCGCAGCGCGCGGCGATGCGAGCGCGAGCAGCCTCCCCCTGTTCGCGGCCGACGAAGCATGGAGCCGGACGATTGCGGGCCGGCGTGTGGCCGGCGAGACGGATGACCGGGGTTCGACGCTCGAGCCCGGCTTTTGGATGACGGTTCTGGTTGCGTTTCTGCCCACGGTCGCGGGCTGCCTCTATCTCTTCCTGACCCAGGGGTGAGGGAGCATCGAGCGCGACGCCGAGGGAAAGCGATGCATCCTCGATATGAGCTGGCGCGGCGCGGCGGCCGAAGGTTCGGCTTCGGACGCGGCAGGTCTCTGGCGGTCTTGTCCGCCGTCCTGGCGTTGTTGTTGGCGGGGTGTGCGTCGAGCGGAAATCTGCCTCCTGCCTATCATCCGCCGCGCCCGCCGAGCGCCAAGGCGGTGCAGGATGGCGTCAGGAAAGGAACTGCTGAGGCCAAGCTGACCGGCGGACTCGAGACATCTCCCGTCCGTTATGCCGCTCACGGGCCGGGATCGTATTTCGTCTGCCTGAGGCAGACGGGCCAGTCGGCGGGCCGGCGGTCTGACTATTCGGTCTTCTTCGACAATGACGAGTACAAGGGAATCCAGAGCTCCGTGCTGTCCGAGGCGTGCGAAGCGCAAGCATCGGTCCCGTTCAAGTGAGGCCAGGATGTCCAGATGCTCAGAAATGTCGCACCGGCGAGGGCGTCACCGGGCCCGGTTCCGTGCCCCAAAAACCACCCAATCGGTGGTCACTAAGCCCCCGGGGGAGGCCTCTGCCTTCCGTGGTGGGACTGCTTGACTGATGATTGACCTGAGGCGACTCGTCGCGCTGGCAGCGGTTGCGCTGCTGGCCCTGAGCACCGGCATGGCCGCTGCCTCACCCGCCAAGTCGAAGGCCACTGCAGCTGCGCCCGCCGCGCCGCCGCCTCCGCCGTTCGAGCCATTGCCGCCGCCAAAGGTCTACCTGTTCCGCGGCGCGATGGGGCCGATCTTCTCGACCGGCATGGACCGGCTCGGTGAGAAGCTGACGCAGGCCGGTTTCTCGGCCGACGTCTATGAGTTCACTCTGTGCCGGCTGATCGGCAACCGCGTCATCGCCAGCTACAAGGAGAAGGCCGCGCCGATCGTGCTGATCGGCCACTCCATGGGCGGGCTGTGCTCGGTCGTGATCTCCGAGATGGCGGCCAAGGAGAGCATCCCGGTCAGCCTCGTCATCGCCATCGACCCCGCGCATGCGACCGGCGACGTGCCGCTCAATGTCGAACGCTTCATCAACATCTTCCTGTCCGACAGCGTGCTCGGCGGTGGAGACGTCGTGGCCGTGCCCGGCTTTCGCGGTCACTATGCGAGCTACGACCTCAAGGAAAACAGCCGCGTCTCGCACATCAATATCGAGAAGTCCGACGACATCCATCGCCAGATCGTCGAGATGGTGACGCAGCTGCCGCGCATTCCGCCGCAGACCCAGGCCGACGCCGTGCCGCTGCGCTATCTCGTGCCCGCGGATACGCTGGTCGAACTGTGGGATAGCGGCGTGCGCCTGCCGGTTCGCCGCGGCGACACCATGGAGAGCATCGCCGCAGCCAATCGCGTGCCGCTGTGGTCGCTCGCGCAGAGCAATTCGCTTGCAGAGAACGCGCAGCTCACCCCGGGCCAGACCATCATCATCCCGCGCCATCTGACCCCGCCCGAGCCGGCGGCCGCGATGGCGACGCCGAACCGGCGGTAGTCACACCAGAAGGTCGTGCGGCACGTGGTGCTCGCCTGAGCCACCCGCAATGTGAATGCCAGGGTCCAGCTGCGAAACCTCGTCGGCTATCGCGGGGCCGCCATGACCGTCGGCTTGTGTCGCGGCTTCGTGATGACCGGGCGGGATATCGTTCGCAAATGCGATGCTCGGTCTCTCGATCGCCGGCTTCAGGAAGTGGAAGGAATCATCCGGCCCGTGCGGGTTGGCCTTCGGGTTTGCGTGTGATCCAGCTGTGTCATCCGCTGCAGAAAGCAGCTGAGAATGAGGCCCCTCGGCCTGATCATGGCCGTGTTCGTTTGCTTGAGGGTGAGGCGAATGAGAACCGCCTCCGTTCCCGAGGCCTTTCTGGGGGGCGGCATCAAGCGCATTTCCGCTATCGGCAAGGCTCGCGCGACCATGAGCCTCCGCGGCCTTGCCTTCACTGACGTGCTGGTCGGCCACAAGGAGTGCATCCGGCGTGAAGAAAGCGATGGCATGATTTTCCACCGCCGCCTCGGTCGTGCCGATTCCGTTCGGATGGACGCTGTCGTTGGCTTCGGTCGGTTCGAAGACAAATTTGAAGAAGTCCATCGGTCGCGGACTGATCGTCGCTTCCCAGAGAGTGGATTGCGTTGCAGTCTCACCCGAGGTGGAAGACGTCGGTTCAGTGCTCGATCCGCTGTGATCGTGACCGAGATCGAAGGGGTAGCTCACGTCAACGGCGGTTGAACTTCCGTCGAGCGAAAGAGTGCCGCTACCTTTCGACGTGTCGGCGGAGACGTCGGAACTGCTGAGCGTAGTGACGGTCGCGTCACCTTGTATGATTGCGGTCGGATCGGTGGCGTCGTTCGCCGCCAGGACCGGAGCCGCGCTCTGGTCCACGATGAAGTCCGCCGAATCGATGGTCGCGATACCCTGGAGATGAACTTCCAGCAGGCTGGAATCGCCGATCTGGAGAGTCTGATCGGTCGGATTGACATACACGACGGTCTCATTGGCTGAGCTGTCGTAGATCCAGGCGATGGTGTGGGGCGGCACGGACGTGCTCGTCGAGCTCAATGCCAGGATCACGAATCCGAGCGCGCCGAGAGCGGTCAAATCGATCTTGTCGGTTCCCGATATGAAATCGGTAATCGTGTCGAACTGGCCGGCTTTGGAATCCACCGCCGAGAGATAAGTGAAGGTATCATGGCCATTGCCGCCCGAGAGCTTGTCCGCGCCGAACCCGCCGATGATGGTGTCGTTCCCGTTGCTGCCATCGATATTGTCTTGTCCGGAGCCGCCGTAGATGAGGTCGTCGCCGTTATTGCCCTTGATCGTATCGTTGCCCGATCCGCCAAAGATGGTGTCGTTCACGCCCGTGCCGTTAAGGGTGTCGTCACCGGCGCCTCCATAGACGGTCTGGGGCACGTTGCCGCCGCCGGCGATGCTGTCGCCTCCCGGAGTGCCGAAGACGAACGGCGGATCGGATACGACGGTGGCGCCTGTTGCCAGATTGTCGAAGTCATTGGGATCGGCGTCGCTGGCGCCGTGGATCGCGACCGTCACCTCTTGCGTCGTGCCGTCGATCGACGTCACCGTGAAATGGTCGGTGAGGGTTTCGCCGACGTCGAGTGCGTCCACCACGCTGTTGTTGTTGTCCAGCGTATAGGTCCAGACCCCGGACGCGGTCATCGTGAAGGTGCCGTAGCCGCCATCGCTCGCCGTGGGCGAGGTCACTGCCGTGAAGGTGTTGAAGGGATTGTCGACGTCGGCATCGGAGAGCGTGCCGGTCGCGACCGGCGTGCCGAAGGAGATGCCGCCTGCTTCGAGCACCGAACCGGCCGTGGTTCCGGAAATGATGGCGGCGTCATTCGCGCCGTGGATCGTGATCGTCACCAGCTGCGGCGTGCCGTCGACGGTCGTCACGGTGAACTGATCGATCAGGGTGCCGCCGACATTGAGCGCTTGTACTGTGCCGTTGTTGTTGTCGAGCGTGTAGGTCCACGTGCCCAGCGCCGTCATCGTGAAGGTGCCGAAGCCGCCTGCGCTCGGCTTTGGCGTGCTGACCGGGATGAAGGTGTTGGCGGTGTTGTCAGGATCGACATCGGTCAACGTGCCGGTCGCAGTCTGCGTACCGGGCGCCCCGTTCGCGACGCCTCCGGCCTCGATCACCGAGCCGGCCGTCGTTCCGGAAATGACCGCGCCATCATTGCTGCCGTTGATGGTGATCGTCACCGTCTGTGCCGTGCCGTCGGCCGAGGTCACCGTGAAGCTGTCGGTCAGCGTGTCACCGTTGTTGAGCGCCTGCACCGTGCTATTGGTGTTGTCGAGCGTGTAGGTCCACAGGCCGGCCGTCGTGATGGTGAAGCTGCCATAGTTTTGCGCGCTTGCCGTCGGCGCGCCGACCGGCACGAAGGTGTTGGCCGGATTGTCGACATCCGCGGCAGCAAGCGTGCCCGTCGCGATCGGCGTGCCGGGCGAAGCGCCGTTCGCCTCGACGACTGACCCGGCCGTGGTCCCGGAAATGATGGCGGCGTCGTTGCTGCCCTGGATCGTGATCGTCACGACCTGGGGCGTTCCGTCGATGCTGGTGACGGTGAACTGATCGATCAGCGTATCGCCGACGTTCAGGGCCTGCACCGTGCTGTTGCCATCGTCGAGCGTGTAGGTCCATACGCCGCCGGCTGCCATCGTGAAAGTGCCGTAGCCGCCGGCGCTTCTGGTCGGTGAACTGACGGTTGTGAAGGTGTTGGGCGGGTTGTCGACATCCGTGTCCGTGAGGGTGCCGCTTGCGGTAGGCATGCCCGGCGCCGCATTGGCGACCCCGCCCGCCTCCACCACCGCGCCGCTGGCGTTGCCCGAGATCGTGGCGGTGTCGTTGACGCCCTCGATTCTCACGATGAAGGCCTGGCTCGTCGGGGGGCCGCCGTCCGATACCGTGATGATGAAGCTCGTAGTCGTCGGCGACGACAGGGCATTGATGGCATCGCCGTTCGGGACAAAAGTGTAGGCGCCCGATGCGCTATTGAGATAGAGCGTGCCATACGGACCGGTCCGCGAAAGATCGTATGTCGTTCCATTCAGGACCGTGGTGCCGGCCGTCCCGCCCTCGAGACCGAAGGTCAAAGCGGAACTGAACAAACTGCTGGCGGTGAAAGTGCCGCTTGTCGCGGTGAAATGGTCGTCGAACTTGACCGTGTCGATTTCGGTGGGCCCGGCCGGCACGTTCAGCGCCGGCGGCGGCCGCACGACCAAGGGGAGCTCGATCAGCGGCAGTGGGGCAAGCAGGTTTTGCGGCCCGGTCGTGTTGTCCGAGGTGAAATTGATGTGCTGCAGCGAAAGCGAATTGGCGAAAGGTGGCGTGCCGGATCCCGTCGGACCTCGCGTGAGGTTGGTCAGAACGTCCTGTTGAGCCGCCTGCAGCTCCTCCATGCGAGCGGCACTGTTGGCAACCTGACTCACGCTGACCGAGGAGCCGACCCTGTTCAGGATAACGGTTTCGCCCGGATCATCGACAATGATGTGCCGCGGCACCCGCTCCTTGGTGATGAGCTCGAAGGAGCCGTGCTGCAGGTCCTTGTAAGTGAGCGTATCGTTGTCCAGAAACATGGTGTCCGGGTCCGCGGCTCGCGCGTCTTCCATCATCGAGAAAGTCAACGCTGCCATCGTCAGAATGCCGAACCCGCTCGCATGAGAGCGGCCGCGAACGCAGCCAAGGGGTGTGTCGACTATCAGAGTGCCGCTGTTTGCCAGCCGGCCGGCAGCGAATGCAAAGCTGCCGCTGGTGACCCCAACGACCGTCGAGCGAGAATTGCCGCCGGAATCGGAGACGAATTCACGCAGCTCGATGCGAGCCCCGCTGGCGACGTTGAATATGGTGTCGTCGAGAAGCCGAATCCCGATTTTCGCATCCGCAGCCGTTTCGACTACGTCATTGCGGCAGACAAGGTCGCCGATGCTGACCTGAGTTGCCACGCCGCGGTCACGCGTGACGGTGACGTAACCCAACGCGCTCTCAACGATGCCGATGATCTGGAGAGGTAAAGTCGTAACGACCCTGTCCCGGGGGCCAACGCAAAAAGCAACTGACATGGTTGTGGCCTCGCGTGCCGAATAATTCGGGCTCGGCGCGGTGCCGCGGTCTTTTTGTCGGTTTTGCCTACGCTACCCGGATAAATTTTGGCGTTGGCAATCCCAGGCCTGCACGCCGATGCCGTCTGAAAAAAGGTCGATTTCTATAGGTATTGCCAGGACGATGACAGGTTCACGCCAGATGCGGCGTCTCGTCGCGATTGCAATTCGATGCTCGAGAAGTTGATGATCGAGCGGCGCGAAACCTAGCGCACTTTCACTGGTCAGGCAAACGGCCTGGGGCTATGATCGAAGGCAAGGAGAATTACTCCTTCTGGAGAGCCGATCCGTCAGGACCGATCCAGGTCGTCGATACTTGCGATGCACGAATTGCGGGCTTGGCCGGGGCTCACACAGCTCCCATCAAGCGGCATGCGAACAAGATCTTCTCGGAAAGGGCGGGTCATGTGCAGGCACACGATAGCAGCTTTGGTGACTGGTTTCATTTTGGCATCCGCGAGCTTTCTTGTCGCGCCAGCGCATGCTCAACTCAATCCCGTGCAGCGCGGCCTCGAGGACGCTGCATCAAAACCCATCGGCAAGGTCGTAGCCGTTACGGGTTCGGTGACGATCGAGCACGCAGGTGCGGTCGTCGTCCAGGCGAATCTTCCCGATCAGGCCGCTCAAACCAAGGCCGGCGATGTCGTGTATCTGCGCGACGTGGTGCGAACGGGAGCGGACAGCCGGGTCAGCATCAATTTCAACGACGGCTCGTCGTTCAATCTGTCGAGCAACGCTCGGATGACTTTGGACGAGTACGTATACGAGCCGGGCGGCAAGTCCAACGCGACGTTTTTCAACCTGAGCAAAGGAACGGCCACGTTTGTCGCCGGCCAGGTCGCGAAGACCGGCGATATGAAAGTCGATACGCCCGTTGCAACGATGGGAATCCGGGGCACCACGCCGCACATCGAAATTTCGGATGACGGCGCGGTCAAGTTCTCGACTCTCATCGAAGAGGGCAAGAGCAAATTGCTCAAAAAACGCGTCACTGCCGCGATGCCGCAGCCCGGACAGGAGAGCGGCCCCAGGCTGAACATCTGCAGAGGATGCTGAAGCGATCCCGGCGGCGAGCGTCTTCTCCTCTCCCGGTCGCGGCATGCAAACCGTCCACGGCGCCGTTCCGCCTATTTCAGCGAGGCCTGACACGGACATGACCATCAGGGCCGCCATCATCGACCGCGTCGCATCCGTTCTCGTCCTGTTGCTGCTCGGTCCGCCGGTGGCCGCGCAGCAGTTGCAGAAAGATAGCCGCCTCAAGAGCATCGAGCAGTGCAACGGCACGGATCGCATCCCGGTCCAGGCCCGGATCTCCGGCTGTACGGCACTCATCACTTCGGGTGATGCCAAGGCCGAGGCGCTGGCTGTGGCTTACAACAATCGCGGCAACGCTTACACCGCAGCGGCGGAGTACGACCGCGCGATCAGCGATTTCGATCGAGCGATCGAACTCGCCTCGACCTACGTCAAGCCGGTGAACAATCGCGGCGTCGCCTATTTGAGGAAGGGAGCATATGACGACGCGGTCAAGGCCTTCGACGAAGCGATCAGGCTCAACCCGGCCTATGGCAACGCTTTTGCCAACCGCGCGGAAGCCCATCTGAAACTGAACCGGTATGACCGGGCCGTGCAGGATTTCGACGAGGCCATCCGCCTCGATCCGGATTTGACGTGGGCACGGAGCGGACGCTGCTGGACCCGAGCGATCATCGGCGATTTACAGGCCGGGCTCGACGACTGCGATAAAGCGATCCAGTCGGGATCGAACGATGCCGCGACATACGATTCACGCGCGCTGATCCACCTGAAGATGGGCCAGCTTGCCGCGGCCATTGACGACTACAGCTCCGCGTTGCGCCTGGCGCCAAACCTGGCAAGCGCGCTCTATGGACGCGGGCTTGCCAGGCTCAGGCAGGGCGACGCCGCCGGCGGCGGTCGTGACGTCTCGGCAGCGAAGCTCATCGACCTCAAGGTCGCCGACGCGTTCGCCCGCTACGGCGTGCAGTGACGGCGGGATTGGCCCACCGAAATTGGCGTCGGTCGGCTAAAGCATGATCCGGAAAAGTGCGAAGCGGTTCTCCGGAGAGATCATGCGTAAACGACAACCTAAAGCGCGATGACGATCCATCCAAATCTCATTGCGCTTTAGGCGTTCGACCCATGGATCGCATCGATCACGGCGTCGGTGACTTCCCTCGTCGTCGCCTTGCCGCCGACATCGGGCGTCAGCACGCCGGCCGCACAGACGCGCTCGACGGCGCCCATCAGCCTGCTGGCGGCGTCCTTCTCGCCGAGATGCTCGAGCATCTGCGCGCCGGTCCAGAACGTTGCGACGGGGTTGGCGATGCCCTTGCCGGTGATGTCGAAGGCCGAGCCGTGGATCGGCTCGAACATCGAGGGGAAGCGGCGCTGCGGATCGATGTTGCCGGTCGGCGCCACGCCGAGGCTGCCGGCCAGCGCGCCGGCGAGGTCGGAGAGGATGTCGGCGTGGAGGTTGGTCGCCACGATCGTGTCGAGGCTTTTCGGATGCAGCGTCATGCGCACCGTCATGGCGTCGACAAGCATCTTGTCCCAGGTCACGTCGGGGAATTCGGTCGCGACTTCGGCGGCGATCTCGTCCCACATCACCATGCCGTGGCGCTGCGCGTTCGACTTGGTCACGACCGTCAGGAATTTGCGCGGGCGCGACTGCGCGAGCTGGAACGCGTAGCGCATGATCCTGCTCACGCCGACGCGGGTGAACACGGCGACTTCGGTGCCGACCTCTTCCGGCAAGCCCTTGTGCGCGCGGCCGCCCATGCCGGCATATTCGCCTTCCGAATTCTCGCGCACGATGACCCAGTCGAGATCGCCGACGCCGACATTGCGCAGTGGCGAGGCGACGCCGGGCAGGATCTTGGTCGGCCGCACATTGGCGTATTGGTCAAAGCCCTGGCAGATCGGCAGGCGCAGGCCCCACAGCGTGATGTGGTCGGGCACATCAGGGGCGCCGACCGCACCGAAATAGATCGCGTCGAACTTCTTCAGTTCAGCGAGGCCGTCCGCCGGCATCATCACGCCGTGCTTCTTGTAATAGTCCGAGCCCCAGTCGAAGGTCTTGACGTTGAAGGCGAGGTCGCCGCTGCGCTTTGCGAGAGCCTCCAGCACGCGGACGCCGGCCGAAATGACCTCGGGGCCGATGCCGTCGGCGGGAATTGCTGCGATCGAATGGGTGCGCATGAAGATGCTCCGTTTGAGATGTCAGTGGGATTGCGGGACGGGTTCGACGGGCGCGGTTTTCGCGCGCGACAATAGCAAAGTGAGGGCCGCGGAGAGAACGAGCAGGCCGGAGACGAAATAGAGCCCGCCGACGAAGCTGCCGGTCTGGTCCTTGATCCAGCCGATCACGGCGGGACCGACGAAGCCGCCGAGATTGCCGATCGAGTTGATCGTGGCGATGCCGGCTGCGGCCGCGGGCCCGGACAGGAACAGCGTCGGCATGCTCCAGAGCGGCGGCTTTGCGGAGGAGATGCCGATATTGACGAGGGCGAGCGCGACCAGCACGGCGACCACGCCGGCCGCAAGGCCGGCATAGGCGAGCCCGGCCGCGGCGAGCAGGCAGGCCCACACGACGTGCCAGGTGCGCTCGCCGGTGCGGTCCGAATGCCGCGCCCACAGGATCATGGCAATGACGGCGGCGGTGGCCGGCAGCGCATTGAGGAAGCCGACCTGCAGTGAGGAGAGGCCGAACTGCTTGATGATCTGCGGCGCCCAGACGCCGAGCGTGTAGAGGCCGGCCGAGGTGCCGAAATAGATCAGCGACAGCGCCAGCACGCGGGGATCGGCAAGCCCGCGCCAGATGCTGTGGCTCGCGGTTGCGGCCTTGCTGGTGGTCTCCAAATTCATGGTCTCGACCAGCCAGCGCCGTTCGTCCTCCGCGAGCCATTTCGCCTTCTCTGGACGATCGGTCAGGAAGGCCAGCACGACGAAGCCGAGCACCACGGCCGGCAGCGCCTCCAGCACGAACAGCCATTGCCAGCCCTTGAAGCCGAGCATTCCGTCCATCTCCAGCAGCGCGCCTGAGATCGGCGAGCCCAGCACGGTGGAGAGCGGCGCGGCCGCCATGAACAGCGCGGTGACCGCGGCGCGCTGGCGCGCCGGGAACCAGTAGGAGAGGTAGAGGATGATGCCGGGAAAGAAGCCGGCTTCGGCGACGCCGAGCAGGAAGCGCAGGATGTAGAAGCTGGTCGGCCCTTGCACGAACGCCATCGCCGCCGAGACGAGGCCCCAGGTGACCATCACCCGTGCGATCCAGATCCGCGCGCCGATCTTGTGCAGGATGATGTTGGAGGGCACCTCGAACAGGAAATAGCCCCAGAAGAAGATGCCGGCACCGAAGCCGTAGACGGCAGGCGACAGGCCGATGTCCTTGTTCATCGTCAGCGAGGCGAAGCCGATATTGACGCGGTCGATGAACGCCACGAAGTACAGCAGCATGATGAAGGGAACGATGCGCCAAGTGATCTTGCGCAGCACGCGCGTCTGAATCTCGCTCGCCACCCTGGCCTCCTCAAGTTCCGGCTTGTTGTTGTGTCGGCGGACCCGAGGGCCTACGCCGGCAACGAGGCTAGGCGGGGCGGGAGGCTCACTCAATTGACGCTGGTTTATACAAAAAAATGATATAATCCTCGCCAGGCGCGATGAGAGGACCCGGAATGGAATTGCATCAGCTCCGATGCTTCGTGGCGGCGGCCGAGCAACTGCATTTCGGCCGCGCGGCGCAGCAGCTCCAGATGCTGCCTTCCGCGCTCGGACGGCAGATCAGGCTGCTGGAGGAGGATCTGGGAACGCGGCTGTTCGCGCGGACGACGCGCGCCGTCTCGCTCACCGAGGACGGCGCGACGCTGCTGCGCGATGCCCGCGCCATTCTCGCCCGGGTCGAGGCCGTCGAGAGCAATCTGCGCAACCGCTCGCGTGCGGGGGCCGCGCGTCGGCTTCGGGTCGGCGCGATCGACAGCGCTGCGGCCGGCCTATTGCCGCCGCTCTTGCGCGATTTCCGGGCAAAACATCCCGAGATCGCGGTACAGCTTCTCGAGGACAAGACCATCCGGCTGCTGCCGAAGATCCTGACCGGCGCGCTCGATCTCGCCGTCGTCCGTCCGCCCGATCGGGCGGACAAGCGGCTCGAATTCCGCGACCTGCTCCAGGAGACCGCCATCGTCGCCTTCCCGCAGCGGCACGCGCTGGCGGGACGCAAATGGGTCACGCTGGCCGACATCGCCGACGAGGCCATGCTGGTACCGGACCGCCGCTCGCGGCCGCACAGCCATGACCTCACGATAAAACTGTTCGAGCAGGCCGGCCTGACGCCGCGCATCGTGCAGGTCGCTGATGAGAAGCAGACCATCATCAATCTCGTCGCAACCAAGCTCGGGGTTGCGATCGTGCCGCGCTGGACCACGCGGATGGCGGTCACAGGCGTGCGCTTCGTACCGCTGCGGCCGAAGCAGAGCGGCCCCGTCGGCCGCCTGCCGCTCGCCGCCGCCTGGCTGCGCGGTTCGCGCGATCCGGCCCGCGATGCGATTCTGGCGGTGCTGGAGGCGCGCCTGCGCAGCTATGCGCGGGAGGCGTGAGCGGCTATGACGTAGGCTTGGTGAGAAGGTGGATGCGATGACTGAACAGAAAGCGTCGGGCGAACTGCGAGTGGCCATCGCGGGGCTGGGATCGATCGGCACCAAGATCGCGACCGCGCTCGATCAGGGCATCGAGGGGTTGATGTTGTCGGCCGTGGCCGTGCGCGATCCTGCCAAGCATCAGGCGTTTCTCGGTAGCCTGCGCCGTCCGCCGAAAATCCTGCCAATCGACCAGCTGGGAGATGCCGCCGACATCGTGGTCGAATGCGCGCCGAGCAGCCAGCTGCGCGCGATCGTCGAGCCCGCGGTGAAGCGCGGCAAGGCCGCGGTCGTGGTCAGCGTCGGCGGCCTCCTCGACAATTTCGATCTCGTCGATCTCGCCCGCGCCAATGGCGGCCGCATCATCGTGCCGACCGGCGCGCTGATCGGGCTCGATGCCGTCAACGCCGCTGCCGTCGGGACCATCCATTCGGTGAAGATGGTGACACGCAAGCCGATCGACGGGCTGAAGGGCGCGCCGTTCATCGTGCAGAACAACATCGACATCGACAATCTGCGCGAGCCACTGAAACTGTTCGAGGGCAGCGCGCGCGAAGCCGCGAAGGGCTTTCCGGCGAACGTCAATGTCGCCGTTGCGTTGTCGCTGGCGGGCATCGGGCCCGATCGCACCCAGATCCAGGTTTGGGCCGATCCGACCGTGACGCGCAACGTTCACCGCATCGAGGTCGAGGCGGATTCGGCGCGGTTCTCGATGGGAATCGAGAACATCCCATCCGAGAATCCCAAGACGGGCCTGATCACGGCGCTGTCCGTGATCGCGCTGCTGCGCAAGCAGCGCGCCACGCTGTGCGTTGGGACGTAGAGCATGATCCGGAAAAGTGTGAAGCGGTCTTCCGAATAGATCATGCTCAAAAGATAAGCCTTACGCGCCGGTGACGCGCCAGATCACGTTGCCGACGTCGTCGGCCATCAGCAGCGACTTCTTGTCGGGGCCGATCACGACGCCGACCGGGCGGCCGTAGGATTCCTTCTCGTCCGGGGACAGGAAGCCCGACAGGATGTCGCGGCCTGGGCCGGAGGGCTTTCCATTCTCGAACGGGATGAACACCAGCTTGTAGCCGGACAGCGTGCTGCGATTCCACGAGCCGTGCTGGCCGATCACCATGCCGTCGGGGAAGCCGGGCAAGGTCCCTGCGGGCATCCAGCACAGGCCGAGCGAAGCGGTGTGGCCGCCGAGCGCATAGTCGGGTTGAAGCGCCTTGGCGACCATCGCCGGGTCCTGCGGCACGCGGTCGTCCACCGTCTTGCCCCAATAGCAATAGGGCCAGCCGTAGAAGCCGCCGTCGCGCACCGAGGTCAGATAATCCGGCGGCGTCTCGTCGCCGAGCCCGTCACGCTCGTTGACGACGGTCCAGAGCACACCCGTGTTCGGCTCCCACGCAAGTCCGACCGGGTTGCGCAGGCCGGCACCGAAGATGCGATGCGTGCCGGCGGCGAGATCGAGCTCATAGACCGCAGCGCGGCCTTCCTCGACCTCCATGCCCATCTCGGCGATGTTGCTGAGCGAACCGACGCCGGCATAGAGCTTCTTGCCGTCGGGGCTTGCCAGCAGACTGCGCGTCCAGTGGCCGCTCGGCTTGAACGTCGTGAGCCGCTTGCCCGGCGCGGTGATGCGGTCGGCATTCGCGACGTAAGGGAAGGCCATCACGCCGTCGGTGTTGCCGACGTAAAAAGTGTCGCCGATCAGGGCCATGCCGAAGGGCTGGCTGAGGTTCTCCATGAAGGCGCCACGGTGCTCGGCGACGCCGTCGCCGTCCTTGTCGCGCAGCAGCGTGATGCGGTTGGCGGAAACGCCGAGCGCAGCGGCGCGCCGCATCGTCGCCTGCATCGCATAGTGAAACACGCTGCGCGGGGCACCGGCGATTTGCGTTGCTTCCGCGATCAGCACGTCGCCATTGGGCAGCACCTCGATCCAGCGCGGATGATCGAGGCCGGTCGCGAAGGCGTTGACCTTGAGTCCGGGCGCGACCGTCGGCTTCTGGCCCTCGCTCCAGCCGCGCGCGGTCGGCATCTTCAGCGTCGGGATCGCGCCCTGCGGCTTCGCTTCGGGAATGGCCGGCCTCTCACCCCAGGCCGGCGCGGGCTCGGCGCCTGAGAGCTTGCGCCATTGCAGCGCGATGCCGCCGAGGAGCGCGACGAATTGCGCGAAGATGCTGGAAAAAGTCATGAGAGGCCCCTGGTTGCGCGCGCATCCAACTGGCTAGCGGTAAAAAGGTCAACCTGTGCGGCGCGCTGGTCGGGCCTATTCCCGCGGAATGGCAGCCGATCGAATTTGCATGGGAAGGATGCGGGCGCGCAAAACTCTCGATGTCGTCCCGGCGAAGGCCGGGACCCATACCGCGTGATCTATCGGCTGTGGGCCGTCGAAGTACCAAACGACCATCTTCGCCAAACTACTCCCTGGGGTTATTGGTCCCGGCTCTCGCCGGGACGACATAGGAGAGTTGGGCGGCGCGTTACATCACCGCGGCGACAGGAACGGAATGATCATCGGCACGCGGCGGCAATAGGCGCCGTAGGCGTCCTCGCCGAGCTCCTTGGACAGGAACACCTCTTCCATCCGGCCCTTCTGCCACATGCCGAGCGAGATCAGGATCGCGCCGAGGATCGTCGTGACGAGGCCGATTGCGACGCCCGTGACGAGCATGCCGAAGATCAAACCGGTGTAGATCGGGTGACGCACGAAGCCGTAAGGGCCGGTATCGATGACGCGGTGATCTTCCTTGTGCGTGATCGTGTTGGACCAGAATTTTCCGAGATGCAGCCGGCCCCACCAGGCGAAGGCGATGCCGGCGACCGAGAGAACCGCGGCGATGGTGACGCCGGTGTTGCCGGGCACCCAGAGCGGCTTCCAGCCCAGGAGCTCCGCAACCCACGGCGTGTACAGGATGCCGCCGACCAGGATCGGCAGGCTGTAGCGCTGCGACTCCAGCGTCATGACCTGCTTCTTGGTCCGGCCCTGCCAGAACGAGGCGCCGACCCAGCTGAGGAGAAAGGCGAGCCAGATCAGGGCCAGGAGTTCGGTCGGCCAGGCCGTGGTCCAGCCACCCCAGGCCACAGAGAGAAGCTTGCTGAAATCGAAGGACATGAAGGTTCTTTGCGTTGGGCGGTGGCTTCAGCCCGCGCGCGAGGACAGCGCGCGATGCTCGATGGCGCCGGAGGGCAGCTGGCCGTTGCGGGCGAGCAGATGGGTGATGGTTTCGCGCAGGACCGGCTCGATCGGGCGCGGCGAATAGCCGAGCTCGGTGCGCGCCTTGCCGATCGAGAGATCGCTCGCGGCAAGCGCGATGCGCACGCCCTCGGCGGTGCCGTTGGGCGGCCGGCGCGTGAAGTTGTCGGACAGGTATTCGAGCATGATGCCGGAGAGTTCGGCGATCTTGCCGGGCACGACGACCGGGAACTGGCGGCGGCCGCTCATCGCCGACATCATCCGCAGGATCTGGCCGAGCGGGACGCAGTCGCCGCCGAGGATGTAGCGCTGGCCGATGCGGCCGCGCTCCATGGTCAGCACGAGGCCCATCGCGACGTCGCGGACGTCGACGAGATTGACCAGGAAGTTGAGATGCGGCTGCACCTTCTTCTGGAGGAAGTACCACAGCATCGCGGTCGGCGGCGTCAGGTTGTGGTCGGCGGCGCCGATCGGCATGGTGGGCGTGCCGATCACGAGCGGAAAGCCGCTGGCCGCGGCCTTCGCGGCATGATGCTCGGCAAGCGATTTCGAGCGCGTATAGGCGCCGGGCATCGCATCGACCGGCTGCAGCGCCTCTTCGGCGGGAACACCGTCAAGGGCGGAATAAGGGAACAGGATCGATTCCGTCGAGCAGTGCAGGAAGCGCGAGACGCCGCGCTTCATCGCGGCCGCGAGCACAATCTCGGTGCCGCGGCAATTGACGTCGTGAAAGTCCTGCTTGTTGGCGACCCACATGCCGGGCAGTCCGGCGAGGTGATAGACCTGATCGACGCCGGAAAGCGCCGCATCGACCGCGGCGCTATCCAGCACCGAGCCCTGGGCATATTCGACGTCGGCGTTTGCCGCGGCCGGCGCACGGACATCGAGAACACGCACCCGCTGCCCACGGGCGCGGAGCGCTTCTACGAGATGATGTCCGATGAAGCCACTGCCACCGGTAACCAGTACGAGAGCCATGCAGAAGGTTTGCTGTTTCGCGTCTAGAGCTATCGGGTTGAAAGGGAATTGGTCGGAAGAGGCGCCAGAATCGCGGCAAGGTCGCGACGGAAGCCCAATGCAATAAATAATTTCGCCATGACAAACATAGGTCCAAGCAGGAAATGCGTGGGGTGGTCGACCATCGACGGCTGCCGTTCCTCGAAAACCCTGTGGCCGACGATTTGCGCGGCGACGCCGAAGCCGATCAGCAGGGCAAAAATCGACCACATCATGGCGATCGAGACCTGATTGCCGATGGCGGTTGCGACCGAAAGAAGCATGATCATCGCAGCGAGGATGCCGAGCCCGATCCCGGCGTCCAGCATCAGCCAATAAACCAGCACCGGCAGCGCCAGAATCACCGCCAGGCTCACCTCGATCCCGAAGAGCGAGAAATGCACGAGGGTTAGCGGCAGCACGGCGCCGGTGAACAACAGGAGGATCCCGACCACGTGCATCCCGCAGTTCCAGGGATCGCGATGATATTCGACGTAGTCGGCCAGTTGGCGTTGAAAATAGCCAGCCATCTCAGTCTCGTGCAGCATGGGGGCGGGAAGGTCGAAAAAAGCCTATAGCACCGGATAGGGCGGTGCACAAACCGGCGCTATTGTCGCGCAAGACCATGCTGTCGCGCTGTGAGACAGGTCACAAAACAATCAGAACTTCAAGGGGTTCCGCCGGCCGGCGGGGCGTGCTTCCTCAGCGTTTCTTGGCGGGCTTTTTCGCCGCAGGCGCAGGTGCCGCAGCCGGATGCGCGGGCGCATCCTCGGGTACCCTCGCATAGGTCAGGATTTGCAACTGGCCGTTGACGGCCGAGGTCGGCTTGGCCCGGTCGAGAAACTGCTCCTCGCCGAGGCCGATCGGATGCAGCCGCTTGGTCGAGATCTTGAACGTGTTCACCAGCACGTCGCGGATCGCGTCGGCGCGGCGCTGGCTCAGGATCGCGTTGGCCTCGCGCGTCTTCGAATTGGATTCGACATGGCCGACGATCAGGAAGGTGTAGGGCAGCAGCGAGGCATGAACCAGCGCGTCCGCGAGGCGGCCGACGGTCTGATAGGACGCCGGCTGGATGATCGGGGTGTCGGCGTCGAATTGAATCTGCGCGTTGAAGGTCGGCAAATTGGCGAGATCGGGGGCGATCGGCGGCCGGTTCACCGGACCGGGATCGTTCTTGATCCTGGCCTTGGCCCGCTCCATCACCTGCAGCTTCAGCGCTGGGATGTCGAGTTCGGCGGCCTGCTCAAAATGGTTGAGCTTGCCGACGATGTCGTCGCGGGTCGGCGGCGCCGTCTGCGCGCTTGCTGCGCCCGTGAGCAGGGCAAGGCCAAGAGCACTAACAAGTGCGACGCATATCCCGGCGGCTGAAGGCCTGTTCGCGCGCATCAGCGATACCCCGCGTCGTCGACGGCCTTGAGGCAGTTGTTGCTGATGCCCTTGGGCGTCGAGACCAGGCAGGGGATCGACTTGCTGGTCTCCTTGGTCGAGCCGCCGCAGACCTTGACGATCTCGCGCTGGCAGGCGTTCGCCACCGTGACGCGCGCGGCGACGCGCTTCTGGATGGCGTCGAAGGCGCCGAGATAGTCGCTCTGGCACTGCTGGGAGAGCACGTCGCGGTTGCGCGACAGGCACTCCTTCAGGCGGGTCGAGTCCGGGTTGACGCCGCGGCAATTGGCGACGATTTCCGCCCCGCAGCTCTTGGCCAGCAGCCCGATCGAATCGCCAAAGCTCATGGTCTCCGCCGCCGCAAGCGACGGCATCCCCAATGCAAGCAAGATCAGTGTGATGGAGCCCCGGACCATGGGTTGCATCTGATACGGGGAAGTTCGCGATGGTCAAGGGCTGTTCGGGCGAGAACTGTCGAACGTCCGGCCAGTGCGGCGAACAGTCCTCACTCCGTGGCTTCGGCGAGGGGCGGCCATTCGATCAGAGCGATCGTGTAGTTCCGGAGGTCGTCGGCCACGTCAGGGTCGGCCTTGAGCTCGTCCAGCGTCCGCGGCGGGGGAAGCTGCCGGCCGTCCGCAATCAGTTCCTGCGCATAGAACGCGAGCGCCTCGGGCGCACTCTCCAGGGCCTCGTCGACGTCATCGCCGCCGGAAATGCAGCCCGGTAGGTCGGGAAACCACAGGCTGACGGCGTCCGGGTCTGTGTCCTCGATGATGGCGATGTACTGAGGCATGGCAGAACGGATGGCCCGAAAGTTGTGCCGGGAGGTTTGATTTCAATTATGAGTATCTCATCTGCGGAGGCAAGCAATTGAGCAAATTGACGTTAGCCGAAGGCGCCGGCTCGTTCGTGTTTCGTGATGATGGAGCCGTCCCCTCGCCACGCTCGATGCGGGTCTTCTCGTTCCGCCCCCGATCGAGCAATCGGCACACGCGCATCGTCATCGCGATGCATGGCGTCGATCGCGCTGCCGCGGAATTTCGCGATCTTCTCGTCCCGCAAGCCGAACGCAATGGGCAGATCGTGCTGGTGCCGGAGTTCGACCCGGAACAGTTCCCGGGCGTTCACGCCTACAATTTCGGCGGCGTGCGGCTGCCGCCGCCGGACAACACGGTCTTGCCGCGCGATCATTGGAATTTCGGGGTCATCGACCGGCTGTTTCACCATGTGCGACAGGCGATCGGGTCCAGCCGGGACAGCTTTGGCCTGTTCGGCAACTCCGCGGGGGCCCAATATGTCCTGCGCTATCTTGCACTCAACGAGGCCGCTTCCGTTGATCTCGCCGTTGCCGCCAACTGCGGATGCTACATGCTGCCTGATCTCACCAAGGACTATCCGGACGGCATGGGAGGGATTGGCCTCGACGAAGATCATCTGCGGAGATATCTGGCGCGCCCGCTGGTCATCCTGCTAGGCGACGCCGACAACGACCCGGACGCCCCCGATCTGCCTCGCTGGGACGAGGCGATGGCCCAGGGGCCTCATCGCCTTGCGCGCGGTCTCTGGCATTTCGAACACTGTACGAAGCTGGCCAGGAGTCTCGATGTGGCGTTGGGCTGGAGACTGGAAATTGCGCCCGGTGCCGGCCACGTCGATCAACGGATTTACGACCAGGGAGCCGACATCTTGAACGGCTGAGCGGAGGGCGAATGTCTCTTCACGCCCGCTGCACGAAACTGTCCACGACCTTCTTCTCGCCGGCCTTGTCGAAGGCGATGGTGAGCTTGTTGCCGTCGATCTTGGTGACGCGGCCGTAGCCGAATTTCTGGTGGAAGACGCGGTCGGAGAGCGAAAATTCGGAGGTCGTTCCGGTCGATTTGGCGACCAGCTCGCCCTCGATCGTCAGGGGTCCGCGGCGGCGCGAGGAGAAGCTGCCGAAATCGGGGCCGGATGACGAGGATGACGAAAACGACGAGGCCTGTTCCTCGAAGCCACCGCTCCCGCCGCCGGTACGGCCGCCGCCCCGGTTGCGGTTGGCTTGTGCCCGTTGCCAGCCCGGCGTGGAGTAGGTCGAGCCGAACGCCTCCATGTCGTCGAAGCGCGAGGCGCCATAGCCGCCGGTGCCGCCCCAGGCCGAGCCGCCCTTGGATTCCGTGATCTCGACATTGGCCGCCGGCAATTCGTCGAGGAAGCGCGACGGGATCGTGGTCGACCAGGTGCCATGGATGCGCCGGTTGGTCGCGAAATAGATCATCGCGCGGCGGCGTGCGCGGGTCAGGCCGACATGGCCGAGCCTTCGCTCTTCCTCGAGGCCGGCGCGGCCCTGTTCGTCCAGCGTGCGCTGGCTCGGGAACAGGCCTTCCTCCCAGCCGGGCAGGAACACGTTGTCGAATTCGAGGCCCTTGGCCGAATGCAGCGTCATCAGCGACACCGCATCTTCGTCGGCGCCGCTGTCGCGATCCATCACCAGAGAGATGTGCTCCAAAAACCCTTGCAGGTTCTCGAACTCCTCCATCGAGCGCACGAGCTCTTTCAGGTTCTCCAGCCGGCCCGCGGCGTCCGCCGAACGGTCCTTCTGCCACATCTCGGTGTAGCCGCTCTCGTCGAGCACGATCTGGGCGAGGTCAGTGTGCGCGGTGACCTCGCGCTGGGCGCGCCAGCGGTCGAACTGGGCGACCAGGTCGCGCAATGACCCGCGCGCCTTCGGCTTCAGCTCGTCGGTCTCGACCACGGCGCGCGCCGCCTCGAACAGCGGAATGCGGCGCTTGCGGGCATGGTCGTGCAGCATCTGCACGGTGGCATCGCCGAGGCCGCGCTTGGGCGTGTTGACGATGCGCTCGAAGGCGAGATCGTCGGCGGGCGAATTGATGACGCGCAAATACGCCAGCGCGTCGCGGATTTCGGCGCGCTCGTAGAAGCGCGGGCCGCCGATCACGCGATAGGGCAGGCCGAGCGTGACGAAGCGATCTTCGAACTCGCGCATCTGGTAGGACGCGCGCACGAGGATCGCGACCTCGTTGAGCTTGTCGCCCTTGCGCTGGATCTGCTCGATCTCTTCGCCGATGCCGCGGGCTTCCTCTTCCGAGTCCCACGAGCCCGTCACCGTGACCTTCTCGCCGTCCTGGTCCTCGGTGCGCAGCGTCTTGCCGAGCCGGCCTTCGTTGTGCGCGATCAGGTGCGAGGCCGCGGCGAGGATGTGGCCGGTCGAGCGGTAATTGCGCTCGAGCCGGATGACCTTGGCGCCGGGGAAATCGTGGTCGAAGCGCAGGATGTTGTCGACCTCGGCGCCGCGCCAGCCATAGATCGACTGGTCATCGTCGCCGACGCAGCAGATGTTTTTGGTGGGGCCGGCTGGAGCGGCGGTGATCGCCGCGCGCTCGGTCATTCCGGGGCGATGCGCAGCATCGAACTCCGGTGCGCTATTGCGCACCTGAGAATCTAGATCGTCGGGCTCACTTCGAGATTCCGGGTTCGGCTCTTCGAGCCGCCCCGGAATGACGGATTTGGCCGAAGACGGCGCCTGCGACAGCAGCCGCAGCCACAGATATTGCGCGACGTTCGTGTCCTGGTACTCGTCGACCAGGATGAATTTGAAGCGCTGCTGGTACTGCCTGAGGATATCCGGGTGCTCGCGGAAGATCCGGATGTCCTCGAGCAGCAGATCGCCGAAATCGGCGGCGTTCAAGATCTTCAATCGCTCCTGATAGCTCGCATAGAGCTTGCCGCCCTTGCCGTTGGCGAACACGGCGGCTTCGCCCGACGGCACCTGCGAGGGCGTCAGGCCGCGGTTCTTCCAGCCGTCGATCAGGCCCGCCAGCATGCGCGCCGGCCAGCGCTTGTCGTCGATGTTGTCGGCTTGCAGGAGCTGCTTGAGCAGACGCACCTGGTCGTCGGTGTCGAGCACCGTGAAATTCGACTTGAGCTGCGCCAGCTCCGCGTGGGTGCGCAGGATGCGGCCGCCGATGGAGTGGAAGGTGCCGAGCCACGGCATCCCCTCGACCGCATGGCCGAGCATCTGGCCGAGCCGGTGCTTCATCTCGCGCGCGGCCTTGTTGGTGAAGGTCACCGACAGGATCTCGGTGGGGCGGGCGCGGCCCTGGCTCAGGATGTGGGCGATGCGCGTCGTCAGCACGCGCGTCTTGCCGGTGCCGGCGCCGGCCAGCACGAGGACCGGACCGTCCAGCGTCTCCACGGCGTCACGCTGCTCCGGATTGAGCCCGGAGAGGTATTTCGGGCCCACCGAGGCGCGCGCACGCGCGGCAATGCCGCCGGCCGCGGGCTGGTGGTCGGGGACGCTCTGGGACGTGATCTTGCTCGGTTCGGTCATGCGAATCATTTGGCCCCACGATGGCACCGCGGGGTGGCGGAAGGGAGCCTTCTAACAGGGATTGGTGCCTATATGGGGCGGCACTGCGGGGTTTTCCACGTACGCGGCAGGCCGATTTGTTCCTGTGGGCCCGGCGAATTTCGCGCCTACGGAGGCCGGAACCATCGTTCCCGCGTCGAGATTGTCTGGACAGGCGGCGCGGCCAGCCGCGTCGATCGCAGACAGACATCAAGACGAGGATTTGACCATGCTTGGCTGGGTTGTGACGTTTCTGGTTATCGCACTGATCGCCGGTATCCTGGGCTTTGGCGGCATCGCCGGCGCTTCGATCGAGATCGCCAAGATCATCTTCTTCATCGCGGTCGTTCTGTTCCTGGTCTCGGCCGTCGTCGGCTTGGCGCGCGGCCGCACCAGGATATAGCTTACCGCTTCGAGGGCATCGACACGTTCCGGCCGATGCCCTCGGGTCGCGGCACGGCGCTGTGGGCCTTTGTGACTGCAGCGATCCGCTGCTGGATGTCGGGTGGAAACGCCGCAACGCGCCGGGCATTCATGTCCATGTGCAGCGACATGTTCTCGGACGTGGCCGACAGCCAGCCCTCGGTGCCGTGCCTCATCTCCTCGAACGTGTGCAGCCGCTTGCCGTCGGCCTCCAGCAGCCAGACCAGGATCTGGACGGGATCGCCGAGGTGGATTTCGCGCAAATAGCGCACGTGGCATTCGGCGGTGAAGGTCGAGCCGTGGCGCTCCTTCTTGTAGGCGGGCCCCATGCCGAGCTCTAGCCAGAGCTCGTCGATCGCCCGGTCGAACATCACGTTGTAATAGGCCATGTTGAGATGGCCGTTATAGTCGATCCATTGCGGCTCGATCTGCATGATCGAGCTGCGGAACGGCTCGGCATTCGGGGCGGTGGCGGTCTCCGGCATGTGTCCTTCCCAAGCTATGCGTCCGGTCGCTTGACTTGACCGGTTTTATGTCCTTTGCCACGGTTCTTCTGTCGGGAGGAATGTCCGTGGGTACCACCATCACCAATAATCCGCCGCGGCCGGAGCCGAAAGCCCTCGCAAGCGCGCTGGAGCAGCTTGCCGCACGCTTCGGCAACCGCCTCATCACCTCGCAGGCCGTGCGCGAGCAGCACGGCCATACCACGACATGGATCGTCAACCAGCCGCCCGACGGCGTGGTGATGGCGCAGGAGACCGCAGACATCCAGGACGCGGTGCGGATCTGCGCCCAAAACCGCGTGCCCGTCATCGCCTTCGGCACCGGCACCTCGCTGGAGGGCCAGGTCAACGCGCCCGCCGGCGGCATCTCGATCGACCTGCGCGACATGAACAAGGTGCTGGCGGTGCACGCCGAGGACCTCGACTGCGTGATCCAGCCCGGCGTCACGCGCAAGGCGCTCAACGAGCATCTGCGCGACCAGGGCCTGTTCTTCCCGATCGATCCCGGCGCGGATGCCTCCCTCGGCGGCATGGCCTCGACCCGCGCCTCCGGCACCAACGCCGTGCGTTACGGCACCATGCGCGACAGCGTGCTGGCGCTGAAGGTGGTGCGCGGCGACGGCGAGATCATCACGACAGGTACGCGCGCCAAGAAGTCGTCGGCCGGCTACGACCTGACGCATCTGTTCGTCGGCGCCGAAGGCACGCTCGGCATCATCTCGGAACTGACCATCCGCCTGCGCGGCATTCCTGATACGATCGCGGCCGGCGCGGTGTCGTTCGAGACCGTGCACGGAGCCTGCCAAGCTGTGATCCTGGCGATCCAGACCGGCATTCCCGTGGCGCGCATCGAGCTGCTCAACGCCGCGCAGGTGCAGGCCTGCAACGCCTATTCCAAGCTGACGCTGCCGGAGACCCCGCTGCTGTTGATGGAATTCCACGGCAGCGAGATCGAGGTCGCCGAGCAGTCGAAGGCGTTCGGCGAGATCGCGAAAGATTGCGGCGGCGGCGATTTCTCCTGGACCACCAAGCCGGAGGATCGCACCAAGCTGTGGCAGGCGCGGCACGACGCCTATTGGTCCGTCAAGGCGCTGCGGCCCGGCGACAGCATCGGCGTGGTCGCAACCGACGTCTGCGTGCCGATCTCGCGCCTGGCCGATTGCGTCAGCGAGACCGAGGAAGATCTCAAGCGCCTCAATCTGTTGTCGCCGATCGTCGGCCATGTCGGCGACGGCAATTTCCATTGCTCGCTGGTCTGCGACACCAAGGATGCCGCCGAGATGGCGCGCGGCGAGGAGTTCATGCATCGCCTGGTCGAGCGCGCGCAGGCGATGGACGGCACCTGCACCGGCGAGCACGGGATCGGGCAGGGCAAGCAGAAATACCTCAAGGCGGAACTCGGCCCCGCGGCGCTCGATGCGATGCGGGCGCTGAAGCAGGCACTCGATCCGCTCAACATCTTCAACCCCGGCAAGATCGTGCCGGAGGCGTAGCGCGCCGCGCACCAAAAGCAACGTCGACGCCGCCTGCCGGTCGGGGACCGGGAACTTTCGGCAGTCCGGCCGGTTCCAATTCTCGACACGTTCCGATGCCTCAAATGGCGCGGCCCTTTCGGGAGGATGCGATGTTGCGACCGGTCATTGGAATTGCCGCGATGGCGCTTGCCTGCATGCTGGCGGGTGCAGCGATCGCAAAGGGCGGCGGCGGTGGCCACGGAGGCGGTCATGGCGGTGGTCATGGGGGTGGGCACCATGGTGGTGGGCATGGTGGCGGCCATCGTGGTGGCGGCCATTTCGGCGGTCATGGCTTCGGTCACGCGCATGGCGGCGGGCATCATGGCGGGATGCGGTTTGTAACCGGTGCGCGACATGGCGGTCCGGGCTTCGGTCAGATCCGCAATGCAGCCGTACGCCCTGCGAACTTCCGCAATGCTCTGAACATCCATCCCGGTGCTTTCCGCAACGGTCGGCTGATCAGCAACCCCGCTGCGCGGGCCCAGATTGCGGCCGCAGCCGCGCTGGTTGGCTGGCACGGCGCAAGCAGCGGATGGTGGCAGCATCCCGGCGGCTTCTATGGCTGGGTCGGGCCGCTGTTCTGGCCGTTCGCCTATAACGATCTCTACGACTACACCATCTGGGGCGACGGGCTCGGCTTCTGGGGCTACGGCTATCCGGACATCTATGCCGGCATTTTCGGCCCCTACGGCTATGATGGCCTCTCGGCGTATCTGCCACAGCGCCAGCAAGGACGCGGGCGGCGGGCGCGCGGCGCTCCGCTCGATCAACTCTGCGGCAGCGATCGCCGCGAGATCGTCGGTCTGCCGATCGATCAGATTGCAGCCGCGGTGCAGCCGACCGACGCGCAAGGCGCTGATCTCGATGCTCTCGGCAATGCCTCGATCGACGCCGCTGGGCTGATCCGCACATCCTGTCCGACGCAGGTCGCAGCGACGGCTCCCGGTCGCCTCGCGGCGATGCAGCTGCGGGTCGAGGCCATGGAGAAGGCCGTCGATCTGGTCCAGCCCGCTCTCGATAAATTCTATGGCTCGCTCACCGACGAGCAGAAGGCGCGCTTCAATGCGCTGGCCGAGGATCAGCGTCGTGCGACGGCATCGAACAATGGCGGTGGTTCGCTGACGCAGAATTGCGGCGCGTCCGCTGCGTTCGATTGGCCCGGTACGACGATCGAGGAGAGGATCCGTCCCAACGACACCCAGCGTGCCGCGTTGCAGGTGCTGCAGGATACCAGCGCCAAAGTCAGTGCATCGCTCAAGGCGGCCTGCCAGCCCGAAGACGCCATGACACCGCCGGCGCGCATGAGCGCGATCCGCAAGCGGCTCGACGTGATGCTGGACGGGATCAAGTCGGTGCGCGCGGCGCTCGATGATTTCTATGCCACGCTGAATGACGAGCAGAAGGCGCAGTTCGAGGCGATTGGGCCGCGCCGGACATCCTGAATGCGTCGCGAGAAGCAGTGTGGCGGAAAAAATCGCCTCGCCGATGTCGATCGGCCCCTTTATGCTAAGGCATGATCCGGAAAAGTGCGCAGCGGTTTTCCGGAAAGATCATGCTCAAACAACAACCTGAAGCGCGGCAATACGGCGGCTGGAAGACCGCGGGGTGGGTGGGGCGATGACGTGGTTCGCGAGACAGATGGCGCAGGATATCTGGGATGAGACGATCGAAGGACCGCTCGGCGACATCGAGGCCGCCGAGCGCATCCGCGCGATTTGCGCGGCTGCGGCCGCGAGCGCGGCCGGGTCCGCGCGCAACGACAAGCGCGAGAGCGAGCGCTACGAGCGCGCGGCCAAGGTCGCGATGGAGATCGCGATGAAGATCTCGGATGGGTTGATGCGCGACGATGCGGTGCACCGCATCGTCGATCTCTGCATGAAAGCGAACGACCTCAAGACCGCGCAGATCCTGTTTCGCGCGATCCATGCCAGCTGGATCCGCGAAACCGTGCAGCGGGACCACCCGACGCTGGCGGAGTGATCGCCGCTATTTCGCCAGTTTCCGCACGGCTTCGTCCACGCTGTGGAAGACGTGGTTGCGGGGCAGGGCGTCGAACAATCTGAAGCGCTCGAACGCGTCCTGTGCGCGTACCGATTCCAGCCGTGCCAGCGCGACCGTGACGCCCTGTTCGCTGCACGCCTTGAACACTTCGAGCAGGATCTGTGCGGCGGTGAAGTCGATCTCGACCATGCCGCTCGCCTCGAGCACGAGGAGTTGCGGCGTTGCAGTGCCGAGCACCTTGGTCACGTCGCTGCGAAAGCCCGGCGCATTGAGGAAAGACAGCGGTGCCTGGAGCCCGATCACGGCGACGCCGTCGAGGCGCTCGCCGGTGATATGCGGATGCGCGGGCCACCAGATCGTGGTACCCGGCACGCGCTCGAACTCGACCAGCTTGGCGCGCGTGGTGCTCCAGATGCCGTGCAGCAGCGACAACACGATGCCGAGGAACGCGCCCTGCTGGATCGGCAGCACGATGATCAGCGCGGCTGTGGCAACGATCAGCAGGAATTCACTGAAGGACTGGCGATAGATCGTCGTGATCTGCTTCACGCGAATGATGCGCAGCGCGACGAACAGCAGAATGCCGCCGAGCGCCGCGTCCGGAACGTGTTGCAACAGTCCCGTGCCGAATGCGAGCAGCGCCAGCACGATCGCTGCCGCGGCAAGGCCTGCGAGTTGCGATTGTCCGCCGGTCTCGGCCACGATCCCCGTGCGCGGCGGGCTGGCATTGACCGGAAACGCGCCGAACAACCCTGACAGCACGCTGCCGGCGCCCGCGCCGAGAAAGTCGCGGTCGACATCGGCAGGCTTGTCGGGATCGGACGGAAACGAGCGCGTGGTCGCGGCGGTCTGCACCATCACCACGACCGTGATCACGAAGGCGAGCGACACCAGATGCACCCAATGCTCCGGCGCAAGTTCGGGCAAGGTCAGCCGCGGCAGCGTGCCGGGCACGCTGCCGACGACGCTGACGCCCTTGCTTTCGAGGCCGAGACCGATCACGGCCAGCGTTGCAGCGACGAGCCCGATCAGCGCGCCGGGAATTTTGGCGCTGATCTTCTCGGAGATGAAGACCGCAGCCAGCACGCCGAAGCCGATGCACAGCGTGAAGGGATTGCTGCGGCCGAGCTCGCCTCCGAGCACGCCGATGCGATCGAGCGTCGGCCCGCTCGGCGACTGCAATCCCAGCACGCCCGGCAATTGCGAGACGATGATGTGGACGGAGATGCCGGCAAGGAATCCGACCATCACCGGCACCGACAACAGGTTGGCGATGCCGCCAAGGCGGAACGCGCCGCCGGCCAGCATCATTGCGCCGACCATCAGCGCCAGCGCCATCGCAAACCCCTGATATTCGGGCGAGCCGGTGGCGGCGAGCGCCGCAAGCCCGCCGGCGAAGATCGGCGTGATCGTGGAATCGGCGCCGCAGGACAGGAAGCGGTTGCCGCCAAGCAGCGCAAATCCCAGGGAGCCCGCCATGAAGGCGAAGAAGCCGATCTGCGGCGCGAAGCCGCCGAGCCGCGCGGTGGCCATCTGCTCGGGGATCGCGATCGCCGCCAGCGTCAGCCCGGCCATGAGGTCGCCGGGCAGCGAATAGGACGCGAGTGACCGGAACAGCGGCCATGATGGCTTGGCGCGAGCGTCGTGCGGCATCGAGGTCCCCGGAAAGTGTGCGTCAAACGACAACACTACAGCATTTCCGGATTGGAAGGCGGCAGACGCCAGATGTCCGCGACTTGCGTGTCCCGGACGCGGTGCGGCACGAAGTGCTGCTCCGCAGAGCCGGGACCCATCATGCCGCGCCGATTGTTGTCGCATGGGCCCCGGCTCTGCAGCGCACCGCACCGGACGATGCTTCGCATCGCCGGGAGCGCTGCGCTGCGTCCGGGGCACGAGAGTGTTGGTCGCTCGTCTTCAACAAGAATGTCCGCAAGCGATGAGCTTGCGGACATTCTAAGTGCGCACGCGGAGGCCTCAGTACCGGCCGCGGTCGTTGTGATAATCGCCGCCGCGACCGCCGCCGCCCATTCCCATGCCGATTCCGATACCGATGCCGATGCCTTGCATGACTGCGCCGGGCGGTGGGCCGCGATCCGGCGGCGGCGCGCGCTCGTAGACCACTTCGTCGGGCGGCGGCCGGCGCGGCTTCGGCGGCGTCTCGACCACCTTGCGCCTCGGCGGGGTGTCGTCGACGCGCTTCTTGATCACAGGCGCGACCGCCGGGTTGACCGGCGTTGCCGGAGGCGTGGGCGCCGAGCACGGGCAGGTCGGGGCCATCGCGACCGCGACCGGAACAGGGGTCGCAGCGGCGGCAACCGGCAAGGCATAGTTGCGGTTCTGCACGCGGAGCAGCAGCCTGCGCGCGGTCGCGGCGAGATCGCTGTTGTCCCAGTTTGCCAGATACGCCTCGAACGAGGCGCGGGTGTTGATCGCGGTGGCGCGCTCCCAGGCCAGCATCTGGCGCCGGCGTTCCAGGATCGTGCGCAGGCGCGGCGTGAACGGCGCCTGCGTGAACAGCTCGACATAGGCCTGATACGCCGGCACGGTGTCGTCAGTGATCACGAGTTCATAGGCGGCTTTCGGCTCCTTGCCTTGCAAATCCCGCCGCCAGTCCTCGACGCTGCGCGTGCCGCTGGCGAGCGCCATCGAGTTCGCGCCCGGAAGAGAAGGCTGTGCGCTGCTGCTCTCGCCGAAGAACTTGAAGTCGGTCGTCAGCGACGAGCTTTCCCAGGGAATCTGCCGTCCGTCGGTCGATTGCGCCACGGCGACGCGGATGCGCTTGAACACTTCCTCGATCGGCAGATTGGGCTGCTTGGCGACCGTCAGGGCCGCGGTGGTGTAGGGACTGTCGATGCCGCTGCCGTCCTCGGCCTCCGCGCCGGGCGAGGTCGAATAGGAAATGAAGGAGCCGGGCGCGCCGGCCTTGGTGTCGACGATCGCAAGCCCGTGGCCGGCGCCGCTCAGCGCCGGGAACGGGTTGTTGCGGCAGGCATCGAGCATGAAGATGCGCGCCCGCGTCGGCAGCGCGCCGAGCGTGTTGAGCAAATCGTTCAGCCGCACGCCCTGGAGCGGAATGTCGGCCTCGCGCTTGGGATCGAGATCGACCGGCACCAGATAATTCTCGCCGTCGATCTGAAGGCCGTGGCCGGCATAGAACACCAGCGCGACGGTGTCGGCGCCACTGGCGCTGACCTTGCCGGCGAAATCCGAGATCGCCGCGCGCATCTCGTTCTGCCCGAGATTGGCGGCCGTCGTGACGGTGAAGCCGGCATTGCCGAGCATCTCCGTCATGCCCTTGGCATCGTTGGCGGCGTTGGGCAGTTCCGGCACCGTCCGATAAGCGGACTGGCCGATCACCAGCGCGAGCCGGGCTTCGGCGGCGGCCTCCGTTGGTGTCATCAGTTGCGTGAGAGCAAGAAGGCCGGATGCAAGAACCAAATGGCGAAAGGCTGGACGGCGCATGGTGTCACCTCCATCGGCAATGCGCGCGATGATGCCACCTTTTCTACGTCCGTGTCATGACGCCGTCTGTGCGCTGGATCACGCAGACGGTGCGACAAATCGGGCAGGAGGTCTGTCGCGGCCGGCGCGGCAAGCCGTGCGGCGTCACGGCAGGCCGCGGTCCCAGGGCGTCACAGGCGCGAAACGCGCCGCGAGAAAGTCGATGAAGGCGCGCACCTTGGCCGGCGGCCGGCGATCGGGCAGGTAGACCGCATGCACGGCCGAGGTCTGGATCTCGGGCTGGTCGAGCGGGAGCGCGACGAGCGCGCCTGAGCGAAGATCGTCGGCGATGATGAAGGTGGGCTGTCGCGCAAGGCCGAGGCCGGCCAGCGTCGCCGCGCGCAGCGCATCGCCATTGTTGGCGCGCAGGGTGCCGCTGACCTGGACGCGGATCTCGCCGTCGGCGCCGAACAGCCATTCCGCCGCGCTGGCCTGCTGCGAAAGCGTGTAGCCGAGGCAATTATGCGCGGCGAGGTCGGCGACGGTGCGCGGCGTGCCGTGTTTCTCCAGATATGAGGGGGCAGCACAGACGACCAGACGGTTCGGCGCCAGCCGTCGCGCGACCATGCTGGAATCGCGCAGCTTGCCGATGCGGATGGCGAGGTCCCAGCCTTCCTCGGCGAGGTCGACGAGGCGATCGTTGAGACCGAGCTCGACGGTGACCTCGGGATGGGCTGCCGAAAATTCGGCGATCGCAGGCGCAATCTGCCTTGTGCCGAACACGACGGGGACGTTGACGCGCAGCAGCCCGCGCGGCTCCACGCGTTCGCGCGCGATCGCGGCGTCGGCGGTCTCCATGTCGGCGAGGATGCGCTCGGCCGACTCCAGATAGCTCCGTCCAGCCTCGGTGATGGAGAGCCGCCGCGTGGTGCGGTGGAACAGTTTTGTGCCGAGCCGCGCCTCCAGCGAGGCGACATGCTTGGTCACCATGGTCTGAGATAGGCCCATGGCCCGGGCCGCGCCGGAGAGGCTGCCGGCCGCGGCGACCTTGGCGAAGACCTCCAGACTGGTCAGGCGGTCGAGCAAAACCTTATCTCACTCTATTGGTGTGAGGTATTTTTCGAAAATAGCAGATTATCATCAATTTGAGAATAGATCATGGTGCGCCGCAAAGGAGACATCCCATGATCGATTCCCGTACCGCCCCGTACGCCGCACTGGTGCTGCGCGTGACCCTGGGCGCGCTGTTCCTGGCCCATGCCAGCCTGAAGCTGTTCGTGTTCACCCCGGCCGGCACCGCAAAGTTCTTCGGCAGCCTCGGCTTCCCGCCCGAGCTCGCCTATCTCATCATGACCGTGGAAGTGCTCAGTGGCGTCGCCCTGATCCTCGGCGTCTGGACCCGCTATGCGGCGCTGGCCGGCATCCCGATCCTGCTGGGTGCGATCTTCTCGGTGCACGGCGCCGCCGGCTTCTTCTTCACCAATCCGAAGGGTGGCTGGGAATTCCCAGCCTTCTGGGCGATCGCGCTCGCAGCGCAGGCCCTGCTCGGCGACGGCGCCTACGCGCTGCGTCCCTCGCGCGATGTCGCGGCGGCAGGCGGCCAGCTCAGCGCCGCACATTCGCGCTGACGTCGCCGCATTCACTCAAACCTTTGAAGCCGCGGGATCACGATCCCGCGGCTTTCGTTCGTCTGCTTCATGCAATCCCATCGATATGCGTTCGGCATTGATCCATACCTGAATTGGATCGATCCATCTCAATCCTGCATGGCAGGACTTGTCGCTGCCGTGCGGCATGCGCGAAAACACCGATAAACAAAGGCGTTCCGTCTCGATTTCTGCTGAGCGTTGTCGTTCCCGCCGTCGCGACTCCGCCGGCCGCATCCCTTGCCTGTGCCGTCGCTTTGGCCATACAGTCGAACCAACACGCCGCGACAACGATCGCGGCTGCAAGAAGAATAATTGGGGAGAGACCGCACCATGACCATCGTGCCCGTGAACCGTCGCGCGTTCATCAAGTCATCGGCGGCGGTCACCGCCGGCCTCGTGGTCTCCCCCGCACTCATCGGCCGCGCCGAAGCTGCGACGCTGAAGCTGAAATGCTCCTCCTCGCTGCCGAACGATCCCAAATACGCCAACGGCCGCGTCTACTACGACAATCTGGTGAAGAACCTGAAGGCGAACGGGCTCGGCGAGCAGGTCGAAAGTCGCGTTCTTTCCCGACAATCAATTGGGTCAGGAGATCGACGTCATCAACTCGGTGAAGCTCGGCGTCATCGACCTCATGGTGTCGGGTTCGTCGATATCAGCCAATCTGGTGCCGCTGGTCGGCACCTACGATCTCGGCTTTCTGTTCGCGAGCTTTCCGCAGCAGACCAAGGCGTTCGACGCCGGCGCCGCCAAGCCGATCGAGGACGCGCTGCTCAAGGGCGGCAACATCCGCATCATCGCCTGGGCCTATAATTTCGGCTCGCGCAGCGTGCTCGCGAAGAAGCCGGTGAAGACGCCGGAGGATCTCGCCGGCCTCAAGATCCGCACCCTGCCAAATCCCGTCATCACGGAGTGCCTGCGCCTGATGGGGGCGGCGGCGACGCCGCTGGCCTTCGGCGAGATCTACACGGCGTTGCAGGCCGGCGTGCTCGACGGCCTCGAGCACGATCCGCCGACGATTCTGGCGAGCAAGTTCTTCGAGACGGCAAAATTCTACGCGCTGACGCAGCACAATTTCTCGCCGCTCGCGATCTACTTCAGCGACATGACCTACAACCGCATGGATCCGAAGCTGCGCGAGGGCTTTCTCGATGCCGCCAAGAAGGCGGCGGCCGACACGCGTGCCCATGGGCTTGCCGTCGAGAAGGAGGCGCTGTCGGCCTTGACCGAGAAGGGCGTGACGGTCGCCGAATGCGATCGCGAGGCCTTCAAGAAGCGCGTCGCGCCGCAGGCCGAGAACTTCATCAAGGCGCGGCCGGAATCCAAGGCCGTCATCGACATCATCCGCGCGACGCAGGCCTGACATGGCGATGGCGGGCGCCGTGTCTCTCTCGGGCGAGCGCCACGGGAGCATCACCCTTTTGCTTCGCCTCAGCGACACGATCGCGGCCATCCTGCTGGCCGCCGATCTCGTGGTCGTCTGCGCCTCCGTGCTGCTGCGATTCTTCTTCAATGCGCCGGTCGAATGGTCCGACGACGTCGCGCGCGGGCTGATGGTCGGTTCGGCCTTCTTCGGTGCGGCGAGCGCGCTGGCGCGCGGCGAGAATGTCGGCGTGTCCTTTTTCCGCGACCTGCTGCCGCCGCGGCTGCGGACTTTGGTCGATGCCGCCAGTGCGGTGCTCGTCGTGCTGATCTCCGGCTACGTCGCCTATCACGCCATCAAGCTCGGGTCGCTGACGGCAGGCCAGACCACCGGCTCCGGCCTGCCGCTGGAGCTGACGTTCTATCCGATGGGCGTCGGCGCGCTGTTCATGACGGTGTTCGCGATCGACCAGCTCTGCGCACGGCCGCTCCCCGATATCGTCAGGGGGCTCATCGCGGTTGCCGTCGTGACCGGCCTCTATCTCGCCTGGGATTACCTCTCGCCGTCGTCGGTGCCGTCGGCTGGAACGCTGATGCTGATCGGCTTCTTCGCTACGCTGTTCGGGGGATTGCCGATCGGCTTTGCGCTGGCGCTCGCCGCGCTCATTTTCATCTGGGTCGAGGGCGCGCTGCCGGGTGTGATCTTCGCGCAGCAGATGGCGCGCGGCATCGACAATTTCGTGCTGCTCGCGATCCCGTTCTTCATCCTCGTCGGCTACCTCATGGAAGCCAACGGCATGTCGGTGCGGCTGATCGAACTGCTGCAGCGCGCCGTGGGACGCATGCGCGGCGGCCTCAACGTCGTGATGGTGGCCTCGATGGTGCTATTCTCGGGCATCTCGGGCTCGAAGATGGCCGACGTCGCCGCAGTCGGCTCCGTGCTCATCCCGGCGGCGCGCCGCTCGAAGCAGAATCCGGGCGGCGCGGTGGCGCTGCTCGCGGCGTCCGCGGTGATGGCGGAGACCATTCCGCCCTGCATCAACCTGATCATCCTGGGCTTTGTGGCGAACCTGTCGATCGGCGGCCTGTTCGTCGCGGGCCTCTTGCCGTCGGCGCTGATGGCGCTGGTCCTGATCGCGGTGTCGATCATCTTCGGCAAGCGGCCGGCGGAGGCCGAGGATATCGAGCCGCAGATGCCGGTGTCGGGCCTGTGGAGCGGCGCGATCGCCTCGTTCGGCCTGATCTTCATGATCTTCTTCGGCTTCAAGAGCGGCTTTGCCACGGCGACCGAAATCTCCGCCTTTGCCGTGGCCTATGCGCTCGTCGTCGGCAGCCTCGTGTTCCGCGAGCTCAGCTTCAAGACGGCCGCGCACAGCTTCGTCCAGGCGGCAACGCGTGCAGGTCTCGTGCTGTTCATCGTCGCCGCCGCGCAGTCGCTCGCGTTCACGCTGACCCTGCAGCAGGTGCCGCATGCGGTCGGCGATTTCATGCTGGGACTGTCGAAGACCTCGGGCGTCTGGCTGTTCATCCTGCTCGCCATCGTCGTCCTGATCGTGATGGGATCGGTGCTGGAGGGCGCGGCCGCGCTCATCATCTTCGGCCCCTTGCTGCTGCCGGTCGCCGTGCAGCTCGGCGTCGATCCCCTGCATTTCGGCGTCGTGCTTGTCATCGCGATGGGCATCGGCCTGTTCGCGCCGCCGCTCGGGCTCGGACTCTACGGCGCTTGCCTGATCGGCAATGTGCCGATCGAGCAGACCGTGAAGCCGATCATGGGCTATCTTGGCCTGTTGTTCCTCTGCCTGCTCGTCATCGCCTTCGTGCCGTGGCTGAGCACCGCGCTGCCGCGCGCGTTCGGTTACTGAAGGAGTGTTGCCGTGAAAGTCCTGCTGGCCCATACGCCGGAGATGCGCCGCAATTACTACGGCGATCGCAGCCTCAACGGCCTGCGCGCGGCCGCCGAGGTGATTCTGCACGAGAGCGATGATACGCTCGACGCAGCCAGCCTCGTGCGTGCGGCGAAGGACGTCGATATCATCGTCGCCGACCGGATGACCGAAGGCCGCGGCGAGATCTTTGCACAGCTGCCGCACCTGCGCGCCTTCGTTCGCTGCGCCGTCGACATCCGCAACGTCAATGTCGATGCGGCCTCCCAGGCCGGCGTGCTCGTGACCCGCGCGGGGCCCGGCTTCGTGCAGGCGGTCGCCGAGCTCGCGCTCGGCTTCATGGTCGATCTCTCCCGCGGCGTCTCGCGGGCGACGGCGGACTATCAGGCAGGCCGCAAGGTCGAAGCGCGGATGGGCCGCCAGCTCGCGGGGAGTCGGATCGGCATCATCGGCTATGGCAGCATCGGGCGTTACCTCGCCGAGATCGCAAAGGTGCTGCGCATGGAGGTGCTGGTCTCCGATCCCTTTGCTGATGTCAGCGATGCCGCGATCCGGCAGGTCGGTCTCGACGAGCTCCTTGCCGCATCGGACTACGTGGTCTGCCTTGCCATCGCGAACGAGCAGACCGAGAATTTGATCGGCGAAGCCGCGCTGGCGCGGATGCAGAGACATGCCGTCTTCATCAACCTCTCGCGCGGCAATCTCGTCGACGAGGCCGCGCTCGCGCGCGCCCTGCGCGAGAACCGCATCGCCGGTGCTGCGATGGACGTCGGCCGCGCGCCCGACCAGATGCCGACGCCGGAGCTTGCCAGGCTCCCCAACGTCATCGCCACGCCTCACGTCGGTGGATTGACGCCGCAGGCGATCGAATATCAGTCGCTGGAAACGGTGCGGCAGGTCGAGGCGATCGTCAGGGGCGAGGTCCCGCCGGGCGCCGTCAATGCCGACCGTTGGACGCGGCGGCCGTGAAGGGCGCCTGAGCCGGGGCGTGTGCCTCCAATACCGGCACCGCGATCATTCCTGCAATTGAACCAAGATCAAATCCGGCCACACCAAGACCAGGTAGCGCCCAAGACGCACCCGGCCCTTAACCCTGCCGATTGACGAATAATACGACCTGGTCATCAAATCGGTTACTTGATGAACGGATGTTTGAAATGCAGTTCTTTCTTTATGAAATCGTCGCTCGCATCGTCGCAGTTTATCTTTGCGTCGATTGCTTCCGCAACGTGCGGTCCGGCTTTGTCGAGAGACAAATCACGTCTCTCCCCCATTCTACCGGTATTCTGGACTGGCTTGTAGACAGACTTGCAGGCTTGTCGAAGCGGGTTGTTCATAGAGACACCGCGCCGGTCCAGTACTGGCTGGAAATGGGCCTGCAGATGTTCGGCTTGGTTGGATGCGCCGGCGTTGCGATATTCGGCTGGTTTCACCCAACCACCTGAACGACGGTTGATGGCTCAACCCGGATTTCTGATGAGGTCGGCCGTTATCTGAGACGCAGCAATCGTAGGGTGGGCAAAGGCGCGTTAGCGCCGTGCCCACCATCGGGCCGGCAATTGCGACAGAAGTGGTGGGCACGCTCCGCTTTGCCCACCCTGCGAGGCTATTGCCTTGAACCTCATCCCGGCGCGCGACGTCAAAGTTCCGTGCTTGTCGGAAAATGGTTCATTGAGCGGGTTGAGCAGATGAAGTTTCTGACCGCGGCGGCGTTGGCGATCCTGATCGGCGTGTCACTGAGCGCCTGCCTCACATCCGATCCCGACAACAAGCCGCCCTACGGCCAGGCAAACGGCAGGAAGTCCGATCGCTAGCGCCTAAAGCCGATCCACCGCCCTGAACGTCCCGTCCTTCTGGATCACCGTCAAGAACACCTTCGGCGGCGCATCGATCATGCGCAGGCCGACGGTGACGATGCTGCCGCTGACATCGAACTGGCCGACATCGTTGACGGCACGCAACAGGCTCGCGCGCGTCGGCTGCTGTCCAGCCTTTTCCAGCGCAGCGGCCGCAAGGCGGCCGGAGAGATAGCCTTCGAGTGAGACGAAGTCCGGCG
Organism: Bradyrhizobium sp. 14AA; assembly: GCF_054185205.1. Lineage (NCBI taxonomy): Bacteria > Pseudomonadati > Pseudomonadota > Alphaproteobacteria > Hyphomicrobiales > Nitrobacteraceae > Bradyrhizobium > Bradyrhizobium sp. 14AA. The sequence goes on along the minus strand of NZ_JAVAYM010000002.1, from coordinate 446,065 downwards.
TCAGCGCCGGATCGAACGCGTTCAGCGCCGCCTGGTAGTCGGCGACCAGCTTGAGCGAGCGATCCCAGGGAAACGGCACCACTTGCGAGACGATGACGCCTTCGCCCTCGGGACCGAGCTCCCTGGCCAGCGCATTGGCGCCGACGAAGGAGATGTTGACGAAGGTCGGGCGCGCGCCGCTGCGGTGCGCGAGCTTGATGAATTCCGCGCAGGGACCGTAGGTCCCGACCATGACGATGGCCTCGGGTTCGGCACGCTTGATCGTCCGCCATGCCATGCCGACCGCCCTTGTGTTGCGCTCGAAGGTGCCCTCGGCGGCGAGCTCGAGGCCGCGCCTGGCGAGTGCGCGCTTGACGCCGGCAAGACCGTCGCGGCCGAAGGAATCGTCCTGGTAGAAGATGCCGATGCGGGTGAACTTGCGATCCTCGGTGAGGTGCTTGATCCACGCCTCGGCCTCCGCGCCGTAGCTCGCGCGGATGTTGACGACGTGGGGAAGCTCGAGGTCGCGCAGGAATTCGGCGCCGCTGAACGGGCCGATGAAGGGGATGTTCCTGGTGCTGGTGATCGGGAACGTCGCCATCGCGGTCGGCGTGCCCACCGCGCCGATCAGCGCGAACACCTTGTCGTCCTCGATCAGACGCAGCGTCTGCGCCACCGAACGGTCGGGGTCGTAGCCGTCGTCGCGGCTGATGAGCTGGAGCTTGCGGCCGTGGACGCCGCCCTTGGCGTTGATCTCGGTGAACGCGGCGACGATGCCCTGCCGCATCCGCTGTCCGAGCGCGGAGGAGGGGCCTTCGAGCGCGGCGGCCTGGCCGAACAGGATGGCGTCCTCGCTGACGCCGGTCTCCTCGCCCTGGGCCGGAAGCATCGCAGCAGTCAGCCATGCGACGGTCAAGGCGAGGTATGTCGCGGATCGCGATCGTGTCATGAGAATGCTTGCCGGGTGCTGGACGCCTTGCGGGAGACGATAGGCCGTGCGGGCTGAACAGGACGCTAAGGCCACGCTACATCGACGGTCCGTAAGACTCCGGGGAAAACCGGTAAGTTAGTGCCAGATTGCGGCGACCCGCAGGGCAATCGTTAACTAAGCCGCCTGATGCGGAAGGCCCGGGGACTGAAATTGTGCAGTTCTTAACCGCGATCCTTGTCCGATAGTGGTTCCGGCGGCTCAACCAGAAGTTCCAGCTGCCGTGCGATGGGGACTTGCGGAACAAGATGGGCGGTCGGGATCAGAACGATCAGGATCGAAAGCGTATGACCGGATGGTGGCGCGCCGCGCCGCTGCTCGGGCTCTATCGCCCTGCGCTCGTCGCGGTCGGAATCGGTCTTCTGTTTTCGGCCGTGGGCGCAGCCGCCGTGGCGCGGTGGGAAGACCGCGTCAACAGGATCGAGTTCGAGAACGCCGCCGAGACTGAAGCGATCGTCATGCAGAACGGCATGGGCGAGTACATCTCCAGGCTGGTGGCGCTGCGCACGCTGTTCGAATCCACCAACGAGGAAATCACCCGCAGCGAATTCGAGACCTTCAGCGCCCGCCTGTTCGAGCGCCATCCCGGCATGCTGCGCATCGCCTGGCTGCCGCGCGTCAACCGCAAGGAGCGCGTCGAATACGAGGCCGCCGCGATCACGGACGGCGTGTCCGGCTATCGCATCAAGTCGCTCGAGGGCGATGGTTTCGCGACCGCGCCGCAGAGCGACGAATATTTTCCGGTGTTCTACTCGACCCAGCCGAAGACATCGCCGGTCTATGGCATGGACTATGCGAGCGTTCCGGAGCGCCGCGCGGTCCTGGAGCGCGCGCGCGACAGCGACCGGGTCGCCGCCATCCGCACGCGCCTGTACGAGCCGAAGGAGGGCGGCCGGCTCCCCGACGTTCTCGTCGCCATTCCCGTCTACGCCAAGGGGACCTCGCGCGAGACGGCCGTGGACCGGCGCCGCAATCTCGCCGGCTTCGTCGTCGGCGTCTTCGATCTGCCGATGCTGATCCAGTCCATCCGCGTGACCACCGGCGCAAGCCCGGCGGTCAGCGTGAACGTCTATCCGCCCTTCACGGGGCAGATCGTCAGCCTGGAAGAGATGCTGCCGGATTATTCGTCGGCCGCGTCGGGGCCGCAGTCGATGCGGGACGTCGCGCGGGCCCTGCACTGGTCGGGCAATCTCAAGATCGGCGACACCGATTGGCAGGTGCGGGCGGTTCCAACTGCCGGCGGTCCGCTGGAGACGACCTACGATCGCGCGGCGGCGGTGCTGATCGTCGGCATGCTGCTGACCCTGTCGCTGTCGACTTATCTCATGCTCGCAAGCCGCAATTCGCGGCGGCTGTCGCTGGCGAACCGGCGGGTGCTCGAGCTTGCCCAGACCGACATTCTGACCGGACTGCCGAACCGCGCCTTCTTCCTCGCCCGGCTCGACGACCTCAATGACCGGCTGAAGGACGGCGGCTCCGGCTTCTCCATCCTGATGCTCGATCTCGACCGCTTCAAGAACGTCAACGACTCCCTGGGCCACGGTGCCGGCGACGTGTTGCTGCGCCAGGTGGCACAGCGGCTGAAATCCGCGCTGCGCACCAGCGACGTGCTGGCGCGGCTCGGCGGTGACGAATTTGCGATCATCCAGGAAGCCTGCGAGGACCAGCGCGTCTGCTCGACCGAGCTGGCGGGGCGGATCGTCAAGCTCGTGACCGAACCGTTCCTGCTGCCCGGACACCGCGTCGAGATCGGCACCAGCATCGGCATCGCGATCGCGCCGGATCACGGCAGCGATCAGGAGCAACTGCTGAAGAAGGCCGACCTGGCGCTCTACCGTTCGAAATCGGCCGGCCGCAACTGCTTCACCATCTACGACGAGGCGATGTCGGCCGAGCTCGAGGCGCGCAACACGCTGGAAGGCGATCTGCGCGATGCCATCGCGCGCTGCCAGCTGGAGGTGCACTATCAGCCGTTCGTCGACGCCCTCAGCGGCGCGCGGCGCGGCTTCGAGGCGCTGGTGCGCTGGCGGCATCCGATCCGCGGACTGATCCCGCCGGACCAGTTCATTCCGCTTGCGGAGGAGACCGGCCTGATCGTGCCGCTCGGCGAGTTCGTGCTGCGGCGCGCCTGCGAGGATGCGGCCGGCTGGCCCTCCGGCCTTGCGGTCGCCGTCAACCTGTCGCCGATCCAGTTCAAGGAAGCCGAGCTGTTCGAGATGATCTGCGCGGCGCTCGCCGATTCCGGCCTGCCGCCGCAGCGGCTGGAGATCGAGATCACGGAATCCGTCCTGCTGGAACGCGGCGTCGAGAACCTCGCCTTCATGGAGCGGCTCAAGAGCATCGGCATCGAGCTCGCGCTCGACGATTTCGGCACAGGCTATTCGTCGCTGAGCTATCTCACCGCGTTTCCGTTCGACAAGATCAAGATCGACAAGTCGTTCATCCGCAACCTCACGCATCAGCCGCGCAGCTCCGCGATCATCTCCTCGATCGTGACGCTGGCGCGCGGGCTCGACATGTCGGTCACCGCCGAAGGCGTCGAGACCCGCGAGGAGTTCGAGCGGCTGAAGGCGCTCGGCGTCAACTTCGCGCAAGGCTATCTGTTCGGCCGGCCGCAGCCGATCGAGCGGATCCTGTTCGACGCGCCCGTGAAACCATCACAGCTCGACGCCGCCTGAGCGTCTCGCTCAAGGGGCATGCGCGAAAAGCGCTTGACCCGGGCAGTCCCGGATGGTCCGAAGGGAGCGTCCAGGGATGAAACACACAAACATGCGGCTTCCGTTCTTCTACGGCTGGGTCGTGGTCGCGGTGACCTTCGTCACCATGGCGATCGGCGTCAACGCGCGCACGGCGTTCTCGCTGTTCTTTCCGCCCATCATCTCCGAGTTCGGCTGGGAGCGCGGCGTCACCGCGGGTGCCTTCTCGTTCGGCTTCGTGGTCTCGGGCTTCGTCAGCCCGCTGATCGGCCGGCTGATGGACCGCGCCGGCCCGCGCGCGGTGATGGAGCTCGGCGTCGTGCTGATGGGCGGCGGACTGCTGCTTGCGCCGCTCACCAGCGCGCCCTGGCATCTCTACGTCACCATCGGCGTCATGGTCGGTGCCGGCTCGGTGTGTCTCGGCTATTCCGGCCAGTCGCTGTTCCTGCCGAACTGGTTCATCCGCAAGCGGGGCTTTGCCATCGGCATCGCCTTTGCCGGCGTCGGCATCGGCTCGGTGACGCTGCTGCCATGGGTGCAGCACATGATCGAGCAGACCGGCTGGCGCACCGCCTGCACCGCCATGGGCCTGCTTGTCCTGATCGTGCTGGCGCCGGTCAATCTGCTGCTGCGCAAGCGCCCCGAGGACATCGGCCTGCAGCCGGACGGCGATGCCGCCCAGGCCGCGGGCGCGGCAAAACAAATCTCCAACGTGGTCGATCCCGTCTGGGTCAATACCGAATGGACACTGAAGCGCGCCGTCGCGACCGCGCGGTTCTGGTGGATCGCGCTCGGCTATTTCTGCGGCCTGTACATCTGGTACGCGGTGCAGGTGCACCAGACCAAGTTCCTGCTCGACATCGGCTTCAGTTCTTCTGTCGCGGTGTGGGCGCTCGGCATCGTCAGCCTGCTCGGCATTCCCGGCCAGATCCTGCTCGGCCATGTCTCCGACCGGATCGGGCGGGAATGGGTGTGGGCGATCAGCTGCGCGGGCTTTGCGATCTGCTTCGCGGCGCTGATGGCGCTGAAGTTCCAGCCGTCATTGTGGCTGGTTTATCTGATGGTGTTCACGCAGGGCGCGCTCGGCTACGGCCTCACCTCGATCATGGGCGCGGTGGTGTTCGAGATCTTCCAGGGCAGGCACCAGGGCAGCATTTTCGGCACGATCATGCTCGCGGCGCTCGCGGGCGGCGCGGCTGGACCGTGGGTGACCGGCCTGCTCTATGATCGCGCCGGCGATTACACGCTCGCCTTCGGCATCGCGATCCTCGTGAGCGGATTGTCGGCGGTCTCGATCTGGCAGGCCGCGCCGCGCAAGGTGCGAGCGGTGGCCGGCCGACTCCACAGGCTCCACGCGGAACATGCGGACTAGGTTCCGCAAGCACAAAAATACCTTCGCTTCTTTCGCAGAACGTTAAGCATGTCGCGTCTTGGCGGACCGCGGCCGGGTTGCAAAAAGGTCTTGGACACCATCGAAGCGTTAGCGTCGGGCCGATTGCCGCCTCTTGCCGATGCCTCCCGGGTTCACCGATGTCTGCCTTCGATGCTCCAGTGACCGAAACTCCGGACGTGCTTTTGGCGGCGCTCGAACGCGCCGACGACGGCATCGTCATTGTCGACGGCGCGCATCGCATCACGCATTTCAACGCCGGTGCGGAGCGGATCTGGAAGCTCGCGCGCACTGACGTGCTCGGCCGCGATGCCGACATTCTCGCCCTCGATTGCCTTCGGGCCGATCCGGCCACGGATGTCCGCGAGGAGATCAGCCTCGTGCGACACGACGGCAGCCGGATCAGGGCGGCCGTCACGCTGTCCTCAGCGATTGTCGATGGCGTGGTCCGTCACATCGTGTTCGCGCGCGACGTCAGCGCCGATGCCGAGCGCCGCGTCAGGATCGGGCTTCTCCACGCCGTCTCCGACCAGACCAACCGCGCGGTGATCATCACCGATGTCGAGCAGCGCATCGTCTACGTCAATTCGGCCTTCGCGGCGCTGTTCGGCTACACCAGCGAGGAGGCCGAGGGTCATCGCGCAGGCGAGCTGATCGCCGGCCGCCATACCGACCGCAGGGCCGTCGAGAAGCTCATCAAGCGCCTGATGCATGGTGGCCGCCGCGGCGAGGTCGAGGTGCTCGCCTACGACAAGAACGGCGAGGAGATCTGGGTCTGCGCCCGGCTCGACGCTTTCCGCGACAAGAAGGGCAGGGTCAAGCACATCTTTGCGCTGCTCGACGACATCACCGAGACCAAGCAGCTGCGTTCGCTCCAGCAGCTGATCATGGGCTCGCTCGCCGACGAGGTTCCGATCACCGACATCGCCGACAGGCTGTGCCGTCGTGTCGAGGAGATCGCGCCCGATGTCGTCTGCTCGCTGCTTCACGTCGATGCCTCGGGCCTGATCCACCCGCTCGGCGGTCCGAGCCTGCCCGAAGACTATTCCCGCGCGTTGGACGGCGTTGCGATCGGCCCCAATGTGGGCTCCTGCGGCACGGCGGCTTTTTACGGCGTGCCGGTTCTGGCCGAGGATCTCGACACCGACCCGCGCTGGCAGCCTTACAAGGCGATGCCGATGGGGATCGGCCTGCGCGCATGCTGGTCGACCCCGGTCAAGGCCAAGGACGGCCGGGTCATCGCCACCTTCGCGTTCTATTTCCGGGAGCCGCGCGCGCCGAGCAAATGGCATCGGCGCATCGTCGATGCCTGCGTCAATCTCGGCGCCTTCGCGATCGAGCGCAAGGAAGCGCGCGCCGAGATCGCGCGGCTTGCCTATCACGACATTCTCACCGGCCTGCCGAACCGCGCGCAACTGCGCCATCTCATCACCACCGCGATCGATGCCTGCCCCACCGGCAGCCATGTCGCGCTGGCTTTCCTCGACGTCGATCATTTCAAGGACGTCAACGACACGCTCGGTCACGCCGCCGGCGACGAGTTGCTGGTGCAACTCGCGCAGCGCCTGCGCGAACAGATCGGGCCCGAAGACATGTTGGGACGGCTCGGCGGCGACGAGTTCGTCATCCTGCTGCCGCAGCGCAACGCCGAGAGTGCCGAGCGCGTCGCGGCCGGGATCACCGAAGCGCTGTCCGCACCCTTGAGGCTCGGATCGAGACTGATGCCGATGTCGGCCAGCATCGGCATCAGCCTCTATCCCGATCATGCCACCGACATCGACACGCTGATGCAGCAGGCCGACGCCGCCATGTACATGGCCAAGCAGGCGGGCCGCTCGACCCATCGCATCTTCAGCGCCGAGATGAACGGGCTCACCGAGCAGCGGCTGGCGCTGATCGCCGCACTTCGCCGCGCCATCGCGGAAGGCGCGCTGACCCTGAGCTACCAGCCGCAGATCCGCAGCTGCGACGGCGCCATCCACGGCGTCGAGGCGCTGGCGCGCTGGCACGATGAGGTGCTCGGCGACGTCTCGCCGGCAAAATTCATCCAGCTCGCCGAGGAGTGCGGCCTGATCGAGCAGATCGGCCTGTGGTCGGTGCGCGAGGCCTGCCGGCAGATGGCGAGCTGGCGCCGCGCCGGCCTCAACATTCCCTGCGTGTCGGTGAATTTGTCGCCGATCAATTTCCGCAACGTCACGCTGGCCGCGCGCCTCAAGGACATCCTCGCCGAATACGATCTGCCGCCGGATGCGCTGATGCTGGAGATCACCGAAGGCGCGTTCATGCAGGACAGCGTCGCCGCGCTCGAGACCATGAACGCGATCCGCGAGCTCGGCGTCGGGCTCTCGGTGGACGATTTCGGCACCGGCTATTCCAGCCTCAGCCGTCTCGCGCATCTGCCGATCCGCGAGCTCAAGATCGACCGCAGTTTCATGCGCGACATCGAGCGTGACGCGGGCGCGCTCGCGATCGCCACCGCCGTGGTGCGCGTCGGCCAGGGCCTCGGCATGACCGTCGTCGCCGAAGGCGTCGAGACCGAGGGCCAGCGCAAGAGGCTGGCCGAGCTCGGCTGCGACGTCGTGCAAGGCTTCCTCTACGCCCCCGCGCTCGCCCCCGTCGCCTTCGAGCGCTGGCTGATCGAGCACTGCGCCGAGCAGGCGAGAGCGATGCTGGGGCGTCTGGATGTCAAGCCGGTGGGGCGCGATGTCGTGAAGCGGTCGGCGTAGGAGGCGCGTGTAGAGGCTTCTCGCATAAGACAGTTGTCCGATCTGAGAGGAGATCGGACGCTATATGCACGCCGTTGGGAGTTCGGCTTGCTCGTGGCCGAGAAGAGTGTCGCATTTTGGTGACAGCCAGCTTCGGTAAAGCATCAGCGTGGCGGCCCTCGCCTTGGACTGAGGGGAACATCGGTGTAGCGTTCTCTAAGGAACTCCGCGGGGGTTGGGGGCAATGAAAGCCTTGCAGGTCGCCTGCATCGTGGGTGTCATTGCATTCACGGGGATGCACCAAGCTGGCGCAAGCACGCCGGGCGCGAGCGTGCCGGACGCTATGCCGAAAGGGTCCGTGAGCGCCGAGACGCCGGTCCCCAGGGCGGCTTCCGATCTGTCATTGATGGCCCAAGCAAAAATCGACGACGATTCCATCAAGACAAAATCGGAGGCATTGGACCGCCTTGAGGCGGTGCCTCCGGTGCCGGCCACGCGCAATGCATTCGATGATACGTCCAGTCCCGCGCCGGTGAGCCAGGATTTCCGTTATCTCATCTATTACGTGTGGTCCGAATATCCGCCTGCCGAGAAGCCGGCGGATATCGTCTTGAGGTCACTCAAGGACACCGTCGTCGGAACGCCGATCGAGGAGATCAGGCGCGCGTCCGATGCTTTCGGTCTCGATTTCAATTTCATGAAAGCGGTTGCGAAGATCGAGTCCGGGTTCGATCCCAAGCAACGCACGGGGTCGTATATCGGCCTGTTCCAACTGAGTGAGTATGAGTTCAACAAGTTCGGGTCGGGGCAGATTCGCAGTCCTCGCGACAACGCCATTGCGGCAGCCTACAAAGTCATTACCGAAGGCGTGCTGTTCGAGTGGGTGACGCACCAGAAGCCGACCTTGAGCGATCTTTACCTGATCCATCAGCAGGGTTGGGAAGGCGCCGCCGAGCACATACGCCAACCGGACCGCATCGCCTGGAAATCCATGTGTGCCACCGGCGAGGGCATGGAAAAGGGCGAGAAATGGTGCAAACGCGCGATCTGGCGCAATACTCTTCCGGCCGTCAAGCAGGCGTGGAAATCGGTCGACAAGCTAACATCCGGAGCGTTTGTCGGAATGTGGCGCGCGCGGATTGCCGAACTCTATTCGAAATACATGGCCACGGCCACCGCCGAACGGCCGAACCCGTAGCGCTTCAGCGAGACCTGAAAAGACTGCCCGCAGCTTGCGGGCAGCAGTTTCGTGAGGACCTGTTCGGCGAACGATCGTCGACTGATGCACGTCTTATGGAGAGTCCCGCCGCGAGGCGGGACTCTGAAGTGGTTTTGCCGGTCGGACTACTTTTGAGCCGGCTGGCCCGACGTCGAAGGCGGCGGGGCCGTGTTCTGGTTGGTCTGCCCAGGCTGCGTGTTCTGGTTGGTGCTGGGCTGACTGGTGGACTGATTGCTGCTTGGGGCCGGAGCCTGACCGGTGGTCTGGCCCGATGGCGGCTGCGTGGCTGCCTGGCCCGAAGTCGTCGGTTGGTTCTGCTGAGCCTGACCGCTTGTCGATGGCTGGTTCTGCGGAGCCTGACCAGTGGTCTGGTTCTGCTGCCCAGTGGTCTGGTTCTGCTGCGCCGGCGCGTTGGTCTGGCCGGTGGTCGTGTTCTGCGGCGTCGACTGGTCATTCTGTCCCTGACCGACCGTCGTCGATTGGCCCTGCGTGGCGCGGATCTGGTTGGACACGCCAAGCGCAGCGACCGTGCGGGTATCGATCGAGCCGCTGGCCTGGAAACCTTCCTGTCGCTGGAAGGTCATCAGTGCCCGGCGCGTACCGGCGCCGAGGACGCCGTCCGCTTCGCCAGACAGCATGCCACGTTCAATCAGGACCCGTTGAACGACGCGGATCTCGTCGGGGCTGAGATCCAGCGCGGCAACGCTGCCACCGCCACCGCTCGCGCTGCCACGGTGGGCGTAGCGCGTCCGCGGTCCGGCGGGAATGACGTCGACGATCCTGCGGCTTCGGTCGGTGACGACAATCTCGTCATCCACGACGAAGAAGCTGTCGTCGCGATAGTCCGGATAGATGTCGATCAGCGCCGGGTAGGCCGAGACCGCGACCACGGAGATGTTGCGTGGCACGACGACGCCGGCATTGATCCCGAAGTTGATCGCATTGCTGTTGACGCGCACGCGTCCCACATTGCGTGCGTTCAGCACCGACTGCTGCAGGGTTGCTTGCTGCTGCGCGTTGACCTGCACGCGGCCGGACATGCTCTGGGTGGTCCCAGCCTGGGTCTGGGCCTGAGTGTTGGCCTGACCTTGCGAGTTGGCGCCGGTCGTCGTGCCCGGACTCTGCTGCGCATTCTGGCCTTGAGTGCTGCTGTTCGCGTTCGCGCCGGTGGTGGTCGTGCTCTGGCCCTGTGCATTCTTGTCTTGGGCGTTGCTCTTGGTATTCGCGCCGGTGGTCGTCGTGCTCTGACCCTGCGCATTCTTGCCTTGAGCATTGTAGTTGGTATTGGCGCCGGTGTTTGCGCCCGTCGTCGCGTTCTTGTTCTGCTCTGCGCCTTGCGACTGACGCGTGCGGTCGCGGTCGTTGCGGCCCTGTCCGGCGGTCTGATCCTTCTGACCGCTCTTCTCGCTATCGGACTTCGACGGGCGCGCGCTGTCCCGATCGCTGCGGCTCTGACCGACCGTCTGGCCCTTGCCCTGCTTCTCCTGTTCGGATTGCGACTGACGCGCGTTGTCGCGGTCGCGGCCCTGGCCGACGGTCTGCTTGTCGGTCTTGTCGGCCTTGTCGGCGGCTCGGCTGTTATCGTGGGTCGCTGCGGGACTCTCGGCTCGACCGCCAGTGCGGCCCTGTGTCATTCCTTCGTTGTGGGAAGCGCCACCCTGCGACGTCGCGCCGCCGGAGCGGCCGTGTTCCGCAGCATCTTCGCGGGCTCCTCCGCCGGCGCTCATTCCGCCGCCGGTACCTTCACGCATGCCTTGCGCCGACGCCAGGCTGACGCCGGCGAGCAGCACTGCTGTGGTCAGCAGGAACTTTTTCTTTCCAGTGTTCATCTGAAACTCCTCAGGTTTGCTTTGCTGCAGTGGCGCGGCCTCCCTCCCGATGCGACCGCGCGCGTTGAACTCGCTGGGTCGAAGCTTCGACCAGCCGATCAGTTTGAGTGCTCAGCGTCCCGCGCCGGTCCAGCCTTGCGGCCTCACATCACCAGTGATGGTGCCAACGATGGTGATACGGTCCGCCGTAATAGGCGTAGGCGGGACGTACGACGCGGCGATAGCGGTAGCCGTAATAGGCCGGGGCATAACCAGTGCTGTAGTAGGTCGTGGTGTAGCCGCCCCAGGGATAGGGCTCATAGCCGCCGTAATACGCCGGTGCGTAACCGCCGCCGTAATAGCCGGGGTCGCCATAGTAGCCGTAACCCGGACCATACGCGTAAGCGGATGAGGCGAGGCCGCCGATCACGGCACCTGCGATCAATCCGCCCGCCAGCGCCGGACCGAAACCGCCGCGCCAGCGGGCTTCCGCTGGCGTTGGTGCTGCCACGGCGCTCGCGCCGAGCGCACCGACGGTTGCCAGGACAAGCGCAGTCTTTTGCATGTGCGTCCCTCCTTCGTTGGTGTTTCGATGTTGGGCCAACATCAGCGACGGGCAAAAGTTGCAACCGCGCCCCTGCGAGCGACGAGAGTCTGACAGACGAAACAGGCGTTCCATCTCGATGACTTCGCGTCTGCCGATGGCTGCCGCCTCACTGAGCGCGATGGTTGAAGAGATCGGCACGCCTGGCTGTTCCGCGTCGCTGCTGGAGCGCTGGTGCGGAGCGTTCGTTCGCAAGGCTGCGGCGGTTTAGCGCACGCGCGGCTCTACTCCCCGTCCTCCGCCGCAAATCCGTGATCGCGCGGAAGAAGCTGTCGGCGGGCGGCGTCTCGAGGTCGATCAGCCGGTGCGGGCGAAAGCCGTCTTCCAGCGCCAGCACGACAGAAGCCATCCAGGGCGGGTTCGGATGTCGCCGCTCGCCTTGCTCTTCAACGTCGCCTCGACGATGTCGGCGACCAGCTTGCGCCGTGCGTGCTGGCGCCAGCCTGCGTCACCTCACACGGTCGTGCCCGGCTCGTCCTTCTCACCGAGCACGCCGAGCCGCTCGGCAATCCTGACCAGTTCGACCACCGATTGGACCTGAAGCTTGGCCATGATCGCGCTCCGATGCGCCTTGATGGTCCGCTCGGAGCTGCCGAGCTCGCGCGCGGCGTGCTTGTTCGTCTTGCCCTGGACGATGATCTGGAAGACCTGCCGCTGGCGCGGGGTCAGCGTCGAAAGCCGGCCCCGAAGCGCGTCCAGCTCGCCGTCGAGTTCGCGCGCATTGCGATGCCGCGCGATCGCGCGTGCGATGGCTTTGAGAAGATCGTCCGAGCCGACAGGCTTGATGAAGAAGTCGTCCGCGCCCGCCTTGATCGCCTTCACCGTGATGCTGACGTCGGGATAAGCGCTCAGAAAGATGATGGGCAGCGTGGATCCGCGCTCGGTCAAGCGGCTCTGTAACTCGAGCCCGCTCATGCCCGGCATCCTGACATCCAGCAGAATGCAGCCCTTACTTTCGTCGGGCTGCTGCTCCAGCAATTGCTGCGCCGATGCATAGGTGGCGACGCGGTATCCGCTTGCCTCTAGAACTTGTTGGATGGCCGATAGGTACGATGTGTCGTCATCCACGACATGGACGATGCCGGGCAATGATGTCTCCTGAACGAAAAGTAGCTGCTGTGCTTGCTTTTCTTGATTGTTGGTGCAGCGCCTTCTCGCCCGGTCATTGCCGGATCACGTCGCTCTTGATTGGCAGTTACGTCCTGGAATCGCGAGGTGCAAATTAAATCTGGTACAGCATGCGGCGCCGGACGTTCAGTGTGACCTTTTGATCGCAAACGCGCGCGACAGGGCCGAATGGGGGGATAATCGTCAACAGAAAGCCATATCCTAGTTCGACGAAAGTCCTGTCCTGCGCCGCAAGTCCGTAATTGCACGCAGAAAGCTGTCGGCCGGCGTCGTCTCGGGATCGATCAGCCGGTGCAGGCGAAAGCCGTCTTCGAGCGCGAGCACGACGGAGGCGATCCAGGGCGGGTTGAGATTGTCGTTGCGCCCGTTGCTCTTCAACGTCGCCTCGACGATGTCGGCGACGAGCTTGCGCCGCGCGCGCAGGCGTTTGGCGAGTTCGGGCCGGCGCTTTTCGGCGCGCGCGACGAACAGGATCATCTCCATGTGCAGGAGCGGCGAGCGGGCGAGGGGGTCCTGCCTGCTGCGGTCCATCGTCTTCAGCGCCGCGATGAAGTCGTCGAGATTGTCGTGCTGGGCGAGGATGTCGAGGTTGCGCCGGATCGACTGTTCGACATGGTCCTCGAGCATGGCGATGATCAGCTCGTCCTTGCTCTTGAAGTTCGAATAGAACGCGCCGCGCGTGAAGCCCGCCGCGGCCGCGATCGCCTCGATGCTGGCGCCGCCGATGCCGTCGTCCTCGAACACGCGCGCGGCCGCCTCGAACAGCTTGTCGCGCGTATCGTCCCTGGTCGGCCTGGTTCTCACCCTTGACATCGGCGCAGGTTAGGGCAGAATGCAACTCGATACAACAATGTATCGAGTTGATGAATGACTCGAACGATCAGGGGATGGTTACGCCGCGCGAGCAGGGAAGCGTCGGCGTATTCGTGTCATGCGGCAACCGATTGAGGTCACCATGAACGAGCACGTGCAAGGCGCCGGCGGCGGGCCGCTGTTCAATCCGCTCTCGCCCGACTTCATCCGCGATCCCTATCCGCATTACGACCGCCTGCGCACGATCGATCCGGTCCATGTGACGCCGTTCGGCCAGTTCGTCACCAGCCGCCACGCCGATGTCAGCCTCGTGATGCGCGACAAGCGCTTCGGCAAGGATTTCGTCGAGCGCTCCAAGCGCCGCTATAGCGAAAAGATCATGGACGAGCCGGTGTTCCGCAGCATGAGCCACTGGATGCTGCAGGCCGATCCGCCCGACCACACCCGCCTGCGCGGCCTCGTCGTGAAGGCATTCACCGCGCGCCGGGTCGAGGACATGCGTCCCCGAATTCAGCAGATCGTCGACCAGGCCATCGATGCCGTGATCGACCGCGGCCACATGGACCTGATCGAGGATTTCGCTTTCCGCCTGCCCGTGACCATCATCTGCGAGATGCTCGGCATCCCCGAGGATCATCGCGAAGTCTTCTACAAGAGCTCGCGCGACGGCGGGCGGCTGCTCGACCCCGTGCCCTTGTCGCCCGAGGAGATCAAGCAGGGTAACGCCGGAAATCTGATGGCGCAGATGTACTTCCAGCAGCTGTTCGAGCTGCGCCGCAAAAATCCCGGCGACGACCTCATCACACAGCTGGTGCAGGCCGAGGAGGACGGCAACAAACTCACCAACGAGGAGCTGACCGCCAACATCATCCTCTTGTTCGGCGCCGGCCACGAAACCACCGTCAACCTGATCGGCAACGGTCTGCTCGCCCTGCACCGCAATCCGGATCAGCTCGCGCTGCTCAAGGCGCGCCCCGAACTGATGGTGGGCGCGATCGAGGAGTTCCTGCGCTACGATTCGTCCGTGCAGATGACCGGGCGCGTGGCGCTGGAGGACATCGACGACCTCGGCGGCAAGAAAATCCCCAAGGGCGAGACCGTGCTGTGCCTGCTCGGCTCGGCCAACCGCGATCCGGCGGTCTATCCCGATCACCCCGACCGGCTGGACGTCACCCGCCAGAATGTGAAGCCGCTGTCGTTCGGCGGCGGCATCCACTTCTGTCTTGGCGCCCAATTGGCGCGCATCGAGGCCGAGATCGCCATTGCCACGCTGCTGCGGCGGCTGCCCGACTTGCGCATCGACGACGTCGAGAACCCGGAATGGCGGTCGACCTTCGTGCTGCGTGGCCTGAAGCGGCTGCCGGCGAGCTGGTGAGCTGCCAGCGTTAACCTCCGCGCGGAACAGTCGCTGTGACTTCGCCACACTTCCCTCTATATAAGGGGCTGTTCCGGCGTGCCTGAGGCCCTTAGGCTCGGCCCGGGCCGATTTGGCCGAGGGGAGACCCGTGCAGACGACGCTGCTCGGATTGGCAATTGCCTTCATCATTGCGCTTCTGGCGGCGCTGATCGGGCCTTACTTCATCGACTGGAACCAGTTCAGGCCCCAGTTCGAGGCGGAGGCTGGCCGGATCATCGGCGTGCCGGTGCGGGTGGCGGGCGAGCTGGATGCGCGGCTGCTGCCGGCGCCGACGTTGCGGCTGCGCTCGGTCACCTTCGGCGGCAACAACGATCTCGGCCGCCTGCGCGCCGACAAGCTCGACGTCGAGTTCAGCCTGGGCTCCCTGATGCGCGGCGAATGGCGCGCCACGGAGCTGACCGTCAACGGCATGGCGGTCGATCTTGGCCTCGACGCACGCGGGCGGGTCGATCTGCCGTCGACTTCCAGCGGCACCTTCAATCTGGCGTCGCTGGCGATCGAACGGGTGAACCTCACCGGCCGCATCGCCCTGCATGATGCCGCGAGCCGCTCGACGCTCGAGCTTAGCAACATCGCCTTCTCCGGCGACGTGCGCTCGCTCGCCGGCTCGGTGCGCGGCGACGGCAGTTTCACCGCCTCCGGGGTGCGCTACCCGTTCCGCATCTCCTCCGGCCCGAGCGCCGACGGTGCCGCGACGCGTCTCCATCTCAACATCGATCCCGGCGAGCGCGCCATCCTGGCCGATCTCGAAGGCGTGCTCGCCTTCGACAACCGCCTGCCGAAATTCGACGGCGCGCTGACGCTTGCCGTGCCGGCGCCGAAGAAGCCGGGCGAGGCGGGGCCGACGCCGTGGAAGCTCACGACCAAGCTCAAGGCTGATCCGGCCGGCGCGAAGTTCGAGCAGGTCGACGCGAGCTTCGGCACGGAAGATACCGCGCTGAAGCTCGGCGGCGTCGGCGATCTCAGGTTCGGCGCTTCGCCGCTGCTGCGCGCGGTGCTGTCGGCGCGCCAAGTCGACGCCGACAAGCTGACGGCCAGGAACGATGCCGAGCCGCTGCGCATCCTGCCGGCGCTGCGTGCGGGTCTTGCGGCAATCCCGCAGGCGCCGATCCCGGCGCAGATCGAATTCAACTCCGACCAGATCATGCTCGGCGGCCGTCCGCTGCAGAACATCGTGGCCGAGCTGCAGACCGATGGACGGTCCTGGACCTTCCGGCGGCTCGAGCTGCGCGCGCCCGGCATGACGCAGCTCTCGCTCAATGGCGCGGCGCCCGGCGCCGACAGTTTCAGCGGCCGTCTCAGCGTGGAATCCTCCGACCCCGATACGCTGGTGGCCTGGCTGCAGGGCCGCAGCGAGATCAACCGCCGCAGCACGCGGCCGCTGCGCCTTGCCGGCGACGTCACGATCGCCGCCAACCATCTCGCCATCGACAAGCTCAAAGCCGATGTCGAAGGCGGCACTGTGGAGGGGCGCGTCGCCTTCGTGCAAACAGGCGCGAGCAAGGGCTCGCGGATCGACGCCGAGCTGAAGGCCGACCGGCTCGATCTCGACGCCGCCGCGAGCTTCGTGCGCGCGCTCGCGGGGCCGCAGGGCGAATGGCCGGAAGAGGCAAAGCTCTCGCTCGATGTCGGCCGCGCGATCTCGGCCGGCCAGGAGCTGAAGCCGTTCGCGGCGAAGCTCGGCTACAATCCGAACGCGCTGTCGCTGGAGCTGTTGCGTTTCGGCCAGGCGAGCGGCGTGACCACGGAGGCGAGCGGCAGCTTCGATCGCACCAGGGCGACCGGCAAGCTCGCGCTGAAATCCTCCGCCAATTCGCTGCGCGAGCTCACCGCGCTGATCGAGCCGTTCGCGCCGTCGGCGCGCGCGCGGTTCGATGCCATCTCCTCACTGCCCGGTGCGACGCGCCTGAAGCTCGATCTCAGCCTCGACAAGAACGCGGAACATGCCGATCGCAACGACGCGCGCGCCGTGCTCGATCTCGATGCGCCGCAGCTCAAGGCCACCGCGACGCTGGCCGCGCAGACGCCGGTTGCCGCAATCAACGGCGTCGATATCGACAAATTGCGCAACAGCGACTTCACGCTGGAGACGAAAGTCTCGTCCCAGCAGGCCGGCGCGCTGCTGGCGCTGCTCGGGCTCGATCGCGTGGCGGCTCCGGGCGAGGGGGCTTCGCAGTTCGAGGGCAGACTGAGCGGGGCCTGGCGCCGGCCGCTGCAATTGAGCGCAAAGCTCAGCGGCGGCGGGCTCGACGCTGACGCGCAAGGCAGCGTCGAATTGTCGGAGCCGAAAGCCAGCGTGAATCTGCGCGTGCGCAATGCCAATCTGGCGCCGCTGTTCGGCACCGGCGCGGCCGACAAGTCGACGCAGAACGTCGGCCTGTCCTCGCGCCTCACGCTGTCCGGCAACCGCCTGACCTTCGACGATCTCGACAGCAGCGTTTCAGGCTCGCATCTGCGCGGTCATCTCGCGGTCACGCTCGATCAGGACAAGAGCGTCGATGGCGAAGTGGGCCTCGATACGCTCGACCTCGTGCCCGCGCTCGCGATGGCGATCGGCGCGGCCGGACGCGAGTCCGGCGAGCCGCTGAACGCAGGTCTGGTCGGCGGCTGGCGCGGCCGCATCGGCTTCCAGGCGTTGCGCGGGACGCTGCCCGGCGGCATCGAGCTGCGCCCGTTCGGCGGCACGATCCGGAGCGACGGCCAGTCGCTCGCGCTCGATGCGCTCAAGGGTGGCCTCAGTGGCGGCGAGATGTCGGCGAGCCTCGATGCCCGCAACGGCGCCAATGGTCTGACGCTGAACGCGCGCATCGATCTCAGCAATGTCGATGCGGCCACGCTGCGCTATCGCGATCTCGCGCTGCCGAAGGGGCGCGCCTCGGTGCAGATGGCGCTGACCAGCCAGGGCCGCAGCGTTGCGGCCTTGACCGGCGCGCTCGCCGGCAACGGCACGGTGACGCTGGACTCCGCCGAGATCGCCGGCCTCAATCCCCGCGCCTTCGAGATCGCCATCCGCGCCAGCGATGGCGGGCAGGTCAGTGACGACAACCGCCTGCGGCAGCTGGTCGAGCCCGCGCTCGCGGCCGCGCCGATCGCGGTGACTTCGGCGCAGATCCCGTTCACGATCCGCGACGGCCGCTTGCGCGTCGGCGCAACGCCGCTCGAAGCCAAGAACGCCCGCGCCATCGTCTCCGGCGGCTACGACATTCCCGCCGACCAGGCCGACATCCGCGCCAGCCTGACGCCGATCATGAACGGGCTCTCCGGTGCGCCGCCGGAGATCCAGCTATTTGCGGCGGGGCCGCCCGACAGGCTCAACCGCACGATCGATCTCGCGCCCCTGTCGTCGTGGCTTGCGGTGCGCACGATCGATCGCGAGACGCGCCGGCTGGATGCGATCGAGCGCGGCGAGCCGCCGCCGGCGACCGCTGCGCTGCCGACGCTGGTGTCTCCGGAGGCAGCGCCCGAGCAGGCGCCGGCCATTGTGCCGTTGCCGGGCCAGGATCCACGCCGCACGCCGCCAAAGCCGAAAGCCGCGCCGACGCCGAAGGCGCCGCAGGCCGCGCCCGCCGCACCAAGTCCTCCACTCACGAACCCGCCGCTCGCAAGCCAGCAGGCCGCGCCCTTGCCGCCGCCGATCGAGGTGAGGCCGGCCCCGGGCCCGCCGCCGGCAAAGCCGAAGCCAAAGCCGCCGCTGGTGCTGACGCCGCAGAATCCGTGAGGGGCGTTGTTTGGAGGGGGCGGGCCGCGTGCTCTCTTAACCTCTCCCGCTTGCGGGAGAGGTCGGCGCGAAGCGCCGGGTGAGGGCTCTCTCCGCTTTGGGATTATCCCGTTGTGGAGACACCCTCTCCCGCAAGCGGGAGAGGGAGCGCACCTCCCGAGCCGCCTTGTCCGCCGGTAAACCCATTCCCTCGCATTTGAATGAATTTTGCCCGGCAAAACTGCTTGACCGATTTTACTGGATTCTCGCGTTTCATCTCTAGCGTCAGGTCCCAGAGGAATCCGGCGTCCTGCCCGCACAAGCAGGATGTCTCGCCAAAGAGCTACCAAGAACTGGGGTCATGAGATGGACGGGGCGAAAACGCTTCTACAGGATCTGGACGACGCGATCGCACGCGGCACCGACGAAAGCCGGGCGAAGGCGTTGTGGCATGCGACCGACATTCTGATCACCGGCCGCTACAGCGACGACGAGATCAGCATGTTCGGCGAGGTGATCGGCCGGCTCGCCGACGAGATCGAGGTCGCTGCGCGCGCGCAGCTCTCCGAATTGATGTCGGCCTGCGACCACGCGCCGCTCAACGTCATCGAGAAGCTCGCCCTCGACGACGAGATCGAGGTCGCCGGTCCCGTGCTGCGCGACTCCACGCGGATCGATGAGAAGATGCTGATCGAGAGCGCCATGACCAAGGGCCAGGCGCATCTGCTCGCGATCGCCCAGCGCCAGTCGATCGGCGAGGCCGTCACCGACGTGCTGGTCAAGCGCGGCGACCAGGAGGTCGTGACCTCGGTTGCGAAGAACGAGGGCGCCCGCTTCTCCGGCTCCGGCCTGCTGCACATGGTCCGCCGCGCCGAGGGCGATTCGATCCTCGCCGAGCAGCTGGGCCTGCGCAAGGACGTGCCGCGCCACATCTTCCAGCAGCTGATCTCGAAGGCGTCGGAAGACGTCCGCCGCCGCCTCGAGACCGAGCGGCCCGAAATGATGGCGCAGATCCAGAGCTCGGTGACCGAGGTCACCGGCGATCTTCAGTCCAAGTTCGGCCCGTCCTCGCGCAGCTATTTCGTCGCCAAGCGCGTGGTGACGACGCAGTATCGCCAGGGCAACCTCAACCAGGATTCGATCTCGAACTATGCGCGCCAGCACCGCTTCGACGAGGTGCAGATCGGCCTGTCGCTGCTCTCGGCGCTGCCGGTCGACGTGATCGAGCGCGCGATGATGGACCGCAACCGCGAGATGATTCTGGTGCTGTGCAAGGCGCTCGACTTCTCCTGGGACACCACCATGTCGCTGTTGTTCCTCGGCGCCAAGGATCATCTGATCACGGCGCGCGAGCTCCACGACAACGAGCGCGATTTCGGCCGGCTCAAGATCGAGACCTCGCGCAGCGTCCTGAAGTTCTACCAGTCGCGCAAGAACAGCGCGGGTGCCGATTCAGCTACGGGCCGTCAGCCCGAGCTGCAGGTCCACTGAGCATCGTCCCGGAATTCGAAGGGGAGTATTTGCAATGTTGCCTCAATTCGGCACCGCGGTTCGCAAGAAGAACCTCACCAACACCGTCACCGCCGATCTCGGCGGCGGAGCGCCGGACAAGGCCTCGGTGGATGCAGCCTGGCTCGTGCTCGAAGCCGCCAACGACCTCGGCGACCACGCCGCGATCGAAGCCTGCCGCCGCGTCATCGACGCCGAGCTGAACGGCACCGTCGCCGGCAGCTCCGATATCGAGCTCGTGCTGGGGTATTTCAGATAGACCTTCGTAGCCCGGATGAGCTCAGCTCGATCCGGGCGACGCGGCTTCAGACCGTGAGCATCGTCTTGATTGCGCGCCGCTCGTCCATGGCGCGGTATCCTTCGGCGACCTGCGACAGCGGGAGCTTGAGATCGAACACCTTGCCGGGCTTGATCTTGCCGGCAAGCACACGGTCGATCAGGTCCGGCAGGAAGCGCCGGACGGGTGCGGGACCGCCCAGCATCCGCCGCTGCGCGAAAAACATCGCCTGGCCGTCGAAGGTCACGCCGTGCGGCACGCCGACATAGCCGATCGATCCACCGGGCCGCGAGCAGGCGATCGCCTGCGCCATCGATTCCTGCGTGCCCACGCACTCCAGAACGGATTCGGCGCCGACGCCGTCGGTGAGATCCTTGATGCGGGCAATGCCCTCTTCGCCGCGTTCTGCCACGATGTCGGTCGCGCCGAATTCGGTGGCGAGCTGTTGCCGCGCCTTGTGGCGGCTCATGGCGATGATCCGCTCGGCGCCCATCTGCTTGGCCGCCAGCACGCCCATCAGCCCGACGGCGCCGTCCCCGACCACGACAGCGGTCGACCCTGCGCGAACGTTGGCGGCGTCGGCGGCATACCACCCGGTGCCGAGCACGTCGGAGGTCGCGAGCAGATCGGGAATGAGATCGGGCGAGGGGAGCTCGGCGGTCGCGACCAGCGTGCCGTCGGCCAGCGGCACGCATGCGTAGGGCGCCTGCGCGCCGGACATGAACTCGCGCTGGACGCAGGAGGAATGGAAGCCGAAGCGGCAATGCGGGCAGGTGTTGTCGGAGATGCAGAACGAGCCGACGACGAACTGCCCGGGCCGCACCGTCTTCACTTCGCTCCCGACCTCGACCACGACACCGCAATATTCGTGGCCCATATGCGCGGGGCCGTCGATCGGCTGCTGGCCGCGATAGGGCCAGAGGTCCGACCCGCAGATGCAGGTCGCCGACAGCTTGATGATGGCGTCGGTGGGCTTGAGGATTTTGGGATCGTCGACCGCTTCGCAGCGAATGTCGCCGGGACCGTACATGAGTGTTGCCAGCATGACTTTAGCCTTTCGCGTTTGACCATTGAGATAGCCGGCCGGGCGCGATCCGATTAGATGGATTAATCCGCTTGCTTTGATCGATGGGATGCATAAATGGGAACTCTCGGCGGCGGAGACCCATGGCCCAGCAGGATTTCAACGACCTCCTCAGTTTCCTCACGATCGCCAGGGAGCTCAGCTTCACCAAGGCGGCCGCCAAGCTCGGCATCGCGCAGTCGACGCTGAGCTACACCATCAAGCGTCTCGAGGAGCAGATGGGTATCCGGCTCCTGACGCGGACGACCCGCAGCGTCGGCCTGACGGAGGCCGGCGAACGGCTGCGACAGTCGATGGCGCCGCGCATTGCGGAGATCGAGGCCGACATCGCCGACCTCATGGCGTTCCGCGACAAGCCGTCGGGACGGATCAGGATGACGATCTCGGAACACGCCTTCCAAAGCGTGGTGTGGCCGAAGCTGGAGCCGGTCCTGAAGGACTATCCGGACATCAAGCTCGAAGTCAGCCTCGACAGCGGATTTCGCAACATCGTCGAGGACGGATTCGACGCCGGCGTCCGCCTTGGCGAGAGCGTCGAGAAGGACATGGTCGCGGTGCGGATCGGGCCGGACTGGCGTCTGGTGGCCGTGGCCTCACCCGGCTACTTCGCCGAACATGGCGCGCCGAGACATCCCCACGATCTGGTCCGGCACAATTGCATCAACCTGCGCATGGAACGGGCCGGCGGGCTTTATGCGTGGGAATTCGCCAAGCGGGGCCAGGAGCTGCGCGTCCGGGTCGACGGCCAGCTGACGTTCAACAATTCCTACGCCCAGGTCGACGCGGCGCTGAAGGGATACGGCATCGCCTATGCGCCGGAGGACATCGTGGCGCGCCACATCGCTGCGGGCGACCTCACGCTGATCCTGGACGACTGGTCGCCGGCGTTCGACGGATACCACATCTACTATCCGAGCCGGCGCCAGAACTCGCCCGCCTTCAAGATCATCGTCGACGCGCTGCGCCATCGCGGCGAGTGATGGCGCAAAAAGGCCCCGCCGAAGCGAGGCCTCCTTGTTTCGATCGTGCTGGCTCGCACTAATCGTCCCAATGATGATGACGACGGATCACGACACCGCGGTCGTAGTCGCGGTCGTGATTGTACCAGCCACGGTGCCAGCCGCGGTCATGCTCGTAGATCCGCGCGCGCGGGCCGTCATAATAATCCCTGTCGCCGCCGACATAGACGCCGAAGCCGGCCGCGTTGGCGATCGTAGGGGCACCGATTGCAAGCGTCGCTATCGCTGCAAGAGCGTAAGTCAGCTTCTTCATCTGTTCCTCCTGGGTTCGCATTCTCGCGGGGTCAACGGCTGCCGCCATTGCCTGTTGCAGGAACGGGCAAGAAACTTTCTTGAATGTCTGTTCAGGTCGGTTGCGTTCAGCAGCTTCATCGAAGCCGCCCGACGGAACTGCACCAGGCGCGCCCCTCTGTTCCAGGTGGCCCCATGACACGAGGCTTTGAACGGACTGTCGCATATGAGGCGGAATGCTGTGAGAGCGATTCGGCCTTCAACCTTGTCGCCTTGCGTCATGCATTCAATTGCGTTCACAGCGATCTGGCGCGGCTACAACTCTCGAACGAAACAGGTGCTCCATGAATGAACGTACCGACGGGCAGGCAAGCGCTCAGCCGGCCGGGTTTGCCGGTGTCACACGCAAGGTTCTCGAACGCCTGCCGT
The DNA here is from genome assembly GCF_054185205.1 of Bradyrhizobium sp. 14AA. Classification (NCBI taxonomy): domain Bacteria; kingdom Pseudomonadati; phylum Pseudomonadota; class Alphaproteobacteria; order Hyphomicrobiales; family Nitrobacteraceae; genus Bradyrhizobium; species Bradyrhizobium sp. 14AA. The sequence continues at coordinate 423,072 of NZ_JAVAYM010000002.1, read as the reverse complement.
TGCCCGGCAATCAGCAGGAGCTCATGGTCGTCGAGGTCACCTATCCGCCGGGCGGCGTCGCCCCGCTTCACCGGCATCCCGTGGCCGGCGCGATCTACATCGTCGAAGGCGTCGCCGAGTCCGCCTATGGCAACGACGAACCGCGACAATACCGGGCCGGCGAGACCTTGCAGGATCGGGCGGATGTTCCGCACACCCTGTTTCGCAATTGCGACCCGGACCGTCCGCTCCGCTTCTTGACGATCTACGCGCTCGAACCCGGGCGCTCGTACACGCAGGAGCCGTGAGGTTGCCGGGCTCTCAGCGTCGAATACGGTAGATCACGACGTCCTTGCCGTGACGGTTCGTGCTGCGCTCGAGCAGGTAATTCGATTTCTCCAGCACGCGGCGGGATGCACCGTTTCGGACATACACGATGCCAATGAGGGACGGCAGCGCGAGCTGTGTCAGGGCGATGCGCGTCATCGCGGTCGCGACCTCGCTGGCAAATCCCAGTCCCCAGACACCGCGCGTGAACGCGTAGGCGATCTCGATCTCGTCGATGTCATCCACCAGGATGTGCCGGATGCCCGCCCGTCCCGCGAAGGCTCCGTCTCTCGTGCGCAGCGCCCAGAGGCCGAAGCCGTGCTGATCCCAATGGGCCATGTTGACGGCGAGGTATTTTTCCGTCGTCTCCGCCGAGCGCACGCCGCCGATATAACGGGAGACCTCCGGGTCGAGATGCAGCGCGACGAGGTCGGCGAGATGATCCTCGCGCAGTCGCTCAGCGGTCAACCGTTCGGTGACGAAGCGATCGATGGAGCCAGATGGGAGCATTCCGGGAAGGTCGCCATGCCGTAACGGGCCGATGATGCCATTGTGCCGGTGACTTGCCCGACGGGTCAACCGGCCAGAGTTCGTAGCCCGGATGGAGCGCAAGCGTAATCCGGGAAATTCATCCGCGTGCACGAAGGTCCCGGATTGCGCATTGGGCGGCGCCTCGCGCCGAGCCGTTGGCACGATCACGACGGGCACGACAATCAGCATCCACAGCAGCGGGCTGTGCCGGACTTCCTTGAGCAGCGCACGCATGATCCGTCTTCGCGGTCAGACCCGACGCTGCCGCCGCAGATGCGTCCGGTGTTGATCTAGCTCGGCGGCTTGCGCGCGCTCGAACCGGCGGAGGCCCGTCGATCCGACGGGCCTCGCGCGTGCGTCAATAGCAGGGCGGATAGGGGGCGTATCCACAAGCCCGGCGGTAGCCATAGGCGCCATAGGCGGCCGCTCCCGCCGCTCCCACCGCTGCCGCGCCGTAATAGGCACGCCGATGGACCCTGCGGTTAACGCCTGCAACGCTTCCGGGCGTGAGCGGGCGCCCGACGCGGGCCTCGGCGGTGTCAACGGACACGGCGAGCCCATCCACCGGCGAGGTGTGGAACGACAGGGGCGCTGCCGTGAACAGCGCGGCGGTGATGAACAGTCCGATCAGCTTGGCACGTCCGGTCATGTGCTCTCTCCCTTTGAGGACGACGAGAAAGCGTGACAGGCCGCTGAGGTGGACCATTGACCGAAATCAATGGTCGAACTTCTGAATGGAGCGCAAGCATCGTCCCCGGGGCCGCATCTGGCCTTCCTCGCTCGCCAATTCGACAAGCCATTCGAGTTGATCTGCATCAAGCGCGGCGATCACGGCCAAACCACAACGGCAACTGGGCTGGTTGGCGAGGTGTTGGTGCTAGCGATGATTCCGACTTGGTACGTCACCTTTGAAGTCCGAAAACGGGGGCTGCTTTTGAGACAGCGGAGCCCGCGTGAGACGAAGACTTTCGCGACCGAGCATGAAGCCAAGCTGTTTGCGCGTGCCAGGCTCGACGAGGGGCTCGCAGTCTTTGCGGGCACGATCAATCCCCACCTTCCCAGGCAGTTGATCCCGTCCTCCGGCATCTCAGCCTGGCTTGCCGACGAACAGGACAGCCCCCGCGATCAGAGCTGTGAATAGCGAGTAAGCACGTTGCCGTGCACAGAACTGGCGCTTGGGTGTTGCCATTTTGGTACGGGTCGAAGGTCCCCTCGCGCGTAAACTCCAAGATGTTCGCAGCACTTATGCACGCCAGCCTGCATAAGGCTCACGTTCTGAACGGAAAAGATTTGAGAAAAGGGGACGAGACAATGAAAAAGTTTTCGATAGCTGCGATCGGCTTCGCGGCGCTGAGCATGGCGGCTCCGGCCATGGCGGCCGATATGGCCGTCAAGGCGGCGCCGCCGCCGGTACCGGTGATGGCAGTCTACAACTGGACCGGATTCTACATCGGCGCCAACGGCGGCTGGGGGCAGAGCCATGGCTGCGTGGATTTCCTGACGCCCGCAGGGAGAGTCGCAAGTGGTTGCGCCGATCGCTCTGGAGGCCTCGTCGGCGGACAGATCGGGTATCGCTGGCAAACCAATCAGTTCGTGCTCGGCCTGGAAGCGCAGGGCGATTGGGCCGAGATCAAGAACACGCGGGTCAGCCTGATCGATCCGCTCATCTCGACCACGGGCAAGACAGATGGCATCGGGCTCTTCACGGCCCAGGTAGGTTGGGCATGGAACGCCTCGCTGTTCTATCTGAAGGGCGGCGCGGCGGTGACGCGCAATCGCTTTGACATCTTCAACAATGTCACGGGCGTTGGCCTCGCCTCCGCAGGTCACACGCGCTGGGGCGGTGCCCTCGGTGTCGGCTGGGAATACGGCTTCACGCCGAACTGGTCGGTCGGGGTCGAGTACGACCATCTCTGGATGGGGCGTGACAACACCACCTTCACAGCCGGCGTGGTCACGCCGGGCGGGTTCACCCTCACGGGCAGCGGGGTCACCCAGGATATCGACATGGTCACGCTTCGGCTGAACTATCGCTTTGGCGGTTATGGTGCGCCGGTCGCGGCGCGCTATTGATCTCAGGTCTTTCCAGTGAATTCAGGCCCCGGCATCGACCGGGGCCTTTTTCGTGGAAAGCTGAAAACGCGAGGCGGCACGAATGCCGTTGCGATCACCAGTACCGGGAGCCAAACCACGCGAATTGCGGCTGCCTCGCCGCCAAAGCCATCGGCGGCGTCGCGTGCCGTTTCGATCGCGTCGCAACGTGTTGCGTCTTTTGCGGCCGCTTGCGCTCGACGGCAGGTGGGTCCGCGCGTGTCATCGCAAGTGCATTGGCGACTGCGGGAGCCTCTGCCCGGATGACGGGCGGGTCCATACGGCCGAGAGGCGCAGCCTCCGTGATTGAGGGCACGGGTGCCGCCGCGACCGGCAAGCTCGTGTCGAGGACCACGCGGTCGGGCCATTTTCGATCCGAGTGAATGCGTATGGCCGGTCGCTCCACTGCCATCCTCTCGGTGAATGCCGCCTGGGGCAGACATAAGTCCGCAACGAAGAGGAGCGCGAACAAGATCGCCCCGACCTTCCAGAAATACGCCAACACCGGCATCTCGGTCGCTCCGTGCCCCCCACAATGGGCCCAGCTTGCGACGACGTTGCGCCATATTTGGATTTGCTGTGAGAGCGAGCTTGATTCAGATCAAGCGAGCGAAGGTATCTCCAAGGCGGCTCGGGTCATTCTTCGACGATGCCATCGCGCAGATGTTTGTGTCCGACGGGTCAACTGGCTTGCCGAATCTCGACCGGTCCTTCCCGCGGATTGCGCGGAGCCTGTCATCGGGCGGCGCTTCGCGCCGACCCGGTGGCTCCATCCGGGCTGCAAGGTCACAACATCGCTGTTTTCAGGTAAGGCGAGGGGATCTCCCGCGCGGCGTTCTGGGTCACGAACGAGGCGGCCAGCAGGACGAGTCCTATCAGTGCAGGCAATGCACCGCGCGGCTTCCGGACGCCGAGATAGGCAAGGCCCGCCAGCAGCAGGTGAAAGAAGCCGCCGGCATGGGCGAGATCGCTGAGCGCCACGCTGAACCGCAACAGGATTGCGGCCGGGCCCACTATCTTCACGGCGATCATGACCGGCACGAGGTAGGCGGGGTAGCCGAGCTCTCCGAGCGTCTGCCGGACCCAGTCTTCTTTGGCGACGTAAATGAAAGCGGACGTCAGATACAGCAGGCACAGAAGCGCCGTGCTGATCCAGTATGTGTAAATTGCAGCCATGAGGTCTCTTTGATCGCCGTTGCAGCGGCAATCCTTCTTTCATCGCGTGGGTTGATGTGGAGGCGCGCGTTCATATGCGCGCCGACGTTACATGTCGAAAATGCTAAGTAAGATTGATCTTCGCAAGTAGGATGAATAATCCGCAGCAAGTATGGAAAACCAGACCATGGCCGACAAAGCGATCAACATGCACGAGGAGATGCGGCGTGCGTTCGCGTTGCTCTCAGGCAAGTGGAAGCTGGAGATCATGTGGCTGCTCAACCAGCGGATCTATCGCTTCGGGGAGCTGCGCAAGGCGATCCCCGGCATCACCCAGCACATGCTGACGGCACGGCTTCGCGAGCTCGAGGCGGACGGCCTGGTGTCGCGCACCGTGTTCGCGCAAGTGCCGCTGCGGGTCGAATACGAGATCACCGAAAAGGCGCGCGGGCTCGGTCCGACGATGGAGGCGCTAACGGCCTGGTGGACAAAGTACGGAAAGAGTGTGCCGGCAAGACCGGGCACACGTGGCCGCAAGGCCAGGCGCAGCTGAATCGAGCGATGGCTTGTTGAGGAGGCGTGCGATCATGCCATCGTGCTCCTGTTTTGCCCGACGGGTCAACCGATTTTCCGAATCGCGGCGCCCTGCAGCCCGGATGGAGCGGAGCGCAATCCGGGAATCTCCGCATTCGAGGCACGGCCCCGGATTACGCTGCGCTCCATCCGGGCTACGGTCGGATGATTTTTGCGGTCGGGTAAGCCATTGATTTCACAGCCCCCGTCTACTGTGCATGGGGTTGTTTTCGCGAGTTTTGTTTTGGAGGGGCTGCTAGCCCGCGCCGAGTGCCACCGCGACATTGTACGTCACGAGGCTCGCCGCATAGGCCAGCACCAGCATGTAGGTGAAGGTCACGGCCATCCAGGTCCAGCTTCCCGTCTCGCGCCGGATCACGGCGAGTGTGGACGCGCATTGCGGGGCGAAGATGTACCAGGCCAGCATCGACAGGGCGGTGGCGAGCGACCATTTCGTCGCCAGCACCTGGCCGATCTGCTCGGCCGCTTCCTTGCCGCCTTCGATCGCATAGACCGTGCCGAGGGCTGCGACGGCGACCTCGCGCGCCGCCATGCCCGGGATCAGCGCGACCGCGATCTGCCAGTTGAAGCCGACGGGGGCGAGCAGCGGCTCGAGCGCCTTGCCGATGATCGCAGCAAGGCTGAAGTCGATCGCGGGCTCGGTGCTGCCGGCCGGCGGCTGCGGGAACGAAGCCAGGAACCAGATCAGCACCATCATCGAGAAGATCGTGGTGCCGGCGCGCACCAGGAACATTTTGGCGCGGGTGTAGATGCCGATCACGATCGATTTCAGCCTGGGCATCTTGTAGTCCGGCAGCTCCAGCATGAACGGCGCCGGCGCGTAGTCGCGGATCATGAAGAACTTGATCACGAACGAGACGGCAAGCGCGCTGACGATGCCGGTGACGTAGAGGCCGAACATCACGAGGCCCTGGAGGTTGATGAAGCCCCAGACGTCTTTCGCAGGGATGAAGGCGGAGATGATCAGCGTGTAGACGGGAATGCGCGCCGAGCAGGTCATCAGCGGCGCGATCAGGATCGTGGTCAGCCGGTCGCGCTTGTTGTCGATCACGCGCGTCGCCATGATTCCGGGAATGGCGCAGGCAAAGCTCGACAGCAGCGGAATGAAGGCGCGGCCGTGCAGCCCTGCGCCGCCCATGATGCGGTCCATCAGGAACGCGGCGCGCGCCATGTAGCCGAAATCTTCCAGCAGCAGGATGAACAGGAAGATGAGGATGATCTGCGGCAGGAACACGATCACGCTGCCGACACCCGAGATCACGCCCTCCTGCAGAAAACTCTGCAGCAGGCCGTCGGGCAGGGTAGCTTTCACCAACTCGCCGAGCGCGTCGAATCCGGACTTGAGCAGGTCCATTGCCGGCTGCGCCCAGGCGAACACCGCCTGGAACATCACGAACAGGATCAGCGCCAGCACGATCAGGCCGCCGACGGGATGCAGCACGATCGCGTCGATCCGCGCGGTCCAGGTGTCGGGGCGGCTGGGCAGGCTGACGCAGTCGGCGATGATGCGGTCGGCCTCGCGCTGGGTGGCGCGCAGTTCGGAGACGCTCAGGGCGCGCCAGCTGTTCTCCTGGGGCTCGGTGGCGAGTTTTGCCGCGATCTCGTCGGTCAGCGACAAGAGGTCGGCCGTGCCGCCCTTGCGCACCGCGATCGAGGTGACCACGGGCACGCCGAGCTCCTTGGCGAGCCGCTCGACGTCCACGGTGATGCCGCGGCGGCTCGCGATGTCGAACATGTTGAGCACGAGGATCATCGGCCGTCCGGTGCGCTTCAGCTCCAGCAGCAGGCGGATGGTCAGGCGCAGATTGGTCGAGTCGGCCACGCACAGCACGAGATCGGGCACGATCTCGCCGGAGGCCTTGCCGAGCACGAAGTCGCGGGTGATCTCCTCGTCCGGGCTGCGGCCGCGCAGCGAATAGGTGCCGGGCAGGTCGACCACCGAGACCTGGCGCCCCAGGGGCGTGACGAAGAAGCCTTCCTTGCGCTCGACGGTGACGCCGGGATAGTTCGCGACCTTCTGCCGGCTGCCGGTCAGCGCATTGAACAGCGAGGTCTTGCCGCTGTTTGGCGTGCCCACCAGGGCGAGATGCAGCAGGGGTAATTCCATGAGGTCAAAGGCCTGGGATCAGAGGTCCGGGATCAGAGGTCCGGCCGCTATCTAAGCGACGATGATGGCCATGGCTTCGCGCCGACGCACCGCGATCGTGATGCTGTCGACCCGCACGGCGATCGGGTCGCGCCCGACCAGCCCCTCGTGCAGGACCTCGACCCGGGCGCCCTCGACGAAGCCGAGCTCGATCAGCCGGCTCTCGAGCTCGATGTCGGAGAGCGCCGAACCGACCTCGCGGGCGGAAAGATGCTGGATGACGCCGGTATAGCCGCGCTGGGCCAGACCCAGCGGCATGTGCGGGCGCGTGTCATTGGTGTCGGTCATGCCCTGTATTTTCAACGCAGGGCATCGAGGTCAAGGTCGCCAGTCGGCCGAAGCTGCACCTTAGAGTGATTTTAAAGTGCAGAGGCCGGAACGCGCTGGGGGAATGCCCGAACGCCTACTCTGCCGGGACCTTGTCCGGCTGGATGGCGGCCATGGCGCGGCTCTTGAAGTAGTCGAGCACGAACAGGCGGATCGCCGAGGACAGATTGCCCTGCTGGCGGGCGCCGTCGATCTCGCCCACGAGCTCGGACAGCGTCATGTTGCGCAGGCCCGAGATCTCCTTCATGCCGTTCCAGAACGCCTCTTCCAGGCTGACGCTGGTCTTGTGGCCGGCGACGACGATCGATCGTTTCACGACGGGCGACTTCATGGCTGCTCCTCGCGATCGATCTGATGCTGATCCAGATGCGCCTTCGCCTTGTCCACGCGCATCTCCTCCGCCGACCGGTCCGCCTTCGTGCGCCCGAACTTCGCCCGGTTGGCGTCCGCCTGCTTCGCCGACGCTTCCCGCTCGGCGCGCTTCCTGAAACGATTCAGGTTGATGACGTTCCCCATGCCGCGTCTCCATCATCCGCTCCTCTTCAGGTTGGATGAAACATTCAGAAACTGGGTGCCGCGTCGCGCCCCACAAGACTTGATCGCCATTCGCTCGTCCTCGTCAATCGGCCCCTAGGCCATCAAACGATGAATTTCGCCCTGTCCAGGGCAGTGGGGCTGCGTAACACGCCGCCCCCCCGCGACATTGACGGTAATCAAATCCCGACCCCAAAACCGCATATTTCTGGGCGCCGGGCGTCCGTATCATTACGGATGACTATCGGAATTCGGAAATCTACCCCGGGCTGGTCATCTTCTCGGGGCGGACCAGGCGGTCGAATTCGTCGGCCGAGACGAAGCCGAGCCGCAGCGCCTCCTCCTTCAGCGTGGTGCCGTTGGCATGCGCCGTCTTGGCCACCTTGGCCGCGTTGTCGTAGCCGATCTTCGGGGCGAGCGCGGTTACCAGCATCAGCGAGCGCTGCATCAGTTCCTTGATGCGCTTTTCGTCGGCGCGGATGCCGCTGACGCAATGTTCGGTGAAGGAGCGCGCGGCATCGGCCATCAGGCGGATCGAGTGCAGCATGTTGTAGGCCAGCACCGGCTTGTAGACGTTGAGCTCGAAATGGCCCTGGCTGCCGGCGACCGTGATGGCGGTGTGATTGCCGAACACCTGGCAGCACACCATGGTCATCGCCTCGCACTGCGTCGGATTGACCTTGCCCGGCATGATCGAGGAGCCCGGCTCGTTCTCCGGCAGGACCAGCTCGCCGAGGCCCGAACGCGGGCCCGATCCGAGCAGGCGGATGTCGTTGGCGATCTTGAACAGGCCGGTCGCGACCGAATTGATGGCGCCATGCGCCAACACATAGGCGTCGTTGGAGGCCAGCGCCTCGAATTTGTTGGCGGCGCTGGTGAAGGGAAGTTTCGTAATCCCGACAACGTGCTTTGCGAACAGTTTTGCGAAGCGCGGCTTCGAATTGAGGCCGGTGCCGACGGCGGTGCCGCCCTGCGCCAGCGGATAGAGGTCCTTCACCGCCACCTTGAGGCGGGCGATGCCGCTTTCGACCTGCGCGGCATAGCCGGAAAATTCCTGGCCGAGCGTCAGCGGCGTTGCGTCCTGGGTATGGGTGCGGCCGATCTTCACGATCCTGGCGAACTCCTTCTCCTTCTTGCGCAGGGCGCGGAGCAGCCCACCGAGGGCAGGGACGAGATCGGCATTGATGCGGCTCGCGGCCGCGATGTGCATCGCGGTGGGAAACGAGTCGTTCGACGACTGGCTCATGTTGACGTGATCGTTGGGATGCACCGGCTTCTTGGCGCCGAGCTCGCCGCCCAGGAGCTCGTTGGCGCGGTTGGCGATCACCTCGTTGAGGTTCATGTTGCTCTGCGTGCCCGAGCCGGTCTGCCACACCACCAGCGGAAAATGATCGTCCAGCCTGCCTTCGATCACCTCGCGCGCGGCGCGGATGATGGCATTGGCGCGGCGCTGGTCGAGCAGGCCGAGCTCGAGATTGGACTGCGCCGCGGCGAGCTTGACGATGCCGAGCGCGTGCACGAGCGAGATCGGCATGCGGTCGATGCCGATGCGGAAGTTCTGGCGCGAGCGCTCGGTCTGCGCCCCCCAATAGCGATCGGCGGGGACCTCGATGGGACCGAAACTGTCGGTCTCGGTACGGGTGGCGGGGCGGGCAGTCTTCGCGCGGGCAGCTTTGGCCATGAGCACATCCATTCTGCCGCGCGGAATGCCGCACGGCCTGTTCATGTGCTTCTCTATATAGGCAGTTTGGCCGCGCGCGATGGCTTCGCGCCCAACCTAGATCATTTCTTGCGGAAACGATCGAGCCGTACGACTTCGGCGCCGCCCTGGCTCGGGGCCGCCGGCTCCTCGGTGCTGTCAGCCGCTTCAGCGGCAGGGGCGGGCACCACGACGGCCGATGGCGCGGGAGCGGCCGGCAGCGTCTCGGGCGCGACTTCGGCAACGTCGGAGGTGTCGAACTGGAGACCGAATTTCACGGAAGGGTCGAGGAAGCTCTTGATGGCGCTGAACGGCACGATCAGCCGCTCCGGAATGCCGCCGAAGGACAGGCCGACCTCGAAGCGGTCCTCGAGCACGGTCAGATCCCAGAACTGGTGCTGGAGGATGATCGTCATCTCTTCCGGATATTGCGCGAGCAGCCGCGACGACAGCTTCACCCCCTCGGCCTTCGACACGAAGGTGATGAAGAAATGGTGCTCGCCCGGCAGGCCGTGGGACGCGGCATCGGTCAGCACCTTCCGCAGCACGCCGCGCAGCGCGTCGCGGGCCAGCACATCGTATCGGATATGATCGGTCGCCATGGTGGTCCTGTTGCATTCAGGAGTTGGGCCCTGCCGGCCCGACTCGCCAAGCCGCAATAGTACCGCGCCTGACGGGTCAGCAGGAGTCCCCGCCGGGAAGGAAATAAGAGGTAAGTGGAGGCTTCTGTTGCCAGGTGCCTCCGAACCCCGCCTAACGGAGCTTAACCCGTTAGGACTTTAAGATGGTCTTTCAAACTGCGTTACGCAGCCTGAGCAACCGGAGCAAAGTTGTCGTTGGCAACTATTGCATAGCCCGATAACGGCGGAACAATACCGGGAAAAAGTTCGCCCTTTACGCCCTCGTCGATCCTATTTCGCCCCCCCCAAAGCTCAGCTTTGGGTCACCCGCTGGTGAGCTTTGGTGGAGGCGCCGGGTACCGCCCCCGGGTCCGAATGGTTTATTGCGACGACCGTTTATTTCCATAGCCGGCGAACCGGCGTCCTCAATATAGGGGGCAAAGGTTTCAAAAAACAGGGGTTTCGAGTGGTCTCCCCGAGGTTCCCTTTGGATAGGTGCCGGACAGCCCTCGACCTGATCTTGGCCGCGCCGCGGGCCTCGTTCTAAGCTCCTGACATGCCCGAGGATTCAGCACCGGCCGTCCAAGAGCCGGATCATCCAGCCGTCCACGCCCCTCCGCCCGACCTGCTCGCGCTGTTCCTGGCCTTCGCCAGGATGTCGCTGGCTGGTTTCGGCGGGGTTCTGGTGTTTGCCCGGCACGCCATCGTCGACCAGCACCGCTGGATGACGGCGGACGAGTTCAACGAGACCTTTGCGCTCTGCCATTTCCTGCCCGGGCCCAACATCGTCAATCTGTCGATGGTGTTCGGCGCGCGGCTGCGCGGGGTCGCGGGCGGCATCGCCGCCTTTGCCGGGCTGCTGCTGCCGCCGACGCTGATCATGACCGCGCTCGCGATCGTCTATGCCCGTTTCGGCGAGATCGACCTGCTGCGCCGCAGCCTCGCGGGCGTCTCCTGCGCGGCGGTCGGCCTCCTGATCGCGGTGGTCTTCCGCATGATGACGCCGCTGCTCAAGCGGCTGGACGCCGTCGCGCTGATCCTGATGCTCAGCGTACTTCTCGCCATCGGCGTGCTCCGACTGCCGCTCCAGGCGGTGCTGCTGGTCGCAATCCCCGTGAGTGTGGGCGCCACCTTCCTCCTGCGGCGGAAGGTAGCAATATGACCAGCGAGAACCCGATCTGGGCGCTGATCTCCACCTTTGGTCTGATGTCGCTGTTCGCGGTCGGCGGCGCTGCGGCGGCCGTGCCCGAGATGCACCGCATCGCCGTGGACGTGAACCACTGGATGACCGACAAGCAGTTCGCCGACGCCTACGCGATCGCGCAGCTCTCGCCAGGTCCGAACGTGCTTATCGTGACGTTAATCGGCTATGCCGTCGCCGGCATTCCCGGCGCGCTGGCGGCGACGCTGGCGATGTGCCTGCCGACAGCGCTGCTTGCCTATTATGTCAGCCGGCTCTTGAACCGGCCGAGCCAGTCTCGCTGGCCCGGGCTGATCCAGGCTGCACTGGTTCCGCTGTCGATCGGATTGATGGCAGCCAGCGCCCTGATCCTGGCCCAGTCGACTGATCGCACCATTGCTGCACTGCTTCTGACCGCGATGGTTGCGGTGGTCGCATCGGCCTCGCGCATTAATCCACTATGGCTCCTGCTCGCCGGAGGCCTGTTGGGTTTTGCTGGCATTGTGTAATGAAAATCGCTAGGCAGTGATCCGGGCGGGGGATCGATTTCCAGCCGATTAGAACAACAGTGCTCGTGACTTACGGGTCGCGGAGGAGACATGCATGGCCGATACGATGGGCCACTCGGCGACAGCTACCCGAAACACCACGGTGGCGCTCGGCTTTTGTCTGCTGGCGATTGCGCCGCAGATTTTCGAATTCATCTGGTCGATCGGGACGCTATTCGGCTGGGGCACCGGACGCGGCCCGGCCACCGTCGTGATCAGTCACGCCACGGCGCTGCTCGCCGGCGCGCCAGGTGCGCTGATCGGGGCGGTCAGTGGTGACACCAAGAAGGCGTCATCCGATGTGCTGCTGGCGCTGATCTATTCTTATCCGATCTTCGCGGTGGCGATCCTCACGCTGTTCATGACGATCAGGTCGGCGCAGGATTATGTCGGCGGCGTCATCCTGATGGCGCTCGCTCTGTTCGCGCTGTGGGCCTCGAGCGATTTGCAGGGCATGCGCGGCTTCTCGTTCGGCGCGGGCACCGCACCGCGGATGTTCGGCGGACTGCTGGTGGCTCTGTCCGCCGGGATCGCCTTGACCGGCCTTCTGACCGATGGGCCGGGGATGTCCCATTATTCCTGGCGCGGACCGATGTTGGTGATGGCCGGGATCGTGTTTTTCGCGCTGGCGATCCGGCCGCTCGGCCTCGTGGTTACGGCCTTCGCGAGCTTCATGATTGCCGCGACAGGATCGCATGAGACGCGCTGGCTGGAGGCCGCCATCGTCGGCGCCTGCCTGACGCTCGGCTGCGCGATCCTGTTCCCCTACGTGCTCGGGCTACCGATGCCGATGTTTCCGCGTTTCCTGATCCAGTGAGGGCGTGATGGATATTTTTGCCAACCTCGCTCACGGCTTTGCCGTCGCGCTCTCTCCGATCAACCTCCTGATGTGCCTGATCGGTGCCCTCGTCGGCACGCTGGTCGGTGTTCTGCCGGGCATCGGCACCATCGCCACCGTCGCGATGCTGCTGCCGATCACCTTCGGACTGCCGCCGGTCGGCGCGCTGATCATGCTCGCCGGTATCTATTACGGCGCCCAGTATGGCGGCTCGACCACGTCGATCCTGGTCAATATTCCGGGTGAGGCGACATCGGTCGTCACCGCCATCGACGGTCACCAGATGGCCAAGCAGGGCCGCGCCGGCCCGGCGCTGGCGATCGCGGCGATCGGCTCGTTCTTCGCCGGCTGCGTTGCGACCGTTTTGATCGCTGTCCTCGGCGCGCCACTCACAAAGCTCGCGCTGGCGTTCGGCCCGGCCGAATATTTCTCGCTGATGTGCCTCGGCCTGATCTTCGCGGTGGTGCTTGCCAAGGGCTCGGTGCTGAAGGCGATCGCGATGATCGTGTTCGGATTGCTGCTGTCGATGGTCGGCTCGGACATCGAGACCGGCGCATCGCGCATGGCCTTCAACATCCCCGAGCTCGCTGACGGCCTCGGCTTTGCGACGGTGGCGATGGGTGTGTTCGGCTTTGCCGAGATCATCCGCAATCTCGACGCCGGCGCCGAGATGAACCGCGACCTCGTGCAGCAGAAGATCACCGGTCTGATGCCGACCAAGAAGGATCTGATCGACTCGACGCCGCCGATCCTGCGCGGCACCGTGCTCGGCTCGATCCTCGGCATTCTGCCGGGCGGCGGCGCGGTGATCGCGTCGTTTGCTGCCTATACGCTGGAGAAGAAGCTGGCGAAGGATCCGAGGCGGTTCGGCCGCGGTGCGATCGAGGGCGTGGCGGCGCCGGAAAGCGCCAACAACGCGGCGGCGCAGACCTCCTTCATCCCACTGCTGACGCTCGGCATCCCGCCCAACGCGGTGATGGCGCTGATGGTGGGTGCGATGACCATCCACGGCATCGTGCCGGGTCCGCAGGTGATGCAGAAGCAGCCGGATCTGGTCTGGGGCATGATCGCCTCGATGTGGATCGGCAATCTGATGCTGATCATCATCAACCTGCCGCTGGTCGGAATCTGGGTCCGCCTGCTGCGCGTGCCTTACCGGCTGATGTTCCCCTCGATCGTGATCTTCTGCGCGATCGGCATCTACTCGGTGAACAACGCGCCTGTGGACGTCATCCTCGCCGGCGTCTTCGGTCTCGTCGGCTACTGGCTGATCAAGCACGATTTCGAGCCGGCACCGCTGCTGCTCGGCATGGTGCTCGGGCCGCTGATGGAGGAGAACCTGCGCCGTGCGCTGCTGATCTCGCGCGGCGACTGGAGCGTGTTCCTGACGCGTCCGTTGTCGGCGGTGCTGCTGGCGATCGCGGCGTTCCTCCTGCTCCTCACGGTGCTGCCGGTGTTGCGTGCCAAGCGCGACCAGGTGTTCACCGAATCGGAGAACTGAGGGCGCTGCGTCCTCGGGGCGCCCTGCGTCCGCGCGCCGCATTCGGAAGTCGAATCGACTTGTGTGACGGCTTCGTGAAATGAAAATGCCGGCCCTTGTGGCCGGCATTTTTGTTTGTGTCTGAGGGGATCGACATGACCGTTCTTCGCGCGCTCACGGGCGCATGTGCCGCAGCGCTCGCATCGCTGTGCGCCTTTGTCGCGCCGGCTGAGGCACAGACCTATCCGACCCGCGGCATCACCATGATCGTGCCGTTCGCGGCGGGCGGCCCGACCGATGTCGTGGCGCGCATCGTCACCGCGCATATGGCGCAGACGCTGGGGCAGAGCATCATCATCGAGAACGTGGTCGGAGCCGGCGGCACCACCGCGACCACGCGCGCCGCGCGCGCCGCCAATGACGGCTATACGCTCATCACCGGGCATATGGGCACGCATGCCGCCTCGGTGCCGCTCTATCCGAAGCTCGCCTATCATCCGGAGAAGGATTTCGAGCCGATCGCGCTGCTGGCGGGCACGCCGATCCTGATCCTCGCGCGCAAGGACTTTCCGCCGAAGGACCTGAAGGAGTTCGTCGCTTACGTGAAGGCCAATGCCGAGAAGGTGAACGCGGCGCATGCCGGCGTCGGCTCGGTGTCGCACGTCTCCTGCGAGCTCCTGCACTCGATCCTCGACGTCAAGCCGGTCGGCGTGCCCTTCAACGGCACGGGCCCCGCGATGAACGCGCTGGTGGCGGGGCAGGTCGATTACATGTGCGACCAGATCGTCAACGCGGTGCCGCAGATCAATGCCGGCACCATCAAGGCCTATGCGATCGCAACGCCCGAGCGCAATCCGTCGCTGCCGAACGTGCCGACCACGGCGGAAGCCGGCCTGCCTGCGTTCCAGGCCCAGGCCTGGAACGCGATGTTCGCGCCGAAGGGAACTTCTCCCGCGATCATTGCCAGCCTGAACGCCGCCGCGATCAGGGCGCTCGACGACGAGACCGTGAAGAAGCGCCTGCTGGAGCTCGGCAGCGTCATCCCGGGTCCTGCGGAACGCACGCCGGAGGCGCTGGCGCGCCTCGTCAAGAGCGAGATCGCGAAGTGGACCCCGGTGCTCAAGCCGGCAACTTAAGCAGCACTTTCAAGCCGATAGGCGAGGGGGCGGGGCTCAGGTTCCGCCCCTTGTCGTTTGCGCCGGGAAAGCTCACTTTTCCGGGTATAATCGGTGGAGATAGCGAATCGCCGCTGTCGCAGCGTGGGGGTGGCCGTTAAGTTCGCCGCCTCCCCAAAAGGCTCAATGGCGCATGCACCAGTATCAGGACCTGCTCGAGCGGATTCTTTCAGACGGCGCCGAGAAGACCGACCGGACCGGCACCGGCACGCTCTCGGTCTTCGGCCATCAGATGCGCTTCAATCTGTCTGCCGGCTTCCCGATGCTGACCACCAAGCGGCTGCCGCTGAAGGCGATCGTGCATGAGCTGCTCTGGTTCCTGAAGGGCGACACCAACATCAAATATCTGCGCGACAACGGCGTCACCATCTGGGACGAGTGGGCCGATGCCAATGGCGATCTCGGGCCGGTCTACGGCCACCAATGGCGATCCTGGCCCACGGCCGACGGGCGCAGCATCGACCAGATCGCCAACGTCATCGACATGATCAAGCGCACCCCGGATTCCCGCCGGCTGATCGTCACCGCCTGGAATCCGGCCGATGTCGAGAAGATGGCGCTGCCGCCCTGTCACCTGCTGTTCCAGTTCTACGTCGCCAACGGCAAGCTGTCGTGCCAGCTCTATCAGCGCTCGGCCGACGTCTTCCTCGGCGTGCCCTTCAACATCGCCTCCTACGCGCTGCTCACGATGATGGTGGCGCAGGTCACCGGCCTGAAGCCCGGCGACTTCGTGCATTCGCTCGGCGACACCCATCTCTATTCCAACCATCTGGAGCAGGCGCGGCTTCAGCTGACGCGCCCGCCGCGGGCGCTGCCGGTGATGAGGATCAACCCTGATGTGAAGGACATCTTCTCCTTCCGCTTTGAGGATTTCGAGCTCGTCGGCTACGACCCGCATCCGCACATCAAGGCGGAAGTCGCAGTCTAGATGTCGCTGAACATCCGCCGCGCGCGCCCGGGCGAAGCCGGGCTCGTTCTCTCCTTCATCCGCGAGCTCGCCGAGTACGAAAAGCTCTCGCACGAGGTGGAGGCGACCGAGGCTGACATCGCCGACGCGCTGTTCGGCGACAGGCCGCAGCTCTATTGCGCGATCGCCGAATGGAACGGCGAGCCGGTGGGCTTCGCGGTGTGGTTTGCGAATTTCTCCACCTTCAGCGGCCGCCACGGCATCTATCTCGAAGACCTCTATGTGCGGCCGTCGCATCGGGGCAGGGGCCTCGGCAAGGCGCTGCTGGTCTATCTCGCGAAAGAGTGCGTCGAGAACGGCTGGTCGCGCCTGCAATGGGCGGTGCTCGACTGGAACGCGCCGTCGATCGCTTTCTACAAATCGCTCGGCGCCGTGATGATGGACGACTGGACGCTGTGCCGCGTCACCGGTCCCGCGCTGACACGGCTTGCCGGGAGCGCTGCCTGATGGAGATCGTCTTCGTCGTGGCGATTGCGGAGAACGGCGTCATCGGCGCCGGTGGCGCGATTCCGTGGCGGCTTAAATCCGACATGCAGCGCTTCAAGGCGCTCACCATCGGCAAGCCCGTGATCATGGGCCGCAAGACCTTCGAATCCCTGCGCCGCCCGCTCCCCAACCGCACCAACATCGTTGTCACGCGCGATGCGGCTTATCGCGCCAATGGCGCCGTCGTGACGACCTCGGCCGCGGATGCGGGCGCGGTCGCGCTCGGGGATGCCCTGCGGCGTTCGGTCGCCGAGATCGCGGTGATCGGCGGCGCCGAGATCTACCGGCAATGGCTCGATCGCGCCGATCGCCTCGAAATCACCGAAGTGCACGCGCGGCCCGACGGCGACACGCATTTCGACATCGACAAGGCGGAATGGGACGAGACGGCGCGCATCCGCCATCCTGCCGGACCCGACGACAGTGCCGACTACTCCTATGTGACATATCGTCGGCGGTCCCGCCATTAACCGATTTCGCCAATGTTTACATTGACTTTTTCGTGCCCGAGCATAGCTCGAAAGGCGGCCAGGGCCGCGTTGTAAGGGACCTGCCTGTCCCCTATAAAGCCGGACCGGACAAAGCGGGCGGGGGCAATTCCACCCTGCCGAGGAGAGCGTCGAATGCCGTGGAAGAATCAGGGCGGTGGCCCATGGGGCTCGGGTCCGAAGGGACCATGGGGCAACGGCCCGCAACCGGTCGGGCCAAGGCCGCCGGATCTGGAAGACCTTCTGCGGCGCGGCCAGGACCGCCTCCAGCAGATCATGCCGGGCGGCTATTTCTCCGGCATCGGCATCACGCTGATCGTGCTGCTGATCGTCGCGTTCTGGCTGCTGTCGGGCTTCTTCAGGGTGCAGTCTGAAGAACAGGGCGTCGTGCTGCGTTTCGGCAAGCACGTGCGCACCGTGGACCCGGGCCTGAACTATCACCTGCCCTATCCGATCGAGACGGTGCTGCTGCCGAAGGCGCTGCGCGTCAACACGATCTCCATCGGCATGACGCTGATCGACGATCCGGCGCGGCGCGGCCGCTCCATTCGTGACGTGCCGGAAGAGAGCCTGATGCTGACCGGCGACGAGAACATCGTCGACGTCGATTTCACCGTGCTGTGGCGGATCAAGCCGAACGGCGTCGGCAACTTCCTGTTCAACATCCAGAATCCCGAAGGCACCGTGAAGGCGGTGGCCGAAAGCGCGATGCGCGAGGTGATCGGCCGCTCGCAGATCCAGCCGATCCTGACCGGCGCCCGCAACGTCACCGAACAGGGCGTGCAGGAGTTGATCCAGAGGACGCTGGACAGCTACGGCGCCGGCATTCAGATCACCCAGGTGCAGATGCAGAAGGTCGACCCGCCGGCGCAGGTGATCGACGCCTTCCGCGACGTCCAGGCGGCGCGCGCCAATCTCGAGCAGTTGCAGAACGAAGCGCAGACCTACGCCAACCAGGTCGTGCCGCAGGCGCGCGGACGTTCGGCGCAGATCCTGCAAGCCGCCGAAGGCTACAGGGAGCAGACGGTTGCCGAGGCAAAGGGCCAGAGCGCACGCTTCCTGAAGGTTTACGAGGAATACAAGAAGGCGCCCGACGTGACGCGTGAACGGATCTATCTGGAGACGATGGAGCGCGTGCTCGGCGGTGCCGACAAGCTCGTCTATGACGGTGGCCCTTCGGGCCAGGGCGTCGTGCCCTTCCTGCCGCTCAACGAATTGACGACCAAGCGGCCGCCTACCACCGGTCAGCCCTCGAGCGGAGGCACCCGATGAGGTCTCCGGTCACAGGTATCGTCACGCTGCTCGCTCTCCTGCTCGTCGTGATCGTCGGCTACATGTCGCTGTTCACGGTGCAACAGACCGAGCAGACCATCGTGCTGCAGTTCGGCAAGCCCGTCGACGTCGTCACCGATCCCGGCCTGCATTTCAAAGCGCCGTGGAATTCGGTGATCAACATCGACAAGCGGATCCTCGATCTCGAGAACCCGTCGCAGGAAGCGATCGCGTCCGACCAGAAGCGGCTCGTGGTCGACGCCTTCGCGCGCTACCGCATCAAGGATGCGCTGCGCTTCTATCAGAGCGTCGGCTCGATCCAGGCCGCCAACATCCAGCTCACCACGCTCCTGAACGCGGCGCTGCGCCGCGTGCTCGGCGAGGTCACATTCATCAACGTGGTGCGCGACGACCGCGAGAAGCTGATGCAGCGTATCCGCGAGCAGCTTGATCGGGAGGCCGACGGCTACGGCATCCAGGTCGTCGACGTCCGGATCCGCCGCGCCGATCTGCCGGAGCAGAACAGCCAGGCGGTCTATCTGCGCATGAAGACGGAGCGCGAGCGCGAAGCCGCTGAGTTCCGCGCGCAGGGCGGCCAGAAGGCACAGGAAATCCGCTCCAAGGCCGACCGTGAGGCGACCGTGATCGAGGCGGAAGCCAAGTCGCAGGCCGAGCAGACCCGCGGCATCGGCGACGCCGAACGCAACCGCCTGTTCGCGGAAGCCTACGGCAAGGATGCCGACTTCTTCGCCTTCTACCGGTCGATGACGGCCTATGAGAACGGGCTGCGCTCGAACGACACCCGTTTCCTGCTGCGGCCGGACTCGGATTTCTTCCGGTTCTTTGGTAACCCGTCCGGCAAGGCGGCGACCGCGACGCCGGCGAAGCCGTAGGCTAGACAGGGGCGGCGGTTCTGCCGCCCCTCGTCCAGACAAGAACAGCACAACGGGAGGTTCCAATCCGATGAGGTCCATTGCGTTCGCCGACTTCCTCATCGGCCTGGGCATTCTGTTCGTGCTGGAAGGCTTGATGTTCGCGGCCAGTCCGAACTGGATGCGCAAGGCCATGAAGAGCGCCATGGCCACGCCGGACAATGTCCTGCGGGTGGTCGGGATCGGTTCGGCCATCGCCGGCCTGATCCTGATCTGGGTGATGCGGCGTCCGGTTTAGACCTCGTGCCAACGCCAAAGTGAAGGCGAGGAACCGGTTTTCGCCGTATTGTCGGGGTCTTGAGGCCCGTTAAGCTCCGCGCTTGCGCCGTCCCCCCGTTCGAGCGCAGTCTTGGGGGCAAAGCCATGGCGCCGAATCCTTTTCTCTGGAGATCACAATGACCGCTGCCACCATTGCCCCGTCCCGCTTGCGCCATTGTGTGCGAGTTGGGCTGGCCGCGCTTGCCGTCGGTGCTTTCAGCACGTTCGGCACGCCGGCTCATGCGCGCGGGCCGGAAGGTATCGCCGACGTCGCCGAGAAGGTGATCGACGCGGTCGTCAACATCTCGACCTCGCAGAACGTCGAGGCCAAGGGCGGCGGCAGCAACACCATGCCGCAACTGCCGCCCGGCTCGCCCTTCGAGGAGTTCTTCGACGACTTCTTCAAGAACCGCAGGGGCCCCGGCGGCGGCAGCAAGGGCGGCGACAACAGCGCGCCGCCGCGCAAGACCAACTCGCTCGGCTCCGGTTTCATCATCGACACGTCAGGCGTCGTCGTCACCAACAACCACGTCATTGCGGATGCCGACGAGATCAACGTCATCCTCAACGACGGCACCAAGATCAAGGCAGAGCTGGTCGGCGTCGACAAGAAGACCGACCTCGCGGTGTTGAAGTTCAAGCCGCCGAAGCCGCTCGTCGCAGTGAAGTTCGGCGACAGCGACAAGCTGCGCCTCGGCGACTGGGTGGTCGCGATCGGCAACCCCTTCAGCCTCGGCGGCACGGTGACGGCCGGCATCGTCTCGGCCAAGAACCGCGACATCTCCTCGGGTCCCTATGACAGCTACATCCAGACCGACGCCGCCATCAACCGCGGCAATTCAGGCGGTCCGCTGTTCAACCTCGAAGGCGACGTCATCGGCGTCAACACGCTGATCATCTCGCCCTCCGGTGGCTCGATCGGCATTGGCTTCGCGGTGCCGTCGAAGACGGTCGTGGGTGTCGTCGACCAGCTCCGCCAGTTCGGCGAGCTGCGGCGCGGCTGGCTGGGCGTGCGCATCCAGAGCGTCACCGACGAGATCGCCGAGAGCCTCAACATCAAGCCGCCGCGCGGCGCGCTGGTTGCCGGCGTCGACGACAAGGGCCCGGCCAAGCCGGCCGGCATCGAGCCCGGCGACGTCGTCGTCAAGTTCGATGGCAAGGACGTCAAGGATCCGAAGGACCTGTCCCGCGTCGTCGCCGACACGGCGGTCGGCAAGGAGGTCGACGTCGTCATCATCCGCAAGGGCGAGGAGCAGACCAAGAAGGTCACGCTCGGCCGCCTCCAGGATCCCGAAAAGGTGCAGGCCGCGGTGAAGACCGACGAGCCGGCGCCCGAGAAACCGGTGACGCAGAAGGCGCTCGGCCTCGATCTGGCGGCGCTGAACAAGGATCTGCGCACGCGCTACAAGATCAAGGAGAGCGTCAAGGGCGTGGTCGTCACCAATGTCGACGCCAATTCCGATGCTGCCGAGAAGCGTCTGTCGGCCGGCGACGTCATCGTCGAGGTCGCGCAGGAGGCGGTGTCCAGCGGCGCCGACATCCAGAAGCGCGTCGACCAGCTCAAGAAGGACGGCAAGAAGTCGGTGCTGCTGCTGGTCTCGAACGCCGACGGCGAGCTGCGGTTTGTCGCGCTGAGCGTGCAGTAACTTCATCCGTCATTCCGGGGCGATGCGAAGCATCGAACCCGGAATCTCGAGGTTCCCCGGTGCGCAATTGCGCACCTGAGGTCTGGTGCTTTGCACCATCCCGGAACGACGATTGTATTAACCCTCCACGAACTCCTCGCGCCGATACCCCTGCGCATAGAGCAGCGCCGTGAGATCGCCATGGTCGATCCGCGCTGCCGCAGCCGCGGCCACTGCGGGCTTGGCGTGGTACGCCACGCCCAGCCCCGCCGCCTGGATCATTGCCAGATCATTGGCGCCGTCGCCGACAACAACCGAGTCGACGTCGTCGAGATCGAACGACTCCATCAGATCCACCAGCGTCGCGAGCTTTGCGGCGCGGCCCAGGATCGGCTCCTTCACTTCGCCGGTGAACTTGCCGTCGCGTACGACGAGCTCGTTGGCACGGTTCTCCTGGAAGCCGATCTTGGCGGCGACCGCGCTGGTGAACAGCGTGAAGCCGCCGGAGACGAGGCAGGTATAGGCGCCGTGCTTGCGCATGGTCGCGACCAGCTCTCGGCCGCCCGGGGTCAGCGTGATGCGCTTGGCCAGGACTTCGTCGACCACGCTGGCGGGAAGGTCCTTCAGCAGCGCGACGCGCTCGCGCAGCGCCGGCTCGAACTCGATCTCGCCGCGCATAGCGCGTTCGGTGATGCCTGCGACATGGGCCTTCATCCCGACGAGATCGGCGAGCTCGTCGATGCATTCCTGGCCGATCATGGTGGAATCCATGTCGGCGAGAAAAAGCTTCTTGCGCCGGACGCCGACTGGTTGCACGACGATGTCGATCGGCAGGTCGCCGCGCAGCTCGCGCAACCGCTGTTCGATGGCGTGTCGGTCGCCTTCGAGGTTACTGTCGGCGCCGAAGGGGATGTCGACCGCAACCCCGTCGAACAGCCAGTGCGCGGGGGCTGCCTGGGGCAGCACGGCGCGGGCGCCGTCGACGATGGTGGAGTCGAGCGCGGGATTGTCGGGATTGCAGATCAGCGTGGCGACGAGGGACATTTGAGGTTTTCGTGAGCGAGGGACAAGTCGGCAGAGGGCATGTTGGCAAGGCCGTGCTTATCGCAGGCCCGACCGCCAGCGGCAAGTCGGCGCTGGCGCTCGAGCTTGCCCTCAGCGCAGGCGGCGTCGTCATCAATGCCGATTCCATGCAGGTCTATCGCGACCTCCGCATCATCACGGCGCGGCCGACGGGGACGGATGAGGCGCTCGTGCCGCATCGCCTCTATGGCCACGTCGATGCGGCGCTGAATTTCTCGGCCGGCGCCTGGGTGAGCGATGCGGCGAGGGCGCTCGACGAGGCGCAAGCCGAAGGCCGCCTGCCGATCTTCATCGGCGGCACCGGGCTCTATTTCAAGGCGTTGACGGCGGGCCTCTCCGTCGTGCCGCCGATTCCGGCCGATGTGCGCGAGGATGTGCGGGCGCGGCTGGAGCGGAACGGCGTGGAGGCGCTGCATGCGGAACTCGCACGTCGCGATCCGCGCGCTGCCGAGCGATTGAACCTGCGCGACCGCACCCGGATCGCGCGCGCGCTCGAGGTGGTCGAGGCGACCGGCCGTTCGCTGCTCGACTGGCAGCAGGAGGGCCAGCCCCCGCTGCTGCCCAAGGACAGTTTTCGCGCGGTATTTCTCGCCCCCGAGCGGGACGATCTTTATGCCCGCATCGATGCCCGCTTCGACGCCATGCTTGGCGGCGGTGCGCTGAGGGAAGTCGAACGGCTCGCCGCCAGACACCTCGATCCGCTGCTGCCGGCCATGAAGGCCCACGGCGTGCCGGCCTTGATCCGGCATCTGCGCGGCGAGCTCAGCCTGGAGGAGGCCGCCACGATCGGCCGCGCTGATACCCGCCACTACGCCAAGCGGCAATTCACCTGGTTCCGGCACCAATTGCCTGACTTCGAGTGGGTCAAGCCGGAGGAGGCGAGGGGCTGGCTCGCAGCCGCCGTCAGCGCGGCTCGGGACGAGGGCTGAAGCGCTTTTCTGCCCGGGTTCCCGCATTTACCTCTCGCCGAACCCCGGGAACACCGCTACACTGCCAAAATCGCGCGAGAACGGCCGCATTGCCTTGACATCCGGGCTTTGGCCGCTATGTTTCGCGCAACCTTTGGGAAGCCGAGCGTCCGTCATGCGCAACATTATTACCAAACTCCTTATCGCCGTCGTACCCAGGCAAACCGCCGGGGGTGGCTAGCTGCCATCCACATGACAGGCGGTGTGCAGGGTCCCTCTTCGGGGCCTTTTTTATTTCCCGAAACCGACACGAACGAAGCCGCTGACAACAGCGCATCCGGAGCAAGACAATGAGCGACAAGAGCCACGATCCGAACCAGATGACCGGCGCCGCGATGATCGTCCGCGCGCTCATCGATCATGGCGTGACCGACATTTTCGGCTATCCCGGCGGCGCTGTGCTTCCGATCTATGACGAGATCTTCCAGCAGAGCGAGGTCCAGCACATCCTGGTTCGCCACGAGCAGGGCGCGGGCCACGCCGCCGAAGGCTATGCGCGTTCGACCGGCAAGCCGGGCGTGGCTCTGGTGACCTCCGGCCCCGGCGCCACCAACATGGTGACGCCGCTGGCCGATGCGCTGATGGACTCGATCCCGCTGGTCTGCATCTCCGGCCAGGTGCCGACGCATCTGATCGGCAACGACGCGTTCCAGGAATGCGACACGGTCGGCATCACGCGCCCCTGCACCAAGCACAACTGGCTGGTGCGCGACGTCAACGATCTCGCAAAGGTGCTGCACGAGGCATTTTACGTTGCAACCACGGGCCGTCCGGGCCCGGTGCTGGTCGATGTCCCCAAGGACGTGCAGTTCGCCACCGGCACCTATCACCCGCCGCGCAAATCCGACGTGCACCGCTCCTACGCGCCGCGCGTGAAGGGCGATGCGACGCAGATCCGCAAGGCCGTGTCGCTGCTCGCCAATGCCAAGCGCCCGGTCATCTACAGCGGCGGCGGCGTCATCAATTCCGGCCCCGAGGCCACCAAGCTGCTGCGCGAGCTGGTCGAGGTCACCGGTTTCCCGATCACCTCCACGCTGATGGGCCTGGGCGCCTATCCGGCGTCGGGCAAGAACTGGCTCGGCATGCTCGGCATGCACGGCACCTACGAGGCCAACATGACGATGCATGATTGCGACGTCATGCTGTGCGTCGGTGCGCGCTTCGACGACCGCATCACCGGCCGTGTCGACGCGTTCTCGCCGGGCTCGAAGAAGATCCACATCGACATCGATCCGTCCTCGATCAACAAGAACATCCGCGTCGACGTGCCGATCATCGGCGATTGCGGCAACATCCTCGGCGACATCCTCCAGGTGTTCAAGGCGGAGGCGAAGAAGCCCGACATCAAGAATTGGTGGCAGCAGATCGCGCAGTGGCGCGCGCGCAACTCGCTCTATTACAAGAAGAGCAACGACGTCATCCTGCCGCAGCACGCGATCCAGAGCCTGTTCGAGGCGACGCGCGGCAGGGATACGTACATCACGACGGAAGTTGGCCAGCACCAGATGTGGGCGGCGCAGTTCTACGGCTTCGACGAACCGCATCGCTGGATGACGTCCGGCGGTCTCGGCACCATGGGCTACGGCCTGCCGGCCGCGGTCGGCGTGCAGGTTGCCCATCCCGACAGCCTCGTCATCGACATCGCGGGCGATGCCTCGGTGCAGATGACGATGCAGGAAATGTCGACGGCGGTGCAGTACGAGCTGCCGATCAAAATCTTCATCCTGAACAACCAGTACATGGGCATGGTGCGCCAGTGGCAGCAGCTGCTCCACGGTAACCGCCTGTCGCATTCCTATTCGGAAGCGCTGCCGGATTTCGTCAAGCTCGCGGAGGCCTATGGCGGCGTCGGCATCCAGGTGCACAAGCCGTCCGATCTCGACGGCGCCATCCAGGAGATGATCTCGGTCAAGCGCCCGGTGCTGTTCGACTGCCGCGTCGCCGCGCTGGAGAACTGCTTCCCGATGATCCCCTCCGGCAAGGCGCACAACGAGATGCTGTTGCCCGAGCAGGCCAACGACGAAGCCACCGCAAAGGCGTTCGCCGCCGGCAAGGCGCTGGTGTGATGTGATGTTCGACCTGACGGAGCTCGAGCGCGCACATGCGATCGTGGGGCAGGCGGTGCCGGCAACGCCGGCACGCGGCTGGCCGCTGCTCGCCCAGCGTCTCGGGACCGACGTCGTGGTCAAGCACGAGAACCACACGCCGATCGGCGCCTTCAAGGTGCGCGGCGGGCTGGTCTATCTCGAACGGCTGAAGCGTGAGCGGCCGAATACGCCGGGTATCATTTCCGCGACGCGTGGCAATCACGGCCAGAGCCTGGCCTTTGCCGCTGGTCGGCACGGCGTGCCGGCCGTGATCTACGTGCCGCGGGGCAATTCGGTCGAGAAGAACCGCGCGATGAAGGCGTTCGGCGCCGAACTGATCGAGCACGGCGAGGATTTTCAGGCCGCGCGCGAGGAAGCCGAGCGCCGTGCGCAGTTCGCAGGCCTGCACATGGTGCCGTCGTTCCACCCGGACCTCGTGCTGGGCGTTGCGACCTACGCGCTCGAACTGTTTCGCTCCGCGCCCGATCTCGACGTCCTCTATGTGCCGATCGGGCAGGGCTCCGGCATCTGCGGCTGCATCATGGCGCGCGATCTGCTGGGCCTGAAGACCGAGATCGTCGGCGTGCAGTCGACGGAAGCGCCGTCTTATGCGCTGTCGTTCGCGGCCGGCAAGATCGTGACGACCGAGACTGCCAATACGCTCGCAGACGGCATGGCGACGCGCATTCCGGATGAGGATGCACTCGCCCTGATCCGCAAGGGCGCCTCGCATATTGCGCAGGTCACCGACGACGAGGTCGCCGCCGCGATCCGCGCCTACTGGACCGATACGCACAATCTCGCTGAAGGCGCAGGGGCAGCCGCACTCGCCGCCGCGCTGCAGGAAAAGAAAAAACTGTCGGGCAAGCGCGTCGGTCTCGTGCTGTCCGGTGGCAATATCGATTTCGATCTGTTCAAGCGATGGGTCATGGCGGATGCGCCGTTGGCCCAGAGGGTGGTCGCGTGATGATGCGATCGCCGACCAAGCATTCCACTGTCATCGTCCGGCTTGACCGGACGATCCAGTACGCCGCGGCCGTCGTGGGACTCTCGACGCCGGAGATTACTGGATGCCCCGCCCCCGTGCGCAATTGCGCACTAGGCGGGGCATGACGAGAAAGAATAGAGGGGAACGACAATGAACCAGCCCGCATCCGCCTACTTCATCGAAGACCGCCACGATCCCAACGAGACGCATACGCTCTCGGTGCTCGTTCAGAACGAGCCGGGTGTGCTTGCGCGCGTCATCGGCCTGTTCTCGGGCCGCGGCTACAACATCGAGAGCCTCACGGTCTCGGAGACCGAAGCGCAGAAGCATCTCTCGCGCATCACCATCGTCACCACGGGAACGCCGATGGTGATCGAGCAGATCAAGCATCAGCTTGACCGCATGATCCCGGTCTACCGCGTCGTCGACATGACCCAGACCAGGCGATCGATCGAGCGCGAGCTCGCGATGGTGAAGGTGCGCGGGCAGGGCGAGCACCGGGTCGAGGCGCTCAGGCTTGCCGATGCGTTCCGCGCCCGCGTGATCGACGCCACCA
The DNA here is from genome assembly GCF_054185205.1 of Bradyrhizobium sp. 14AA. NCBI lineage: Bacteria > Pseudomonadati > Pseudomonadota > Alphaproteobacteria > Hyphomicrobiales > Nitrobacteraceae > Bradyrhizobium > Bradyrhizobium sp. 14AA. Next base: position 396,138 of record NZ_JAVAYM010000002.1, on the reverse strand, counting down.
CCGAGAGCTTTGTGTTCGAGATCACAGGCAATACGGACAAGATCAATCAATATATCGACCTGATGCGCCCGCTCGGCCTTGTCGAGGTGTCGCGTACCGGCGTTGCCGCGATCGGTCGCGGGCCCGAAGGGATGTGAACCATGCTGGCGCGCGACTGGTATTATAACGAGCGGAACCGGATGGGGATCGAGCCCGCGGTGGCCTCGATCTACGACGCCCATGACGATGCCGATCTGCGGGCGCGCGCCGCGCTGAAAATGCTCGGGGTCCAGCGCGGCTGGCGCATCGCCGATATCGGCTGCGGCAACGGCGTGCTCGCGACCGAAGCCGCGCTGATGGGCGCCGAGGTCGACGCCATCGACATCTCGCCGGCGATGCTGGCGCTCGCCGAAATCTACGCGCGCGACCGCAAGGCAAAGGTCGCGACCCAGTCCGCCGGCCTGCTCAGCTTCGCCTACCGCCCGGAATCCTACGATTTGATCGTCAGCGAGTTCACGCTGCACCATCTGCCGGACTTCTGGAAGGCGGTGGCGATGTCGCGGATCTATCGCGCGCTGAAGCCGGGCGCGAGCTTCTATTTGCGTGACATCGTCTATGCTTCCATGCCCGATACCGTCGAGCGCGATGTCGAGCAATGGGCCGACTTCCAGATCAAGAACCACGAATTCGCGCGCGAGGGCGTGGTGACGCATATGCGCGACGAATATTCGACCTTCGGCTGGGTGATGGAGCGGATGCTGGCAGACGTCGGCTTCACGCTGGTCTCGGCCGATTATCACGCCCCGATGCACGGCACTTATCTGCTGCGGAAACCCAATTCGTCCACATAGTGGCCGGCGAGCAAGGCTAGACCAAGAACAACAGGGCTGCACGACAGGGCAGAACCGGAAACAACAATGAAGCCGGCCGACATCCTCATCGCCGTCCTGGTGGCGATCATCTGGGGGCTTGCCTTCGTGGCGAGCCGCATCGCGCTCGACGAGCTTTCGCCGGAGCTGATGACCGCGCTGCGCTTCACCGTCGCCGCAGTGCCGTGCCTGTTCATCCGCAAGCCGAAAATCGCCTGGTCGCTCCTGATCGCGATCAGCTTCACGCTGTTCCTAGGTCAGTTCCTGTCCCAGGCCTATGGCATCGCCCATGGCGTGCCGGTGGGGCTGACCAGCGTCGTCGTGCAGAGCCAGGCGCTGTTCACGATCGGCTTTGCCGCGATCGCATTCGGCGAGCGTCCGACGCCGAAACAGGCGCTGGGCGTCGGTATCGCCGCGATCGGTCTTCTGATGATCTGCGGCACGGTCGGCTATGATTTCAGCGTCGCTGCGTTTGCGGTGCTGATGATCTCGCCGGTCAGCTTTGCCGTCGGCAATCTCCTGCTGCGCGGCGCTCGCGGCGTGCCGATGTTCGACCTGTTCGCGTGGCTGTGCCTCGCCTCGGCCGTGCCGCTGTTCGTGCTGGCGCTGATCGCCAATGGTCCCGCGCCGACCTGGACATCGCTGAGCCACATATCGCTGACATCAGCGCTCTGCATGCTGGCGCTTGGCGGCATCTCGACGAGCATCGCCTATTGGCTGTGGGGACGGCTGCTGCGCGACTATCCCGCCGCACAAGTGGTGCCGTTCGCGTTGCTGGTGCCCTTCGTCGGCTCGGCCGCCTCAAGCATCGTGTTCGGCGAAAGGTTCGGACCCCTGCGCCTCGCCGGCATGCTCACCGTGATCGGCGGCATCGCGGTGATGGTGCTGGCGAAGCGCCCGCAAGTCCTGCCGAAGGCTGCGTGAGGTGAACATGGCTTACTCGCTGTTCTATGCCTTTCTCGCCTTCATGGTAGTGATGTACTTCACGCCCGGGCCGAACAACATCATGCTGCTGTCCTCCGGACTGACCTACGGCTTCCGCCGCACCATTCCGCACATCGTCGGCATCGTCATCGGCTTTGCCTTCATGGTGGCCACCGTCGGCCTTGGGCTCGGCACGGTGTTCCTGGCCTATCCGATCCTCCAGACCATCCTGAAATATGCCGGCGCCGCCTACCTGATCTATCTCGCCGCGGCGATCGCGCTTTCCGGTCCGGCCAAGCCCGGCGAGGGGGATGGGCGCGGCCCGATGACCTTCTGGGGCGCGGCGATGTTCCAATGGATCAACGCCAAGGGCTGGGTGATCGTGATCGGCACCATCACCGCCTATGCGGCAATCGCCCGGTTTCCCCTGAACATCGCGATCCAGACCCTGATCAGCCTGCTCGTCGGTACGGTCTCGACCGTGGTCTGGGCCTTGTTCGGCACTGCACTCCGGCCGATCCTGACCTCCGAGCGGCTGGTCCGTGCCTTCAATATCCTGATGGCGATCCTGCTTTTGGCATCGCTCTACCCTGTCTTCATGGATGCATGATGCCGCAGTTTTCCATGCAGAAACGGGTTTCCCAGGGGGCTGAAAATGCTCTAGACAGCCCCGGAAATCCGCAATTTTCACCCGTCCAAGACCTGAACAGTAAGACCTGACCACGGCCGATTCTGGCCCCTAACGAGGAAACGACTATGCGTGTTTATTATGATCGCGACGCCGACCTGAACCTGATCAAGGGCAAGAAGGTCGTCATCGTCGGCTATGGCAGCCAGGGCCACGCCCATGCGCTCAACCTCAAGGACTCCGGCGTCAAGGAAGTGGCCATTGCGCTGCGCAAGGGTTCGGCCTCGGCCAAGAAGGCGGAAGCCGCCGGCTTCAAGGTGATGGAAGTTGCCGAAGCCGCCAAATGGGCCGACCTCGTCATGATGCTGACCCCGGACGAGCTCCAGGGCGACATCTATCGCGAGCACCTGCACGACAACATGAAGAAGGGCGCAGCCCTCGTCTTCGCGCACGGCCTCAACGTCCACTTCAACCTGCTCGATCCGCGCGCCGACCTCGACGTGCTGATGATCGCGCCGAAGGGCCCCGGCCACACCGTGCGCTCGGAGTATCAGCGCGGCGGCGGCGTGCCCTGCCTGATCGCGATCGCCAAGGACGTCTCGGGCAATGCCCATGACCTCGGCCTGTCCTACGCCTCCGCCGTCGGCGGCGGCCGCGCCGGCATCATCGAGACCACCTTCAAGGAAGAATGCGAGACCGACCTGTTCGGCGAGCAGGTGGTGCTCTGCGGCGGTCTGGTCGAACTGATCAAGGGCGGCTACGAGACGCTGGTCGAAGCCGGCTACGCGCCGGAGATGGCCTATTTCGAGTGCCTGCACGAAGTGAAGCTGATCGTCGACCTGATCTATGAAGGCGGCATCGCCAACATGAACTACTCGATCTCCAACACTGCCGAGTACGGCGAGTACGTCACCGGTCCGCGCATCATCACCGACGAGACCAAGAAGGAGATGAAGCGGGTGCTGAACGACATCCAGTCCGGCAAGTTCTCGCGCGACTGGATGCTCGAGAACAAGGTCAACCAGACCTCGTTCAAGGCGACCCGCGCCAAGCTCGCCGCGCACCCGATCGAGGAAGTCGGCGCCAAGCTGCGCGACATGATGCCCTGGATCAAGAAGGGCGCGCTGGTCGACAAGTCGAAGAACTAAGCACGGTCATTCCGGGGGCCGAATTCGGGTTCACCCGAGTTCGGTCTTGATGTCCTGGTCGGCGCCAGCCGACTGATGCGAGCCCGGAATCTCGATCCGCATTGTCCAGATTTCGGGGGGCGCGACTTCGTCGCGCCCCCCGAATGACGTCATGAGCGATCTCATCGACCGGGGGCATCGAGGCGGCGCCCCGGACGCCGATTGCGTCGGAATTATCTTGATTTGAAAGTATTATTGCACCCGAACCGGCCCGCAGGATTACGGAGAATCGACCGGGGGGTCCGCTGCTCAACCAAATCTTTAGCCTTGCAGGGCGACTGTAGAGCCGTTCGCTCGCAAGAGACATGCAATGCTGAGAGCTTGGCGAAGGCTGGTCGGGTCGCCGGGATTGTCTGTGACGATCCTGGGCTTGCTGTTTTCGACCGCTATCGTCGCCTTGTTTCTCGTCGATCTCGGCACCCGTTATCGGGGGGCCGTCGCATCCGCGCGAACCGACGCCCTCAACCTCGCGGCAATTCTGGCCGAGCATGCCGCGGTGACGTTCGAAGATATCGATCGCATCCTGCTCGAAACCGAAGCGATCCGAAAAGGCGCCTTGTCCGGAGCATACGCCGCGCCCGGCGAGACCAGCGCAGCCTTGCGTCAGTTGGTCAAGAGCTCCTCCATCCTCGTTGCAGTCGGCTGGACCGATGCCTCCGGGGAAGTCCTTGCTCATTCCTATGATCATGCGCCACCGCGCCGCAACATCGCGGACATGCCGCACTTTGTCGTTCATCGCGACAATGCGAGCCGCGGCCTTTTTGTTGCTCCGCCGTACCGCTCAGCGGTCAGCGACAAATGGTTCAGCGCGGCGTCGCGTCGGCTCGACAATCCTGACGGAAGCTTTGCGGGAATCGTCACCGCGCCGCTGGATCAATCCTATCTGCTCAAGATCTACCGCAAGATCGATCTCGGCGAGGGCGGCTCCGTCGTTCTGCTGCATCGCGAGGGACGTATCCTGGCGCGGGTGCCGGAACAAAAGGGCGTCCTCGGGATGTCGGTCGCCGGCGGCCCGCTCTTCACGCAATATTTGCCGGCCTCCGAGGCAGGCTCCTACGAGTTGATGAGTCCGGTTGACGGCGTCGCTCGCATCGCGGGCTACAAGGCCGTTAGCGGCCTGCCGCTCGTCATGGTCGTGACCTACGCCCGCGGTCATGTGTTGGTGGAATGGTATCGTCACCTCTACCTCTTCGGCCCGCTGGTTGCGGTGATCGTCGTCATTATCATGCTCGGCACGTTGCTGTTGCGGCGACAGACTAATGCTCTTGCGGCGACGAATGCGCGTTTCGATGCCGCGTTGAGCAACATGCCGCACGGACTCAGCATGTTCGATGCGGACGAGAAGCTTTTGATCGCCAATAGCCGCTATCGCGAGATGTACGAACTTGCCGAAGCGAAGGTGAAGCGCGGCACTCCGCTCCGCGACATCGTTCGCGAGTACAAGGTATCGAAAGGTGACGATCTCGACCTCAATATCGAGGAGTTCCTGGACGGCGCGAAGCAACGAGCGCCGCGGCTCATCGCGCTCGCCGATGGCCGGGTCATCTCGATCCTGCGCACGCCGATGCAGGATGGCGGCTGGGTTGCGACCCATCAGGACATCACCGAGAAGCTCCGCGACGAGACCCTGCTGGCCGAGAACTCCGCCGAGTTGAAGCGCATCAACACCCGTTTCGACGTCGCGATCAGCAACATGTCGCAGGGCCTGTGCCTGTTCGATGCCGAGAAGAATCTCGTCATCTCGAACAGTCGCTATCAGCAGATGTACGATCTGCCGGACGAACTGGTCAGGCCTGGTACGCCATTGCAGCGGATATTGCAGTATTATGCGGATCGCGGCGAGCCTGATCAGAACCTGACGCTGAACCAGCATCTCCAGAAGATGCCGGGCCAGCGGCTGCAGGACTATCAGCTGAAGGACAACCGCCAGGTCCTGATCCAGCGCAAGCCGTTGCCGGACGGTGGCTGGGTGGCGACGCATGAAGATGTCACTGAGCAAAGGCGTGGCGAGCGGATGCTGGCCGAAAAGGCCGCGGAGCTTCAGGCCATCAACATTCGCTTCGATGCCGCCCTCAACAACATGTCGCAAGGGCTCTGCATGTTCGACGCGGAGCAGAAGGTCGTGGTCTCGAACGCACGCTATGCACAGATCTATCGTCTCGGTCGTGATCAGATCAAGCCCGGTACCTCGCTCGCGGAAATCCTCGAATTGCGCCGCGAGCAAGGCACGCATTTCGCCGATGTCGCATCGGACGTCTACCGCACGCAGAACGTGAAGCTATCGAGCGAAATCCGTGAGCTTGCCGACGGGCGGGTGATCGCGATTGCGCGTCACATGATGCACGATGGCGGCTGGCTCACGACGCACGAGGACATCACGGACCGGGCGAGGAACGAAAAGCGGATTGCGTTCCTGGCGCAGCACGATCTCCTGACAGGCCTGGCGAACCGTGCCGTGTTCTCCGAGAAGCTCGAGGAAGCCGCCGCGCGTTTGGCGCGTCACGGCACGACCTTCACCGTCTTGATGCTCGACCTCGACAGGTTCAAGGCCGTCAACGATAGGCTCGGTCACGCCGCAGGCGATCAGCTGCTGGTGGATGTGGCACGACGGCTGCAATCGTCGCTGCGCGATACCGACGTGCTGGCGCGTCTTGGCGGAGACGAGTTCGCGATCATTCAGGAGAACGAACGTGATCAAAGCGAAGGTGCGATTGGCCTCGCGCTGAGGATCATCGGCCTGATCGAGCAGCCGTTCGATCTCGGCGGCAATCAGGTTTCAGTCGGTACCAGCATCGGGATAGCGTTCGCGCCGGAGCATGGCTCGGATGCCGAGTCCCTGCTCCAGAAGGCGGACGTCGCGCTCTACGCGGCGAAATCGGCGGGCCGAAACGACTACCGCATCTTCCAGAGCGAGATGACCGCATCTGCCGACACCAAGAAGTCGATGGAGGTCGAGCTGCGGCGGGCGATGGCGCGCGACGAGTTCGAATTGCATTATCAACCGGTGATCGACGCGAGGACCCGCGCGATCAGCGGCGTAGAAGCCTTTGTGCGTTGGCATCATCCGTCAAGGGGCGTGCTCGCACCCGATCAGTTTCTCCGCGTCGCCGAGCAAGCCGGGCTGGCGGTGCCGCTTGGAGAATGGATCCTGCAGCAGGCCTGTCTAGAGGCTGCTGCGTTGCCGCCGCATCTCAAGCTCGCCGTCAACGTCAGCGCCATTCAGCTCCACAAGGGGAATTTCTTCGATGTGGTCCTGTGCGCTCTGGTCGAGACCGGCCTGTCACCCGAGCGGCTCGAGCTCGAGATACCCTCCGCCGCCTTGCTCGATAGGAACTCGGGGGCACAGCTGACCATACGGCAGCTGAAGAATCTCGGCGTTGCGATCGTTCTTGATGATTGCGGCATCGGGTACTCTGCGGCCAACTTTCTTCAGGGCTTCCCCTTCGACAAGATCAAGATCGATCGGTCAATCGTGCAGGGATGCGCGACCCGAAGGGACTGCACGGCCGCGGTAGCGTCGGCGGTCGCCTTGGCGAGTGGTCTCGACATTAGAACTGTCGCAAAGGGGGTCGAAAGGCCTGAGCAGCTCGACAGTCTGCTCGCGGCGGGGGTGGACTACGTTCAGGGCTATCTGCTCGGGCGACCGGCACCCTGTTCCGATATCGATTTCGATATGACGATTTCTGCCGTGCAGCACGTCGCCTGACCCGGCGGCCTTGATGCACGCGAAATGAGAGCTAGGCATGCAGGACAGTCTGATTGATCAGCTGGAAGGCGCTTTGGCAAGCAAGGAGCTGTCCAGGCGCGCCGAAGTTCTGCGACACGTCACGGACCTCTTCGTGTTCGGTTCGGGCAAGTTCACGGGCGAGCAGATCGACCTCTTCGACGAGGTCATGAGCAAGCTCGTCGAGACGATCGAGCTCTCCGCCCGCGTCGCCTTCGGAAGCAGGCTTGCCAGGCTGCCCGACGCTCCCGGCAAGACAATCCGTCTGCTGGCGTTCGACGACGCCATCGATGTCGCCGCTCCCGTCCTGGAGCACTCGCCGCGGCTCGACGAGGCGGACTTGACGGAAAACGCGCGCACCAAGAGCCAGGATCACCTGCTGGCGATCGCGGGACGCAGGCTGTTGAGCGAGCCGGTGACCGATGTCCTGCTCGAACGCGGCAGCAACGAAGTCACGATGAGAACCGCCGGCAACCGCGGCGCAAAGTTCTCGATCCAGGGGATGTCCACGCTCGTCAGGAAGGCGCGTGACGACGGTGCGCTTGCGACATGCATCTGGTCTCGTCCGGAGATCCCGCGTGAGACCCTGCTGAAGCTGTTTGGCCAGGCGTCCGAGCTGGTGCGGCGCAAGCTCGAGGCCGCCAATCCTCGCCAGGCCGCGGAAGTTCGTGACGCGATTTTAAGGGCCTCGGACGAACTTCAGAGCACCGCGCGGACGGGATCAGGCGAATATGCTCAGGCGTTCGCGGATGTCCGGTCGATGGATTCGCAGGGAATACTCGATGAGGCACGGTTGCTGGGTTTCGTCGCGGAGCGGTCCTTCGACAGAACCGCGGTCGCGTTGTCCCTGATGTGTAATCTGCCCATCGGCGTGATGGAGCGTGCGCTGGCGAGTGGCGAGCCCGAACAGCTCCTCATCCTCGCCAGGGCTATCGGATTATCCTGGCAGACCACGAAGGCAGTCCTGATGTTTCAGGGCGGCCCTGACGAGGTCACGCGCGAGCGACTCGATACGTGTTTTGCGAGCTTCCAGCGGCTAAAGCCGAGCACCGCAAAGGCCGCGCTCCAGTTCTACCGGCTTCGCGAGCGGGCGAACCAAGGGCCGACGCACTAGACGTGGTGACCACCCGGGTGGCTTTGCGCACCGCTTGATCTCGGGAAGCGACACTGGCCACGCCTTCTTGCAGTGCGTCACCGCGCGAAGACAATCGTCGCTGCGCGGCTTTTGAACTTGGCCGGCATTGCGCATCGACACGTTTCGCCTACATGATCCCCCGGGGAACTCGAGGGGGGAAACACCATGCGATCTGTCGTCGTCACCGGCGCGTCCACCGGAATCGGCTGGGCCATTGCGAAATTTCTGATCGGGCGCGGCTATCGCGTTTTCGGCAGCGTCCGGAAGCAGGCCGATGCCGACCGGCTCAAGGGTGAGTTCGGGGCTAATTTCACGCCGCTGCTGTTTGATGTCACCGACGAGGCCGCCGTGCTGGCCGCCGCACGGCAGGTTCGCGAGGCGCTGGGCGGCGAGACGCTGGCCGGGCTCGTCAACAATGCCGGCATCGCGGTCGCAGGTCCCGTGCTCGAATTGTCGGCAGACGATTTCCGCCGCCAGATGGACATCAATGTCATCGGTCCGGTCATCGCGACGCAGGCTTTCGGGCCGCTGCTCGGTGCCGACCCGTCGCTGAAGGGGCCGAAGGGACGGATCGTGATGATCAGCTCGGTCGCGGGCAAGAACGGCAATCCGTTGTCAGCGCCTTACTGCACCTCCAAGCACGCCGTCGAGGGACTGTCGGAAAGCCTGCGCCGCGAGCTGATGCTGTTCGGGATCGACGTCATCATCGTCGCCCCCGGCGCGGTCAAGACGCCGATCTGGAGCAAGGCGGAAGAGATCGATCTCTCGGTCTATCAGAACTCGCCCTATCTGCCGGCGCTCAACAAGGTCATGGCGTTCATGATGGAGCTCGGCGCGAAGGGGCTGCCGGCCGAGCGCGTCGCCGAGATCGTGTTCGAGGCGCTGACGGCCGCAAGCCCCAAGGTGCGCTACCAGATCACGCCGGACCCGCTGCGCCATCTGATCGGGGCCGTGCTGCCGAAACGGACGCTCGACCGCATCATCGCCAAGCGTCTGGGGCTGTTGCCGCAGGTCTAGCCGACGTTCAGCCGGCCGCGATGGTCCGTCCGCGTGGATGGGCGGCCATCGCGATCAACCGCAGCGCCATCACGGCGAGCAGCGGAATGAGGAAGGCGGCATAGAGCGGCATCGCCGGCACGCGCTTGCCGAACGACACCATGAACTGGAACCAGAGATAGGTGCCGCCCACGACGTGCAGCGCGCGCCAGGCGCGTGGCCCGATCAGCGCGGCCGTGCGATCGAACGAGGTCGCGCTCATGGCGACGATCACGGCATAGCCGATGCCGCCGAAGATGTATGAGACCACTGACGTGGCCTCGGCAAAGCCGGCCGGATCCATCCTGGAAAAGGCCACGATCGCCACCGCGTGGATGGCGTGGGAGGCCGCAAAGCTCAGGCCCAGATAGCGGCGGTTGCGCCGCTGCCAGCGTGTCCAGGCATTGGGCCACAGCCGCGCCAGCGCCGCGGCACTGAAGGCGAGGCAGAACAGCAGCAGCGAGCTCCGCGCCGTGAAGCGGATCACCATGCGGACGCCGTCAACCTCGAACTGCCGCATCGAGGCGATCCACAGGCTGAGCACAATCAGGCTCAAGCAGAGGACGGCCAGCAGCCGCCAGCCTTCGAACCAGCCCTGACGTCGTGACATGGTGATCTCCTCCTGCATGTAATCATTGATTACATTTGCAGTGGGTAGGGTCGTCAACAGTGTAATCGCTGCTTACATTCACGTTCGGGTGATGCTAGAAGAGACCCATGCCAGCCCGTCGACCGTCCAGGCCGCGCGCGCGCTCCGCGGCTGAAGAGCGGCCCTATCACCACGGCGACCTCCGCCGCGTGTTGATCGATGCTGCGCTGCAACTGGCGGCCGAGGGGGCCGAGGTCTCCGTCCGCGAGGCTGCGCGCCGGGCCGCGGTGTCGGCGGGGGCCCCGTTCCGGCACTTTCCGAACCGCGACGCCTTGATGGCGGCGGTGGCCGAGGAGGCACAGCGACGCTTTCGCGCCGAGATCGAGGCGGCGCTCGGCGCGGCGCCGGCCGTCGACCCGCTCGCCCGTTTCCGGGCCTTTGGCCTCGCTTATCTGCGCTGGGCGATGCGCAACCCCGCTCATTTCGAGATCATCTCCACCGGGCGCTATTTCGCCCACGGCAGCTCCACGGAACTGACACGCGACAATGCCGAGTTGATCGCGCTGACCGAGGGAATCCTGGTCGAGGCGGCCGAACAAGGCCTGCTGCGGTGGGCGGATCTCAAGCGCATCCAGATCGCCGGCCGCGCCCTGGTCTACGGTTTCGCCCGGATGAATCTCGACGGCCACTTCCCGCGCTGGGGCGTTGAGGAGGGCGAGATCGAGCGGATGGCGGAAGGGGTGCTCGACCTGTTCATTGCCGGGATCGCGAAGGACTAGCGTCGGTCGCCGTGCGGCGCTTCGCCGCCCGCCAACATTAAGCGAAGGTCGGGCCGCGGCCTGCGTTGCCTGTCCTTGACTGTTCCGTTACAGTTTTATGACACGGTGCAGGCTTCCGGCTGCTCCGGACGCCCTAGCCGTCGCTACGCCGGCCAGACGGCTAGGTATCATTGCGCCGGACCAGCTGTTGCGTATCCTCGATGGCGTCCGCGCCCAATCCTGGCCCATCTGCCACAACCGCCGTGCTGGCGAGCGTCGCTGCGCTCGGCATCTGGCGGCTGCTCGCGGTTGCCGCGCCCCATCTCGCCGCGCTCGCGCTGATGTACGAGACCGAGACCGATTTCGGCTCGCGCCTCTCCTTCGCGCTTGCCTGGGGCATCCTCAACTTCTTCTGGATCACGCTGCTGCGGCGGCCGGCGCTGTCGGGTGCGCTGTCGCTGACCATGGTCGTGGTGCTGGTGCTGCTGTCGCGCCTCAAGCACGACGTCGTGCAGATGACGGTCAACTTCATCGACCTGATGATGATCGACCGCGACACTGTCGCGTTCCTGTTCACGATCTTCCCGAATTTGCGCTGGTCGGTGATCCTGGCGGGTCTCGTCACGCTGCCGCTGATGTATGCGCTGTGGTGGCTCGATCCGTTCCGCATCCGCCGCCTGCCGGCGCTCGCCTGCAAGCTCGCCTGTCTCGCAGCTCTCGTCGGCTATTCGCTCTATCATCCGGACGAGGCCTGGCGCGGCTATTACGACGACGGCTATCTCTCGAAATTCTTCCGCTCCGGCGTCAGTGCGGTTTCCGACTTCGCGCAATATGGTTTCATGGAATCGGCCGCCGCGACCAACGAGCGGCTCAACATGCCGCTGGTCGATGCCTGCCATCCCGCGGGCCGGCGGCCGAACATCATCATGATCCATGATGAATCGAGCTTCGACATCCGCGCCGCGCAGGGCATCAAGGTGCCGCCGCGCTATGGCGATCACTTCAAATCCTGGGACGGCAGGCAGCGCACGTTTCTGGCCGAGAGCAATGGTGGTCCGAGCTGGTTCACCGAATACAACGTGCTCGCGGGACTCTCCTCACGTTCGTTCGGCCGCTTCGCTTATTTCGTGACGCGCATCGCATCGAACCGCGTCGAGCGCGGCCTGCCGCTGGCGCTGCGCCGCTGCGGCTATGACACGCTGTCGCTCTATCCCGCCTATGGCGGTTTCATGGGCGCGCGCAGCTTCCAGATGACGACCGGCGTCGAGCGCTTCCTCGACTCCAAGGATCTCGGCGCCAAGGACGTCGAGCCCGACAGCTTCTTCTACGACAAGGCGCTCGGGCTGATGGGTGAGCGGACGCCGAACAAGCCGCTGTTCACCTTCATCTATCTCGGTGCCAATCATTTCCCCTGGGAGACGCGCTTCCGCCCCGACCTGATGCCGAACTGGCGCGCGCCGGGCAACGTGCCGTCCATCGACGAATATCTGCGCCGGCAGGCGATGAGTGCCGAGCAGTACCAGGCTTTCATCGCGGGCCTGAAGAAGAGGTTTCCCGGCGAGCCCTTCCTGATCGTGCGCTACGGCGATCATCAGCCGGAATTCGCGCCGAACCTGCTCGAGCCCGGGCTCGACGAGGGCGCGATCGGCAAGAAGCTCGACGCCTACGACCCGCGTCTCTACGCGACCTATTACGCCATCGACGCCGTCAATTTCGAGCCGGTGAAGAGCGAGGCCGTGATGGACACGATCGACGGCCCCTATCTGCCGCTGGTCATCCAGGAGGCCGCCGGCATCCCGCTCGACCCGTCCTTCGCCGAGCAGAAGCAGATCATGCTCCGCTGCAAGGGCATCTTCTACGGCTGCAAGGACGGCGCCGAAGCGCGCCGGCTGAACCGGCTGCTGATCAGCGCGGGGATGATCCGGGGGCTGTAGTCATCGTCCCTCTCATTCTGCGATCGTAGGGTGGGCAAAGCGAAGCGTGCCCACCACCTCTCGCGTGTGTCGAGAGACGGTGGGCACGGCGCTTGCGCGCCTTTGCCCACCCTACGAAATTCAGCCCTACCGCTTGCCCACCTTCTCCCACAGCCACTTCGCGACCACGTCCGGCGATGAATTCGCGTCGTTGCCGCTGGCGCGCAGGTTCGCTTCGCGCATCGTGGCGATGTCGATCTTGCCGAGCAGTGGCTTGAGCGCATCCTGCAATTTCTCGTCATCGGCGCGTTTCGGTGCGAGCAGCAGGATCGCATCATACGGGGGGATGGCGTGCCTGGGATCGTCGAGCGCGACGAGATCGTATTTCGCGATCAGGCCGTCGCTGGTGTAGCCGGCGATGACGTCGACCTCGCCGCTGGCGACCGCGGCATACATGAAGTCCGGCTGCATCTGGCGCTGGGCGCGGAACGAGAGGCCATAGGCCTTCTGCAGGGCCGCCCATTCGGGACGCGAAAAGAACTCGTAGTCGCCGGCGATCGACAGCGTCGAGGCATGCGCGGCGAGATCTGTGATGGTGCGAATGCCAAGCGCCTCGGCGCGCTTCTTCGGGATCACCAGCGCATAGGCATTCTCGAAGCCGAGCTCGCCGAGCAGGGTGATGCTGTCCCTGGCGAGCGCCGTTTTCAATTCCGCCACCAGTTCCGCACGCGGCTTGATGTCGGTGCGATGCAGCTGGTTGGCCCAGAGCGTGCCGGAATAGTCGACATAAAGATCGATGTCGCCGGCCTTCAGCGCCTCGAAGATCACGCTTGAGCCGAGGCCCGATCGTGCCGTGGCCGGAAGGCCTGCCGCCTCGAGACGGTCCCGCATCAGCGCCGACAGCACATATTGCTCGGCGAAGGTCTTGGCGCCGACGACGTAGCCCGGCGACGAGCGTCCCATCGTCGGCACCAGCGTCGCGGCGACCAGCGCCGCGATCCCGATGGCGCCGAGCCCGGCGCGTGCGCGGCTGCGCTGGCGCAGGCCGCTCTCGATCAGGCCGAGCAGCTGATCGACCGCGAGCGCGAGCAGCGCCGAGGCAAAGCAGCCGAACAGCACGAACACCCAGTTCTGGGTCTGAAGCCCGGCAAAGATGTAGTTGCCGAGGCTGGTCTGCCCGATCGGCGTCGAGAGTGTCGCGGTGCCGATCACCCACACCGCGGCGGTGCGGATGCCGGCCATCATCACCGGCAACGCCAGCGGCAGCTCGACCATCACGAGCGACTGCCGCGCGGTCATGCCGACGCCTTGAGCGGCTTCGATCAGCGCGGGATCGATGCCGTTGAGGCCGGTGATGCCGTTGCGCAGCACCGGCAGCATCGAATAGAGCGCGAGCGCCAGCATCGCCGGCAGGAAGCCGAAGGCGGAGAAGGAGACGCCGAACCAGGCGAACGTGACGGAGGCCGCCAGCAGCAGGAGCGGATAGAACAGCGCAAGCAGCGCCAGTCCCGGCACGGTCTGCACGATGCTCGCAAGCGCAAGCAGGACGGCGCGCGGGCCCGGACGGTTGCGCGTCAGGATCGCCAGCGGCAGGCTGATGATCAGCCCGAGCGCGAGCGCGGCAAGACTCACGCGCACATGGTTGCCGAGATAATCCGCCAGATGCGACAGCGCATCGCCCCAGCGCGGATCGGTGAACAGGCTCATGCCGCACCGCTCTGCGGCAGCAGCGCGTTCAATCGTTCGACCTGACGGCGCGGCGTGCGCAGCAGTTCCAGCACATAGGCATCGCTGCTGTTCGACAGTTCCGCGGGCGTGCCCTGCGCAAGCAGTTTGCCAGCACGCATCACCGCGATGCGGTCGGCGAGCAGGATGGCCTCGGTCATGTCATGGGTGATCATCACGGTGGTCAGGCCGAGGCTGCGATGCAACGAACGATAGTCGTCGCCGAGCGCATCGCGGGTGAGGGGATCGAGCGCGCCGAACGGCTCGTCCATCAGCACGATGCGAGGCTTGGCCGCGAGCGCCCGCGCCACGCCGACGCGCTGGCGCTGGCCGCCCGAGAGCGCCTCCGGCAGCCGGTTGCGGTGCGCAGCCCTGTCGAGCTGCACGAGCTCCAGCAACTCGTCGACGCGCGCCGTGATATCCGCCGCAGCCGCGCCCAGCAGCTTCGGTGTGATCCCGATATTGTCGGCGACGCTCAGGTGCGGAAACAGCCCGCCGCTCTGGAAGACATAGCCGATCCGGCGCCGCAGTGCGACCGGATCGACGCTGCGCACGTCCTTGCCTTCGACCGTGATGGTGCCGCCATCGGCCTCGATCAGCCGGTTGGCGAGCCGCAGCAGCGTGGTCTTGCCCGAGCCCGAGCCGCCAACGACGGCCACAAACTCGCCCTCGGCGACGTCGAGCGACAAATCATCGACCGCCTTGAGCGGGCTGAAGCTCTTGGTGACGTGACGGTAGCTGATCGTAGGTTCGGAAGACATTGGAGGCGGCTCACTCTTCCTGACCCTCCCTCCAGGGGAGGGTCAGAGCACGGCACGACCCATGCGTAGCACGCTTGGCGGCTTGATTGAACTTGGCGGCGCGAGCGGCTAAGGCATCCGTCCAGGTTCGGAGGAAACACATGTCAACGCCTACGGCAGTGGCGCTGGAAGATGCCAAGGTCGCGTTCCGGCTCGGGGACGGGCGGGTCTATACGGCGGTGGAGAAGGCCCATCTCGCGGTCGCGCAAGGCGAGTTCGTCGCCATTGTCGGTCCGACCGGCTGCGGAAAATCCACGCTTCTCAACGTGGCCGCGGGCCTGCTCAAGCCTGCCGCCGGCAACGTCAAGATATTCGACCGGCCGCTCGCGGGGCTGAACAGGGACGCCGGCTACCTGTTCCAGGCCGATGCGCTGTTCCCCTGGAAGACCGCACTCGATAACGTCGCGATCGGGCTCGAGATCAAGGGTACGCCCCGTGCCGAGGCTCTGCCGCTGGCGCAGAAATGGCTGACGTCGGTGGGCCTCGGCGCCTTCGCCGGCCGCTATCCCCACATGCTCTCCGGCGGCCAGCGCAAGCGCGTGGCCCTGGCGCAGGTCCTGATTCGCGACCCGAAAATCCTCTTGATGGACGAGCCGTTCGGGCCGCTCGATGCGCAGACCCGCCAGGTCATGGGCAATCTCCTGCTCGACTTGTGGAATGCCGACCGCAAGGCCGTGCTGTTCGTGACGCATGACCTGGAAGAGGCGATTGCGCTCGCCGACCGCGTCGTGATCATGTCGGCCGGGCCGTCCTCGCGCATCATCGGCGACTGGCGCGTGAGTCTGCCGCGGCCGCGCGACATCTTCGAGGTTCGCCTCGACAAGGAGTTCCATGCGCTCCACCGCGAGATATGGAGCGTGCTCAAGGACGAGGTGATGAAGGGTTACGCGCAATCCACGCAAGCGGCGGAGGCGGTGTGATGTCGCGCCCGACGCTGTTTGCGCTGCAAGTCCTGGTCGCGGTCGTCTGCATCGTGCTGTGGCAAGTGCTGTCGACCGTCCCCGTGTTCGGCAAGATCCTGCTGCCGCCGTTCTTCTTCTCCAACCCGCTCGACGTGTTCAGCCAGATCGTGAAATGGTTCGCGTCCGGCGTGATCTGGAAGCACCTCGGCATTACGCTCGCGGAATCGATCCTGGCCTTCGTGATCGGATCGGCCGGTGGTGTGCTGATCGGCTTCTGGTTTGCGCGCCAGCCACTGGTTGCCGCGGTGTTCGACCCCTACGTGAAGATGGTCAATGCGCTGCCGCGCGTCGTGCTGGCGCCGATCTTCGCGCTGTGGCTGGGCCTTGGCATCTGGTCCAAGGTCGCGCTCGGCGTGACGCTGGTGTTCTTCATTGTGTTCTTCAACGTCTACCAGGGCGTCAAGGAAGTCAGCCGCACCGTGCTCGACAACGGCCGCATGCTCGGCATGAGCGAGCGCCAATTGATGCAGCATGTCTACTGGCCGTCGGCGCTGTCCTGGATGTTCTCTTCGCTGCACACCTCGGTCGGCTTCGCCGTGGTCGGCGCGGTCGTCGGCGAATATCTGGGATCGGCCGCTGGGCTCGGTTATCTCATTCAGCAGGCCGAGGGTGTGTTCGACGTCGCCGGCGTGTTCGCCGGAATGTTCGTGCTGTCAGCCTTCGTGATCCTGATCGACTATGGCGTCACGCTGGTGGAGCGGCGCCTCCTGGTGTGGCGGCCGGCCGCGTCGGATGGGCGCGGCTAGGCGCGAGGCGGGGCCCGCATCGGCGCGAGCCCCGATCGCGTAAGCCTCAATCCAGCAGCTTGGTGTCGTCGGGCGCTTGCGGCGGGGTCTTGATCGCGATCGCCTTGACCTGACCGCTGATTGGCTTGGTGCCGCCATGCGGCGTGCCCTTCGGGATGATGACGAGGTCGCCCGGCTTCACCGTCACTTCCTTGTCGCCGAGCCAGATCGTCCCGGTCCCGTCCAGGATGTACTGGATCTCGTTGGTGTTGGGATGCATGTGCTTGGGCACGTTGCCGACCTGGATCGAGATCGTGGCGCCGTCGGCGGTCATGAACGTCTTGGAGCGGAAGCCGACCTTGTTGGCGGGACCCAGCGCGTCGCCTTCCATTTCACCGGTATGGATGATCTGCGCGGTGATGCTCTCGGCGGCGAGCGCCGGTCCAAGCAGGTAAGTGGCGCCGCATCCGGCGACGAAGGCGGCTGCGATCGAAAGCGCGGCAGCAAAGCGGTTCATGGATGATCCTCCCATCGAGAATTGTTCTTGTTCGGGCATGCTATTGCGCCAAAAGGCCGATGGCCAGCCCACTTAGGCAGTGCTTCTCAAGCCAGTCCCGCTGCTCTATGGTGCCGCCGGCCGAACGGAGGAAACCAATGAAGAACACGATTGCCAGGCTCGCCGGCGCACTGCTCGCGCTGACGCTCACCACCTCGCTTGCCGCGGCGCAAAGCAAGGTCACCATCGCGGTCGGCGGCGGCTCCTGCCTGTGCTATTTGCCCACGGTGCTGGCAAAGCAGCTCGGCGAATACGAGAAGGCCGGCCTCAGTGTCGAGCTGGTCGACCTCAAGGGCGGTTCGGACGCGCTCAAGGCCGTGCTCGGCGGCAGCGCCGACGTCGTCTCCGGCTATTTCGACCATTGCGTCAACCTGGCGGCCAAGAAGCAGGAGCTCCAGTCCTTCGTGGTCTATGACCGCTATCCCGGCCTCGTGCTGGTGGTCGCGCCCTCGCGGACCAATGACATCAAGTCGGTCAAGGACCTCGCCGGCAAGAAGGTAGGCGTCAGCGCGCCCGGCTCGTCCACCGACTTCTTCCTCAAGTACATGCTCAAGAAGAACGGGATCGACCCCACCAGCGCCGCCGTGATCGGCGTCGGCCTCGGCGCCACCGCGGTTGCCGCGATGGAGCAGGGGCAGATCGACGCGGCCGTGATGCTCGACCCCTCCGTCACCGTGCTCCAGGGTAGCCACAAGGATCTGCGCATCCTCAGCGACACCCGCACCGAGAAGGACACGCTCGAGACGTTCGGCGGGGAATATCCGGGCGGCGCGCTGTACTCGACGGCGGCTTGGGTCAACGGCCACGAGAAGGAGACGCAGGCGCTCACCAACGCGATCCTCGCCACGCTCGTCTGGATCCATTCGCATTCGCCCGAGGAGATCATGGCGAAGATGCCGGAAGAGACCGTCGGCAAGAACAAGGACCTCTATCTCGCGGCGCTGAAGAACACGATCCCGATGTTCTCCGAAACCGGCAAGATGGACCCGAAGGGTGCGGACGCCGTGCTCGCGGTGTTCAGCGTCGGCTCGCCGGAGGTGGCGAACGCCAAGATCGACGTCAGCAAGACCTTCACCAACAGGTTCGTCGACCAGGCCAAGAAGACCACGGGGAACGCCAAATAACTGACGCGAAGGCGTGGTAACGGGCGTCATGACGTCACCGGTCATTCATCGCGTCACGACGCTTGATCTTGCCGTGCGGCCGATCGTCTGGCCGTTCGCGGAGGAGCGTCGCGCCGAGATCGCGGCGCATTTCGCCGAGCAGCAGCGCGAGCGGCCGAAGCTCTGGAACGGCCGCATCCTGCTCGGGCGCGATGCCGTGTTCAGCGACGGCCATCTTGCCGCGACCTATTTCGAGACCGATTTTGCGAGCTTCCTCGCTTGGCGCGATTGGGGCTTTCCCGACAAGGCCGTGTTCAACGGCTTCGGCATGGGCGCGCTACGCGCCTCCGATGGCGCCTTCATCATGGGCGAGATGGCGCAGCACACCGCCAATGCGGGCCGCATCTATTTCCCCTCCGGCACGCCCGACCTCGATGACGTCAGGGACGGCGCGCTCGACATTCCCGGCAGTGTCGTCCGCGAACTCGGCGAGGAGACCGGCCTGACCGCGGCGGACTGCCGGGCCGAGCCGGACTGGCACTGCGTCGTTACCGGTCCGTCGATTGCAATGATACAGGTCATCAACCTGGATATGCCGGGCGACGTGGCCCGCGCGCGGATCGAAGCCAACCTCGCGCGCGAGGTCGAGCCGGAATTGTCCGCCATTCATCTCGTGCGCGGGATGAACGATCTCGCGCCGACCATGCCGCGATTTGTCACGGCCTTTATCGAACAGCAGTTCGCGTCGCGCTGACGCGCGAGGCTTGACATCGCTGCGTTCAGCCCGTGTGATGGGCAAAAAACAAAAGCAAAAAGAATGCAATGCACAATCGTCCAGGGAGGTTCTGATGCGCCTGCGCATGGCTGCCCGCTTGGTACGTGGGCTGTTGATCGCGATATCAGCGACGGGCTTGGTGGCTTCGGCCCAGGCCCAAGAGAAGAAGCTCAAGATCGGCGTCATCTATGATCTGACCGGCCCGCTCGCCGGCGGCGGTTCGGAGCTGCAATATACCGGCGCAAGGATCATGCTGGATCAGTACAGCGCGAAGAACATCGAGGGCTACAAGATCGAGGCGATCTATGCCGATGCTCAGAGCAAGCCGGATATCGCCATCAATGAAGCGGTCCGTTTGATCGAGCAGGAAAAGGTCGACATGCTGCTCGGCTTCTTTTCCTCGGCGCAGTGCGTGCCGGTGGCAGCGCGCGTCGAGCAGCTGAAGAAGTTCATGTGGATCACGACCTGCATTTCTTCCGCGGTGCTGGAGAACAAGAACTACAAATACGTGTTTCGCCCGCAGGCCTCCGGCGATCAGTTCGGTATGATGACGATGGACTTCATCGCGCAGAACACGAAGGAAAAGTTCGGCAAGGATCCGAAGGACCTGCGGGTCGCCATCATCCATGAGGACGGCGCCTACGGCGTCGACGTTGCCAAAGGCAATGAGGCCGGCGCCAAGAAGGCCGGTTTCAACATCGTGCTCAGGGAGGGCTATTCGGCGACGGCCCCGGATTTGTCCGCGCTGGTCACCAAGCTGAAGCGGGCCAAGCCGGATGTGATCTTCCACACCGGCTACAATCCCGACATCACCCTGTTGCTCCGGCAAGCCCGCGAACAGGGGCTGAAGTTCGGCGCACTGGTGGGGCATGGCGCCGGCTACGGGGTCTATGAGAAGCTAAAGGAAGGCCTGGGCGCCGATGTAAACTACGTCTTCAACACCGATCCGATCTCGATCTGGCTCGCCAACCAGAAGACCATGGATCCGAAGCTGCCGCCGATCATCAAGGCGGTTGGCGAGGAGTTCGACAAGCGCAAGCCGGGCGTCGCCATCCGTTCGGCCCATGTCGGCATGGCTGCGTCCAACACCTACTTGTTCCTGACCGACGTGCTGCCGCGAGCGATCAAGAAATATGGCGGCATAGATCCCGACTCCCTGCGCAAGGCAGCGCTCGACACCGACATACCCGAAGGCGGCACCATGCTCGGCTTCGGCGTCAAATTCCACGGCGAGGGCTCGCCAATGGCCGGCCAGAACGAGCGCTCGTTCCCCGTCGTGATCCAGTACGTCGACGACAAGTCCTATGTGGTGTGGCCCAAGAGCCAGGCGCAGCGTGAGGCCGTGCTGCCGCTGCCGAAGGGCACCACCTACAGCAACCAGTAGCGGCGGAGTGCTCCGGTGTTGGAAGTCAGCGGGCTGGTGAAACGCTTCGGTGGCTTCACCGCCGTGAACAACGTGTCGTTCAGGGTCGATCAGGGCGAGATCCTCGGCCTGATCGGCCCCAACGGCTCGGGCAAGAGCACGATCTTCAACATGCTCTCCGGCACGCTGGCTCCGACCTCCGGCTCGATCCTGTTTGCCGGCCACGAGATCGCGGGCCTCCCACCGCACCGGATCATCAACCGCGGCATCGGCCGCACCTTCCAGATTCCACGGCCATTCCGCCGCCTGACCATCTTCGAGAACGTCGCGCTCGCCGGCTTCTACGGCCAGGGCCGCCACAGTCGCATCAAGGCGGAGGAGGCGGCCGAGAGGTCGCTTGCAATGGTGGGTCTGCCGACCGACCGCCACGCCAGCGTCGACGGCCTCGGCGCGGCCGGGCTGAAGAAGCTCGAACTCGCCAAGGCGCTCGCCACCGCGCCAAAGCTGCTGCTCGCCGACGAGAGCCTCGGCGGTCTCGACGAGGCCGAGATGGACCAGGCGGCGGACATGCTGCGCAACATCCGCGACGAGCTCGGCATCACCATCATCTGGGTCGAGCACATCATGGGCGTCCTGATGCGCGTCGTCGACCGCGTGATGGTGCTCGACCACGGCGAGAAGATCTCGGAAGGCCTGCCGAGCGCTGTGGCCGCCGATCCACGCGTGATCGAGGTCTATCTCGGCACCGACGCCGAGACCACGCAAGCCGCGGCCGCCGAAGCGCGTCGCCGCGCAGGGGTGCAGTGATGCTGGAGCTCCGCGCCATCAATGCCGGCTATGGCACGTTCCAGGCGCTGTTCGACGTCAATCTCGACGTGAAGGCGGGCGAGGCCGTCGGCGTCATCGGGCCGAACGGCGCCGGCAAGACCACCTTGATGCGCGTGATCTCAGGGTTGATCCGGCCCACGCGCGGCTCGATCAAGATGGAGCGCGCCGACGTCGTGGCGACGCCGCCGCACAAGATCGTCAGCCTCGGCATTGCACACGTGCCGGAGAACCGGCGGTTGTTTCCGCAACTCTCGGTCGACGACAATCTCAAGATGGGTGCCTTCATGAAGGAGGCGCGCGGCCACTATGCCGAGCGGCTGGAGGTCGTGTTCGACCTGTTTCCGCGGCTGAAGGAGCGCCGCCACCAGATGGCCGGCACCATGTCCGGCGGCGAGCAGCAGATGTGCGCGATCGGCCGGGCGCTGATGTCGAATCCAAAGTTGCTGCTGCTCGACGAGCCGTCGGCGGGACTGGCGCCGGTCGTGGTGCAGCAGGTGTTCGAACTGGTGAAGCGAATCCGCGCCAGCGGGCTGACGGTGCTGATCGTTGAGCAGAACGTGCAGCAGGTGCTGAAGGTGGTCGACCGCGCCTATCTGATCGAGGCGGGTACGATCCGCGCGTCCGGCACCTCGGCCGAGATGCTGGCGAGCGACACGGTCAAGGAAGCTTATCTCGGGGTGTGAGGTTCATGCAGGCATTGCTGGACATTTTCGACATCTATTTGCTGGAGGCCGTGATCAACGGCATCCTGCTCGGCGGCGTGCTGGCGCTGCTCGCGCTCGGGCTCAACCTGATCTTCGGCGTGATCGACGTGACCTGGATCTGCTACGCCGAGCTCGTCATGATCGGCATGTACGCCATGTATTTCATGGTGCAGTATTACGGCCTCAGCTATTTCATCGCCGCGCCCTTCACCATCCTGCTGGTCGCGATCCTCGGTGCGGCACTGCACTACCTCGTGATCGCACCGTTGCTCACCGCGCCGCCGATCAACCAGCTGCTCGCAACCGGCGGGGTGCTGTTCGTGCTCCAGAGCTTTGCCACCGTCGCCTTCGGCATCGACTTCCGCAATCTCGGCATCCGCCTGCCGGTACTGGCCTTCGGCGACATGAACTTCAGCTACGCACGGCTGCTCTCGTTTCTGGCCGCGCTGGTCGGCATGGTCGTCGTCTATCTCTTCATGACGCGCACCTTCACCGGCACCGCGATCCGCGCCATCTCGCAGGACCGGCAGATCATGGCGCTGATGGGCGTCGACACCAGGCGGATCTATCTCATCACCTCGGCGCTCGGCGGCGCCCTGGCGGGGCTCGCGGCTTGCCTGCTGGTGCTGCAATACGACGTGCATCCCTTCGTCGGTCTCTCCTTCGGGCCGATCACCTTCCTGATCTGCGTGCTGGGGGGCCTCGGAAATTTCATCGGCGGCTTCATCGCAGCCTTTGTGTTCGCCGAGATCATCTCGCTCGGCGGCCTGTTCTCCGATCTCGAATGGGGCTACGTGCTCGCCTTCGCCTTCTTCATCGTCATGATGTTCATCCGGCCCGCGGGCCTTCTGGCGAGGCGCCGATGACGGGGCAGGGGCGGCTTGCGGCGTGGGGGATCGGACTGGCGGCGCTGGTCGCGCTGCCCTTCGTCTATCGCGATCCCTATCATCTGCACATCCTGGTGCTGATCCTGATCTGGTCGTTCGCCTACACCTCGTGGTCGATGATGGGGCGGTTCGGCCTGGTCTCGCTCGGCCATGGTGGCTTCATGGGGACCGGCGCCTATGTCACGGCGCTGCTCTGGAACCATCTGGGCGTTTCGCCCTGGATCGGCATTCCCGTCAGCATGGTCGCGGCCGGCGCGCTGGCGCTGATCGTCGGGTATCCCTGCTTCCGCTTCCGCATCACCGGGCATTATTTCGTACTGGTGACGCTGGCGCTGTCGGGCATCGTGCTCCAGGTCATCACCGCGACGCGCGACTACACCGGCGGCTCGCTCGGCTACACGCCGAACCGCGCGTCCGGCAACAGGCTGCTGGCGCTGCAATTCGACGACAAGACCACCTGGTACCTGATCGCGCTCGCGGTCTGGCTGTTCGGCATCGTGGTCTGGCACTGGGTCGACCGCAGCATGGCGCGCTATGCGCTGGAGGCGATTTCGGAGGACGAGGACGCAGCGGCAGCCGCCGGCGTCGACGTCACCGCGGAGAAGCTGAAGATCACGCTGCTCAGCGCCGTGATGACGGCGCTCGCGGGCGCGGTCTATTGCCAGTACCAGATGTTCATCACGCCCGACACGGTCAGCGGCATTGCGGTGTCGCTCCAGATGGTGTTCGCGGCGATCGTCGGCGGCCTGTTCGTCTCGCTCGGTCCGACCTTCGGCGCCGTTATCACCATCCTGCTGGCGGAAACCCTGCGCATCGGCTTCGGCACCAAGGCGGTCGGCTGGGACAACCTCGTCTACGGCGTGCTGCTCGTGCTTTTCATCATATTCCTTCCCAAGGGCATCCTTGGTAGCTTGCTCGACCGACTGAAGCCGCAACGCAAGGTGCCCCGCACTCATGAGCAAGAAGCCGTCCAAATCGCTCGCCCAGGAACTTGACCGCTACATCACGCCGTTCCGCTACGATGGCTCGGGCAAGTTTCACCTGAAGGACCACAAGACCGACGAGAAGGGCGATCTCGACAAGGAGAAGGCGCTGGCGATTCTCGACGCCAACAAGACGCGGCTGATCGAGTTTCAGGAAAAGCTCTATGCCCAGGACCGCTGGTCGCTGCTGATCGTGTTCCAGGCCATGGATGCGGCCGGCAAGGACAGTGCGATCAAGGCGATCTTCGAGGGCATCAATCCGCAGGGCTGTGAAGTCACGGCCTTCAAGGCGCCGAGCAGCAAGGAGCTCGATCACGATTTCCTCTGGCGCCACGCGATCGCGCTGCCCGAGCGCGGTCATATCGGCATCTTCAACCGCTCGCATTACGAGGAATGCCTGGTGACGCGCGTGCACCCGGAAATCCTCGCCAAGGAGAAGCTGCCCTCGAGGCTCGTCACCAAGAACATCTGGAAGGAGCGGTTCGAGGACATCTCCGCCTTCGAGCGCTATCTCTGCCGCAACGGTACGCTGGTGCTGAAATTCTTCCTCAACCTCTCCAGGGACGAGCAGCGCGAGCGCTTCCTCGACCGGCTGGAGGACCCGGCCAAGCAGTGGAAATTCTCCATGGACGACATCAAGGAGCGCGCGCTGTGGCCGCGCTACCAGGCGGTCTACCAGGACATCGTCCGGCGCACCTCGACGCCGCATGCGCCGTGGTACGTCGTGCCGGCCGACCACAAATGGTTCGCGCGCGTCGTGATCGGCTCGGTGATCAATGCCGCGCTCGAAAAGCTGGACCTGCGCTTCCCCCGCGCCGACAAGGCCTCGCTGCGTGAGTTCGCCGATGTCCGGAAAGCGCTGGAGAGCGAGGGGAAGGGAGGGAGGAAGCGCGACAAGTGACCGCCGCTGAAACCAGGAACCAGAAGAACGTCAACTTCGCGCTGCAGGGCGGCGGCGCGCATGGCGCCTTCGTCTGGGGCGTGCTGGACCAGGTGCTCGAGGACGGCAGGCTCGGGATCGAGGCGATCAGCGCCACAAGCGCGGGCGCGATGAATGCGGTGGTGATGGCCTCAGGCATGGCCATCGGCGGAGCCGAGGCGGCGCGGCAGAACCTGCATGAGTTCTGGTACGAGGTCTCGCGGATGGATCAGGTCTATGACCTGTTCTCACCACTCAACCAGTTGATCCAGGCCCTCAAGCTGCCGCCGGAATATCACCCGGTCCATGCCCTCATCCACACGCTGACGCACACGGTGCCGCCGAACCTGCTCAACCCTCTTCACTTCAATCCGCTCCGGTCATTGCTGCAAAGCGTGGTCGATTTCGACCGGCTCAATTCGTCGCCGGATGCACCGCAGCTCTTTCTCAACGCCACCAATGTCCGTACCGGCAAGATCAAGGTGTTCCAGACGCCGCTGCTCAGCGCAGAGACCGTGCTCGCCTCGGCCTGCCTGCCGCCATACTTCCAGACGGTCGAGATCGACGGCGAGCATTATTGGGATGGTGGCTATCTCGGAAATCCCGCGATCTTTCCGCTGATCTATCGAAAAGGCAGCCACGACGTCATCATCGTGCAGGTGACCGCGATCCGGCGTGACGAGCTGCCGGCAAGCGCCGCTGATGTTCTCCATCGCATCAACGAGATCAGCTTCAATTCGTCACTGATGCGCGAGATGCGCGCGATCGCCTTCGCGACCCGGCTGATCGACAATGGCGAGCTCGATCGCAACACGCACAGCCGCATGTTCATGCACTGGATCGGAAACGACCAGTTGATGTCGCAGCTCGGAACGGCGACGCAGTTCCATCCTGAATGGAGCCTCCTGTGTCGTCTGCGTGACGAGGGGCGCGAGGCCACGCGAAGCTGGCTGACGCAAAACTTTGACCGGATCGGTAATGCGTCTACGGTTGATTTGACCGAAATGTTTCTCTGATCTCGAGGTCGTCGTGTTCAAGCCTGCTGTCGCCGTTCCCCTGTTCGCCGCGCTCCTGATCGTCGGTCCCGCGCGCGCCCAGACCTACGATCCGCGCTCTCCGGTCTGCCTGCATGTCTTCGGCGAGCTGGAGGGCGAACGGATGGATTGCATCTTCGCATCGTTCGCCCAGTGCCAGGCCGCCGCATCGGGCCGGCCCGCGACCTGCCTGATGAATCCCTATTTTGCGCGGGCGGCCCTGGGTCCTCGACAAAAAATTCGAAAACAACCCCATGCACAGTAGCCGGCGATAGCGAAATCAAGGGCTTGACGGTTCGCGCAAGTTATTGCGGATTTTACGAAGTCGTTTGACACGTCGGGCAAAACAGGGGCATGATGTCATCATCGCCGCGGACCGGGTCGGGTCGGCAAAGCGCCCCGCCCGTAGTCACTCGCAGCCGTGACGTCTGATCTCGTAGGGTGGGCAAAGGCGCCCTTGCGCCGTGCCCACCATCTCTCCACGATCGCGGCTGGCATGGTGGGCACGCCACGAGCCGCGCCTTGCGCGTCTCGTCGCTTTGCCCACCCTACGATCTCAGCGCGAGCGTTAGTACCCGCGGCCCCACCAGTAGCAGAAGCGCTCGACATTGGCGGGAAGGCCGGCCTCGTAGTTCGCCCACTTCTCGTATTTCGGCAGCTTCACCTCTTTCATCGCGGTGTCGAAGCATTTGCCGGCGTCCGCCGCCTTCTTCACCTCCGCGGAGAGATCTTCCATGTAGGTGATGTCGTCCTCGACGTCCTTCTTGGTGCCGAAGCGTCCGCCGGCATAGGGGTGGCCGGTGATCATCCGTTCCCAATCGAGCGAGGCGAGCTTCTTCAGCGAGGCGATGTATTCCAGCGGCGAGGCGTTGTCGGGAATGTTGCGGAATTGGACGGACTCGATCGGCGCGAAGTCCACGACGAAGACGATCTTCTCCTTCGGCAGCCGCATCACCAGCGAGTTGTCGGAATGGTTGCGGCCGACATAGTTCAGCTCCAGCGTGGTGCCGCCGAGCGTGATGCTCTTCTTGTCGTCCACCACCTGATCCGGCATGACGACGTCGGCGAGCAGCGAGTTCTGCTTCTTCAGCTCGAGCAGGCGCTCCTTGGTCCTCCGGTGGGCGATGAAGGTCGCGCCGAGATCCTTGAACGGCTGGCCGCCGGCGATGTGGTCGTAATGGTGATGGCTGTAGACGACGTATTTAATCGGCTTGTCGGTGACCGCCTTGATCGCATCGATATAGGGCTTTGCGGGTCGCAAATACGAGATCGGGTCGGTCGCGATCACTCCCTGCGGCGTCACCACGAACATCGACTGATGGCCACCATAGCGGAAGACGTAGACGTTCTCGGTGCCGTCGACCTTTCTGGTCGAGGTCTGCGGCGGATTTTGCGCGGCGGCGGATCCAAGCCCGGCAACGAGCGCGGCGAGCGTAGTGAGGCAAATCGATATTTTCATCTTTGGCTTTCCGGAAATGATCGAGGGCAGCGAAGGCGGGTATCCTCGCCATCACAAACGCCGCCGGGAAGAATTTATTCCGCGCATTGAGTGGCAGGCCGACAAATCGGACACGGTGCGTAGCTGACGCAGGGAACTCGTGCGCTCATTTGTGATCCTCGTGCCATCGATCCCGCTTGACAGTTTTGTGGCACGGGAGGAGCATTGCGTTGGTCGCGAATACGCGACGCGCAACGTCCACCACAGAGCAAGGGGAGGTCTATGACGCCACCTCCGCAAATCCAGCCGCGTTAAGTGCGATGGAGCTCGTTCGGACTATCGCATAGCGGCAAAAACCGCGAACGGCACGCCGGGTCAAGGTTTAGCGGGCTGCATCAGTAAGGCAGAGCCCCTACCTTCCCGGCGCTGTATTTTGCATCACATCGATCCGTCCGATGGCCGTGACGAGGCCGTCGCGACCGGTGGTTTGACATCTCAATTTTCGCTCTCCTCCTCCTCCTCACCGTCATTCCGGGGCTGATGTCCCGGAATGACGGGCACGGCCATTGCGCGCACGGCGTTCCAAAGATCCGGAAAAAAGCGCAGCGATCTTCCCTCGCGACAAACGCCGGATGCGTCTGCGTGGAGATCCTGCTTGAGCAACAACCTGGAGCGAGATGACGATTTATCCTGATCGCATCGCGCTTTAATGGCCGTCGCATCGTCGACGCTGCGGTTCCTCCCTCCCTGCATTGCGGCAAATGCCAAGAGAAAGTCGCCTCAAAGGCCCACTTCCGACACAGGGCCGGGGCGAATAGCGGCCATCCGACATGACGCATGTGCTTCGGCGGTGACGATCCCGACGCCACCGGCGCATTCATTTTTTTGCAGGGAATCCGCGTGTCGCATAAGCTTGCTCTGGCGCTCTTCGCAGCGCTCTTCCTCGCCATCTCCTCTCTTGCCCCAGTTCGCGCCGAGCCCCCCGCGCCGGCGGCCAATGGTGCGTCCAGTTTGTCGCCCGACGAGGCCAAACGCGCGCTGGAAACCCTCCAGGACGACAAGAAGCGCGCGCAGATGATCGATACGCTGCGCGCGATCGCGAATGCGTCCAGCCCGCAGCAGGGCGCGCCCGAACCAAAATCGCCGATCCCGCTCTCGGCCGACGGTCTCGGTGCGCAGCTGCTGCTCACGGTGTCGGAGGAGATCGCCGAGATCTCGGCCGAGGTCGCCAGCATGGCGCGCACGCTCACGCATTTCCCGGCGTTCTATTACTGGATCGTGCGGACCGCCAATGATCCCGCGGCCTACAATCTCCTGATCGAGATCGCCTGGAAGCTTGCGCTGGTGTTCGGCTGTGCCTTCTGCGCCGAATGGGTCATCTTCCGTCTGATCCGGCGCCCGGTCGCGTTCCTGGAAGCGCGCGTGCCGCAAACGGCGCGTCTGCCGGCGCAGGCGCTGCCGATCGCCGATCCCCCGTCATCGGTAGCCGATGTTACCCCCGCGCCCGAACTGCACAGGCGCCGCCACAGCCTGGCGCGGGTCTGGCAGGTCGTGTTGCGGCTGCCCTTCGTGCTCGGACGCCTCGTGCTCGAACTGCTTCCTGTGGTCGTCTTCGTCGGCCTCGCCACGGCGCTGCTCGGGACGGAGATCGGCCAGCCCACGACCGTCCGCCTCGTGATCCTGGCGGTCGTCAATGCCTACGCGTTCTCGCGCGGGCTCATCTGCATCGTCCGGGCGCTGGCGGGACCGTTCGGCCTGTTTCCGGTGCGTGCCGAGACCGCGGCCTATATCGAGATCTGGGCGCGCCGCATCGTCGGCGTCGGCGTCTCCGGCATCGCCTTTGCCAATGTGGCGCTGCTACTCGGCCTGCATCGTGCCGGCTATGCCGCGCTTCTGCGCATGGTGATGCTGGTCGTGCACCTCTTCATCGTCGTCATCATCCTGCAATGCCGCCGTCAGGTCGCCGAGGCCATCCGCGCGCCGGCCGACCGGCAGGGCATCGCAGCGCGCCTGCGCAACCGCATCGCCGGCGGCTGGCATTATCTCGCCATCGCGCTCGACCTTGCGCTGTGGGCGGTGTGGGCGCTGAACATCCGCAACGGCTATTCGCTTCTGCTGCAATATTTCGTCGGCACCGCCGTGGTGGCTCTGATCACGCGCGTCGCCATCATGCTGACGTTGAGCCTGATCGATCGCGGCTTCCGCATCAAGCCGGAGATCCTCCAGCGCTTTCCGGGCCTCGAGATCCGCGCCAACCGCTATCTGCCGCTGCTGCGCAAGATCGTCTCCAGCGTCCTCGCCTTCATCGGCTTCGTGGCCGTGCTCGAAGTCTGGGGCGTGGACGCCATCGTCTGGTTCTATGGCGGCCAGATCGGCAGCCGGCTGATCTCGGCCGTGGTGACGATCGGCGTTGCCGTCGCCATCGCTGCGGCGATCTGGGAAGCCAGCAACGCACTGCTGGACCGCCAGATCAATTCGCTGTCGCGGGACGGCCACTATGCCCGCGCCGCGCGGCTGCGCACCTTCCAGCCGATGCTGCGGACGGCGCTGCTCTGCCTGATCGCCACCGTCGTCGGCCTCACCACGCTGAGCGAGATCGGCGTCAACGTCGCGCCGCTGCTCGCAGGCGCCGGCATCGTCGGCATCGCGATCGGCTTCGGCTCGCAGAAGCTGGTGCAGGACCTCATCACCGGCCTGTTCCTGCTGCTGGAGAACACGGTGCAGGTCGGCGACACCGTCAGCGTGTCGGGGCTGTCGGGCGTGGTCGAGAACGTGTCTATCCGTACCATCCGCCTGCGCGCCGGCGACGGCGCCGTGCACATCGTGCCGTTCAGTGCGGTCACGACCATCACCAATGCCAGCCGCGGCGCCGGCAATGCCTCCGTCAGCGTCAACGTCGCCTACAAGGAAGACACCGACCGCGCCGGCCAGATCCTCAAGGACATCGTCGAGGAGATGCGGCGCGAGGCCGACTTCCGCGCACTGATCCGCGGCGACCTCGAGCTGTGGGGCATCGACAAGGTCGACGGCGCGATGGTGTCGATGGTCGGCCAGATCCGCTGCACCGAGGCCGGCCGCTGGCCGGTCCAGCGCGAATTCAACCGCCGCATGAAGCAGCGTTTCCAGCAGAACGGCATCGAGGTGGCATCCGCCACCCAGACCATCCTGATGCACATCGCCCCGCCGGCCGAGAACGCTGCCGGTTTGGCGCCAAGGCGGGCGGCTGGCTAGCCGCCCGATAGATTTTACGACTTGCCTCCGCTCGCCCGGCAGCGTTCACTCCGGCCCCAGCCCGCCGACGACAGGCGGGCGGCAAAAAGGGTGGAAGAAGATGATGCGGGGGCTGTGGGCCGGATTTCGCGGTCATGTGTTCGTCATCTGCGCGTTGATCGGATGTGTGGCCTGGACCGCACCCGGCGGCGCCCAGTCATCGCGTCCCATCACCCTGATCGTGCCGTTCGCGGCGGGCGGTCCGACCGATACGCTGGCGCGGATCCTGTCCGAGCGCATCGCCGCCGAGTTGCACACGACGGTCGTGGTCGAGAACGTCGCCGGCGCCTCCGGTAGCATCGCCGGCGCGCGTGTCGCACGCGCGACGCCTGACGGCACCACCATCACGATCGGCCATTGGGGCACGCATGTGCTCAACGGCGCGATCTTCAAATTACCCTACGACGTGGTGACCGATTTCGAGCCGGTCGCGATGATCGCGATGGGCACGCAGCTCATTGTCGGCCGGAAGTCGCTCGAGGCCAGCTCTCTGAAAGAGATGATCGCGTGGCTGAAGGCCAATCCCGGCAAGGCCACCGCCGGGACGGCCGGCGCGGGCACCGGCGCGCATGTCGCCGGCGTCTTCTTCAAGGAGAAGACCGGCACCGACTTCCAGTTCGTGCCCTATCGCGGCGCGGGTCCCGCCATGATCGATCTCGTGGCCGGGCAGATCGACATCATGTTCGACCAGGCGTCGAACTCGCTGCCCCATGTCAAGAACGGTGCGATCAAGGCATTCGCGGTGACGTCGCCGACGCGGCTCGCGTCCGCGCCCGACATCCCGACCGTCGACGAAGCGGGGCTGCCCGGCCTTTATATCTCCTACTGGCACGGCATCTGGGCACCGAAGAACACGCCGAAAGATATTGTCACAAAGCTCAACGCAGCCGTTGTCGCGGTGCTTGCCGACGCCTCCGTCAAGCAGCGCTTTGCCGAACTGGGGCAGGAGATTCCGTCTCCAGACCAGCAGACGCCAGCGGCGCTCCTGGCCTTCCAGAAGGCCGAGACCGAGAAATGGTGGCCGATCGTGAAGGCCGCCGATATCAAGCCGGAATAGCCTTGCACCGTTAACCTTTTGGCGCGCGACCGCGTTCTCCGCGCGAAAATCTCGCTGCGGTGCGAAATCACAATCGACGCCTCGGTTTCTACGTCCTTGATCTCAAGTGAGCGCTGGCCGACAATGCGTCCCCTTCAATAAGAAACTCCCTGGGGGAATTCGTGAATAGACCTGCTCGGGTCAGTGCCCATTCGACATCATCCGACTCTGCGCATGGCATGACGCTGCTGCGCGATCCCCTGCTCAACAAGGGCACCGCCTTCACGGAAGCGGAGCGCGAGGCGCTCGGCCTGCGCGGCCTGCTGCCGCCTTGCGTGCTGACGATGGAGACGCAAGCCGAGCGCGTGCTCACCAATCTGCGCGCGCTGCCGACCGACCTCGAAAAATACGTCGCGCTGAATGCGCTGCATGACCGCAACGAGGCGCTGTTCTTCCGCGTCGTCGTCGACAATATCGACGAGATCCAGCCGATCATCTACACGCCGACGGTCGGGCTCGCCTGCCAGAAATACGGCCTGATCTTCCAGCGGCCGCGCGGCATGTTCATCTCCTCGCGCGATCGCGGCCAGATCGCCGAGATCCTGAAAAATTGGCCCTATCCGGCCAAGCTGATCGTCGTCACCGACGGCGAACGCATCCTCGGCCTCGGCGATCTCGGCGCCAACGGCATGGGTATTCCGGTCGGCAAGCTCTCGCTCTATTCGGCCTGCGCCGGCGTGCATCCCGAGCAGTGCCTGCCTATCGTGCTCGACGTCGGTACCAACAACGAAGAGCTCTTGAACGACCCCTATTATCTCGGCCTGCGTGAGCGCCGGCTCACCGGCGAGGCCTATGACAGCTTCGTCGACGAGTTCATGCAGGCCGCTCGCAAGACGTTTCCGGGCGTGCTGATTCAGTTCGAGGATTTCGCCAATCACGCGGCCTTCAAACTGCTGCACAAATACCGCGACGAGGCCTGCGTCTTCAATGACGACATCCAGGGCACAGCCGCGGTGGCGCTCGCCGGCCTGTTCTCGGCACTGCGCGTCTCCGGCGGCAAGCTGAAGGATCAGAAAATCCTGTTCCTCGGCGCGGGCGAGGCCGCGACCGGCATCGCCGATCTCGTGGTTTCCGCCATGATGGCGGAGGGGGCTTCCGAGGCGGAGGCGCTTCGCCGCAACTGGCTGGTGGATTCCCGCGGCCTCGTCGTCGGTGGCCGCGAAGCCCTGTCCGGCCACAAGCTGCGCTATGCTCATGCCGGCCAGGCGCCGATCGCCGATTTCCTCACCGCGATCAAGGCGCTGAAGCCGACGGCGATCATCGGCGTCGCCGCGGTCGGCGGCGCCTTCACGCCCGAGGTGCTCAAGGAGATGGCCGAGCTCAACGAACAGCCGATCGTGTTCGCGCTCTCCAACCCGACCTCGAAGGCCGAATGCTCGGCCGAGGATGCCTATCGCTACACCGAGGGCCGCGCGCTGTTCGCCTGCGGCAGTCCGTATGACCCGGTGAAGCTCAACGGCCGCACCTTCGTGCCGCGCCAGGGCAACAACTCCTACATCTTCCCGGGCGTCGGCCTCGGCGTCATCGCCAGCCGCTCGAAGCTCGTGACGGACGAGATGTTCATGGCGGCTGCGCATACGCTCGCCGATTGCGTCGGCAAGGATGATTTGGACCAGGGCAGCCTATATCCGGCGCTGCCCCGCATTCGCGAGGTCTCGGTCCGCATCGCCGCCGCCGTCGCCGACGTCGCCTTCCAGCGCGGGCTCGCGGACGGACCCGCGCCCAATGACGTCAAGGGCCTGGTCCAGTCCCAGATGTACGAACCGCATTACTGAGGCCTCAAGCCGACAGGTCGGTGTGAGAACACGATCCCGATCGGGCGCTCGCCAGGCTTCTGGCGGAGCGCCCGATTTGTTTGCCCGCCCGACGTGGCCGGACCATGGGGAGCTGTCTGTCCCGATTCAGGACAAGCGACTGTGGTGGAATCATCACAGTCGGCGCGAAACGGCCGGAGCCTCAGGCCCGCTTTTGTTCCGACAAGGTTCTGCCCCGATTGCCCACCGAAACTCCGGGCTTCGGAGGGCGCATCATGTCTCGCATTGCACGTGCCGATAGTGTCCGGATTTCCTTCGCAGCCTCGAGCCGATTGCTGCTCGCCATCGTCGGTGCCGCATCGCTCGCTGCATGCGCGCAATCGCCGGTCGGCCGCCAGAAGGCCGATCTCGCCGGCACAAGCCGGCAGGCCGTCGTCGAGCGGCCACACCGGGTGGCGGCGCTGCATCCACGGCCGACGAGCCGCGTGCGTGTTCCTGCCGGAGATGCAAAGCAAGCGGCCGCGCATGGCGTTGCCAGCTTCTATTCGGATACAGAGACCGCGAGCGGCGAGAAGTTCAACAAGAACGAATTGACCGCGGCACATCCGAGCTTGCCGTTCGGCACAAAGCTGCGCGTGACCGACGTGTCGTCCGGTCGCTTCGTGACCGTCAGGGTCAATGATCGCGGGCCTTTCGTTCGCGGACGCGTGGTCGACATCTCCCCCTCCGCGGCCGAGGCACTTGGCATGGTCGACAAGGGCCTCGCCAACGTCCGGCTCGATGTCGTGCGATAGTCCGGAGTCCTGGTCGCCCAAGTCCTGGTCGCCCGTGACGCCGCGCTTAACCGGCTGTTAGAGGCTTCTCAAGCACCATGGCTGCCCAAACAATCCGGGGCTTTTGGGGAGGCGGGCGCTTGAACACGATCCAGTATCTCGAAGATCAGGCCGCACGCGCCGAGCGGCTCGCCAAACGGATCACGGATACGCTGACGATCGAAAAGCTCCTGACCTTCGCAGGCGAACGCCGCCGCGAGATCGAGGTCATCGCCGGCAAGTACCGGCGCGCATAACTTCCGAAAACCATGCCCTGAACGCATCAGGTGTAGCTCTCGATGAAGTCGCAGAGATAGTCGGGTATACCGTCGATCGCGCAGCGCGTCTGGATCTCGCCGGCGACATCGGTCGAGATGTCCTTCATCCAGTGTTCGAGCGTGTTGAACGAGATCACCTTGATGGGGTCGCTGAAGCAGCCGGCGACGAGCTCGCCGATCGTTGCCTCGAGGTCGCTTCGCTCAACGCGGATCTCGGTGGCCTCGTCGAGCCGATCGATCACCACGAACAGTGTCTGGTCCGCGCCATAGGGCACGACCGAA
This sequence comes from Bradyrhizobium sp. 14AA, assembly GCF_054185205.1. NCBI lineage: Bacteria > Pseudomonadati > Pseudomonadota > Alphaproteobacteria > Hyphomicrobiales > Nitrobacteraceae > Bradyrhizobium > Bradyrhizobium sp. 14AA. The sequence continues at coordinate 361,103 of NZ_JAVAYM010000002.1, read as the reverse complement.
GATGGAATGCTGGCTTCTAGCATGGGAGGCACTCACTTGCTTCCGATCACCACTAACGGGAAAAACCGGAAGAAGGTTCCTACGCCCGGTCAGCGCTTCCTCGGGCCATCAGAGAAACTCCCTCAGGCGCGATAGCTCGATGACATGCTCGGGGGAGACGATGTCCGTGACCAGCGGCGGCTGCGCCGCCGTGCGGATCTCATAGAGGTGCCTGGTCGTCGGAGGTTTCCTGGTGAACGCCGAGATGCACTCGTCGAGTGTGCCTTCGATGATCTGGTACGGTTCACGGTCCAGTCGGCGCTGATTGGCAAGCGACGGCCATTTATACAGAGCCGCAAGCGCACCGAAATCGACCTTTGAATCCACAAACACGTCGCCCATCGCCCCGCCTCACGCAAGAAAACTCCCCAGCACGCGGACTTGCGCGCCGGGGCCGCATCTATCGCTGCATCTCAATGCCACGCGCTCCCAACGCGGCAGCCGGGAAAAGGTTCCCGGCCGCCTTGTCGCCATCAGCTCGCGGCCGCGGCGATTCTGTGCCCCGGGCTGGCGTGGCCGTGGCTGTTCTCGTCACTGTTGCTAACCTCCGGCGGAAGCCCGGCGAAGCGTCGCAAGGCTTGGGCCATTTGTGTCCGGCCTTGCGCGCCGGTGATCACCACGTCGACCATCGCAAAGGACGAGTGGAAATGGCCGCGCGCCCTGAGCTGCTCGACCGGGACGCCGGCGGCCGCCATCGCCTCGGCATAGGCGATGCCCTCGTCGCGCAAGGGGTCGAACTCGCAGGTGACGACGAAGGCCGGCGGCAGGCCAGCGACCTTGCCGCGCAGCGGCGAGATGCGCGGATCGGTGCGGTCGGCCGGCGAGCAGTAGAGGTCCCAGAACCAGTACATCAGCGACCGCGTCAGGAAGTAGCCGGTCGCATTGTCGTTGTAGGAGGGGCGGTCGAAGGTGCAATCGGTCACCGGGCAGACCAGCAGCTGGCCGGCGATCTCCGGCCCGCCGCGATCACGCGCGAGCTGGCAGGTGACGGCGGCGATGTTGCCGCCGGCGCTCCAGCCCGCGACCAGCACCGGACCCGGCTTGCCACCGAGTTCGGCCGAGTGCTCGGCGATCCAGCGCGTCGCTGCATAGCCGTCTTCGGCCGCGGTCGGGAAACGATACTCCGGCGCGTGGCGATAGCCGACGCTGACGAACATCATGCCGGTCCGCCGCACCATGTCGCGGCAGAACGGCTCGTCCGACTGCTCGTCGCCGAGCACCCAGCCGCCGCCGTGGAAATAGACCACGACCCGATGCGGACCGGGTGTTGCGGGCTTGTAGACGCGGTAGGGAAGCGGACCGTCGGTGCCGGGCAGGGTGCCATCGACGATGTCGCCGATCGGGCGTCCCGCGGGCCGGCCCTTGTTGAACTCGTCCACGAAGGCGCGCGCGCCGAGCGCGCCCATCGACTCGATCGGCGGCAGGTTCAGTGACGCCAGCAGGTTCAGCACCAGCCGCACGTCCGGCTGGAGGCGCACCACCTCGCCGTCATTGCATTGCGCGCCGACGCTGGGGCCGGCGAGCTTGAAGCCGAGCATGCCGCGGGCCGTGACCTCGTCGCAGATACTGCGATAGGGACCGACGCCACCGGTGTAGGGCATCAGGCCCTGCACCTTGCCGGGCACGTTGGCGCCCGTGTACCAGGTGTTGGCGAGCCGGTGCAGCGTCACCATCGAGCAGTCGGCCATGTGCCTGTTCCAGCCGGCCTGCGCCGTCTCGGTCGGCTCGATCGTGGTGAAGCCGGCGTCACGCAATGCGGCCAAGCGATCCACCACCCAGTCGACATGCTGCTCGATCGAGACCGCCATGTTCGACAGCACCGACGGGCTGCCGGGGCCGGTGATCATGAAGAAGTTCGGGAAGCCCTCGACTGTCAGTCCGAGATAGGTCTGCGGCCCCTGCGCCCAGACATCGGTGAGCGACTTGCCGCCGCGCCCGGTGATCGGATGCACGGCGCGGATCGCGCCGGTCATGGCATCGAAGCCGGTGGCGAACACGATCACGTCGACGTCGACGCTGCGGCCATTCGTGAAAATGCCGCTCGCGGTGATCGCCTTGATCGGCTCCTGGCGCAGATTGACCAGCGTGACGTTCGGCCGGTTGTAGGTGGCGTAGTAATTGGTATCGAGGCAGGGGCGCTTGGCGCCGAAGGGATGATCGTCCGGCATGAGCGCCGCAGCGGTCTCGGGGTCGTTGACGGCGGCGCGGATCTTTTCGCGGATCAGGTCCTGGACGATCTTGTTGCCATCGACATCGACCGCCTGGTCGGCCCAGAGCTGCGTCAGGATGTGGACGAGGTCGCCGGCTGCCCAGGCGCGTTCGAACCGCTCACGACGCTCGGCATCGCTCAATTGCCAGCTCACGACGGTCTGCTGCGGATAGGGCACGCCGGCCATCGACTGGCGCGCCTGCTCGCGATAGGCAGCGCGATCGCCTTGCAAGAGGCTCATGCGGTCGGAGGGAGCGGGGCCGTTATGCGCGGGCAGCGCGAAATTCGGCGTGCGCTGGAACACGGTCAGATGCGCGGCCTGTTCGGCGATCAGCGGGATCGACTGGATGGCCGACGAGCCGGTGCCGATCACGGCGACTCGTTTGCCCGCGAGGTTGACGCCGTCATGCGGCCAGCGCCCCGTGAAATAGACCTCGCCCTTGAAATCCTTGACGCCGTCGATCTCCGGCGGCTTCGGCGCGGAGAGGCAACCTGTCGCCATGATGTAATGGCGGCAGGAGACCGGCGCGCCATTGTCGGTGGTGAGCTGCCAGCGCTCGGCCTTCTCCTCCCATCTGGCTTCGGTGACCTTGGTCTTGAAGCGGATGTCGCGCCTGAGGTCATAGCGGTCGGCGACGAAGCCGAGATAGCGAAGAATCTCGGGCTGGGTCGCGTATTTCTCCGACCAGGTCCAGGCGGCCTCGAGGTCCGGATCGAAGGTATAGCTGTAGTCGATGGTCTGGATATCGCAGCGCGCACCCGGATAGCGGTTCCAGTACCAGGTGCCGCCGACGTCGCCGGCCTCTTCGAGGGCCACCGTCGAGAAGCCGGCCTTGCGCAGGCGGTGGAGAAGATAGAGGCCGGCAAATCCGGCGCCGACCACGGCCACGTCGACCTGCTGGGCGGTTCCGCGTCCTGCATCGGAAGCACGTGCAGCAACCATTGCGTCAGGCATGGCATTTCCTCCCTTATGTTTTGTTTTGCCGACAGGCTAACGCTGCAGGCTCGGCTTGTCATTACAGCAAGTGCAATCCCCGGTAGTCGTTTGCGGCGGCATCGTGGCCGCGTGAAATGCTGCGGCACCACACGCATCGCGATGCACAATGGCCGTGATTGCCCGGGCTAATCATGCCCGATCCGTCTGTGTATGCTTGCGGTTACAAGCCACGCGTATCCAGGGCGTCATGACAGAGTTGAGTGAGCGAACGAAAGCCAACATGGACGTCGTCCTGGAGGAGACGTGTCGCCAACTGCCGCATGGCGGCGACCATGACAGCCGCAGGTTCATCGCCGAGCGCCTGATCGAGGCGGCGCAGGCGGGGCACTCCACACTGGGTGAGCTCGGCATCATCGCGCGGCGCGCGCTGGCGGAATTGACCTCCAAGGGAAGCTAGACTCCCGTGAGACTTGCCTCGCCGAGGGGCATGGACATAACCTGACGAAAACCTGTTCGCGCATCGAGATGCCCAGAAGATGCGGTCCGTGCTTGCGCTTTTTGCGGCTTGCGTCGTCCTGTGCGCCGGCTCGGCCGTGGCCCAGCCCGTGGGACAGTTTCCGTTTGCGCTGACGCGTGAAGGACAGATGCTGGGCGCCGTCGAAGGCGAGGTGGCGTCCTTCAAGGGGCTGGCCTACGCCGCGCCGCCGGTCGGGGCGCTGCGCTGGCATCCGCCGCAGGCCACGCCCGAGAGTTCGGAGATGCGCACGGCCTATGAGTACGGTGCGCCGTGCCTTCAGCCGTCGCTGCGTGGCGCGAGCGAGGATTGCCTCACATTGAACGTGTTCCGTCCCTTCGGGGTCGACGGTCCGCTGCCGGTGATGGTGTTCATCCATGGCGGCGCTTTCGTCAGCGGCACCGCGAACGATCCGATGTTCGACGGCGCCAGGCTGGTGCAGGCCGGCCTCATCGTGGTGACCGTGAACTATCGCCTCGGCGTGCTCGGCTGGCTCACACATCCCGCGTTGTCGGACGGCGGCTCCGGCAATTACGGCCTGATGGACCAGATCGCGGCACTGCATTGGGTTCACGACAACATCGCCGCGTTCGGCGGCGACCCCGGCAACGTCACCCTGTTCGGCAGCGATGCAGGCGCGACCTCGATCGCGCTATTGATGTTGTCCGCGCAATCGCGCGATCTCTTCCAGAAGGCCATTCTGCAATCGGTGCCCGGCCGTGCGCGCCTGCGCTCGGTGCAGGAAGCGGAGGCGGTGGGCCGGCAGTTCGTGGCGGCGCTTGGACCGCAGGCAGACCTGCGCGCAGCCGAGCCGCGGCGTCTGCTCGCCGCCGAAAAACATCTGCTTGAAACGTCGCCCCACAGCTTTGCGCCGGTGATGGACGAAAATCTGGTAACCGAGGATATTGCTGCAGGCTTTGCGGTCGGACATCAAAGCCGCATTCCTCTGATCATCGGCGCCAACGACGACGAGACCGGTTTCGACAGCGCGTTCGATATCCGGGAGGAACTCGCATCGTCCGGCACCACAAGCGACGAGCTGCGCAAGCTCTATCCCGACCTCGCCAGACCTTCGGACATCTTGGCACGGTTCTACACCGACAAGCTCTTCTCCGAGCCGGTGCGACTGCTGGCGCGCCTGCATGCCGCAAGCGGCGCGCCGACGTTTCGCTATCGCTTCGCTTATGTGCCCGAGGCCCGGCGCGCAAATCCCGACGGCGGCCATGGGCGCGAGTTGCAGTTCATCTTCGGTGCGGAGGGCGTGCCTGGTGCAGGCATCCTGTCACGAAATGATCGCGAGGTCGCAAGCCGGATGCGCGCCTACTGGATCAATTTCGCGAAGAGCGGCGATCCCAACGGACCCGACCTGCCACGCTGGGACGGCGCGGCAGGCAAGGATCGCCTGCTGCTGATCACGAATGATCGCGTCGCGAGCGGAGACGACCCCGTCGCGGAGCGTCTCGACCGGCTCGCAAGGTGAGAGCAGAAAATGAGTTGGACTTAGGCGGCGAGCTCGACGCGGGGAGCGGCGCTCAGCCGGTCTTCTTCCAGATAGTCCATCGCGCCGTCCTTCTCGACGGCATAGAACTGCTGGCCTTCCTTCGAGCGGTAGGCGGCGCGGACGACGCCGCGGCGGCCCTTGTCACTGTTGACGACGTCCCCCAGCGCAAACTTCTTCATCTCAAGTCCCTGCCTTCTGGCCGATTCCTTCGGCCACAGACGGATTGTGGGCGGCAAATCGTTAACGACTTGCTAACCATACCGGTTTGCCTATGCTCGCCGCCGATTGCGCGGCTGTTACACGCGCTGTTGCCAACGAGACGAATCCCATGACGCGCTTTCCGACGTTCTTCCTGTCCCACGGCGGCGGCCCTTGGCCGTTCATGGAGGACAGGCGGGTGCAATATGCCAAGACCGCCGCTGAGTTCGGCCGGCTGCCGCAGCTTCTCCCCGAACGACCGAAGGCCGTGCTCGTCATCACCGGACACTGGGAGGCCGATGCCTTCACCGTGTCCACCTCGGCGAATCCGCCGATGGTGTACGACTATTACGGTTTCCCCGAGCATACCTATCACCTCAAATATCCGGCGCCGGGCAGGCCCGAACTCGCCGCCGAGGTGAAAGCGCTTCTGGCGCGCGCCGGTGTCGATTGCCGGGAGGATCCTAACCAGGGTTTCGACCACGGCACCTTCGTGCCGCTCGGCCTGATGTATCCGAACGCCGACATGCCGATCGTGCTGCTGTCGCTGAAGTCGAGCTATGATGCCGCCGAGCACGTCAAGGTCGGAGAAGCCATCGCATCGCTGCGCGACGAAGGCATTTTGATCGTCGGCAGCGGGCTCACCTATCACAACATGCGCGGCTTCGGCCGGGCCGAGTCCAAGCCGGTCTCGTATGATTTCGAGGCCTATCTGAACGAGGCGATCAGCAATCCGGATGCGGCGCGGCGCAACGCGATGCTGGTCGACTGGGAAAACGCACCGAGCGCGCGCCTCGCGCATCCCCGCGAGGACCATCTGCTGCCGCTGATGGTGGCGGCGGGGGCCGCCGGCAAGGATGTCGGCAAGCGCGTCTTCGTCGACGAGGTCGCGAACGTCGCGATGGCATCGTATGTGTTTGGATGAGGACTCTTCCTTCTCCCCTTGTGGGAGAAGGTGGCGCAAAGCGCCGGAGGGGTATCTATCCTCTGGTTCAAATGCAGTGGGACTCGCGGAGAGATACCTTTCACCCGTCTCGCCGCTGCGCGGCGAGCCAGCCTCTCCCACAAGGGGAGAGGGGCATCTTCACCCGTATTTCAGCTTCATGAACAGGATGCCGCCGGCGAGCAGCATGGTGACGGCGTTCGAGGCGATCAGCGGGGCATCGCCCGAGAGCAGGCCGTAGACGAGCCAGAGCGCCAGGCCCAGCACCATGACCAGGAACATGCCGAGCGAGATGTCGCCGGTGGAGCGGGTCTTCCACACCTTGATGGCTTGCGGCGCGTAGGCCACGGTGGTGCAGGTGGCGGCGGCAAAGCCGATCAGCTTGATTACGAGAGGGTCCATGCCGGCTCTATAGCATGGATTCGACCTCGGTCACTCAGGCGCGGGTCGCCATCAGGCCGCGATAGAGCGCGGCGTAGTCGCCGGCGCGGTTGCGCCAGGAGACGTCGGTCGCAAGTCCGCTGTGTTGCAGCCGGCGCCAGGTCGGCTTGTCGTGGAAGGCGGCATTCGCCTTGCGCAACGTGCCGGTGAGGGCATCCGAGGTCACGGGGCCGAACTTGAAGCCGGTGGCGTTGCGGCCGGACGTATCGGCCTCGCCGATATCCACGATGGTATCCTCGAGGCCGCCGACGCGCGAGACGATCGGGACAGCGCCGTAGCGCAGCGCGCAAAGCTGGGTCAGGCCGCACGGCTCGAAACGCGACGGCACGATCAGCGCATCCGAGCCGGCCTGGATCAGATGCGCCAGAATCTCGTCATAGCCGATCATGACGCCGATCCGGCCGGGATTGGCACGCGCGGCGGCCTGATAGCGGTCCTGGAGATCGCGGTCGCCGCTGCCGAGCAGGGCGAGCTGCATGCCTTCGTCCAAAATGGTCGGAATGGCTTCGAGCAGGAGATCGAGCCCCTTCTGCCAGGACAGGCGGCTGATGACGCCGAGCAGCGGCGCCTCGTCCGAGGAATCCAGATTGAACTGCTGCTGCAGCACCGCCTTGTTCGCGGCCCGGAACGTGAGGTCCTCCGCGCCGAAGCGATAGGCGATGTGCGCGTCGGTTTGCGGATTCCAGACCTCGGTGTCGATGCCGTTGAGGATGCCGCTCAGCACGTTCGAGCGTTCGCGCAAGAGGCCGCCGAGTCCCATGCCTCCTTCGTCGCTCTGGATCTCATGCGCATAGGTCGGCGACACCGTGGTGATGCGATCGGCGAATTGCAGGCCGGCCTTGAGGAAGCTGATGCCGCCGAAATATTCGAGGCCGCGGACTTCGAAGCTGCTCCAGGGCAGACCGATCGACCCGATCAAATCAGGAGCAAACTTGCCCTGATAGGCCATGTTGTGGACGGTCATCACGGTGCCGGGCCGCGGACGATTGTCATAGTGCAGATAGGCTGGCGCGAGTCCGGCCTGCCAGTCATGGGCATGCACGACATCGGGCACGAAGGCGGGCACGAGGCCGTGGCCGATATCGGCGGCGATGCGCGACAGCGCGGCGAAGCGGATGCCGTTGTCGGGCCAGTCGAGGCCATCGGCGGTGACGTAAGGGTTGCCCGGCCGGGCATAGAGATGCGGCACGTCGAGCACGAACAGGTCGAGCCCGTCATGCGAGCCCGCAAGCAGCCGGCCCGGCCCGCCGAAATAATCCGGCCAGCGCCGGATTTCCCCCGCGCCCGAAACCAACCGCATCACATCAGGATAGCCCGGCATCAACGTGCGCATCTCGACGCCATGCGCCTTCAGCGCGAGCGGCAGCGCGCCGGCGACATCCGCGAGGCCGCCGGTCTTGACGATGGGATAGACCTCAGAGGCGACCGCGAGGACGCGAACAGGCGTCATGTATTGAGCCTGTCGATCATCGGCTGAGTGATCAGCGAGATACCCTGCTCGGTGGTGCGGAAGCGCTTGGCGTCGAGCTCGGGATCCTCGCCGACGACCAATCCTTCCGGAATCTCGACGCCGCGGTCGATCACGACGTTGCTCAGCCGCGCGCCGCGGCCGACATTCACATAGGGCATGATCACGGCGTTCTCGACATTGGCGTAGGAGTTGATGCGCACGCCGGTGAACAGCAGCGAGCGGCGCAGCGAGGCGCCGGAGATGATGCAGCCGCCCGAGACCAGCGAGCTCACGGCCTGGCCGCGCCGGCTCTCCTCGTCATGGACGAATTTGGCGGGCGGCGTGATCTCGGCATAGGACCAGATCGGCCAGGCGCGGTCGAACAAATCGAGCTCGGGCACCACGTCGGTGAGGTCGATATTGGCAGCCCAATAGGCATCGACCGTGCCGACGTCACGCCAATAGGCGCGCGGATCGCTGCCGGAGCGGACGCAGGAGCTGGAGAACTGGTGCGCGATGGCGCGGCCGTTCTTGACGATGTAGGGAATGATGTCCTTGCCGAAATCGTGGTTGGAGTTCGGGTCCTCGGCGTCGCGCTTGAGCTCCTCGAACAGGAATTTCGCGTCGAACACGTAGATGCCCATGCTGGCGAGCGAGACGTCCGGCTTGCCCGGCATCGGCGGCGGATCTTTCGGCTTCTCCAGGAACGACTGGATCCAGCCGTTCTCGTCGATATGCATGATGCCGAAGCCGGAGGATTCCGCGCGTGGCATTTCCAGGCAGCCGACGGTGACGTCGGCACCGCTCTCGACGTGCTGGCGCAGCATCACCTCGTAATCCATCTTGTAGATATGATCGCCGGCCAGCACGACGATGAAGCGGCAGGCGTGGGATTCGATGATGTCGATGTTCTGGTAGACCGCATCCGCAGTGCCGACATACCACATGTTCTCGGAGACGCGCTGGCTCGCCGGGAGGATGTCGAAGCTCTCGTTGCGCTCGGGGCGGAAGAAGTTCCAGCCCATCTGGAGATGCCGGATCAGGCTGTGCGCCTTGTACTGGGTGGCGACCGCGATGCGGCGGATGCCCGAATTCACCGCGTTCGACAGCGCGAAGTCGATGATGCGGGACTTGCCGCCGAAATAGACCGCCGGCTTGGCGCGGCGGTCGGTCAGCTCCAGGAGCCGGCTGCCGCGTCCGCCGGCCAGGACGAAGGCAAGGGCCTGGCGGGCAAGCGGCTCGGGTCTCGCGGCACTCATGTCATCCTCCCAACCTCTGGCGCTTCGCGAGAAGCCTCCCCCCGCCGCGCGCATTGGAACCGATAGTAACGGCACGAATAGTAAATCGGGAAGGTGGTTGTTGGTTGCGAACGCACGGGAAGCTTAATGCTTTGCCCGGGTGATCGGGCCTCAGGCGCCGTCGTGCCGGTGTTACATGCGGCGAGATCGTCGATCCCCGTCGGCACCGGATGATTACAATGAAGGCATCCGTCTTTGTGCGCCGCACGCAAAAATCAGGACTTTGACTTGGCGCAAGGATGCCCGATCATGCGCCAGCGATCCTTTTCGAGGCAGAATGTCAGACAGGGAGCGAGACGATGAGTGTGTGGAAAACGGCAATTGTCTGTTCGCTGGCCGGTGTGGTCATGGCCGGCCAGATCGAGCAGGCCGCAGCAGGCCCGATGCCGACCAATGTCGCGACCATGAAGGCGGCAGTCGGCGATGATGTCACGCAGGTGTATTGGCGCGGTCGCGGCTGGGGTGGCGGCTGGGGCTGGGGTCTCGGCGGCCTTGCAGCCGGTGCGATCATCGGCGGCGCGATCGCCAGCAGCGCGCCCTACGGCTATTATGGCGGCGGACCGTATTACGGCGGCTACGGCTATCCGGGCTACGGCTATGGCTATGCGCCGGCCTACTATGGCGGCGGCTATGGACCGGGTTACGCCTACGGTCCGGGTTACGGTTATGGGTATCGTTCCTACTACCGTCCCCGTCCCTATTATGGCTACAGCTATGGCTACTACCGGCCCCGGGCGTATTACCGGCCTTACTACCGCGGTTATTGGTGATCTTGCGCGGCTAAAGCGAGAGCCACACGATCAGGCTCATGCAGGCGAAGTGCGCGAGCACGATCGCGGCGAGATGCAGCGGGCCGGCCTTGAGGCGAAGCCTGCGCATCCCGCCGCCTCGGTTTAGTTCGACCCTGCGGCCGCGGCCGTGAAGCTGCGGTCCACGGCTTGGCTGACGTCGAGCGTCTTCGGCAGGATGCCGTAGCGCGTCGAGCGGTCGGAGGCTTCCTGCACCTCCTTCACCACGTTCGCGTCGATCACGATCGGGCTGGTGCGCTGCGCGGTATAGGCCGATAGCAGCACGTCCTCGGGCAGCTTGGTTAGTTCGGCCGTGCTCTTCGCGTATTCACCGATGTGATCCAGCGACCACAGCCGCGCCTTGTTCAGCCGCTGCACCAGGTCCTGCACCGCGGCGCGCTTGGTGGCGATGGCGTTGTCGGAGGCGACGATGAAGGTGATGGTCGGCGTCAGGCCTTCACCGTCGGCGATCACGCGGGCCTTGTCCTTCAGCGCCGCGAACGAGACATAGGGCTCCCACACCGCCCAGGCATCGATCGAGCCGGCGACCAGCGCGATCTTGGCATCGACCGGACCGAGCGGCGCGAAGGTCGCATCCTCCAGCTTGATCTGCGCCTTCTCCAGCGTGGCGTCGATCAGGAATTGACCCCAGCCGCCGCGCGTTCCGGCGAGACGTTTCCCCTTGAGGTCGGCGGCTGACTTGATCGGCGAATCCTGGCGCACGAGGATGGCCTGCGTCTTCGCGTCCGACTTGGTGCCGCCAATCGCCTTGATCGGCGCACCGGCCGCGTAGACGGAGAGGAAGGAGAGATCGCCGGTGTAGCCGACGTCGAGCGCGCCGGCGTTGAGTGCTTCCAGGATCGGTGCTGCCGCGGGAAATTCCGACCATTCGATCTTGTAGGGCAGGTCCTTCGCATAGCCTGAAATTTCGAGCAGCGAACGGTTGCCGCCCTTCTGGTCGCCGACGCGCAGCACGACCGTGTCGGCCGCGAACGAGGCGGCGGCCGTCGACAAGGTGATGGCGGCAGCGAACAGCGAGGTTGCGAGCCGGCGCGTGATGGAATGGTCGTGGGAGTTGATGCTCATAGGATCCGTCTTTTTTGATTGTCTTGTTGCTTGGCTCACGACGCGTGGGCGAGCGATGCAGCGAGACGACGAAGTCTATGATCGTGCGATGCGCAGTCAATGAAATGGCCATTCGTATTGCGCGCGCATCAGGCAAGGACGTTTTAGCGAAGCGCTGCTTTCGAGAACGTGCGCCGTGCGCGGCCGAAGATGCGCAAGAATGGAGCAGGCGAGGGAGTCGCAAGCGCGCTCTGCTAGCCGGTGCATCGGCGAAAATCGTTTCATCGTTCCCGCACGCGCCGGTGGAGAGAATGTCTTCGCTTCGCGCCACATTCGAAATTCCATTTCATTGACGATGTGACGGGCGCGCCGCATGATTTACGCATCGCATCAACGCGGCGCAGGAAGCGCCGGCGAAAGATATTCTCTCAACGCAGCTCCGCACGGAACATGCGCAACGTGAAGCGTTGCGCGAATGGCGGAGCCGTGCCAGCGCAGGAGTGGGGACTGATGAACAACGACAACAAGCGCGGCGGATCGGGTCTCGACCGTCGCCATCTGCTCCAGGCGGGCTTGGCTGCGGCCTTCGCCGCGCCGCTCGGCGCGCTGGGTGCGCAGGCCTTTGCGCCGCGCGCGCCCGGCATCGATTTCTCGGCGTTTCCGCTGTGCCAGACCGCCTCCGAGGCACCCGCGCTCGCCGGCGCGCCGCGCAAGCTGAAACTGTCGTGGAACGCCGGTGCCGTCTGTCTCGCACCGGTGCCGGTCGCCATCGAGCACGGCTTCTTCCAGAAGCACAATCTCGACATCGAGCTGATCAATTATTCCGGTTCGACCGACCAACTGCTCGAGGCGATCGCGACCGGAAAAAGCGACGCCGGGCTCGGCATGGCGCTGCGCTGGCTGAAGCCGCTGGAGCAGGGCTTTGACGTCAAGATCGCCGCCGGCACCCATGGCGGCTGCATGCGCGTGCTGACCCGCGCAGACTCCAATGTGAGCAAGCTCGCCGATCTCAAGCGCAAGATCGTCGCCGTCGGCGATCTTGGCGGGCCCGACAAGAACTTCTTCTCCATTCAGCTCGCCAAGCTCGGGATCGATCCGGTCAAGGATGTCGACTGGCGCGCCTATCCCGGCAATTTGCTCAACGTCGCGGTCGAGAAGGGCGAGGTGCAGGCCTTCCTGTCGTCCGATCCGCTCGGCTATCTCTGGCTCAAGGACAGCCAGTACAAGGAGGTCGCTTCCAATCTCGACGGAGAATATCGCGACAAGAGCTGCTGCATCCTCGGCCTGCGCGGCAGTCTGGTCCGCGAGGAGCCGCAGGTCGCCCGCGCGCTGACCCAGGCGCTGCTCGACGCCGCGATGTTCACCGCGCAGAATCCGTCCGTCACGGCAAAATCGTTCCAGCCCTACGCGCCGAAGACGGCGTCGCTCGCCGATATCGAGGGCATGGTGCGCTACCACACCCACCATCATCATCCCGTCGGCGAAGTGCTCAAGCGCGAGCTGAAGGCCTATGCCGACGACCTGAAGAGCGTGCAGGTCTTCAAGCCAAGCACCGACACCGCCAAATTCGCGGAGCGCATCTATGTCGACGTATTCGCTGTCTGACGGCCTCGCATCCGGCGCGCCGCGAACCTCGCGCGCGCCGCTTCTTGCGAACTGGGTCCGGGAATCCGGCGTCGGTGTTCTCGCCAGTGTTGCGTGGATCGCCTTCGGCCTGTCCTGCCTGTGGTGGGAGGATGTCGGCGACTGGTCGCGCACGCATTCGCTGGGCATTGCGGCCTTCGTCATCGCGGCCATCGCGCTGTTCGGCACCGTCGGTGCCGATTATCTCGGATCGGCAGGAAAGGCGCTGCACAAGCGTGCGCCGTGGCTCGTCGCGCTTGGCGCTTTCCTGACGGTGTGGGAGGTGGCCACCGCGAAATTCGCCTGGTTGCCGTTGCCGTTCTTCCCGCCGCCGCAGTCGATCATCGAGGTCTATACCGATGATCTGCCAAAGCTGCTCGACAGCGTCTTTGCCTCGGTCAAGCTCCAGCTTGGCGGCTATCTCTTCGGCGCGACGATCGGCTTCCTCACCGGCGTGTCGATCGGCTGGTCGCGCGCGGTGGGCTATTGGGTGCATCCGGTGCTGCGCTTCATCGGACCGCTGCCCGCAACCGCCTGGCTGCCGATTGCCTTCTTCACCTTCCCGTCGAGCTGGAGCGCCTCGACCTTCCTGATCGCGCTTGCGACCGGCTTTCCGGTGACCGTGCTGACCTGGTCGGGCGTCGCGAGCGTCAGCAACGCCTATTACGACGTCGCGCGCACGTTAGGGGCAAAGCCGTCGTTCCTGGTGCTGAAGGTCGCGATCCCCGCGGCATTGCCGCACGTGTTCGTCGGCCTGTTCATGGGGCTCGGCTCGTCCTTCGCCGTGCTCGTCGTCGCCGAGATGATCGGCGTCAAGGCTGGCCTCGGCTGGTATCTGCAATGGGCGCAGGGCTGGGCCGCCTATGCCAACATGTATGCGGCGCTGATCGTGATGTCGCTGCTCTGCTCCGGCGCGATCACGCTGCTGTTCGCGATCCGCGATCGCCTCCTCGTCTGGCAGAAGGGGACCGTCAAATGGTAGCCGCAGCCGCACTGGCCGAAATCGCCGCGCATCCGGCCGCCGGCGCCGCGCTCGACATCGAGCAGGTCAGCCACGCCTTCGACATCGACGGTGCCGAACTGCCGGTGCTGAGCGATGTCAGCATTTCCGTCGAGCCGGGCGAGTTCGTCGCGCTGCTCGGTCCCTCCGGCTGCGGCAAGTCGACCTTGCTGCGGCTCGTCGCCGGCCTGGACAAGCCCAGGTCCGGAACGCTGCGCGAGGACGAGAGCCGCATCAGAAGTCCGCATCCCTCGCGCGTTGTCGTGTTCCAGGACCCGACCCTGTTTCCCTGGCGGTCGGTCTGGGACAACGTCGCCCTGGGCCTCGAGGCGCAGGGCATCCTCAAGAGCCAGCGTCACCGCGTGGATGACGCGCTCGATCTCGTCGGGCTATCGTCCTTCCGCAACGCCTATCCGCACCAGCTCTCCGGCGGCATGGCGCAGCGCGTTGCGCTTGCGCGTGCGCTGGTCAACGACCCCAAGATCCTCATCCTCGACGAGCCGCTCGGAAAACTCGACTCGCTCACCCGCATCACCATGCAGGCGGAGCTGGTCTCGCTCTGGCAGCGTAAGGGTTTCACCACGCTGCTGGTGACCCATGATGCGGAGGAGGCGCTGGTGCTCGCCAACCGCGTCATCGTGTTCAGCGATCGTCCCGCGCGCGTGAAGGCCGACATCCGCGTCGACCGGCCCTATCCGCGCCATCGCGGCGATCCTTATCTCGCGGATCTGCGCCGCCAGATTCTCGGCCTGTTGGGGTTGGATGCCACATGGTGACTTCCGTAGCAAAAGGGCGCTCGGCCCATAGCGAGCCCGACTACATCGCGCGTGCCGAGGCTCTTGCCGAGACCTTCGCCGCGCGCGCGGCCGAGCACGACCGCACCGGCAGCTTCCCGTTCGAGAATTTTCGCGAGCTGTCCGAGGCAGGCCTGTTGTCGCTGACGGTGCCGGCCGCCCATGGCGGGGCCGGTGCCGGCGCACGCTACACCGCGCGCGTCATCGGCATCATCGGCAAGGCCGATCCGTCGACTGCGCTGGTGCTGTCGATGCACTACATCAATCATCTCGTGATGGCGCGCAGCCCGGCTTGGCCGGCCCGGCACGCACGCAAGCTTGCCCGCGAGACGGTGGAGGGCCTCGCGCTCGTCAACGCGCTGCGTGTCGAGCCCGAGCTCGGCTCGCCCTCGCGCGGCGGCCTGCCGGCGACGATCGCGCGGCGCACCGAGACCGGCTGGCGCCTCTCCGGCCACAAGATCTATTCGACGGGCTCGCCGATCCTGAAATGGTACCTGGTCTGGGCGCGGACCGACGAGGCCGAGCCGCGCGTCGGTCAGTTCCTGGTGCCGGCGGGCCTGCCGGGCACGCGTATTGTCGAGACCTGGGACCATCACGGCCTGCGCGCCAGCGGCAGCCATGACGTCATCTTCGACGACGTCGTGATCCCGCTCGATGCCGAGATCGACGTGCGCAAGCCGGCGGACTGGCGCGCGCTCGACGTCACGCAGGCGACCGCCCACACGGTCTTCGTCGCCGCGATCTATAACGGCATCGCCCGCGCCGCGCGCGACTGGTTCGTCTCGTTCCTGAAGCAGCGCGTGCCCGCCAGCCTCGGTGCGCCGCTGGCGACCCTAGCCCGCGCGCAGGAGATCCTCGGCGCCATCGAGGCCAGGCTCGCGGTCAATGCACGGCTGATCGAAACGTTCGCGCGCGATTTCGACGACGGTGTCGCGCTCTCCGCGGCCGAATCCAACGTCATCAAGCTCACCGTCACCAACAACGCGGTGGCCGTGGTCGAGGACGCGCTGTCGCTGACCGGCAACCACGGCCTGTCCCGCACCAATCCGCTGGAGCGGCACTATTGCGACGTCCTGTGCGGCCGCGTGCACACGCCGCAGGATGATTCCACGCGCATCGGCCTCGGCCGCGCCGCATTGGGCCTCTAGCTTTTCCGCAAAACAATCAGGGAGACGATCATGTCGATCGAGTTCATCGGCTTCATCAGCAACAACAATTCGTCCGAGACCGTCGTCCGCGAAGGCCCGATCCTTAACCCCACGCACATCGAGACGGTGGCGAAGGCGCATGAGAATGCCGGCTTCGATCGCGCGCTGCTGGCGTTTCATTCGACGAGTCCGGATGCGCTTCAGGTCGCCCAGCATGTTCTCAGCCACACCGATCGCCTCAACGTGCTGATCGCGCAACGACCCGGCTTCACCGCGCCGACGCTGCTGGCGCGGCAGTTCGCCGTGCTCGACCAGTTCTCGCGCGGGCGTGTCGCGCTCCACGTCATCACCGGCGGCAACGCCACCGAGCTGCGGCAGGACGGCAACACGCTCGACGACAAGGACGAGCGCTACGCCCGCACCTCCGAGTTCCTCGATATCCTCAAGCTGGAATGGACCAGCGACAAGCCGTTCACCTACAAGGGCAAATACTATCAGGTCGAGAACGCCTTCTCGCAGGTGAAACCGTATCGGCCCGAGGGCATCCGCGTCTATTTCGGCGGTGCCTCGGATGCGGCGATCGATGTCGCCGGCAAGCACGCCGACACCTTTGCGCTGTGGGGCGAGTCCTATGCGCAGGTCCGCGACGTGACCTCGCGCGTCCACAATGCGGCGGTCCGGCAGGGCCGGCCGACGCCGCGCTTCAGCCTGTCGGTGCGCCCGATCATTGCGCCGACCGAGAAGCAGGCCTGGGAGAAGGCGGAGGAAATCCTAGCGCGCGCCACCGCGCTTCAGGACAAGACCGGCTATCGCAAACCTGCCGACGGCCACGCCACGGCCGGTGCGCGACGCCTGCTCTCGCTCGCCGACCAGGGCAGCCGGATCGACAAGCGGCTCTGGACCGAAATCGCAAAGCTCACCGGCGCCAACAGCAATACCACGGCACTGGTCGGCACGCCCGAGCAGGTCGCCGAAGTGTTCGGCGACTATTACGACCTCGGCAT
The DNA here is from genome assembly GCF_054185205.1 of Bradyrhizobium sp. 14AA. Taxonomy (NCBI): domain Bacteria; kingdom Pseudomonadati; phylum Pseudomonadota; class Alphaproteobacteria; order Hyphomicrobiales; family Nitrobacteraceae; genus Bradyrhizobium; species Bradyrhizobium sp. 14AA. Next base: position 344,151 of record NZ_JAVAYM010000002.1, on the reverse strand, counting down.
CAGCCACTTCCTGATCCGCGGCTTCGATCCGCTGATCGACGCCATCGAATACGGCCGCGAGCTGATCCCGCTGACGCGCCAGCTGGTCGCCAAGCGTCAGGCCGTTCGCGGTGAGGCGGCGGAATGATCCGCCTCATGCTGGCCGGCGCGCTGCTGTTCGGTTCATTTGAACTGGCGGCAGCGCAAACCACCTTGCGCGTCGGCGACCAGAAGGGCAATGCGCAGGCCGTGATGGAAGCGGCCGGCCAGCTCAAGGACGTTCCCTACAAGATCGAGTGGAAGGAGTTTCCGGCGGCGGCGCCGCTGCTGGAAGCGCTCAGCGCCGGCGCGATCGAGACCGGGCTCGTCGGGGATGCGCCCTTCACCTTCGCCGCCGCCTCCGGCGCACCGGTGAAGGCGATCGCCGCGATCCGGCAGACGCGCGAGGGGCTGGCGATCCTCGTGCCGGAGAATTCGCCGATCAAGAGCTTTGCCGATCTGCGGGGCAAGAAGATCGCAACCGGCCGCGGCTCGATCGGCCATCAGCTGATCCTCGCCGCGCTCGAGAAGAACGGCTGGAGCGCAAGCGACATTCAGATCGCCTTCCTCGCACCGTCGGACGCCAAGATCGCCTACACGCAGGGCTCCGTCGATGCGTGGTCGACCTGGGAGCCGTATGTGAGCCAGGAGGAGGTGCTGTTCAAATCGCGCCGCGTCATCACCTCGGAGGGCCTAACGCCGGGCCTCAGCTTCCAGGTGGCAAGGCCAGATGCCATCCGCGCCAAGCGTGCGGAGCTGACCGACTTCATCCGCCGCCTCACCGCGGCACGGGCGTGGTCACTGAACAATGTCGACGGCTACGCCGCGACCTGGGGCAGGCTGATGAACATCCCGGTCGCCGTGCCGCAAAACTGGCTGTCGCGTGCAAAGATCCGGGTCGCGCCGATCGACGACGGCGTGGTCGCGGACGAGCAGAGCACCATCGACCTCTATTTCCGCTGGGGCCTGATCAAGCAGAAGCTGGATGCGGCCGAGATCGTCGATCGCTCCTTTGCGGATGCGATTGCAAAGGCGGGGTTGTAGGCGCGCTTCACCCTCTCCCCTTGTGGGAGAGGGTGGCTCGCCGCGCTAGCGGCGAGACGGGTGAGGGGTTCTCTCCGCGTCCTCATTTCTCACAGTCGGATTCGCGGATAGATACCCCTCATCCGGCGCTTCGCGCCACCTTCTCCCACAAGGGGAGAAGGAAGAAACACTCTTACGGGCGTTTCAAGGATTCGTGAGGAAAGAAGGAGGCTTCCTGCGCAACTGCAATCTTCGAAACGTTCCTTCTGCATTCTTGGCCGTCGCCGACATCCCCATTGCTATTTGCACCAGCACCCTTGCGCCCCGCCCCGTCCCGTCAAAAATGATTCCGACGACCACATCGGGAGACCGGCCATGGGCCTGCAAGAAACAAAAATCGAATCGCTTCCCTTCGTCACTGCCGAACTCAACTATCTCGCGCCGACATCGGCCAAGCCGCGCACCTACGCCTTCGATCCGCCGCCCGGCGAGCCCAAGAGCACGTCGCTGCCTGAGCCGCATCAGGTCCCGATCTTCGATGCGCGCCTGATCGCACAGAATGTCTCGCTCGATCGCGAAGGCTTTGCGCTGGTGCGCCATCCGACCCAGGTGAAGGATTTCTACAACGATGAGGAAATACGGGCGGTCTACTATCCCGCCGTCGAGGCGTTTTTGCGCGCGACGCTGAAGGCGGACCGCGTGGTCATCTTCGATCACACCGTGCGCAAGCGTGTCGAGGGTGCGGCCGACATTCGTGGCGGCGGCCCGCGCCAGCCTGCAACGCGCGTCCATGTCGACCAGACCGCCGTCTCCGGCGCCAACCGCGTGCGCGAACATCTGCCCGACGAGGCCGAGGAGCTTCTGAAGGGCCGCGTGCAGGTGATCAATCTGTGGCGCCCGATCCGCGGTCCCTTGCGCGATTCACCGCTGGCGATGGCCGACGGCACCACGGTCGCGCCGGAAGATCTCGTCGCCTCCGACCTGATCTATCCCAACCGCCGCGGCGAGACCTATTCGGTGAAGTACAATCCGAACCATCGCTGGTTCTACTTCCCGGAGATGACGCCGGACGAGGCGCTGCTGCTGAAGTGCTATGATTCCGCAACCGACGGCCGAACCCGCTTCGGGCCGCACACCGCCTTCGTCGATCCGACCACGCCGGCTGACATTGCGCCGCGCGAGAGTATCGAGGTCCGAACGCTGGTCTTCCACAAACAGTAACAATCTTTGATGGAACTGCCGGGTGTGGGCCCGGCAGTTCCAGGAACTTAATGGAACAAATCGACGTTTGAAGCGCCGGGCAGGGCCAACCGGGAGCGGTGCCGTGCGCGCGCAGCCGATGCTATTCTTTTGTCTCGCGACTTTCTCGCTTTCAGTTTTTTCTGTTGCCCGTGCCGAAAGCGGGCTCGCCTCCTATTACGGCTACGGAAAAGCCGGCAAGGGAGAGCTGACCTGCGCTCACCGGACGCGCCCGTTTGGCACCGTGCTCAGGGTGTCCTACAGCGGTCGCACGATCCAGTGCCGCGTCAACGATCGCGGCCCGTTCATCCGCGGCCGTATCGTCGATCTCTCGGTGCCGGCCGCCCGCGCGCTCGGCATGATGAGCGCCGGCGTGGTGCGGGTCTCGGTGGATTAGGCGCAGCAGCGCGCTATAGTGCCGCCCAAACCAGGGTGAGGGGCGCTATGGCCAGGATTCGGGTGGGGCTCGTCGGCTGCGGCTTCGTGTCGGAGCTGCATATGTATGCGTTCCGGCGGGTCTACGGCGTGGATGTCGAGGTCGCGGCGGTGGCCGCGCGAGGCGATCGCGTCGTCGAATTCGCTGGGCATCACGGCATTCCGCGCGTCTATCGCAGCTTCACGGACCTGATCGCCGACCGCGAGATCGATGTCGTCGACATCTGCACCCCGCCCAATCTCCATGCGGAGATGATCGTCGGTGCGATGCAGGCCGGCAAGCATGTCATCTGCGAAAAGCCGTTTGCCGGCTATTTCGGTCGCGAGGACGACCAGCAGCCGATCGGCAAGCGCGTCCCGAAGGCGCTGATGTACGAGCGCGTGCTGGAAGAGATGGACGCGACCCGCGCCGCGATCGAGCGCACCGGAAAGCTCTTCATGTACGCCGAGGACTGGATCTACGCGCCGGCGGTGACCAAGACCGCCGAGATCATCAGGGCGACGAAAGACAAAATCCTGTTCATGAAGGGCGAGGAGAGCCATTCCGGCTCGCACGCCGCGCATGCGGCGCAATGGGCGATGACCGGCGGCGGCTCGCTGATCCGCATGGGCTGTCATCCGCTCTCGGCCGTGCTCTATCTGAAGCAGGTCGAAGCGAGAGCGCGAGGCGAGACCATCCGCGTCGCCAGCGTCACCGGTGACGTCGGCAACGTGACCGCGAGCTTGAAGCCGGAGGAGCGCACCTACATCAAGGCCAATCCCGTCGATGTCGAGGACTGGGGCACGCTGACCGCGACCTTCTCCGACGGCACCAAGGCGACCGTGTTCTCCGGCGACATGATCATGGGCGGCGTGCGCAACCTGATCGAGACCTACACGAGCGGCGGTTCGCTGTTCGCCAACATCACGCCCAACACGCATCTGATGAGCTACCAGACCTCCGAGGAGAAGCTCGCCGGCGTCTACATCACCGAAAAAGTCGACCGCAAGACCGGCTGGCAATATGTCTGCCTCGAGGAGGAATGGACGCGCGGCTACTTGCAGGAAATTCAGGACTTCATGGAATGCGCCGCGACCGGGCGGCAGCCGCTGTCGGATCTCGCGCTGGCGTATGAGACGATCAAGGTGAACTATGCCGGCTATTGGGCCGCGGAGGAGGGGCGGCGGGTGGTGCTGTAGGACGCCGCCACGCGCCTGCTGCTCGCCGATGCCGTCGCCTACCAGGCCCCGACGGTCATCATGATCACGATGGTCATGCACGAGAGGCAGGCAATCGACGCAGTATAGAATTCAGGTGTGTTCATTGTTGCCTCCTGAAAAAGTGCCGCCTTTGTCAAATGCTGTTGACGCGAGGAGAGGCGGCTATTTTCTGCTGCGCTTCAAGTTCGCTTCGTGCTGCGCGTCCATCTCGGCATCCGGGTCGGCGGAATCTTCGCTCGGCAGAAAGAGCTCAGCATGTTTGCGGGTGAGCAGAAGCTGCTTGCGCATCTCGGCCAGGCGGGCGCGGCAAAATTCCTTGTAGAGCAATTCGAATATGGCGGGCATTTTCACCCCCATCGCTGGAATTCACGATCTGAAGAATTTCCGATCCCTGCTGGATGGCTCCACAATGCGAGCCGGTCCTGTGCATGACGATCCTCGGCCGAGAATCGAACCAGGGCGTGAAAACAGCGTGAAACGAACTGGCGGTGGGTAAGAGAGCCCTGGATGAGGGGGTATTAACGCGAAATACCAGCGAGAGGTTCTCGCGTCACGAGAACCTCTCACCTACCTCGCCGGTCTGGCGAGCCACTCGCCACAAGGGGGCGAGGGCGCCCCGTCGTCGCTTACACCCCGTAAGTCGAGCCTTTCGGCAGCGGGAATACCGGGTCCTGCGTGCGGATGTTGGTCGGCCAGACCACCGAGATGTGCTCGCCGGCGTTCTGCATCACGACCGGCGTCGAGCGTTCGTTCTGTCCCGAGAGCGGCGTGCCCGGCGGGAAGAACTTCACGCCGTAGCCCTGGATGGTGCCGCCGGCGGGGATGTCGACGTCGAGTGCGGCCTTGCGAATGGCTTCGGGATCGAAGCTGCCGTACTTCTCCTTGGCGACCGGCAGCACGTTGTTGAGCAGCACCCAGGTCTGGTTGAAGCCCATCGAGCAATGCGGCGGCACGTCGGTCGCGCCGGTCTTGGCCTGGTAGCGCGAGACCATGGTCTTGATCAGGTCGCCCATGCCCGGCGCCAGCTTGGTGGGATCGAGCAACTGCGCGGGCACCGGATCGATGTTGCAGAAATTGTCGATGTCGGGGCCGAAGGTCGCGCGCAGCTTGTCGAGCTGGCTGTAGCCGGCGCCTGCCCCGAACAGCATCTTGAAGCGCAATCCGCTCTCGCGCGCCTGGCGCAGGAACAGGGTGATGTCGGGGTTGTAGCCGGCGTGCGAGATCACGTCGGCCTTGGCGCGCTTGATCTTCGTGACGAGCACCGAGAGATCGGGCGCGGAGGCCGAGTAGCCTTCGCGCAGCACCACCTGGATGCCGGCCTGCTTGGCATAGGCCTCGTCGGCGGCGGCAACGCCGACGCCATAGGGGCCGTCCTCGTGGATCAGCGCGACCTTGACCTCGCCGGGCTCCATGCCGAGCTTGGCCTTGGCATGCTCGGCGATGAAGCCGGCAAAGGCCTGGCCGTACTGATCGGAATGGATCTGCGCGCGAAACACGTATTGCAGGTTCTTGTCCTTGAACACGGCGGTCGAGACCGCGGTCGTGATCCAGAGGATCTTCTTCTGCTGCTCGACCTTGGCCGCGAGCGGCACCGCATGCGAGCTCGCATAGACGCCGTTGAGGATGTCGATCTTCTCCTGGCTGATCAGGCGTTCGGCTTCGTTGATCGCAACGTCGGGTTTGCTCTGGGAATCCGCGGCGACCGGAGCAATCTTGGTCTTTCCGCCGACGCCGCCTTTCTCGTTGACGAGATCGATCGCGATCTGCGCGCCGATTGACGATGCGACCGAGCCGCCCGCGGCGAAGGGGCCGGTGAGGTCATAGATCAGGCCGATGCGCAATGTCTCGGCTTGCGCCTGGGCCCGGGTCCAATCGAGGCTGAGTGCGGCGGCGGCAGCCGCCGAAGTCTTCAGCAGCTGCCTGCGTGAAGTCGGCATCCTATCCTCCCAAAACCGTCTTATGATTGGTTGTTTTTTTGCGAAGTATGGGGAGGGGGATGGCGGAAAGTCAACATGCCCGAAAGTCGGGCCTGTCCGCCGCGGCGCAGAACGCAATTGCGAAATAAGACCGCGAAATCGTGCGGTCACTGCTCCAGGCGACGTGACAGATAGCGCGCGGTCTTTCCGCCGGCTTCAGCGACCTGATGCGGTGTGCCCGATGCGACGATGAGGCCGCCCTCGTCGCCGGCGCCGGGGCCGAGATCGATGATCCAGTCGCTGTGGGAGACGACATCCATGTCATGCTCGACCACGACCACGCTGTTGCCGGCGTCCACGATCCGATCGAGCTGGGCGATCAGTCGCTCGACATCCCTGGGATGGAGCCCGGTGGTCGGCTCGTCCAGGACATAGAGCGTATGGCCCCGCTGCGGACGCATGAGTTCGGTCGCCAGCTTGATGCGCTGGGCTTCGCCGCCGGACAGCTCGGTGGCGGACTGACCCAGGCGGATATAGCCGAGGCCGACTTCGCGGACGACCGACAGCGAACGGTTCAATGTTGAATCGTCGCGGAAGAAGTCGAAGGCCTCGTCGACGCGCATCGCCAGCACGTCCGCGATCGATTTCTCGCGGATCTTCACCTCGAGCGTCTTGTCGTTGTAGCGCGCGCCCTTGCAGGTCGGACAGGGCGCATAGACGCTCGGCAGGAACAGAAGCTCGACGCAGACGAAGCCTTCGCCCTCACAGGTCGCACATCGGCCTTTCGCGACATTGAACGAGAAGCGTCCGGCATCGTAGCGGCGCGCCTTGGCCTGAGGCGTTGCCGCGAACAGCTTTCGCACGTGGTCGAACAGGCCGGTATAGGTCGCAAGGTTGGATCGCGGCGTGCGCCCGATCGGCTTCTGGTCCACCACGACGAGGCGATTGATCTGGTCGAGGCCGGCCACAATCTTGCCGCCCAATGTCTCGACTCTTGCGGTGAGGCTGTCGTCGTCCGCTTCGTCCGCGAGCGTATGGCCGAGATGCCCGGCCACGGCATCGACGAGGAATTGGCTGATCAGGCTCGATTTACCGGAGCCCGACACGCCGGTGATGCCGGCGAGAACACCCAGCGGGATATCGACGTCGAGACCGCGAAGATTGTTGCGGACCACACCCCTGACCTTCAGGTGGCCCTTCGGCGCGCGACGGACGGTCGGCAGCTTCTTGCGGGGATGCGCGAGATAATGGGCTGTGCGCGATTGCTCGATTTCACCGAGCCCTGCGGGCGGCCCGCTGTAGAGAATGAGCCCGCCGCCGTCGCCGGCATCGGGCCCGACATCCACCAGCCAGTCGGCATGCCTGATCACCTCGATCTCGTGCTCGACCACGAAGATCGAGTTGCCGGCGCGTTTCAGCCGGTCCAGGGCGCGCAACAGCGCCTCGGTGTCGGCGGGATGCAGGCCCGCGGAGGGCTCGTCGAGCACGTAGACGACCCCGAACAGGTTCGAGCGGACCTGCGTGGCCAGACGCAGCCGCTGCAACTCGCCCGGCGACAGCGTAGGCGTGCTGCGCTCGCAGGCGAGATAACCGAGGCCAAGGTCGAGCAGGACGGCGAGGCGCGCCGACAGATCCTCGCAGATGCGCCGGGCGACGACGGTCTTCTCCGACCTGTCCGTCGAAGCCTTTGCGAAGGGCTTAACCAGCTCCTGCAGCTGCTTGAGCGGCAAATGCGACATCTCGGCGATGTTGAGACCGGAAAACTTGACCTTGAGCGCCTCGGGCTTCAGCCGCGTGCCACGGCAGGTCGGACAGTCCTGGGTGATCATGAACTGCGCGACGCGGCGCTTCATCATCGCGCTCTCGGACTTGGCGTAGGTCTGCATCACGTAGCGCTTCGCGCCGGTGAACGTGCCCTGGTAGCTCGGCTCCTCCTTGCGGCGGAGCGCCCGTTTGACCTCGGCCGCGTCGTAGCCGGCATAGACCGGCACGGTCGGCTGTTCGTCGGTGAACAGGATCCAGTCGCGATCCTTTTTCGGCAGCTCGCGCCACGGCTTGTCGACATCGTAGCCGAGCGTCGTCAGGATGTCCCGGAGGTTCTGTCCCTGCCAGGCACTCGGCCAGGCCGCGACGGCGCGCTCGCGGATCGTCTTGGTGTCGTCGGGCACCATCGATTTCTCGGTGACGTCGAGCATCCGGCCGATGCCGTGGCAGGTCGGGCAGGCGCCCTCCGGCGTGTTGGGCGAGAATGCCTCCGCATAGAGCATCGGCTGTCCGCGCGGGTAATCGCCGGCGCGGGAATAGAGCATCCTGAGCAGGTTCGAGATGGTCGTCACGCTGCCGACCGACGATCTCGTCGTCGGCGCCCCGCGCTGCTGCTGAAGTGCCACGGCGGGCGGCAGGCCCTCGATGTCGTCGACTTCGGGGATCTGCATCTGGTGGAAGAGGCGCCGCGCATAGGGCGACACCGACTCCAGATAGCGCCGCTGGGCCTCGGCGTAGATCGTCCCGAAGGCGAGCGAGGATTTCCCCGAGCCCGAGACGCCGGTGAACACGACGAGGGCGTTGCGTGGAATGCGGACGTCGACGTTTTTGAGATTGTGCTCGCGTGCGCCCCGGACCCGGACGAAGCCGTCGTCCTGCATCAGGCCGTCAGTTTGCTTTGGTCGATCGTCCATCTCGCGCCTCCACCCCCACGCGGGGGGTAACGGCAAGATCGCAGGATGGGTCCTCCAATGCCAGTGTGGCGGTTGCGTTCTGCACAAAGCGAAGGCCCGCCGCGTTGATCGCGACGGGCCTTGCAAGAAGTGTCGGGCTGCCGGCAGGGCCGGCAAGAAGCGATTACTGCGACAGCTTCACGAAGCTCGGAAACTTCAGCTTGCCTTCCGCGATCTTCTCGGGCCAGACCACGACCTGCTTGGAGTCCTGCCACTGGAAGACGAGGCCGGTGACCGCACCGGGGCCGGACTTGATGCCGTGGGTGAACTCGTCGTCCTTGCCGTAGAACTGGATCTTGCCGATCGTGCCCTCGTAGTCGGTCTTCTCGAGCTCGGCGACCATCTTGTCGGGATCGGTCGAGCCGGCGCGCTTGATCGCGTCGGTGATGATGTAGACCTCGTCATAGGCGGTGTAGCCGGTATAGGCCGGCGGCGAGCCGAACTTGGCCTTGAAGGCAGCCGCGAACGGCTTTGTCTTGGCGGTCACGGCGACATCTGGCGTTGCCACCGCGAGCGAGGGCACGCCGTCGGCGGCGCCATTGGTGTCCTTCCAGAAGGTCGGGCTCAGCGCCTGCGCGCTGATGCCGAACATCGGGATCGGCACCTGCTGGTTCTTCCATTGCACCGTCGGCTGCACGCCGACATGCGAGATGCCGGTCACGATCACATCGGGCTTCTTGCCCTCGATATTGTTGAAGATCGGCGTGAAGTCGGTGGTATCGGGCGAGAAGCGCACATGCTCGACGACCTTGAGGCCGGCCTTGGGCAGGCAGGCCTCGTAGCCGACATCGAGAGGCTTGGTCCAGGCCGCGTCCTCGCTCATGATCGCAACGGTCTTGAACTTGAGCTTCTCGACCAGCAGGTCCTTGGCGGCGTCGCAGACGAGCTGCGCCTGCGCCGCCGAGGTCAGGTAGCCGTGGAAGGTGTACTTGTTCTTCTCGTAGTCGTTGTGGATCGCCTTGGTGATCTCGTTCGAGGCGGCGCCGGGCGTGATCAGCGGCATCTTCAGCCGCGCCGCCCATGGCTCGAGCGCCAGCACGACCTCGGAGATGTAGCTCGCGATCACCGCGGACACCTTGTCCTCGCTCACCGCGCGCTGGAAGGCCCGCACCGAATCGGCCGACGAGCTCTTGTTGTCGTAAGTGACGATCTCGACCTTGCGGCCGAGAATGCCGCCCTTGGCGTTGATCTCGTCGGCGGCGATCTGCGCGCCGCCGGGCGTCGCGGCCCCCGCGATCGACTGCACCTCGGCGATGACGCCGATCTTGATCGGATCGTTCGATTGCGCGCAGGCGGGCGCGGCAAGGCACAGCGCAAGCGCGGAGGTGAGGAAGCTGCTGCCGAGAACTGAAGGTCGCATGGTCGTTTCCCTTTCTATGCTTTTTGTTGATGTTGAGGACTTAAAGAAAATCGGCGCCGGCCTCGCTCGCGAAGCGGCCGGGATCGCCCTCCCAGACGATCCTTGCATGCTCCAGCACGTAAACGCGGTCGGCATGCGGAAGCGCGAAGGTGACGTTCTGCTCGCCGAGCAGCACAGTGATCGACGTGGTCTGCCGCAGCTTGGTCAGCGCCTTGGACAATTGCTCGAGGATGACCGGCGCAAGCCCCAGCGTCGGCTCGTCCAGGATCAGGATCTGCGGCTGCATCATCAGCGCGCGGCCGATCGCCAGCATCTGCTGCTCGCCGCCGGAGAGCGTCTGCGCCATCTGGCCCTGACGCTCCTTCAGGATCGGGAACAGCTCGAACAGCCAGGCGAGCTGCGCGGCGCGCTTGTCCTCAGTGAGGTGCTGGCCGCCGAGATCGAGGTTTTCCCGCACGCTCATCTCGCCGAACAGCTCGCGCGATTCCGGGCACTGCACGAGACCGCTGCGGGCGATCTTCGCCGGGCTCGTGCCACGCAGCTTTGCGCCGCCGCGCACGATCTCGCCGCTATAGGGCAGGAAGCCGGAGATGGTGTTGAACAGCGTGGTCTTGCCGGCGCCGTTGAGGCCGACGACCGAGACGAACTCGCCCTCGTGGACGTGGATCGAGACGTTCTCCAGCGCCTGCGCCTTGCCATAGAACACGCTGACATTCTCGACCTGAAGCAGCGGCACCTTGTCCTTGAAGCTGGTCTCGGGCCGTGCATGGGTCTCGATGGCGCCGCCGAGATAGACCCGGCGCACAGTCTCGTTTCGCATGACGTCGTCGGCCCTGCCGGTGACGATCTCCTCGCCGAGATACATCGCGAGCACGCGGTCGACGAGGGCTGCGACGCTCTTGACGTTGTGGTCGACCAGCATCACGGCGCGGCCCTCGTCGCGAAAGCTGCGGATCAGGTCGGAGAAGATGTCGACCTCGGCCCGCGTCAGCCCGGCAAAGGGCTCATCCACCAGCACGACCTTTGGATCGCGCGCGATCGCCTTGGCGAGCTCCAGCCTGCGGAGGTCGGCGAAGGGCAGCGTCGGCGGACGGCGGTTCATCACGTTGCCGAGCCCGACGCGCTCCGCGATCCATTTGGCGCGCTCGACCAGCGCCTTGTCGGGGAACAGCATGAACAGGCTGTCGGGCAGCAGCGCGACCAGGATGTTCTCCAGCACTGTCTGCCGGTTCAGCGGCCGCGAGTGCTGGAACACCATGCCGAAGCCCTTGCGCGCGATCTTGTGCGCGGGCAGGCCAGCTACGTTCTCGCCCTCGAAGATCACCTCGCCCGCGGTCGGGCGCTCGATGCCCATCACACTCTTCATCGCGGTCGACTTGCCCGATCCGTTCGGCCCGATCAGGCCGAAAATCTCGCCGGCGTTGACCTCGAAGCCGAGGTTCTTCACGGCCGTCAATCCACCGAAGCGCTTGGTCAGGCCGCGGACGTCGAGCACGGCCCGGTTTGAAAGCCTCATATCCATCACGAACGCGCCTCGCGCGAGAGGGCCGCTCCGAGGAAGCCGCCGGGGAAGAACAGCACGACGAGCAGCGCGACCGCCGAGACGATGAAGGTCGCAAGCTCGCCGGTGGGCCTCAGGAACTCGCCGGCGACGATCAGGAAGATCGCGCCCAGCGCCGCGCCGAGCACGGTGCGCCGGCCGCCGAGCACGGCCGAGACGATGACGTTGACGCCGACGGCGACGTCGACGACGGTGCCGACCGAGGCGGTGCCGAAATAGAACACCAGCAGTGCCCCAGATAGCCCCGAGAAGAACGCGCTGACGATGAAGGCCGCGAGCTTGTGCTTGACGATGTTGAAGCCGAGCGCGCCGGCCTGCACCGGGTCCTGGCCGCTGGCCTGGAGCACAAGGCCGATCGGCGATTGCGACAGGCCGTAGAGGATGGCCGCCGAGATCGTCATGAAGCCGAGCGCGATCCAGTAATTGGCGCCGGCGTCGATAGTGATGACATCGGGAATGGTGAGGCCGATCTCGCCGCCGGTGAGGTCGGCGAACACGACGATGAAGTTCTGCAGCATCAGCACCGCGACCAGCGTGGTGAGGCCGAAATAGGGGCCACGGACCCGCAGGGCCGGCAGCGCCAGCACGAGACCGGCGATGACGGAGGCGAGCGCGCCGAGCACGATGCAGGGATAAACCGACCAGCCGAACTGCGCATTCAAAATGCCGGCGGTGTAGGCGCCGACGCCGATCAGGAAGGTCGGGCCGAAATTCACTTCGCCCGCGAAGCCGAACAGGAGGTCCCAGGCCATCGCGAACACGCCGAAATAGAAGGCGACGGTGAGCAGGCCGAGCACGTAGCCGGAGACGTAAAGCGGGAGCGTCGCTGCGATGATGACGAGCGCCAGCGAGATGAAGAAGAGGCGCGAGGTGAAGAAATTGAACATCTCAGCGCCTCCCCAGGAGGCCCTGGGGCCGGATGTACATCACGAACACGAGCAGCAGCAGCGCCGGGATGGTGCGGTACGCCGGCGAGACCAGATAAGCCGTCAGCGTCTCGAGATAGCCGACCACGAAGGCTGCGATCAGCGAGCCGGAGACGCTGCCGAGGCCGCCGAGCACGACGATCGAGAATGCGCTCGCGGTCAGCGGTCCCACGCTATAGGAGCTGACGCCGAGGAACATGCCGAGCAGCACGCCGGCGATGCCGGCAAGGATGCCGTAGATCGCCCACACCACGATGTAGATGTTCGTCAGCTCCAGCCCGAGCAGCGTCACGCCGCGCGGGTTCATCGAGGCCGCCAGCACCGCCTTGCCGGTGCGGGTGCGATTCACCAGCAGCCACAGCAGCGCGATCACGAGGCAGCACACGATCGCGGTGAAGATCTCGTTGCGCGGCGTGCGCACGCCGAGGATCTCGACCACGCCCTCGACGATCGGCAACACGGTCTTGGCGTTGTTGGTGAAGAAATAGGCGATCAGCTCCTGGATCATGATGCCCCAGAGCAGCGTGCCCGTGAGAACGAAGATTTCCTTCTCCTCATTCGGGATGCGCCTGGAATCCTGGATCGGCTTCACCACCGCGAAATAGGTGGCGAAGGCGGTGAGAAGCGCCACGGCGACCCCGATCAGTGCGCCGGCATAGGTGCCGACGTTGAGGATGCTGGCGGCGGCCCAGGCCGCCACCGCTGCCGCCACCATAATGGCACCGTGGGAGAGGTTGAGGACGCCCGAGACGCCGAAGATCAACGTGAAGCCGGTGGCACCGAGAGCGTAGAGAGCGCTGATGGCAAAGCCATCGATCAGGATCTGGAATGCTCGCATGTATGATTGGCCGGGCAGACGAGCTGCCTCCTGGAGGGAAGGTGCTGTGTGGAGCGCATGTGAACGCCTCCGGGCTCACGCCCGGAGAGCAGTCCCGATCAGCCTGTGATGGGTTCGATGAGGCTCGGAAGCCAGACGCCGGCCTTTGCAACGTCCTTCGGCACGCGGGGAGCGGCCGTGTCGCACACTATAAGCAACGCAACAGAGAGTCGTTTCTTCATATTGTTCTCTCCCTTTGAACAGGCCTCTTGTGAGCCATTGTGTCGCGACTATACCGGCCGAGACATTCTCGGCAAGTGAAACTGCATTCAGGATTGTGAAAGGCGGACTAAAGTCTGGCGCTTGCGCAAGATGCAGGCAGTGTCAGGCGTTCCGGCATGTCAGGCATGCGGATTTTCGCCGGAGACGACAGACGTTTATTTGGCTTGCGGCCAGGAACCAGGGCGCATGCTCAAATCTCGCTGGGCGCCTGGCGGGTCTGTTGTGTCGCTCGACAGCTGCATAGCAGCGGACTGTGCCGCATGGTCCGCGTCAGGCCACGGGCGGAAGTCGATTGCACGCAGGCGAACGATGCCGAGCGCAATGCTCGGTCATCGTTCGCTCGGATGCTATTCGACCAGGTTGTTAGTGCTCGATTTCATGTTGCTTGCAACAGGACGTCCGTCAACCAATCGGGTTCGACAATCATGGCGGAGTGGCCGGATGTCGTGTTCTCCAGCACCGTCCAGGAATTGTCGGCCTTGCACTCGCCGGCGGCCTTGTCCAAGGCCGCCATGGAAAATTTGGGCAAGCGAATGTAGGTTTTCTTGGCGACCTTTTCGCGAGCGCCCGAGAGCTTCACCGGTTGCAGGAACGTGCCGATCGGGTGCGGCGTTACTTTCGACAGGACCCAGGCAACGTCCTTCGGGTCGTTAAAGGCCGTCGGAGGTAGCGCTTTGGGCGCTGGACGACTGATCGCGCCGTCGTCGACTTGAAATGGCACCGCGTCCCGGAACGATTGTCCATCGGCAGGCTTCAACGCATCCAGCCAGACAATGGATGAAACACGGTTTCCGATGCGTTCAAGCGCACCCGATACCGGATACCCCGCGTAGGAATGAGCGACGAGGCAAATGTCCGAGAGGTCCTCCCATTCGATTATGTTGGCGATGTCCGCGATGTGCGTGTCGAGATTGATGTCCTTACTCAACAGATGCGAGCGGTCTGCCAATCCGGTCAGCGTAAGTGCATAGACCTTATGGCCTCGTTTTTCGAGCCTGTCCGTAACTCGCTGCCAACACCATGCTCCATAAAAAGCGCCGCCAACCAGAACGAATGTTTTTCTCGCGGATTGGGCGCGCGCGCTGCTGGTGAACATGCCTGATGAAATTGCCGATGCGGTGCCTATTCCGGCTCCGAGACCGCCGAGTATTCCGCGACGCGTGATGATTGAACCGATCATGAGAAACTCCCCCTATGCGGTGTTTCACGAAATGACTGGATTGAATGATTGACTTTGAAAGATGCACGCCGACTGGTTGTGCAAGGCTCACCCTACGAAATATGCCGGGGAACGCCAACGTCGCAGTTGGCGTCATGCGCGGCGATACCCTCGAGAATTATGGAATGTCCGCCAAAGCGAAGGGCAGCGGCGGATCACGCCGCTGCCCTTGCGCGTGCTTTGCGTCTCCCCGTCTCAGCCCGGCCCGGCGCCCTGCGTCGCCGTATACACCGCGTAGAGCGACTGGCTCGCGGCCATGAACAGGCGGTTGCGCTTGGGGCCGCCGAAGCAGACGTTGCCGCATACTTCGGGCAGGCGGATGCGGCCCAGCAGCTTGCCGTTCGGCGACCACACCGTCACGCCGCTATAGCCGACGGCACGCCCGGCATTGCTGGAGGCCCAGACGTTGCCGTTGACGTCGCAGCGCACGCCGTCGGGTCCGCACTTCACGCCGTCGATCGTGCAATCGGAGAAGCGCTTCGGGTTGGTGAGCTTGTTGTCGCTGCCGACGTCGAACACGAAGATCTCGCCCTTGCCGCCGGGTCCGGTGTCGCCCGGCCCTTTGCCGGTCGAGACGACATAGAGCTTCTTGAAGTCGGGCGAGAAGCACAGGCCGTTGGGATCCGGCACCTGCTCCTCGGTGACGACGAGGTCGACGCGGCCGCTAGGATCGATGCGATAGCAGTTGGTCGGCAGCTCGCGCTTGCCCGGTGCGAAGCCCGCCGGCTGTCCGATCCGCGGATTGAGCTTGCCGCCGGCATTGCTCGGTCCGCCCGCAGCGTCGGGCTCGCCCTCATAGAGCTGGCCGCCATAGGGCGGGTCGGTGAACCAGTAGCTGCCGTCGGGATGCGCGACGACGTCGTTCGGCGAGTTCAGCCGCTTGCCCTGATAGGAGTCGGCGAGCACCGTGGCCGTGCCGTCATGCTCGTAGCGCGTCACCCGCCGGGTCAAATGTTCGCAGGAGAGCTGGCGGCCCTGGAAGTCGAACGAGTTGCCGTTGGAGTTGTTGGACGGCGAGCGAAATACGCTGACGCGGCCGTCGTCCTCGCTCCAGCGCATCTGCCGGTTGTTGGGAATGTCGCTCCACAAGAGATAACGGCCCTGTGCGCTCCATGCCGGGCCTTCGGCCCACAGCAGGCCGGTGTGGAGGCGCTTGATGGCGGTGTTGGGCTGCGCGAGATCCTCGAAGGACGGATCGACCGCGATGATGTCGGGGTCCCAGAAATAGGTGGTCGGCGCGCCGCCCGGGCCGAAGTCGCGCGGCGGCGTGGTGATCGTCGTCGGCGGTGCGGCCGGGCCGGCCTGGGCCAGCGCGGAGCCGGCTCCGGCCATCGTGGCGGCGGCGCTGAGCGCAAGCCCCCGGACGAGTGTTCGTCGTGAAAGCGCAGCATCCTGCTCACGCTGCTCGTGGTCACGAGCCTCTTGGCGTGTCATCGCGTCCTCCCGGTCATGTTCGGCTAGCCGGTTGATCCGGCCGAGCGGGCGGAGGTTAGTCCGGTCCGGAGACGGTTGCGAGGGGGCGCTCCGCATCCTCAGCGCGATAGCGCGATATGAAGGGTTCGCGGGCGCGGGAACATCGCGGCATGGCGCACTGCGGCGGGTTTGAGGCGACAATTCGTCCGCACGCAGCAGTTGACCGAAGCCGCTCTCGGGGCGTGTCAAGCCTTGACCTTGCAGGTGATGTTGGCAGAACGTCCCATGGGGGAAAAAGGCCGGAACTCATGGCACTAGCTATCGTCGTATTGGTTATGCTGCTCGCGGCTGCGTTCGCGGCCGGCTATTTCACCCGCGCCCACGTCTCTTCCAAAAGACGAGCCGCAGCGCGGCGCTGGCGCGAATATACCGAGCCGGACTGGCTCAGCGCCAACGCGCCGGCCAACACCAACGAGGTTACGAACAAGGCTGCGCCCGTGGCCACCGGCGAGCTCGGTCAGATGCTGGATCGCTGGGAGAGCAGGGCGCGCGCCCGCCGCGCGGGTTAGCGGCCCGGCTGCTTCTCGGCCGTGCATCCTTCGATGCTCCCGGCGCGATGCCAAGCGCATCGCGCCACTCGCACCTCCAGCGACAATGGCTCCGCCATTGCGTGGGGATCACGGGGCTGACGGTGTCCTGTCCAGGAGCCAGCGGCGGGACGTTCCCAACAAAGTCAGCTCCACTGACCATCTTTTGGCGTTGCAGTTGCGGCCATTTCTCGTCTAGAAACGGGCACATCGAGCCTCCCGGCAACCAACCGTCAACGGTTTTGACCGAGGATTTGAGGGCTCAAAAGGGTCTGGCAATGCTGATTCGCGGCCAAATCGATGGGATTTCGGGGGAGGTGGCTCTGGCCGCCGCCACGATCCCGGCCGCGCTGCTGCCCACCCTCCTGATTGGCGGCCTCCTTCTTACTTGCCCCTGAGGGCCGGCTGGGCGCCACGCGCCTGGGCACTCAGGGGTTGGTCGAGATCACCGGACACCTCAAGCGCCCAGCAGACTGACGGCGCAAAAGCTCAAAAGGAAATTTGCAATGGCCACCGCGAACAAGTCCGACAAGGACCGCGTCATCATTTTCGACACCACGCTGCGCGACGGCGAGCAGTGCCCCGGCGCCACCATGACGTTCGAGGAAAAGATCGAGATCGCCGAAATGCTCGATGACATGGGCGTCGACGTCATTGAGGCCGGCTTCCCGATCACGTCCGAAGGCGACTTCCAGGCCGTCAGCGAGATCGCCCGCCGCTCCAAGAACTCCGTGATCGCCGGCCTGTCGCGTGCCAATCCAAAGGACATCGACCGCTGCGCCGAAGCGGTGAAATTCGCCAGGCGCGGTCGTGTCCACACCGTGATCGCGACTTCGCCGCTGCACATGCGCGTCAAGCTGAACATGACGCCCGAGCAGGTGATGGAGCTCTCGATTGCCAATGTCACCCGCGCCCGCAACCAGATCGACGACGTCGAATGGTCGGCCGAAGATGCCACCCGCAGCGAGATGGACTACCTCTGCCGCATCGTCGAGGCCGTGATCAAGGCTGGTGCTACCACGGTCAATATTCCCGACACCGTCGGCTACACCACGCCGGAGGAATATAGCCACTTCATGCGCACCTTGATCGAGCGGGTGCCGAATTCCGACAAGGCGGTGTTTTCGGTTCACTGCCACAACGACCTCGGCATGGCGGTGGCGAACTCGCTGGCCGGCATCGCCGGCGGTGCGCGCCAGATCGAATGCACTGTCAACGGCATCGGCGAGCGGGCCGGCAACGCTTCGCTCGAGGAAGTCGTGATGGCCATCAACGTCCGCAACGACGTGTTTCCGTGGTGGAACAAGATCGACACCACACAGCTCACCCGCGCCTCGAAGGTGGTGTCGGCGGCGACCTCGTTCCCAGTGCAGTACAACAAGGCGATCGTCGGCCGGAACGCCTTCGCGCATGAGAGCGGCATCCACCAGGACGGCGTGCTGAAGGACGCATCCACCTACGAGATCATGCGGCCCGAGATGGTCGGCCTGAAGCAGTCCTCGCTGGTGCTCGGCAAGCATTCCGGCCGCCATGCCTTCGTGCACAAGCTGGAAGAGATGGGCTACAAGCTCGGCCCGAACCAGCTGGAAGACGCGTTCGCGCGGATGAAGGCGCTCGCCGACCGCAAGAAGGACATCTACGACGAGGACATCGAGGCGCTGGTCGACGAGGAGATGGCGGCCTCGCACGACCGCATCAAGCTGACCTCGCTGACCGTGATCGCCGGCACCCATGGCCCGCAGCGCGCGACCATGAAGCTGGACGTCGACGGTCAGATCAAGATCGAGGAAGCCGAGGGCAACGGTCCGGTGGATGCGGTGTTCAACTGCATCAAGGCGCTGGTGCCGCACGAGGCCAAGCTGGAACTGTACCAGGTCCACGCGGTCACCGAAGGTACCGACGCGCAGGCCGAAGTCTCGGTGCGGCTGTCGCACGAGGGACGTGCGATGACGGCCCGCGCGGCGGATCCGGATACGCTGGTGGCCTCGGCCAAGGCCTATCTCGGCGCGCTGAACAAGATCGTCATGAAGCGCCAGCGCGACACGGTGACGACGGCAGCGGCGAGCTGACGAGCGAAGCTTGTCATTCCGGGATGGTCCGAAGGACCAGACCTCAGGTGCGCAATTGCGCACCGGGGAATCTCGAGATTCCGGGTTCGGCTCTCTGAGCCGCCCCGGAATGACGGCCTTGAGAATAGCTGCCCTGCTAAGGGCCAATAGCGGCTCAGCCTGCTTCCCTATAAATCTGCCCTCAAGAATCTAAGTCTCGGGGTCGGCGGTCCGTGCCCCATAAGGACATGAGGGAGGAAGCATGCGGAAACTCATTTGGGCTGCGGCATCGATTGCGGCTCTGGCGCTGACCGGGCCGGCATCGGCCCAATCGCCGATCATCATCAAGTTCAGTCACGTCGTCGCCACCGACACGCCGAAGGGCAAGGCGTCGGAGAAGTTCAAGGAGCTCGCCGAGAAGTACACCGGCGGCAAGGTCAAGATCGAGGTCTATCCGAACTCGACGCTCTACAAGGACAAGGAAGAGCTCGAGGCGCTCCAGCTCGGCAGCGTGCAGATGCTGGCGCCGTCCAACTCGAAATTCGGCCCGCTCGGCATCCGCGAGTTCGAGGTGTTCGATCTGCCCTACATCCTTCCCGACCTGAAGACGCTGCGGAAGGTGACGGAAGGGCCGCTCGGCCTCAGGCTGCTCAAGCTGCTCGACTCCAAGGGCATCACCGGCCTTGCCTATTGGGACAACGGCTTCAAGCAGATGAGCGCCAACAGGAAGCTGATCGCGCCCGCCGATTACCAGGGCGTCAAGTTCCGCATCCAGTCCTCGCGCGTGCTGCAGGCCCAGTTCAAGGCGCTCGGCTCGCTGCCGCAGGTGATGGCGTTCTCGGAAGTCTATCAGGCGCTCCAGACCGGCGTGGTCGACGGGCAGGAGAACACCTGGTCCAACATCTATACCCAGAAGATGCACGAGGTGCAGAAGTACATCACCGAGACCAACCACGGCTACATCGGCTACGTCGTGATCGTGAACAAGAAGTTCTGGGACGATTTGCCGGCCGATATCCGCGACCAGCTCTCGAAGGCTATGAAGGAAGCGACCGACTTCAACAATGCGCAGTCGCAGAAGGAGAACGACGACGCGCTGGCCGAGATCAGGAAGAGCGGCAAGAGCGAGATCCTCAAGCTCACGGGCGAGCAGGACGAGGCGATGCGCAAGGCGATGGAGCCGGTCTACAAGGATGCCGCCGGCCGCGTCGGCCAGCCGCTGATCGACGAATTCCAGAAGGAAGCCAAGAGCACGACGAACTAGGCGCACGACGAACCAGCTCACGTCGCGCATGGACAAATAATGCATGAGCAAAGGGCTTCCGTGGCGGCGCGGAAGCCCTTTTTGTTGCAAATCATTTCAGTTTGCATCTGAACAGTCATTCACGGTAGTTACATCTCTGTAAGAACGCCTTCCTGTCCAAGTTGTAAGTTGCGTGTCAGCGGCATCGCGCTCATCTTCACGAACATCCTTCCAGAGGAGGTTCGTCATGAGGAAGTTCACCATCGCCGCCATCGCCGTGCTCAGCATCGCCGGCTCGGGCGTGGTCTATGCCCAGTATCATCGCCCGTGGATGGAGCACTTCCGCCACACCCGCATGAACCCCGAAGACCGCACCGCCTTCGTCGACGCGCGGATCGCCGCCGTCCATGCCGGGCTGAAGCTCAACGCCGATCAGGAGAAGCTGTGGCCGCCGGTCGAGGCCGCCGTGCGCGACTTCGCCAAGCTGCGCATCGATCGCGCCAATGCGCGCATGAATGCCGGCCCAGGTGACGCGAACAGGGATGCCGACAAGCCGGAGGATCCGGTCGCCCGGCTGCGCCAGCGCGCCGAGGACATGGGCGCCGCCTCCGCGGCCCTGAAGAAGATCGCCGATGCCGCCGATCCGCTCTACAAGACCCTGGACGAGGGCCAGAAGCGGCGCCTCGCCGTGCTGACCCGCCACCGCGGCCCGTTCGGCGGCGGCGAGGACGGCCCGCCCCGCCACTTCATGGAACGCGGCATGGACCGGATGATGGAGCGGGGCATGGACCACTTCCACCGTGACCGTTTCGACCGCGACGGCGGCCCGGACCGGGACCGCGAGGGCCGGCTCTGAGCCATCAGGGATTTTGCGGGGATTAATCCCTGGATTAACCTTGGGGAAGCCGCTGGAATCCAGCGGCTTTTCGCTTTTTGGGGACTGTGGAAAAACCTTCGCCGCATCGCTTGCCAGACCCGGATCGCTTTGCTAAACGACCGGCCTCGCAAGGCATTGACCGCCTTTCGGGCGCATAGCTCAGTTGGTAGAGCAGCTGACTCTTAATCAGCGGGTCCCAGGTTCGAGCCCTGGTGCGCCCACCATATAAATCAAAGACTTACCTGAGCTGCGCATCAGAACGGACCTTTCGGTTGGGAGGTCAGTTGGGAGTTTTTGTTCGGTTTTCGTGCCCGTCGACACTGCTGTCTGCTCGCAGCGGCTATCTCATTCCCGGCGGCGCGGAGCGCTCTCTCACGCAGAAGCCTTGGCGCCGGTGAACGCCTTCACCTGGAACCGTCCACATCCCAAATCCTCGCTGCTGCTCTATCCGTAGACCGCGCTCAGCTTCTTGATCGCTGATTCCGCGAGTTCGACGCGACCCCCGAGGTAGTGTGCGTCCAGTATCTGCTGCACCGTAGCCATGGAGTGTCCAGTAATCGCGGCGATCTCGGGCACCGAGCAATTCGACAGCGCAAGCCGGGTGACCGCCGTTCCGCGCAAATCATGAAAGTGTAGGTCTTTCAGCGACGTCTTTTTAAATGCCTTGTCCCAGCTCGTTCGGAAACCGTCCTCCGTCCACGGTCGACCAAACGAGTTGACCAAAATGGTGACGGCTGAACGCTTCTCCTTAAGCGCAGCATCGAGGGCCTCCTTTAGCGGCGGTCCGACCGGTATTGTTACGCGCTGCCGCCCCTTATTGCCGCGTCCCTTTGACTGACGCATCCGAATACAGGTGCCGTCGTAGTGGCTCCAGGTCAACCGCAGCAGATCTCCCTGGCGCTGGCCTGTCCATAGCGCAAGCAGGAGAGCGGCCTGAAGTTCAACGGACGCCACACCGCAAAAGGCACGGATGTCGTCGGCGGTCCAGATTATCTCCGAGCGATCGGATTCATAAAGCCTGCCGCCGCGCTCGCAGACGTTTACGCCGATCTTCCCGTGGTCCTTTGCGACCGAGAGCACACGCGCGATAGTCGTCCAGACGTAATCTGCCTTACGTGGTGTGGACGCGAACGTATTGCGAAATGCCTTGAAGTCTCCCCGAGCACGCCTGTCCTCAATCGCGCCAAGCGGCATCGCGCCAAACTTGGCATCGATCAGCGCGAGATACAGATCGTAGGCGCGTTTGCTCTTGTCGCCAAGGCCTGTGTATTCACTCTGGTCCTTGAAATAGTCGATGAGCGAGCGAAAGGTTTCTGAGTTCTTGTTTGGTTTGGCCGCGATTGCCTCAGTATACAGCCGCACGAAATCCGGTGTGCCAGGCTCTGCATCGATACGTGGACCACTCTTCCAAGCGTACCAGTACGTCTTGACCGTCCCGTCAGCGAGCCGCTTTGTTAAGCTGTTGATGCCTCTGAGCCGCATCCGCATTTTGCGAAGCCTTCCATTCGTCGTAGGGTGACAGCTGCGGTCGAATTTTAGAGTCGAGACCAGACATCCGGTCAAGGGCTGCGTCGATTGCTTTTCTATCCCATTTGCGTGTTCCAGGAATCGACTTCGGCATAATTCCGCGTCGAACCCAGTCGTTGAACGCCGAAATCGACTCGCAACCTGCGTAGGCGGCAGCCTGTTCTTTCGACATGCCACGGGACTCAATCACTCGTGCGCTCCATTGCCACTTTTGAATGGTGTCGAATTTCGGCCGCTGTTGATCAATGCCGAGAACGTGGGCGGCAAAATAGTGGAAGGCTAAGCATCGCAAATTCGGCTAGCGCGGAGTGGGAATCGGATAGATCAATTCGTGCGGACTACTCCAGAACCGACTCTGTCTTTCTGTGCGGTGAGCCTAACCCGCGTGCGGAAATCCTGCCTCAACGAAATGCACTTCGGAGCGCGTCGCGGAAAGTTCGCAAGAGGCGGCAGCGAAAGGGGCGGCTGTCCGGTCCCTGATGGATCGTTCGCACGAAGCGAAAAAAAGTGCCGGCCAGCCCTTGATTACATACGGCCCCCTCTTTTTTGAAAGGCGGCAACGTCTGAGTAGGCTGGGTATCCCGGCCGCGCCGCCCTTGGAGGCGGTTAACCCTCCTTGGCACCCTATCTCGAAAAATAGCGTCAGCCCTTGATCTCGCGCGGCAGTTGCGTTTGGATATATCGCCTTTGGGGGAGAGGAAATGCGTTGGCCGAGTATTGCGGTGCTCTGTGTGGCACTGGGGGGATGTTACGCAACAGGCGCAGACGTTCGCGCGAAGTTAGGCCAAGAGTACGTCGGGAAAAACGTTGATGCTCTTGTCGTGCGGTGGGGGCCGCCCGCAAGCAGCTTCAAGATGAACAGCGGCGAAACCGCCTATAGCTGGCACCTAGCGAGTGGGAGTTCTGTTTCTGTCTCTCGTGATGGTCCGTCGAGCGCATCGGGAAACGCGCGAGCGTACGCCTGCAAAGTCAACGTCGTTGCAGCGCCGAACGGAACGATCAAAAGTCTCGATACCGAAGATAAGGACAGCAGCCTTTACTACGGGCCTATTCCCACTGGCGTCCAACTTGGCAGTGTTTGCGCAGAGCAGCTTGGAATGAAACAGTAGTAAAGGCTGACGTTCCAGCCACTTGACCTACTAACAGGCGGATGATCGCCTATGCGTCGAACGTCATGGCTCGTTCTAATTGGTCTGATTGCGATCTTCTCGCCAGCTTCAGCGGCGATCAATCCGATGGCTAGCTCCATGCACCTGGGCTACGCTTCCGGGGCCTTTGATCAGTGGCAGCGGATTTATCTACGGCTTTCGGGCCTCTCGCAGCGAAATAGGACAGAGATCAAAGTCATTATCCGCACCAAGGGTCCTAGCATGCAGGGCTTGATCCGGGTGCCAGGTGCGCCAGCATCCAACTTCGACACCGGCAACGGTATGACCGCTGTTGATCTAATCAACGTTCGAAGTGACAGCAGCGAGTATGCTGAAATTGCAATTCTAGAAATACTGTTCACCCAGTCAATGTCCGGGCAGTTCTATGAGGTGTTTGCCGTCGAGGACAGAGACCAAGCCAAGTAGACTTGCTAAAGTGCCATTACTGCGGACGTGCGCCGATGGCAAACTCGCTCGTCATACGCCAAGGAACGAACTTAGAGAAGCGCACCCGGGATTTGCGTGCAGCGCAGTACGTCCGAATGTCGACTGAGCTTCAGCGGTATTCGATACAGAACCAAGCCGTTGCCATAGCCGCATATGCCCAGCAACAGAATCTCACGATAGTTCGAACCTATGTCGACGAAGGCCGCAGCGGCCTGAGGATCAAGGGTAGGCCGGGCCTTATTGAACTGATTGAGGATGTCCAATCTGGGAGGGCGGATTTCGGCCACATCCTCGTTTACGATGTCAGTAGGTGGGGTCGCTTTCAGGATGTTGATGAAAGTGCGCACTACGAATTCATCTGCAAACAGAATGGTGTTTGCATCGCCTACTGCGCTGAGCAATTCGACAACGACGGGAGCCTACTTTCAAGCATCGTCAAGAACATCAAGCGTGTCATGGCGGCCGAGTACAGCCGCGAACTATCGGTCAAGGTGCACACCGGCCAAAGTCGAGTGGCAAGCCTGGGCTATCGTGTTGGCGGACCGCTGGGTTACGGTCTGCGCCGGATCATGGTCGACGAGAGCGAGAATCTAAAGGGTCAACTCACTAAAGGTCAGCGCAAGGCGCTGCAGACGGATCGCGTTCGGCTTCAACATGGATCTCCGGAGGAGTCCGCGATTGTCCAATGGATATTCGATCAGTTCGTCGCGAAACGAAAATCCTATACTGAGATCGGACGCGAACTCAATGAAGCGCAAATTACCAACCATAACGGGCGGCCTTGGACTGACGGGATGATCCCGACTATCCTCAGCAATGAGAATTATGTCGGCAACATTGTCTACAACCGCACTTCGCGACGCCTGGGGCATAAGCTTATCAAAAATCCGCCCCACGCTTGGATCCGTGGTGCTGCAGCGATCGACCCAATCATTGATCCAGATACATTCGCTAAGGCCCAGAAGCTGCTGGCGGAGCGCCGCCTTGAAATCCCAGAGGAAGAGATGCTGACGCGTTTGCGTATGACGCTGCGTCGTAGGGGAAAGCTAAATTCGCGCATCATAAACTCGACCCTTGGGCTAAATCACGTGTCTTCATTCGTGAAGCACTTCGGCTCACTCCGGAAAGCTTACGCGCTGATCGGTTACACAGCTTCACGCGACTGCAATTGGATTGACTCCAAGAAGCATTGGGCCACGGAGCTGACGGAACACGCGGATCGACTTGCTGTGGTTCTGAGGGCCGAGAACGGTTTTAACGTCCAGAGGACTCATGGAGGCGTTGGGGTCGACATCGACGGGCAGCGCAAGGTGACTTTTCTCGTCGCCCGGCAACTTGCGAAGAGAGCACCGGACCATGCGCCGCAATGGAAAGTATATCGGAGAAAGATAGAAGAAGGTTTGCTGGCCGTGCTTCGCTTGGAAAGGTCCAATAGCACGATCCAGGACTACCTCTTGCTACCATCTCAGCTAAAGGCTGGGCGCTATGTTTGGCTTTCGGATGTCTCTCTTACCCGCCATCACGCGAGCCGTTACAGGACATTAGAAGAGTTGGTCGCTGAGATTACGGCGAGACTAGCGGGACCCAACCGTGCCGCGTCAGTCAAGCAAGACCGCCGGAACAAACGAGAGAGATCACACCGGACCAGAACCAAGTCCGTCCGCGTGCGGCACTGATTGAGCGTTGGTACAAAAATGCACCAAGCAGGGTGCCTGCATATCCGCTTTGATGTCATCAAGGATTGAATCCCCCGTGTGATCGTCGGGCAATTGTAACGCGCGTTGACGCCAATGCTCTCTCAAGGCTGAAACAGGGGTTCGATTCCCCTAGGGAGCGCCAGATATCTCAACGACTTAGATCCGGTTTGAAAAAGTCGTCGAATATCCGTCGAATAAGCAGTAGCGAATGTTGGCGAACGCCGCCACGCTCATCAGTAGCCCAACTTCTATCGGCCGCCGGGGCGACGATACTTGTGCTCACCGGCGGAAATGCTCGAACATGGGCGGATCCGAAATTCGTATTCAAAACTGAAAGTCATCGACCGCGTCCAGCATAACGGTTTGCCCGTCTGCGAGTTGTCCGGCCGCAAAGAAGTTCATGGGCTGGGGAGCGTCCACCACGAGCAGGCCACGCACCTCTGGAGGGGAGTTCAGCTTGAGCCGTGAGCAAAGGGCCTTGGCGTTGCTCCTCATGAATTCGACGCGCCGCATATGACGTAGCATCTTGTCAGGCGCTTCGCGGCCCTTGCTGCCGCGGGTCATGCGGCCGCGGTACTCGGAGAGACGTGATGCGATTTCGGTTTCCGTGCGGCAAAGCCTGAGGTTCTTTGCCTCGATAACCCACACGCGG
This sequence comes from Bradyrhizobium sp. 14AA, assembly GCF_054185205.1. Classification (NCBI taxonomy): domain Bacteria; kingdom Pseudomonadati; phylum Pseudomonadota; class Alphaproteobacteria; order Hyphomicrobiales; family Nitrobacteraceae; genus Bradyrhizobium; species Bradyrhizobium sp. 14AA. Next base: position 317,799 of record NZ_JAVAYM010000002.1, on the reverse strand, counting down.
CGTCGATCCGGGCTAACAGCGAGCACATCGATGTTTCCTAGCGCGGGATCAACCTTCATGTTGAGCGCCCACGAAAGAGCCCGGCGCGTCCACACGTCCAAGCCGAGCTTGCGCAGACGGTCTCCAACGTCATCTTCAAACCGCTCGCCCATGGCATGGCCTTGCGAACCGGCATAGGCGCGCGCGGCGTTCGACGTCCAATATGTATTGTTGAGGGTACCTTCCCTCAGCCCCGCGAAGGAGTACATGCAGGCGTCGCTGACGAATAAAGGCGCAATGAGGATCAGAGGGTCAGTGCTCTCGTCAAGCGCCACGAGGGGGCGATTGATGATGGAGTAAGGGCGGTCGAAACGGCTCAGGTTGAAGTCCGCTTCGGACAGGCCTGCCGGAATATCCAGCCAATGCGCGCGGCTTGGCAGCGTGAGGCGCTCAAGGAAGCGGTTAACGTCATCGGATGGGAAGTCCTTGTCCGCGTTCAGGACGTTCGCGAGCTCGCTCCGTCGCATCGTGAAGACACCGTCATGTCGAGCTTCCGCCATGCGGACAAGCGCGTATTGCAGATTGATGAAACTGTCTACCGGGGTTTGATATTCCGTTTCGATGGCCGCGCACAGCGCGGGCGTCCAGGCGCTTTGTTCGCTTGGCCCGCCCGGCTGCTCCCGCGACCTGCGGCGAAGGTAGGATTCCGCGGCGTCGTCTAAAACGCGCCGGTTCATCAATTCTACGGTCGGCCGCAAGACCGTCGTCTGCACGGAATGGTCGCTCAAGAGATCGCCGGCTGGACTGATCCGAAGCTCAGGTTCGTGCAGGCCCGCGCCGATCAACGCAAAGAGCTGTCCACTTCCGACGATCAACAAAGCCAACGCGAAGAGTTCGTCCAAATCGTCCCGATACGGCATAAGGCCGCCGGTGGTCGCCGCATCGCATGCCGCAATTTCACAGATGGTTTTGGCGGCGCGGGCGACGGAATTGACGGCGTTTTGCCGCTTGAATGCCGCGACATCGGCGGCCGTGCCGCGAATGGCACGCATGGCGCGAATGGTCGAGCGCCACTGCTCCTGCTCGGCGCGCGCTGCCTGATACTGGCCGGCGCATGCCATGACGAGCTCTTGCCGGTTCATGACGCGAATGCGAGCGGTCAATTCCGCAAGCAGCGTCGACCTGTAATTGGCAAGAAAATCCTTGCAGTTGTCTTCCCCCGTGACCTCAAGGCCGCGCGACCGATCCCAGAACGTCCAGACTGACTGGCATTTGGCAACGGAATGCGCCGAAAGCGATGGCTCGCGCATGGCGCCGATAAGTCCCGCGCCGGCAAGATAATCGAGCGGCGTGAGGGACTCTCGGATATGCAGCCAGCGCCAATCGGCCGATCCGATGGCCGCGTGCACCGCCTCTGCCAGAACGGCGCGTGTTACGGCCGCCGGGGCAGCCAGCCCCTCCAGAACAGCTGCGATCAACTCCACTTCGGCATCGTTCGCTGCCGCGCCCAGTTGCTGAAGCCATGCCTCGCCAACATCAACCCGTGCCGCGATGCCGTCCGTTGCCAAGTGGACAGTCAAGGCATCGCGCGCATGCTGCCGTCCGAGCCCGGCGGGATCGATTGGTTCGCCCCGCAATCGCGGCGGTATGATAACCTCGACCATGCGCGGGCCGTCCGGGAAGGCATGACCCATTTTAGTAATGAGGATTGACCCGACTGCCGCGATCCATTGAAAGAGCGCGTGCCAGACGCGGTAGCGCCAATTCCGGTCGGAGGATCCGCTTTCAGAGCACTCAAGCCACCAGACGTGATGCCCGAAAACGCTGGCACCGAGCAGCCGATTTTGCCGAGCGTCCTCCAGGCTTGCGTAAATCGGCTTGAGGTCTGAGGGATTGTCCCAATCGAGGCGCTGGACAACCTTGAAGCCCGCCGGCAGCGTTGGCAGTGCCCGCACATCGAGGTGTCGGGCGGCCTCTCGCCGTGGAACGAGCAGTTCATCAGTAGGAAGTGATAACGAGCACGGCGGCTCGATTTGCGCCAAGTGCTCCGGAATCAGATTGCCATCCGTCGTCCGCCAGAAGCCGAAGAGATTGGCGATGCCGTTGAGGTATTGAAAGGTGAAGCCATCCTGCTCAAGCAAGGTGAGCTGTTGAAGCATTCGAAGAATGCTCCTGAGTTTGCCATGCTCACAGGCGCCGAGCACCGCGGCATCCATGAAGCTGAGCGGCAGATAGAGCCAGTTTGCCGGCGCGTCCGCATCGTTGATCGGCGGATCGATGCTGTGGGGTGTTCCCCAGCCGCCAAGGAGAAGGACTGTTACTCCCAGCCGGCAATCCGGCTGCTGACGAAGAAAGTTCCAAAACCGCTCGATATCTTGCGCGACAAATTGGCTTGCTTCGCGGCTAACTCGCCGCACCGAACCGAAACCGCGCCGGGGAAAATCGTCGAACGTTGCCGGAAGTTGAAGCACATGCAGGAACCGGCCGGGCGCGTAGGCACACACACTGGCCCGCATCATGTATTGGTTGGGCGCTGACAACCTCACGGATGAGACGGGCCAAAATCCCGAGCGTTCGGAGTACGCCTCCTGTTCCAAAAGCAAAGCCTGCTGGAGCGCTTCGCCCATGCCACCGGTATTGGCAGCATTGACCAGAACGGCCCGGACTGCGACCGAGAGGTTCGAGGGGATCAGAACGGTGATACCGGACGGGTGTGCTTCCAGTGGATGGTATTCAAGCGGCGTTTCGCCTGCGGGCCGGTCGCTAACATATCCTTCTTGCCCGGATTGGAGGAGGAACGACGCCAAGGCTTCCTTGTCAATTTCCAGTCGCCTGAGATCGGCATCCGAAAACCGGACGCGTCGCGCGAGGCGTTTTAGGTCCTCCGACGCGGGGACGGTAAACCGCCGGGCGGGTTGCCCTGAAGACTGCGTTATCCGATCCACGTCTGCCCGCGCAGCGAGTGCTTCACTGAGTTGAAGCAACGCATAAGCCGAGCGCAGCGCCTTGTCTTTCATGGCTCCTGCCGGGAGCGCTTCAAAGGCGTCGAGCAGGGTTTGTGTGTACGCGGTTGCTCCCTCCCATACGCCCAGGAAAATCCTGAGGTCGCCGCGGCGCGTTGCGATGCGATCGCAGAATAGATCCTCTATCGGATCTTCGAGGCGCAGGACTCCGGATCGATCGAGACCGTCGTTCAGGGCAGAGCTTAGATCGCGTTGCTGCGGCTTACGCTTACCTGTCGACTTCGACAGCACCAAGCGTTGTAGCCATTCGAGACGGATCGTGTTGCCATGGAACTGCGGGTCGGTCAGCAACCCCGCGAGCGCCGAGCTCGCGGTGCTTCTCTTCCAGTCCAGGATTTGGCCAAGGGCAGGGTCGCCCGCGTTGAACACCTCATCAGGGAACGCGGGCGGGCGCAGGCGTTCGAGCATTTGTCGGATATCGTTTTCGTCAGGGGCTGATTCCATCGGGCTGCCGTCCATTGCGGCATGGGGAAGAATGAAAAGTTATCACTGTGCGAGCCCGCAGTTTTTAAAACCTATATTTTCGCTCTCTCAGGGCCCCGACATATGGCGGGAGGTAGTATTCACGGAGCGACCATTGCGGAAAAGCCTTCAGGCAGAAGAAGGCGCGAGACGCAGCGTCTCCTTTGAGTGCGAAATCCCAGCCGTATTGCGCGCAAAGCAGGATGAAAAAGCCGGTTAGGGCCTCGAACGCATTATCGAGGGAGGCTTGAGGAAAATGGCTGTCACGATCGTGCTTGACGGAGTTGTAGGCGCCGTACCATGGCAGATCTATCGTCCCGTGCTGCCACCCCTGAAACGGGCGGCGTTCCGGCATCCATGGGTAATACGGGAATTCGACGGCGTAGTCGGCCAACTTCATTGCAGCGCAAAGCTTGACGTAATCCTGTGTATTTTTGGCTCGCGCACCGTGGGGTCCAAGAATGGCCTTCCATTGCGCTTCTAATTCCATGCATGCTAGGACCAGCACGTTCCGGATTTCGTGTCCATAGGCTTGGAAGTTTGTCTCCTTGGGGTGAACGACGCGGCAAATCTGCTCGAGCTGCTGGATGAGAGCGTGGAGCTGTCCGCTCGCGCTGGCGCGACGGCTCATCGCCTCACTACTCTGGTCCGGATTACGTCCCGGGCTTTCTCCGAGGATCGGCCGCGCCATCCTAGCGTAGTATTCGCCGGGCTCAAGCTCGAGCTCGTCAAACGTTGCGCCAGGGTAATAGTCACGCAGGGTTTCGAGAGCGGTCTTGCCCGGCGGGGCGTTGACCCGTCCAAGTTCGGAATCCATGACATCGACGCGCTTGGCTATGGCTTCATCGACCTTCCATACGCCGAGGACTTGGTTAGGCTCAGTGCCGTCAGATGTGCTCTGGATGTAGTAGGACAATTTTTTCTGAGCTCCCCTGAAGGGAACTCACTCTATGCGATTTGACGCGCGGTTTCACCTGTCGCCGCAAGCAGCCCTGCCGAGCCCGCATGTGGCTGACACACCGATGTAAGGACGGCGCATCCCGAAGGCTCGCAAGGATGTGCTAGTCTGACACCCCGAATCAAAGCCTGTTTGAAACCCGACGTTCGCGCGCCTTGAACCATCGGGCGGGGGCGGCCATGGATAAAGTTGAGATAACGTCGCCTTCCGACCTTGATGCGGCCTTTGGGGACCTCGGCACAAATATCGGTCCGCGCACGGGGGCCAATAAGCGCACCCAAGAAGCGAAAGAGTGGTTTGTGCTGCGTCACTTCCTGTCTGCGGCTCTTCGCGTGCAGATGTTCGAGCTCCCGATTGCGATCTCGAAGACCGAACCGCCAGCGCCCGATTTCACCTCTCGGCTCGGAATCGCGGGCAGGGCGGCGCTGATTGAGATCACCGAGGCAACACATCCTGACGATCAGCGGGAAATGACCGAATTTGAAAGAAGCGGCAAAAGCCTGATGTTGCTCGGCGACTTTGGCGGAAGGTTCGCCGATGGCGCGAGTCAACCGAAGGTTGCCTGGGCCTCCGACATTCTGGATGCCATTCTTCGCAAGCGCGATAAATCGATCTGCACATCGGACGCGTCCGATCGGCATCTCGTGATCTATCCGAACTCCAGCGCATCACAATTGCTCTTCGATGAGGGGGATGAACGCGAGGCCTTTGCACATTTGAGGCGGCGGCTCGAAACGGAGAGGGCTGGCTACTCTGAGGCGCTGAATGGTTGTCGGGTGCACGTGGTCGGAAAGTTGCTCGTCGGGTTCGATCTGACAGGCACGTTCTCGTTGAAGGTTCGGGAACCCCGTGGATGTCCCGCTCCGGCGCAAAACGCTACGGCTGAAGACGCGAGAGCCGACTAGAGGCCACACGAGATGAAATCACTACAGCAAACGGTCGACGCCATTCTGGAGCGAGAGTGGCCGCTCAAGATCTGTGCTAACCTGCTTGACGAAAAGCTCCGGGCTCAAAATATAGAGCTTTCGAAGGCAAAATTGAACGCGCTTGCGCTGCGCATATTGGACGGGACGAGCGCATCGGTCGATTTCGCGGTCGATGAACCTGCGCTGTCTGGTATTCAGATTGAGTTCACGGAGGAGGACGGCCGGAAGGCAGAAGAGAGGATGCAGCAGCTTTCGAATTCGCTGCCTGGGCTCCTTCGGGAGATGACCGTTCGTGGCACGGAAGTTGTTCTCGAAAGCATGAAGCGCCGCTGGCCAAATGAGGCACGGGCTCAAAAGCGCGAACTGGATCGCTTCCGGAGAAACCTTAACCTGCGGTGGGGGCCGGGGCTAGAACGGTTAAGGATGCTTTGTACCATCTCCCGAGAGCTTGGCAGCGGCATCAACAACGCGTTGCGCCCTGCCGGCGGAAGCGATCGGCCCCTCACGTTCGACCTCCTCATCCGGCTACATGCCCGCGCCTGCCAGATCACGGAGGAGGTGATCTGTCTCCTCGGTAGCGGATTTGCCGATGGCGCTATGGCACGATGGCGCACGATGCACGAGATCGCCGCTGTTGCCTGCCTGCTCGAGGAGCATGGTGAGAGCCTGTCCGAGCGCTATCGTATGCACGAAATCGTCGAAGCCCGCAAAGCGGCCCGGCAGTACAGGCGCTTTGAAGCCCAGCTTCATATCCAGCCGATGGACGACCAAACGATCGAAAACATCGAGAAGGACTATAAGGAAGCAATCGGCAAATTCGGCGCGGCGTTTGGGAACGGCTATGGTTGGGCCGCCGAAGCCCTCGGCAAGGAGAACCCGACGATCGCCGACATTCAAGCGTCAGCGAAAATTCAGCATCTCTCCCCGTATTACCGCCTCGCAAGTCATAACGTACATGCCAATCCCAAAGGGATATTCCATAGGATGGGGCTATTGGAGGGCGCCACCACGCTGCTCGCGGGACCAAGCAACGCGGGCTTGGCCGATCCTGCGCATTCGACCGCCATATCGCTTCTGCTGATTTCGGCGGTTTTGCTGAAATTGCATCCCACGCTGGACAATACGGTTGCGGTCCGAGCGATGGATGAGATCATGAATGAGATTGGAGAGCTGGTGCAGGACGCGCACGAAAAGCTCGAACGCGACGACGAAGCGTTCCGTTGCTCCGAGAAGGACGTTCCTGCGGAAGGCTAGGAAAGCTATATGGATCGACCTAACTTGCCTGAGGCGGAAAGCTGGCCTGGTGGTTGCCGCCGAGATGCGAGACGTAGCGGCCATTGAAGCCGATAGCACTAAAGATCATCCGGGTGACGATCTCGCGAATAACGCTGTAGTGTCCCCAAAGCTCGGGTCGCGTCTCTCCTTCCACGTAGTAGCGCCCCTCATGGATGATCTCGTTTCGGGCATTGAACGCGCCGCGGATCATCGCTTTGGTGATGCCTTGCATAGGGACCGACCAGCGCTCTAACAAAATATCGAGCTTGCGGCGCAGGGAGCGGCGCTGTAGCTCGGCGAGCTTTGTGACCATCTCGTCCGCAAGCTTGGGACGAAGGGTCTGGAAGTCGTTCTTTTCCGCGAAATCCTTGATCGTCGCTGCGAGCGTGGATTTCAGCTTTGCGAAAAGTGCGTCATTCAGGAGCTGCCCTGAATCCCGCGTGTTCGAGCTGACGAGATTTTCCAGTGCCGTCATCGCATTGACGAGACGCACTTCGTTGTATGTCGCCTCCATCGCAATCCATTCCAGCGCCATCCAAAGGTTCTTCACATCGAACGGCGGCGTAAAGAACGAGGTGACTGCCGCCGAGAAAATGTCGTCACGGCCGACCATCGGAAAGGATGGGATCAGGGACGCACGATGGGACGTATGGGGCTGAACCGCGATTTCCACGTCGTCGTCCAAAAAGAACGTCAAGGAGGGATTGCCAAGGTTGGCGCCGGAGGCAAACGACATCACGCGGCGGACATGGTCAAGCAACCGCTTGGCGTCAGCGCGCCACTGCGCAAGGTCTGCCGGGCGCTCATGGGCTCGGATCTGGATATAGCCCGTGACATTCTGCAGGTCTGTCTCGCGGACATCTCCGCCCGCCACGAGTTCGCCCAATGGGCACGTCGCCGTGACCTGCGGGAAACACTGAAATGCCTGAAGCGCTAGGAGATAGACGGGGGCCGGTGACGGGCTCGTAGCTTTGCGTCTCAGCGTCGCGATCTCGCAGGCCGCATCGAACACGAAATAGGCCCCTCGGTCGGAGTCCGAATGGGGACCGATCGAATTGAAGTACAGGCGGTCCGTGTCGAGAGCCACATGATCCGTCGCCTCTCCTGAAAGGTTGAAATAGGTGATCTGGCTTCCTTCCCGATGCCATTCCGTCAGGATAAAGCGGGTCTCCTCGGTTAGCGGGAGTTCCTCAAGCTTGATGACAAGTTCCCCGCGCCTGTCTACATGGGCTTGAAAGCTCACGGCAACGCTATCCTCGCCCAGGCGAAGGAATCCCTTGAAGTGGTAGGGTTCAATTGGTCTGGTCTCGTTCATCGATGTGCGTCGGTCGAAGAAGGTTCGCGAAGCAAGGACAGATAGCTTGCTTCTCCCAAGACCGATAGCACACTGATGGCCTCCTTCGCGTGCTGGACGGTGGAAGGCTGGCCGCTCGTGAGGCCCGCCCGCAAGATCTGTTCGATTGCATCCTTGCGCGTCATATATGTCCAGCGATCCAGCTTCGGGCTGTTCAGAAGCGCGTGGAGGACCGCGACGGATCGATCAGGGTGTGTTTCGGCGGCCGTTCCGAGCCACTCGGTCACCATGTAGCCGACCTTGGGTACAAGGCCACCACTGAGCATTCGCAAGAGTTGATCCAACAGCCAGGCTGTGTCGATATTGTTCTTTCCGCACCACTGCCCGATGCCACCCAACTCCTCCTGAAACGCCTCCTTGTCTTCCGCAGCCAACGCCGCCGTCAGGCGGCTCTCCCAATAGGCAATCCCGCGCTGTCTCATGTCGCTCGGCAAGTCTGCGGCGGGAAGTGCGAGCTCCCGGCCGAGGAATGCAATGGAGTGCGCCCGAGCGCGTGGCGGCGCCTTTTCCCAAAACGCTGTCATTAAGGAATCCGGGGCAGCCCCCCATAGCACCAGGATCATAATATAATCGCCAAGCCGGCGCTGGCGCTGATCGCTCTCTTGTGTCCGCTCTGCCGACGATAGCCGCTCGATCTCGTCGAGGTAGCAGGGAAGCATGGGTTCGACGAGTTCTCTGGTTGGGCGGTCGCAATTCATCAGATGACCAAGCCAGGCGGCCCGTCGAAAATCTGCGTTGGCGACTGGAAAGATATCGAGGATGTGTTCTTTTAGCCAAGCCTCGCCGAAATACCCGAGCCAGTTCAGGTAACGCCCCATTATGGCTCGCGGAATGCGTCCCACATCCGATCGTTCTGTAAGAGCTGCCTCAAGAAGAGCGCCAATCTCAGGAAGGCGTTCCAGAGCCGACCGTGGCTCATCCGCGATATCTGCTTCGGCAAACTTGCTTGACCAGAACACGAACAGGACGATCAGCTCGATCGCGGAGCCCCATATCGACTGCTCGGACGAGAAATAAGGATGCTTCCAGAAATTGGCCTCGAAATCCGGCGTATGTGGGATCCGTGGGACATGGTTGAAGGCGCACTTGATGATCTTGAGAACAACGGACGCATGTTCGTAAGGGATGCCCGCCGCGCCCTGTCGCAATCCTGATTTCAGGAGAGACATGGCTGCGTAGACAGTCCAAAGCCAATCGGGATCATCTCCTTCGGCGATCGGCGTTTGATTTTCAGTTTGCGCGAGGCGGGCTGTGATTGAATGAAGCAGATCGAGAACCGGGCCCCATGCCGCGGTTGCGACGCCGTCGCGCATCTTGAACTCGAGGGCTTCGAGCAACCGGCGCACATAGATCGGACGCAGCGGCTCAAAACGATTGGCTGCCTCGGCAAATCGAACCGGGTCATTGTCAACCGCAGCCCTAAGCCTTTGGGCTAGAGCTGCCATGGTCTGGCGAGTTCCTTTCTCAGGTATCCACGTCTGCAAGAACGAAACCAGGGCAGGGATGGGGAGGGAGGACAAGTCTGTAATGGAGGCAGGGCTGACATCCTCGGGGAAAAGCCTCTTCCTCCAGTCGTCGGGGGCTCCCAGTTCTCGGGCAACATTCTCGACGGCCGTCCGCCGCTCAAGCGGCAGTGCATCCTTCCATTTCCACACGGCGTCCCGCACAACGCTAAGGTCAAATATCCGGATATCGGCGGCGGTCGGCGCGCTGCCCTTATGCTCCTCGAAACGCTGCGCCCAGCCGTCACGGTAGGTCGCAGGTAATCCATCGATCGCCCTCAATACGGCAGATTGATCCTCCGTGGCGAGCGATGAAAACCGCGCACGTGCAAGTTCGGCGTATTCGTCCTCGCACCAGGATTCACCGATATAGTCGGGATCAAGAAGCATCGCCTTGCCGAGATCCGGTATCGCGGCGGCATGTTTCGATGCGACATGCAATGCGATACGTTTGAACAGCTTTGGCGGGAGCGTGAGGAGCCGCTCCACGACGGCTTTTGCCTGCGAGGGCGTTTGCGCGCACAACGCCAGAGCAGTGTCGCGGACGGTAATGGTGAGGCCCTCTGTGATGCCGTAGGTCGCCATCTGGCTGTCAGCCAGAGGATGCGGCGTGACATAGCTGTAGTCATCATGTGCATCATCGCCAAAACGATGCGCGATCGTCTCGCAACGGATCAGGAGATCGCAAAACACATCCAGCGCCGCCAGCCCGGCGGCTTGAACCAATACTTTTGCCGCTTGAGGGAGATGATGTTCGTACATGCCCTCAGGGTGCAGGCTCGCTAAGGTGCCGCCGCGATCAAACACCTGGAATACCGCTTTCGTCAAAGCAAGCGCTTCTGCCGCATACCCACCCTCGGCAAGCCGCTTGATGAGCTCATGCGGCGCCGTGTGATAAAAATTGGCGTCATCGGGATCGAGCCATCCGGTGGCGACATCAACCAGGGTCGCAGCGATCGCGGGCGGCAGCGCCGCAATCACCTCAAGTCCCTGTTGGCGAACGTCGGGGTGCCTGCTTTCCGCAACCCGACGAATGGCCTCCACGATATATTGATCCGCCTCGCGGTCGGATCCTTTGGCAACACTCAGGAGATAATGTCCCACCGGCCATTCGCGAAAATGCTTCGTTCCCGCGCCATCGACCGCTTCAAGGGGTTCGTTCGTAAGATTGCGTTGGAGCAGATACGGCAACCATCGGGGCGATTGGATCGTTTGGAAGAAATGCCACTGAAGGGGCAGCGCGCCGGGTATTTCGCGCTCGTAGTGCCGAACCGCGGCGCTATGGTTCGTCATGGCGGCAATTTGCTCAACGCGCTGCATCAGGGCGGCATAGCGCTTTTGCAAGGCGAGCACGACGCTTCGCAGCACGTACTCAAGAGGACGCTGAAAGTCTCGCCGAAAAGCGTTATCGACGGCCAGGGAGCGATGAAACGAGCGCTCATGCGCCCGGCCGAACATCTCGCAAAGATCGATCCATGCCTTGATGACCTCGCTATCGCCGGTCAGCCCGAGGCGTTCCGCGATGGTGCGGATTTCGCTCGCATGCGTGGAGCGGGGGCCAAGCCTTTTGAGGGCCTCTCGAATGGCGGAATCGTCATACCCGAGGGCCTTCAGAGCTTCCTCGGCCTTGGCGCGCTGCTGGTCAGCCGGAGGCTCTGGCTCGGCCTCCATCGGAACCTTGAGCGAGCTCCGAATCATCGACTCTAGTTCTCGAAGCGCGTGCGCCGCCAAGGGCCGGCTCACGTGGAGTTCGGTAGCCGACCCCGCGAGGCGGCAAAAATCCACATAGCGGTTCGCGACCGCATGGCCAAACAGGCGATCCAGATGCGCAATCGTATCCTGTTGCTCGAAGGTCAGCGTAAACTGGCTGGTAGGGTCTTGCATGGCGCGCCTCGCGTTGAGCGTTGATCTCGCGGTTCCCTGGGGACCGTCAAGAGGATCCCTTTCGAACTGTTGGGGGCAACGATCGCCGTTCGGCGCGAATTCACCCGAAACCGCGAACATGGTAGTATAGTCAGAGCTTCGCCGATTCTCTCAGGGGCCGAACGTGGGAATTTGGCTCGATTGGGCGCGATAGCTCCACGACGCCCGGCTTTCTACGCAATGCAACTGCTCCTCAAACCCAGATTTATCGCGCTCGATTCATCGCATCTCGGAGATATTGCCCGTGATCGCGCATCGATGAACGGCGAACGAAAGTGCGCCGCAGAGAAATTTCAGCGCGCGTTCGATGCGAGCAACAACGTCCTGCTCCTGAGTTGGCATCACATCCAGGAACTGCTCTCGCATCGGGACGATCAGGTCGTTGCCGAGCGTGTCTCCTACCTCAAATCCCTGCCATTCGTTGCTTCAGTTCGATCGGCGCACGGCGAGGATGTCGTTGGCGGGATCATTGACATACTGGCATTCGAGGTCGAGGCTGCCTTCAATACACCGACGAAGGATGCAACGAAGGTGCGCGAAAGTGTCGCTCCTGGTCTTCTGCGGGTGGGAAGCGGTGCCGAGATCATCCGTTCATTCATGGAAGCATGGCCGCTCTTGAAGCCCGAATTGGCTCAACGACAGGAGCGGGACAGAGAAATCGTGGCAATCTCCCGGTCCGGTTTTGCGGAGGTTTCCCATCTGAAAGTGGTCGACCTTCTGCGGGGAAATGTCCGTCGTCCGGAGGAGATTCGACAGCGCTTCAGCGCCATGCAAGATGCGTTGAGCGAGGACATCAAGAAGCGCGGCGATCGGCGTCTTTCCGATGCGGAAGCCGTGTCGGCGACTTTCTTGGAATCCGTGCAGCGATTTGGCGTCGGTACTTTAACGCACGATAATCCCGGACTAAAGATTCTCAAAGCGAGCGGCATCGATCTATCCGATATCGACGAAAACACAACGGTCGGCGAAGTGGGCGCGCTCGGGGCGTTTCGCGGCAAATTGCGGGTGATTAACCGCATGACGCAATTGCCCTGGGACAAACTCAAAACCATCGTCTCTGCAAGGCGATTGCCGTCGCAAATCGTCCAATCCGGTGTCGATAGATTTAGGCCGGACGCCAAAGAATGGAAGGGTAGCGATTTGAACGACGCGCATCTTAGTTGTTTGGCGGCCTATGCGGATGTGACGTATGTCGACAAGCGAACGCATGAAGCGATGCGCATTGCGAAAGATAAAATGCCCGAATTTGCAACGCTGGTACGGCGGGTAGAGAAGGCTGGCCACTATTCCGATATCCCCGCGCAACTAATCGCGATGGCTTCTGACGCGGGATGATACCGGCGAGCTGCCCCAATCAAATGACATTGACGAGATCGCCTGCACAAGATTGGCGGGTCTGCGGCCAGCAGATCTTCCCTGGAAAAGCCTGTCTCGTCGACGTAGTAGGTTCTCATAAGAGGGATATTTGGGCTGAACGAAGTTCGTCTCTGGAGTAGAGCTTCGCTTGAGCACCGCCACCGCGTTGCAGGTCTAGCCGGGCGTCGGTCCCTCTTCTTCGTAGGTCGCCATCATCACCGCATCGATCCCCGTTTCCGATTTGCTGCGCTCGGCGAATTTGTCGTAATCCTCCAAGTAGCTGCGAACAGAGATGACCTCGTGGCCCTTGACGGCCCGTGATGCCCATTGAAGCACAGCCATGTCATCGCCATCCCCCGCCTCGTGAACCATCGTTGCAATACATGAAAACGCGAGCTTGATGCCAGCAACCTGGATGGCATCGATATAGAGAGCATCCATTTCTTCCGGAAGCGCGCCTTTCGGCCAACTCGCTCTGAATCGGAGCGGCTGTATGCAGTTCAAGCCGGAGAATAACCCTGCAACGGCAACGTATCGTTCCGCTGCGGGAAGGACGTCGTCAAGCAACACCAGCGGGGCTTCGGCCCCGGCGAGCTTAATCAAAGTCTCCACGCTCTCGAATGCGCTCAAGATTCGCGCACTTTGCTCGTGGTCGGGATACGTCCCAATCTTTGTCGTTATTCTCGCTCGCGGCAGGCTTGCTGGTACGATCTCGACTGTGGCCGCGCCCGCCGAAAAAATGGTCATCATCCGGAAAAAGTTGATCCAGTCGCCTAGAGAAAGCTTGGCTGACTTGATGCTTTCCGGCTTCGTGTTCAATTGCATCCCAGCCTGCGTCACTTCGATGTCGAACAGTTCTGCGCGAACGAGGTACTTCGTCTTGAACTTATCAAGCCGCATGGGCGGCACGATGATCTCGGCCGGAACGCTGGCCGGGATGGCAAATCCCGCGCCCCGAACCACGATCTGGCAGCGATCAACTGGATTGGGCTGGATATGCATGAGGCCGGAGCCATTCATGTCGGGGACCGGAAGCTTGATGCGAAAGCGAGTCTCAAATCCCCGAAACTGCTCGATCTGCACCGGCTTTAGGCCCAAAAGAACGTCAGCAATCTCGTTCTCATTCTCTAGCACAAAGGTCGTCTCGGCCTGAAAGGCGTTGGCTTCGAAACCGAGGGACTTGAGTTGTTCGGCCTTCCTGCGGATGGCTACGTCGCAATCCGGGCCGCAAACTCGGATGAGCGTGCTTCGAAGTGCCTCTCCAGAAGGAGCGATCATATGCTCCGCCAGCAGCGGAAAGCGGATACGGCTTTGATTGATGCGGGTCCGTCCCTCAGCGGTCGCCGTGCGAAGCTGGCGAAGCACTCTGGCCAATGCCTCGTCGAGCAGAGGGATCAAATATGCCGCGACCGGCTCGAGATCGTCGCCGATTTTCAGCACATAGACAAAGCTTGGCTTAGGCTCTTTTGCCAAGCGCTCGATTGCGGATAGCCGGACCTGGAAGCTGTCATTGTCGGACCACATGGTCTTAACCTGCACGTGGCAGGATAGGGGAGTGGCCCGCTTGTCCAACGATGAGCCCGGCCCGGGCCCCTCAAGCGGAAACTCGACGATGAAATCCCAGCCCGTTCGGTCGTAATCTGCCTTGTTGCAGATGAGCTTCGCATCGCTGCAAAGCTCCCGAAACCGCGCTTCACCCTTCTGGCCAAGCTCGTCGGAGCTCAGTTTCCTTGCGTTCGACATCGTGAATATATCCGTCAAAAGCTGCTGGCCTGCGGAACTACCTGGGTCGGGACGGCAGCTGGAACTCCGCTTTTCGGGTCTTTTTTTGCGGGATAATCTTATATTTCGGCGGTTGATCGGACCCACAGTGCCGGGAACCACGATCTTGAATTATATCATGGAATGATATATGTTGGGAGATAGCCAACTGGCCGTGCTGATTGACCAAGCCGGTATATGGTGCATGCCAAACGGCTGGCAGGTCGTTGTCCGAGCTGAATGGTGTGATATTACCTCAGGTCGACCTCACGGATTGTCCTACGCGTTGATCCTGAACGACGAGCACGGGCAACGGTTGTTGGGATTCGACAATTCGCATGGTTTCGACGGAGCGGACGATGACGATCCTTTCGATCACGAACACCGTTTCGGCAAGGTCGGTCAGCGCTTCCGATACGACTTCAAGTCACCCGCTATGTTGTTGACCGATTTCTTCGATCGCGTCGAGCAGGCTTGCAAGATCAGAAATGTGCCTTTTGAGTTCGAAGAGAGGGATCCATGAGCAAGCTCATTTCCGGGCAAACGCTGCGAGACCGACTCCTCGATCGCGTAAGTCGCCCCCCCGCTGTTCCATCAGACGCTTGGGTGCAAGTTCTGGCGGCCCCCGGCAATCGTGAGCTCCTGGGCCTCATTGCGCAGCACCAGCCCAAAAGCATCAGCGAACTGTCGGAACTGGCAGGGCGCGCACAGCCCAACGTCAGTCGATCGCTGACCGCGCTTATCCAGGCCAGTCTGGTGGAGGTCACATCGCAAGGCCGTGCGTCCGTCCCAAGTCTGACTGCGCTTGGGCGCGAGAAAGCGCGCGATTTTGGCTTGGCTGAGCATGTCTCCGAGCCGGCGATGGTGGCGTCCGATCATGTAATCGGGCCGGACGCGCCACATCTGTCGATCTCGTTTGCAGGCAGAGCGACCGACAATAGCGATGTCATGCCCGGAGATCTGGTGTTGACCCTCCCGCCGCGAGCGGATCACGAACCGATTGTCGCCAAACAAAGCGGAGATCTCAACGGAATTGTACTGCGCATACTCGATCACTGGTGGAGAATCTTCTACCGGCGGGATGCACCTTACAGAATTGGCGAGTTTAGTACCGTGCGTACCCCGTCTACGCGTCAGGTCTCGCTGGCGATAAGGTCCGTCGGTGATCGTGCCGAGCATATCGTGCGCTGGGCCGATGATGCGCCGTCGCGGCAAGAGCAGTTTCTGCAAACCGTCTCTCTCGATGCCTTTAAGCAGAACCTGCTGGATGATGTTCTGCGCCCCGCTGTCAGCGAGATGCGTAGCCGCGGGCGCTACGATCGCCCAATTCAGTCCAAACTAGCGCGCTTGGAAGACACGTTGTCTTACGAGCAGGACTTGGTCTTCGCTCGGACCGCCGGTTCGCTTGGAGAGTCGCCATACAACCTGACGAACGAATGGGCCCAGAAGGTCCGTGATCTCATCTCAGAGGTCCCGGACGAGGAATCGCGATTGGATTTCTGCTCAGCGGTCCTGAAGGACGGAATAGATGAGGCCGAGGCCTGGACACGTTCAGAAATCACCAAACAAGGCGATCGAAACGCCATGCCTGAACTGCGTGTGCTCTCCGAGGAACTTCGCGAAACGCCGGCGGAATCTCGCGCTCGCGCGTACCAGCGCGGTATCAGCATGGCAAAAAAACTACGTAAACATCTCAAGCTGTCGTCGGAGACCGGCATAGCAAACACGGTCAAGCTTGCAGCGATGTTTGGAGCCGGCGGGTTCGAGACTAGTCCTGCCGCTCCCTGTGCTCTGCGGGCATTTCAGTCGCAGACACACAATGTGCCAACAATCGTCGTCGAAAAAGAAACCGCCGCCGACACCAAGTTTATCCTCGCAAGGGCGATCGGCGATTTTCTTGTGTTTCGAAGCAAGGCATCATGCGTTGCAAATCTCTATACCGATCGGCAGGCAGTCGGACGCGCCTTCGCTGCTGAATTTATTGCACCCGCGGAGAGCGTGGTTCGCATGATCGAAGAAGATGACCAATCCGTGGAACGCGTCGCCGAACACTACGGGGCGCCAGCGCACGTCATTCAACATCAGTACGGCAACAATTCTAGACGCTTCATTGAGGCGTGATCATTCGGCGGGAGCCGTACCGGCAAGAGAATGGACCCTGGACCAGCCGGCAACGGAGGATTGGCCACTGCGGACCGCGCCATGACGATTGGTACGCCTTCAACACGCGACCTTCGGTAAAGTTGCAATGTCCCAGTCGTCTCTCTTCGTTCCTATGCGGCCCGATGACGAGTTGCATCCGCAATTTCGTAGTCTTGCGACAAGCCCCATGCACGCCCCCGCCCGGGCGATGATGCAAGCGGTCTTCGCCAACTTTCACGATGCCGACGGAAATTTCGTAGAGCAGTTCCAGACCAGTGGATTCGACGCTCGCACTTTTGAGCTCTACCTGCAGGCCCTCTTCACAGAACAGGGATGGACCATCGATCGTAGCCACTCGCGTCCTGACTTCTTCTTGAGAAAGGATGGCGTTGACGTCTTTGTTGAGGCAACCACGGCAAATCAAGCCGGAGATGGCATCAAGCCATACAAGATTGCGCCACCCGAAAGAACCACGATGGATATTCGGGCAAATCTGGCCAACGAAGTGCCGATACGGCTGGGAAGTCCTCTCTATAGCAAGCTAAAGAAGAAATATTGGGAGCTTCCTCATGTTGCGGGTCATCCGTTGATCCTCGCGATCGAAAGTTTTCACGAGGCGGGATCACTCTTGAATTCATCATCGACGCTTGCGTCGTATTTGTTCGGTCTCAGGCAGCGGTGGTATCACGACCACGATGGCAATCTGATCATCGAGCCTGACCAGATTGCCATGCACCGTATTCCAGGAAAGGAGATTCCCTCGGGCTTCTTTTTCCAGCCCGACGCGCAACATATCTCTGCGGTATTGTTCAGCAACAGCGGCACAGCGCCGAAGTTTAATCGCATGGGGCAAGAGGGGGCATTTCACAGCAATGCCGTTCGGATGATCCGCTATGGAACATGCTACCGCCACGATCCGAACGCGGCGCTTCCCGCGCCATTTGTTTATGAAGTCGGCGACGGCGAATGGCAGGAAACCTGGCGGGAAGGAACAACGCTCATCCATAATCCGGCCGCGCTTCATCCCGCGCCTGCGGGTCTACTAGGCGCCGGTGAAGAGCTGCGCTTGGAAAGCGGCCAAATCGTCGCAGATCTTGCAGAGCCGTTTCATCCCTATGGCTCGATCACACACAATTATCCAGGCGATATTTCCACCTCTCATTTGCAGAAGATCGTGAACAACCTCTCCGCGAAATTGATGCAGCTTCTTCCCATGTGACCACACCTGTTCGGGGGTAGGGCGACTGCGCTGCTCGCATCGTAAACGGACCTCTCCTCACTGTTGTGGAGGTGGCTCTAGCGGGGTTTAGGCGACTCACGCTATCCCATCATTCCCGAGCACCTCACTGCATAATGGGAAATAAAAATGGTTGCAGCCAACCGTGAACTGCCGGCCTCTGGTTACGCACTTGAAGTGGATGGCCGACTGAAGGCCGAATTTGCTACCAGAGACGGCGCCAGGGCAGGTGGAGAAGAACTGAAAAAGCGTTTTCCCATGCTTCAGATCAGGATCTATGACGCGCAGACGAATGCGCGCGAAGAAATCTAGATATTCCAACTGGTAGAATCGTCCGCTTGCGCGCGTGCGGCTTCCGCCGCACCGGGCTCTCGTGAACCGAGCCGCTTTGCGTCTCGGCCGCCGTGCGGCTTCGATCCCTCGCGCAAAGGGATGCGGAGTTCCTCGCCGGGGGCACTCGGGAAAGGGTCCCGCCGTCATGAAGTATGCCGGCGTCGCTATCACTGCCCCGTTCCCGGGTGCCCTCTTAACCGGTCTCGTCGCTGCACTCGGTCCCGCGTGCCGCCTTCGGCGTCGCTATGCTCACGCTCCTGCGGGTGCCATTTCTCAAAGGCGATGCGCTCTGGCGCACGCCTGATCAGGCCTGTGGCCTGGCAGATTGCGAAGAGGATGAGAGTAAGAGTGCAGGCTGGGTTTTTCCGTGACGGGTTACAAGCTGCGAGAGAGGCTCGCGACGCCCGTCGCGGAGACCCGCGATGTCAAGCCCTACTGCTTGCGCGCGCGCCGGCCAGGACCGGGCCAACCTCTATAACGAAATCACCGACAGGATCATTGCCGAGCTCGAGGCCGGACGCGTCCCCTGGGTTCAGCCCTGGGGTACTGTCGCGGCGAAAGCGGCACTGGCCATGCCGAAAAATGCATCGACTAACCGGCAATACAGTGGCGTTAACATTCTCATGCTCTGGGGAGCCGTGATTGAGCGCGGATTCACCGGGCAAAGTTGGCTTACTTTTCGTCAGGTCCTCTCGCTCGGCGGCCACGTTCGCAAGGGAGAGCGCGGCACCATCGTCGTCTACGCTGATCGTTTCGTGCCGAACGACGAAAAACGACGCGCCGCCGAGACCGGCGAAGACGCGCAGGCAATTCCATTCCTCAAAAGATTTACCGTTTTCAACAGCGACCAGTGCGAGGATCTGCCAGACGGCATTGCCACCGCTGCGCCGCCACCTCCGGCCGACCTCATCGAACCCACGGTCGACATCCTGATCAAGGCCAGCGGAATTTCATTTCGGATTGGTGGAGATCGCGCATTCTACGCAACGGCCGAAGACTACGTTCAGCTCCCGCCGCCGCAGGCCTATTTCGAACCCATCAACTGGCACCGCACAGCGCTGCATGAACTCGGTCATGCGACCGGGCACCCCTCGCGTCTTAATCGGGACCAGAGCGGATCCTACGGTACCAAGAAATATGCCTTCGAAGAGCTGGTAGCCGAGCTGAGTTCCGCGTTCAACTGCGCGTCGCTCGGGATCGTCCCGACCGTGCGTCATGCCGACTATATCGGCTCCTGGCTTGAAGTCCTGCGCGAAGACAATCGGGCCATCGTGCGTGCCGCGTCACAGGCAAGCAAGGACGCCGATTATTTGCTCGGCTTCGTTCCCGGGTCCATTGAGCACGCGGTGCTGGACTCGGTTGTCGCCAATCACGATGCGGCGTGATGCTTGCCCTCGTGTGGCCGCGCGAGAGTGAGAGGAGGGGAGGCTGTTCGCGACGGGTTGGAAGCCGAGAGAGAGTCTCGCGGCCGCCCGTCGTGGAGAGCCAAAATGACGAAAGCTGTACAAAAGATCACGCTGTCGCCTTCCCGGGACATCCCCTTCAACAAGCTCGTGCTCAGCCAGTCGAACGTTCGCCGCGTCAAGGCCGGTGTCTCGATCGAGCAGCTAGCGGAGAGCATCGCGCAGCGTACGCTTCTGCAAAGTCTGAGTGTCCGGGCCGTTGTTGATGCAGATGGCAACGAGACCGGCATGTTCGAGGTGCCAGCGGGCGGCAGGCGCTATCGCGCTCTCGAGCTCCTGGTGAAACAGAAGCGAATGTCGAAGACGCAGGCGGTGCCGTGTGTCGTTCGCGAAGGAGGCATTGCTGCGGACGATTCGGTGGCGGAGAACGATGAGCGGGTCGGCCTGCATCCGCTTGATCAGTTTCGGGCCTTCCAGACGCTCCGCGATCTCGGCATGAGCGAGGAAGACATTGCCGCGCGCCATTTCGTGAACCCTGCCATCGTCAAGCAGCGGCTGCGGCTGGCATCGGTGTCGCCGAAGCTGCATGAGGTCTATGCCGAAGACGGCATGGCGCTCGAGCAGCTCATGGCGTTCTCAGTCACGGCAGATCACGCGCGCCAGGAGCAAGTCTGGGAGAACGTCAGCCGTTCCGGGTACGACGAGCCATACCAGATCCGCCGCATGCTCACCGAGAACACCGTACGGGGGTCCGATCGCCGGGCTCAGTTCGTGGGCCTCGATGCCTATCAACAGGCGGGTGGTGGCGTTCTGCGCGATCTGTTCGAGCACGACGACGGCGGCTGGCTTCAGGACGTCGTGTTGCTCGACCGCCTCGTAACCGAGAAGCTCAGAGCCGAAGCCGAGACGATTGCTGCCGAAGGCTGGAAGTGGATCTCGGTCGCCCTAGACTTCTCCTACGGTCATACTCATGGCCTACAAGAAATCGAAGGAAAACCTGTCGATCTTTCACCTGAGGACCAGGCCACCATCGATGCCCTGAACGCAGAACAGGCCAAGCTCGAATCGGATTATCAGGATGCAGACGAGCTGCCCGACGAGGTCGATCAGCGTCTCGGCGAAATCGAGTCGGCGTTGGCGGCCTTCGAAGATCGGCCAATGTTTTACGAACCGACAGAGATCGCCCGAGCCGGTGTCTTCATCAGTATCGATTCCGAAGGACGCCTCTCCGTGGACCGGGGTTACGTCCGGCCAGAGGACGAGGTGCCGGCATCTGATCTTGATGTCGGGCAGGACGCCGACGTGTCGTCGACCGGAGGTCAAGAAGGGGGCCCTTCCGTCCAGCGCACGGTCATCGCGGTCGCGGGTAGTGCTCCCGATGCCGAGGATGATAATGAAGACGCGGCCAAGCTTCTGCCGGATCGGCTGATCACCGAGCTGACGGCGCATCGTACGCTAGCATTGCGCGATGCGCTGGCAGAAAATCCTCCGATCGCGTTCCAGGCGGTGCTGCATAACTTCGTGTTGACGGCCTTTTACCGGTTCGCATCGTCCGGGAGCTGTCTTGAGATCAGTCTTCGCACGCCGAACCTTCCAGCCCAAGCTCCGGGGCTGAGAGAAAGCGTCTCCGCTAAGGCCGTCGAGGCGCGACATGAGGCCTGGAAGGCACGATTGCCGAAGAGCGAGAACGATCTCTGGGATGCGCTGACGGCTCTCGACGGCGGCGCACAGGCATCCCTGTTCGCCCACTGTGCGTCATTTGCGGCCAACGCCGTCTATGAGCCGGCCAACCGCTACAATCAGGGCCGTGTCTCCGCTCACAGTGTCCGCACGCGTCTCGACCAGGCGGATGTGCTGGCGCGCGCGGTCGGGCTCGACATGGTGCAGGCTGGCTGGCGACCGACCGTCGACAACTATCTCGGCCGGGTCACCAAGCCGCGTATTCTGGAGGCGGTGCGGGAAGCCAAGGGCGATCCGTCGGTCCAACTGATCGACCATCTGAAGAAGGCTGAGATGGCAAAGGAGGCCGAACGCCTACTCGATGGCTCGGGCTGGTTGCCGGAGCCGCTGCGCCTCGTTGATCACGATGCGGCGCCGGTGGCGCAGGAGGGCGAAGCGGGCCCGCTGCCCGAATTCCTCGCCGACGAAGAGGATCAGGAGACCGCCAGCGACGATGATCCGCAACAGCTCGACGCGGCTGAGTGACATCACTGAGCGGGACGGCTCCGGCCGTCCCGCGGTTGCGTGGGGACCGGTGCGCAGCGCTGGTCCCCATTTTTATGGGCGAGGGTGAGAGGGAGAGTCAGGCCGGGAAGGGTTTGAGCCGTCGGGATCAGAGGAGAGCGCCTGATGGTTCGACCCGTTCCTGCTCTCCGAAAGAATCCTGCCATGACCGAATCTCTCGCCGGCGGCGCTGCCGCCGCGCCGCTTTCGTTGCGCGCCGCTGCAAGTTTCACCTCCGCCGCTGTTAGGGCCGCGCGACAGCTCCTGACCGAGCTCGAACGCGGCCGGCGCATCGATGCCGCTGTTCTGCGTTGCGCCATGGAGGCTGCCTTCGGCGCCTCCGACGCGGCCGGCGCCTGGAACTGGAAGGCCGCCTATGACGTCTGCGAGGCGGCAACCGTTCTGTTTCTTCGCAAGTTCGGACCGGCCATACGGGCCAGGGCTGGCTCGACGGCCGCCATGCTGCCGATGCTCGCGAAGGTCGCGAGCTGTTTGCCGACCCATACGCGGCGTTCCGAGGGCAGTCAGGCATTTCAGCAATTCTCGACGCCCATTCCGCTGGGACTGGTCGCATGCACTGCAGCCGGCATTACATCGGTTGATCGCGTTCTGGAGCCTTCCGCGGGGACGGGCTTGCTCGCCGTCTTTGCCGAGCTCGCCGGCGGCGCCCTGGTGTTGAACGAGTTGGCCGAGGCCCGCGCAGAACTGCTCGGCCATCTCTTCGCCAGCCTTCAGGTCACGCGGTTCGACGCCGCGCAGATCGATGACCACCTCGATGCGAGTGTCGCACCGAGCGTCGTCCTAATGAACCCGCCGTTCTCTGCGGTGGCCAATGTCGATCGACGGATGGCGGATGCAGCTCTCCGCCACATCGCTTCGGCGCTGGCGCGCCTCTGCGACGGTGGACGCCTCGTCGCCATCGCCGGTGCAGGCTTCGCGCCGGATAACCCGACATGGCGAGATGCCTTTGTTTGCCTCCAGGAACGCGGGCGCGTGGTGTTTTCTGCCGCGATCGACGGCGCCGTCTACGCCAAGCATGGCACTCAGACGGATACGAGGCTGCTTGTGATCGACAAGCTGCCCGCTGCCGATCCGACGGCTTTTCCTGCCTCGCCGGGCATGGCGGCCGATGTCGCTACCTTGCTTGGCTGGGTGAACCAGCATGTGCCTCCACGGCTGCCCGTCGCATCGCCATCGGAAATCGTTGCTATCGGCCGGCCAGCGATGTCGCGATCGGTCGGCACAATTGCACCACGCTCATCGTCCACTTCGAGAGACCCCGCGCCGGTAGCCGCAGAACTGATCTACGAGACGGTCGAATGGTCGTCGCCGGAAGGCGCCCGGCTGACCGATGCGCTTTATGAGGAGTATGGATTGCAGTCGATCCGCATTCCCGGATCGTGCGCACATCCGACCAAGCTCGTGCAGTCTGCGGCGATGGCGTCCGTTGCGCCACCGAAGCCATCCTATTGTCCGCACCTGCCGGCCAATATCATGGACGACGGAGTCCTGTCGGATGCTCAGCTGGAGAGCGTCATCTATGCCGGCGAAGCGCATTCTGAGTTCCTGGCAGGCTCCTGGACGGTCGACGCGACCTTTGATGTTGTGGCCGCAGCGCGCGACGACGCAGAGAATGCCATCCGCTTTCGCCGCGGTTGGTTTTTGGGCGATGGCACCGGGGCGGGCAAGGGGCGGCAGGTCGCCGGGATCGTGCTCGACAATTGGCTCAAGGGCCGTCGCCGTGCCGTCTGGGTCAGCAAGTCCGACAAACTGATTGAGGACGCGCAGCGCGATTGGTCCGCGTTCGGCATGGAGCGGCTGCTTGTTACGCCCTTGTCTCGGTTTCGCCAGGGCACCCCGATCCGGCTTTCGGAAGGCATCCTTTTTACCACCTACGCCACGCTACGGACCGACGAGCGCGGCGAAAAGCTTTCGCGTGTCAGGCAGATCGTCGAATGGTTGGGTTCGGACTTCGACGGAGTGATTGTCTTCGACGAGAGCCACGCCATGCAGAATGCGGTCGGGGGCAAGGGCGAGCGCGGTGACCAGGCGGCCTCTCAGCAGGGGCGTGCTGGCCTCAGGCTCCAGCACGCCTTGCCGAATGCTCGCGTGGTTTATGTGTCGGCGACGGGCGCTACCACGGTTCATAACCTCGCTTATGCCCAACGCCTCGGCCTTTGGGGCGGCGCTGACTTCCCGTTCGCCACCCGTGCCGAGTTCGTCGAAGCGATCGAGGAAGGTGGGGTCGCGGCCATGGAGGTGCTGGCGCGCGACCTCAAGGCGCTCGGTCTCTACGCAGCCCGCTCGCTCTCGTACGAGGGCGTCGAGTACGATCTCGTTGACCACCAACTGACGCCGGAGCAGGTTCGCATCTATGATGCCCGCCGGTGCGTTCAGCGTCATCCATAATAACCTCGATGCGGCGATGCGGGCCGCCAACATCACCGGCGCAACGGGAACGCTGAACGGGCAAGCCAAGTCTGCGGCACGCTCCGCTTTCGAAAGCGCGAAGCAGCGCTTCTTCGGCCACCTCCTGACTTCGATGAAGACCCCGTCGCTGGTCCGATCGATCGAGCACGATCTTGAGGCTGGACACGCGGCAGTCATCCAGATCGTGTCGACGGGCGAAGCGCTGATGGAGCGCCGGCTCGCCGAGATCCCGACTGAAGAGTGGGGCGACGTCCAGGTCGACATCACGCCGCGCGAGTATGTCCTCGACTATCTCGCCCACTCCTTTCCGGTCCAGCTCTACGAGCCCTTCACCGACACGGAGGGCAACCTCTGCTCGCGGCCTGTCTATCGCGACGGCCAGCCGGTCGAGAGTCGGGAAGCCGTCGCACGACGCGACCGCCTCATCGAGAAGCTTGCATCACTACCGCCGGTACCTGGGGCACTGGATCAGGTCATCCAGCGCTTCGGCACCGAACTGGTCGCCGAGGTGACGGGCCGCTCGCGCCGCATCGTTCGCAAGGGCGACCGGCTGGTGGTGGAAAATCGAGCCGGTTCAGCCAACCTCGCCGAGACCTCGGCTTTCATGGACGACGTCAAGCGCATTCTCGTGTTCTCCGACGCCGGCGGCACGGGGAGGAGTTACCATGCCGAACTGTCGGCCCGGAATCGCCGTTTGCGTGTCCACTACCTGCTCGAGCCCGGCTGGAAGGCCGATGCCGCGATCCAGGGCCTCGGCCGCACAAACCGGACCAACCAGGCGCAGCCGCCCCTGTTTCGTCCGATTGCGACCGACGTGAAGGCCGAAAAGCGCTTTCTCAGCACCATTGCTTGCCGGCTCGACACATTGGGAGCCATTACCCGTGGCCAGCGCCAGACCGGAGGGCAGGGGCTCTTCCGGCCAGAGGACAATCTCGAAAGCCAGTACGGGCGTGACGCGTTGCGTCAACTCTACACGCTGCTTGTTCGAGGCAAAGTCGATGGCTGTTCGCTCGAACGGTTCGAGGATGCGACCGGCCTGAAGCTGACTGACGCCAATGGGCTCAGGGATGACCTGCCGCCGATTACGACCTTCCTGAACAGGTTATTGGCGCTCACCATCGACCTACAGAATGTGCTGTTCACCGCCTTCGAGCAGCTCTTGACCGCTCGCATCGACGGCGCGGTTGCATCCGGCACCTACGACGTGGGGTTGGAAACCCTCCGTGCTGAGAGCTTCGTCGTCACCGACCGGCGGACGATCTATGACCATCCGGGCACCGGCGCCGAGACCCGGCTGCTCACGGTCACCCAGCGCCAGCGCAATCATCCGGTGCGTCTGGATGACGCTCTTGCTCGTCTTTCCGATCGTCAGGCCGTCCTGCTGGTCAATGAGCGCTCGGGACGAGCCGCCGTGCAGGTCCCCGCGACGAGCGTCATGCTCGACGACGGCGAGATCGAGCGGCGCGTCCGTCTGATCCGGCCGATGGATCAGCACACGGTCCCCTTGACCATGATGGTCGAAAGTCATTGGGACGAAGCGGATCGAGCACGCTTCGCCGCGGCCTGGGCGGCGGAGCTTGCGGAGGTGCCCGAGTTTACGGAAAGCACGATCCACGTCGTAGCGGGCTTGCTGCTGCCGATCTGGAAGCGGCTACCGAACGAATCGACCCGCGTCTATCGGCTTCAGACGGATACAGGCGAACGCGTCATCGGTCGTAGGGTTTCTGCCGCGTGGGTCGCAAACGTCGTTACGACGGACGCACCTTCGCTGACGCCGGACGCTGCCTTTGCTGCACTGATGGAAGGACGGACGGTCCTCGACCTCGCAGAGGGACTTCAGCTTCGCCGCGTCCGGGTGATGGGTGCACATCGCATCGAGCTGTCGGGATTCAACGACACGATGCGCGATCGCCTGCGGGCTTACGGCCTCTTTGGGGAGATCATCTCCTGGAAGCTGCGCATGTTCGTACCCACGGACGCGAGCGGTGTGGAGGTCCTGTCGAGGGTGCTCGACACCTATCCGGTTACGGGCGTCAGTGAGCGGGAGGCCGCGTGATGTCCGGCGATGTCTCCGAACTGGCACGCCGCCTCGCGCGCGAGGCCGAGGCGGTGTGCCGACACTATCTCCCCAATGGTAAGCGGGCGGGGCGGTACTGGGTTGTTGGCGACGTCCACAACACCCCGGGCCGCTCGTTGTTCGTGCGGCTGCACGAATCGCCGAAAGGGCCCGCCGGCAAGTGGACCGATGCCGCGACCGGGGAGCATGGCGATCTCCTCGACATCATCCGCGAAAGCCTTGCCTTGCGAGACTTCCGCGAGGTCGCCGAGGAGGCGAGGCGCTTTCTGAAGCTGCCTCGTTCTGAGGAGCAATCACTCCCAAGACCCGTTCGTCCAGTCTTGCCGGCCGGATCGCAAGAAGCCGCCCGTCGACTTTTTGCGATATCCGGTCCGATCGAAGGGACGTTGGTGGAAACGTATTTGCAACGTCGGGGAATAAACCAAATTCACCATGGTGGTAGCCTGCGCTTCCACCCACATTGCTACTACCGACCGGACGAGCATTTACCGACTGAAACCTGGCCGGCGATGATAGCCTCCGTCACCGACCTTGAGGGACGGATCACCGGCGTGCATCGCACCTGGCTAGATCCACACGGCTTCGATCGCGTGCGGCTCGGTAAGGCTCCGATTGACACGCCACGGCGGGCTATGGGCGACCTGCTCGGCAACGCCGTTCGCTTCGGCGTGGTCGATGGTGTGCTTGCAGCCGGCGAGGGAGTCGAGACCATGCTGTCACTGCGTAACGCACTGCCGACGCTGCCGATGGCCGCAGCACTTTCGGCCAATCATCTCGCAGCGATGATACTGCCATCTGGCCTGCGCCGGCTCTATATCGCCCGCGATGACGATGCCGCCGGAGATGCCGTGCAGGCTATTCTCACCCAGCGCGCAGAAGCCGCCGGCATTGAAGCGATCGCATTGTCGCCTCGGCTAGGCGACTTCAACGAAGATCTGCACATCTTCGGCCTCGATGCCCTCCGAGCAGCGTTGCTACTTCAACTCGTACCGGAGGACCTCGTCCGTTTCCTGCATTCGTCGATGGCAACCGCGGAATAGCGCCAAGAATTCGATTGGCGTCGACAGGTCGGTCGCGGTGCGGCCACTGCCGGAAAAGCACGCGACCACGGCCTTCTAGAGGGCGATCGGACGGCAAGCGGCTCGGGCCGGCAATGGCTGCGTCCGGCTATTTTCCGCCGCGCCGGCGACGAGAAGACACATTAGCCATCTGGCGAGCGCGCTTTGCATCGCGAAGCAAAATAGCCGGCCTCCGCCATCCTCCGCTGCGCTTCGGCCCTCCGCTCTGCTCCGGGTTCTGGCCCGTTCCGCCTGCCGTCTGAGTGATCGCCGCGAAGGCCGCGATGGTCGCGGCCGATCCGGCAAAGGATCGCCTCCATGACCGACCACGATGACATCGAACCACCGCACGCCGCATCTGCGACCGAACACGTTCTTACCGAATTGCAGCTCTTCGGGTACCGCCCCTTCGACGACCAGCCCGATCCACGGCCACTTCCCGAGGGCAGGATCATTACCGGTGCCGTCGCTGACATCTTCGATGCCCTGGTCGCCACGTTGAGCGACACGCGGCTCGAGCCGGACCTCGACGATCTGCTCTGGTCGACCGTCAACCTGTTCCATCGTGCCGTCGACCGCATCGGACGCCAACTCGACGACAACGAACAGGCGCAGCAGAAGAGTCAGCGCGAGCAGGACGGCTCCGAAGTTCGATCAGTCGAACTCGAGCGCGTGACGGCGGAAGGCATCACACTGATTGAGCGCCGCAATTGCCTGGAGCTCTTCCGCGACCAGGCCATAGAGCGCTTCGAGACTCACACCGGCTCATTCTGGCGCCCCCGATCGGGATCGCTGGCGAACCATCGTACGCTGACCGCTGCGATGATCGACTCCCGCGACTTCATCGCGGCCAAGCGCCGCGCCGAGACCGAGGTCATACTGCCCTCTGGGCCAAAGATCGCGCTCACTGGAGGGCTCGACTTCAACGATCATCACCTCATCTGGGATCGCCTCGACAAGGTTCATGCCAAGCATCCCGATATGGTCCTGCTCCATGGCGGCTCCCCGAAGGGTGCCGAACTGATCGCATCCAAATGGGCGACGATCCGCAAGGTACCTCAGATCGCCTTCAAGCCTGATTGGACGAAACATGCCAAGGCAGCACCGTTCAGGCGCAACGATGCCATACTCGAACTCCTGCCGATCGGCGTTATGCACTTCCCTGGCACTGGAATCCAGGACAACTTAGCCGATAAGGCGAAGCGGCTCGGCATCCCAGTCTGGATGTTCGGCGGCGCGTGAGCGCCGTCTTCTCGACTCCAAGCCTGCGAGGCGTGAATTGCTCATGCCGCAACTCCGCCTCGTTTCGGTCTCATATCCAGAGTTGCGCCGTGGTGGTGGTGGAAGGCGCGACTGGTACATCTATGCACATGGAGCCACCACCATGCTCGCTATTGGGCTTGTTCTCAACACACTCGGCATCGGCCTATTCTGCTGGGCGATTTTCGCGCTCGCAGTGTATGCCCTGCCGTTTTTCGTCGCCCTGAGTATCGGGATGATAGCGTTTCAGGGCGGCGCCGGCCTCCTTGGCGCGCTGCTTATCGCAACGGCCGGCGGTGCGCTGACGCTCCTTCTTGGCCAAGTCGCCATTGCTGTTACTCGGTCGATGGCCCTGCGCATCGCGATTGCGACAGCATTCGCTGTTCCCGCCGCCGTCGCCGGCTATCATGTGGTGTTCGCCGTGTCCCAGATCGGGGTGCCTTCGCTGGCTTGGCGTGAGGTCTTCGCTTGCCTGGGCGCGGTTTGCATCGGCGTTACATCATGGGCGCGCTTGATGGTTTTGGCGGAGGCCCGCCGGTTGGCGCCGAGTGGGGTGGTGGAGAACCCGTCCTAACCGGTTCTTACGGCCGCATGGGGCGAGGAATGACCGTTTCCCACCTTCATCGTCAAACAACTTCGCGTAGATCGGCGCGTTGAACGGGGATGATCGAGACTTGAGCGCGGCAGAGGCAGTCCTCCTCGGAACTCCTCAACCAAACCGCCGGCATTTCGGTTTGGCCCGCACAGCCGGGGCAGAGCGATATTACTTCGATCGGTTCTTGGGAGACGATGCCGCCCTTTACAGCAGATTGTTTCTCTTTCCGCGCTGAATCGTTCCAACCTCTTGTTCGTCAAAACCGAGATAGCCACGCTTCTCCAGAGATTGTGGTTCAGCACGCGGACGCACGTGGCCTCGTTGATGGCTTGATCTGGCCGAAGACCGGCTTCGCCTCGATCGTCTGAGCCGCAACGCCGTTGATGCGACTTTCTTCCCCTGGGCTGCGCCCATTCCTCGCGAGACAAGAAAGTCGCCACAACGGCGTCCTCCGCTGCGCTCCGGCCCGAGCGGGTGCGTCGCCGATCGTCTTCGGCCCTAGATCGCCATCGAGGCCACGGTGGTCGCGGGCTCGAAACACAACAGGAGAAGTGACATGGCTAACATTGGTTCTTTCAAGAAGGTCGGCAACGATTTCCAGGGCGAGATCGTCACCCTGAGCCTGCAGGCCAAGGGCGTCCGCATCGTCGCCGAGACCAACCGATCCAACGACAACGCTCCCAGCCACCGCATCTATGTGGGTCGCGCGGAGATCGGCGCGGCCTGGTCGAAGCGCTCCGAAGAGGGCCGCGACTACCTCTCGCTCAAGCTCGATGACCCCTCGTTCAACGCGCCGATCTACGCGAACCTGTTCGACGACGACGGCGGTGAAGGCTACACCCTGCTCTGGTCGCGGCCGCGCAAGACCGGCGAGTAGGCCCACTCCATCAAGCCCCGTCCGGTCCGCCGGGCGGGGCTTCTCATCCTTCCAGGCATCAGTGACCGCAAACTTGGCCGCCGGATCGAGCGGCTCGACATCAATCACTCGGCCTGTCCCCGAGTCTTCTTTTTGGCGCTTGTGGGCGGGCGAGTGAGCAGATCGGCGGCCTCGACACCCAGGCTGCGCGCGAGCCGATCGACAACGTCGATACCCGCCGCGTAAACGCTTCGCTCGAGTGCGCTGATATAAGTGCGGTCAATTTCAGCACGATGGGCCAATTCCTCCTGTGACAAACCACGGGCCTGCCGGAGCTTCCGCAAATTGATTGCAAGTATCTCGCGTATATCCATACGCGAGAGGGCATGTCCTTGAAGAGTATTTCACCACGGAGTATTCTCGACAAAACGCCCTCCGGACGGCTCCCGCGACAGCTTTAACGCTTCTGCTCCTTCCGGCCCGCGTGTTAGAAATTGTCTAATCTAAGGCGTGGAGTCTTATGAGGAAGCCGCCGCTCGACCCAGACGTCGCCGATGCTGCGCCTGCAGATCAAATTCTCACTGCCTACGATGAGCGGCATGTGGTGACCTACATGCGCCTTCTGCAGGCCGAAAGCGAAGGGGCTGACTGGATGGAAGTCGCTCGAATCGTGCTGCATATCGACCCGGTGCGGGAGCCGGCCCGTGCGCGAAGCGCATATCAGAGTCATCTTGCCCGCGCCAAATGGGTGACCGAGCAGGGGCGCCTCTTGCGCAGCACCGGCTCAAAATAGAAGAAAATCGCCGGCTGGCGACTTGCAGGCAGAACTATTTTCTTTTGCTGACCGGTGGTCATTCCGGTGCACCACGTGGTGCCAAACTAGGGGCTTCCTACAACCGCTTCGTTCATACCTATTGCGCCGCAATCGTTGTTAGCAGCGTGCAATGGGACGGAAGCAATGCCTGAATTCGACTGGCGGTCGCCGGATTCCTACAAGAGCCTACAAGACGCGGAAGTCACCGACATCGCCTGGGAATGTCTCCGCCGCAACGCCGACTATCGGCGTGAGTACGAGGTGATGATTGCCAACAGTCCGAACGGCGAAGTGACTGACGAATTCAGGAGGAAATGGGGCATCTGCTTTCGCCCATGACCCGCAGAGATCGTTCGACGAGCAGACGATCTTTTGGGCGCCGGAGGTTCTAGCGGCGGTCGTTCCGGTGACGGTTGCCTCGGCGGCCGATGGCGGTTCGACGTCTCAGCCACTGCTTGACCTTACAGCTGGCCAGGCGCGCCGCGCCGTCGACGGCTGGCATGCCGTGCTGCGCATCGATGCGATAGATCACCGTGTCTGGTCCAAAGAGCCGCCGGTGCTTGGCGCGTCATATGCAGCCGAATTGCCTTTTGATGGTGATTTCGACGCGCGTGCGTATGCAGCCCGCCGGCTGTGGCGCGCGATGAATGGACGCGCGCCAGGTCCTGCCTTTCACCAACTATCTAAACAGCGGCGCGAACGCCTGAGCGCAGCGATCCGTGCGCTTGATGCTCGCAGCGATGGCGGAAGCTATCGCGTTATCGCCGAAGCGCTCTTCGGCAAAAAGCGCATCCCCGATCGCGCCTGGAAGACGCATGATCTGCGCAATCGAACGGTCCGCTTGGTGCAAGGCGGCCTTGCGTTGATGCGCGGCGGTTACCGCAAACTCCTGCGCCCCGGGCGCAAGGACGAGTAGCGCAGTCCCCAGGGGGTGCCGAAAATCGCCCCCTCCATATTCGGCATCCCCCTCCGAGATCCTGCTCCTCCATGATGACCGCACACACGCCGACCTAGCCAAGCGTGGTGCTCTGTCCTCCTGGAGTCCTCAAATGCCCGATCCGATGGCCGGTCTTCCCCCGCGCTTCCTGCGTACACCTGAGGCCGCCCGCTATCTTGGCCTGTCCGGCCGCACGCTGGAGAAGCACCGCACATACGGCACCGGCCCCACCTATCGGAAGATCGGCGGACGTGTCGTCTACGCCGTCGATGATCTGAAAGCGTGGGCCGACCGCGGCGCCAAGACCTCGACGTCCGATCCCGGGAAGGGGACGGTACTGCCGGCGAAGAAGCATCCTGCGCTGCGCCCGTATGCGGGCCAGGAACGTCGCTGATCGCCGCATGAGAGCAGTGACCATGCGGCGCAAACACCGTTCCGAGCGCGATCAGCTTGAGCTTTTTCGGGCGTTGCCCGGAGATCTCGCGCCGCGCGATGCGCAGGATCTGATGGCTTACCCGTTCTTTTCGCTCGCAAAGACGAAACGTGTCGTGCCGATCGATTTCCGTGCCGGTGCGGTCGCAATTCGTGTCGAAGCCGTGCCGGAACACGGCATGGCGACCATCTGGGATGCAGACGTTCTGATCTGGGCCGCGTCTCAGATTGTCGAAGCCCGTGATGCAGGCTTGAAGACCTCGCGCTTGATGGCTGCAACGCCTTACGAAATTCTGACGTTTATCGGCCGCGGCACCAGCGCACGTGACTATGACCGGCTGAAGGCGGGTCTCGACAGACTTCAGTCAACGACCGTGCTGACATCGATCCGCCAGCCGGCAGAACGGCGACGGCACCGCTTCTCCTGGATCAACGAGTGGAAGGAGACATCCGATGCAAACGGACGTCCATTCGGACTCGAGCTGATCCTGCCGGATTGGTTCTACGCGGGCGTAATCGACGATGCGCTCGTGTTGACGATCGACCCCGCCTATTTCCAGCTCACAGGCGGGCTTGAGCGCTGGCTTTACCGCCTCGTGCGCAAGCACGGCGGTCGGCAGGATGGCGGCTGGAGCTTTGACCTTGTGCATCTCCATGCGAAGTCCGGCATCCTCTCGCCGCTCAAGCACTTTGCTTACGACGTGCGCCAGATCGTCCAGCGTCAGACATTGCCCGGCTATCAGCTCGTGCTCACGCGCGACCCGAACGGCATCGACCGGCTGAACTTCACGCCAACGCCTGTTGCTCCCTTAACGGCACGCCTGCGTCGGCGCGGTCTCATTCCAAATTCGGAGGACAACCTGTGAATCAGCTCGTGCTATCAGGGACCGCAACCCTCGTGCTATCGGGGACCCGATCCTCGTGCTATCGGGGACCGGAATCGAGCTTAAGAGCTTGTTTCTCCGCACTTTCCGGCCGCTCTAACTTTACTAACCAGAAATCCTTCGGATTTCTTCTAACGGACCAGGCCGAAAGACGCGCTGGCGGCGCTCGGCAACGGCAGTCCGACAGGCCAGCCTGCCTTTGCAGGCCATACACACTCTCCACCGAGCCCCAAGCTCACGGCTGCCAGCTCCTGCGTCAGGGAGTGGCCGCATGAGTGATCTCACTGAAGTGGAAGTGCTGTGGCTCGAGAAGCGTATCGAAAACCGCGTTCGGTTCGGTCGTATCGTCAAGGAACGGAAGCTTGATCGCCACCGGCGCGTCCTGTCGTTTGCCCCCGGCAGCATCTTTGCGTTCGTCCGTTGGACTTCCAACGACTTCGGCACGGTCATTTCGCGGATCGACATCTTGCGCGCAGTCGCACAGGGACAGCGCTGCTCGACCGTGCCGTACGTGAAACCCGGCGGAGAGATCATACTGCGGCTCTCCGGTTGGCCGAAGGTCGAACGGGTGCTGCAAATGACCGATGCCATAGAGGCGCTCGGCATCGATCCGGCTGACGTCGCGCCTGATCATTGGCATCACGTTCACAACCGCCTGTCCGTCAACGAAAACCCGCGCCCGTATACGAAAGCGCGCCATCAGGCCTGGCTTCATCGCCAAAAGGTGATGCGATGACGGGACGCCTCATGATGCTGGCCGTGACGATTGGGGTCGCTGCTGCGCTCATCGCGACGATCGTCCTGGAGCCGCTTCCGCTTTACATCTGGAACGCATCCGCGAGCGTGCCGATCGGTCTCTACCGCCTCCGACCGGCGGATCAATTCCAAGTCACTGAATTGGTCGCCGTGCAGCCGCCGGAACCGCTCGCGACTTTCCTCGACCTTAACGGCTATTTGCCCATTGGCGTACCCATGCTGAAGCGCGTGCTCGCCCTTCCGGGGCAGAGTGTTTGCAGAACCCGCCTCACGATTTCGGTCGACGAGATTGCGGTGGGCGAGGCGCGGGACCGCGACGGACGCGGCCGGCCGCTGCCGAAATGGCAGGGCTGCCGCGTCGTCGGTGACGGCGAGCTGTTTCTGATGAACTGGCAGTCGGACGACTCTCTTGACGGCCGGTATTTTGGATTTCTTCCGGCATCTAGCGTGATCGGCCGCGCGATGCCGGTGTGGACGTGGGAGGAGTGATCGTGCGTATGCGACGTGTTCTCCTCGCCATTCCCTTGTTCGACCGGTTGCGGGATCGTTCCTCCGTCTCGATCGATGTCTGCAAGGCTGGCGCGCGGAGCGGCACTCCAGGACCGCCGAAGGGCTGGCGCGGACCAGCTTTGCCCTGGACGGGGGTGAGCACGGCGGCATGCTTGGGTCGGCCGGGCACGGGTGTTTGGGTTGTCGCTCCGCTGCTGCTCTTTTGCCCTGTGCCGCACGGGGCCGCCTTCGCCGAGAACGGAGCGTCCGCTGTTCGAGCGGTCACTCAAACGAGCAACCCATTTGCAGGTCTCGTCGATCAAGCCTCAAACCGCTTTTCAATTCCGGTGAATTGGATCGTTTCAGTCATCAGCATCGAGAGTGCTGGTGACGTGCACGCCAGATCGCCAAAAGGCGCAATGGGCCTGATGCAAATCATGCCGGCGACTTGGGCGGAACTTCGCGAGCGGTACAATCTCGGGAACGACCCCTACGACCCGCACGACAACATTCTGGCCGGCACGGCTTACTTGCGCGAACTGCTCGATCGGTATGGCTCGCCTGGCGTGTTTGCGGCGTACAACGCGGGACCATCTCGCTACGAAGAGCATCTCGCAGGCGGCTCTTTGCCAGAGGAGACGCGAGCATATGTCGCAAAGCTTGCAGATCGACTTGCCATCGACCTGCCGCCGAGGTGGTCATCCGGCGGACAGTCATCAGCAGCTACGACGCTATTTGTCACGCGATCCGATCTCATGGAAACGCGTGATCGGTTGCTGGCGCTCATGCCGTCGAGTGGTGTCACGACCGCAATCTCAGTGCACGAAACGTCGCGCCTGGTTCCCCGGCCAATTGGCATGTTCGTCCTTCGATCGGATTCGGGGTCATCGCAATGACCAAGTGTGCGGGTTCGCAAGCTGATGGCGTATGGGCGATGCCTTCGGCCCGCGCTCTACTCGTCGCTTCGCTCCTCACCGAGCCACCCTTCGGGTGTCTCGGCCCTTCGGGTGACGATCGCTATCGCAAGCGCTCGGAAGCATTGGGGGCTTCGCGAGTTGGCTGCGAAGTCGCGGCGGCTCTTTCGGAAACCGGCGACCGGGAATCCACGACGGCAGAACGGCGAGATAAAAGGGGCTCGCCGGTCGAACCGCAAGCCATTGGCATGGCTTGGGTTCTGGCGTGCCGGTCGGTCGGGGCGCGTGCCGCGCCTTGCATTTTGAGCAACGCCATCAAAGACATTTTCGGCACTGACGGCACCTTTGTGCTCTTCGAGGCCCGGCCATGACCGTACGCGACAGTGACCTGCGTGTTCGGCCTGGACGCATCCGCAGCACTCGAGCGCCGAAGCAAAAGAGCTTCATCAACCAGGTGCTGCGGGCGGCGAAGAAAGCAGGACACACCTCGGGTCAGGCCGTGGCCGGCAGACGTTCGGCGGCCTATGGGCGCTCGACGTTTGGCCGCGGCCGGCTCGCCTTTAGCCGCGCCAGATTGTTCAGCCCGACGCGGCGGGCTGTGGTGAAGGCGCGCGTGGTTCGTCACAAAGGGCGAGCCTTCCGTTCAGCACCGCTGACCGCCCACCTCTCATATCTGAAGCGCGACGGCGTGACCCGAAGTGGTGAGCGGGCCGAGATGTTCCATGCCGGTGGCGACCGCGCCGATAGCGGGGCGTTCGCAGAACGGTGCAAGGACGACCGGCATCATTTCCGGTTCATCATCTCGCCGGAGGACGCTGGCGAGATGACCGACCTGAAGGCCTTCACCCGCGACCTCGCCAGGCAGATGGAGACCGATCTCGGCACGCGGCTCGATTGGGTGGCCGTCGATCATTGGAATACCGACAACCCACACGTCCACCTTCTCGTTCGGGGCGTAGATAAGGACGGGGCGGACCTCGTGATCTCCCGCGACTACATCAGCCAGGGCCTGCGCTCACGCGCTGAGGAACTTGTCGCCATCGAACTGGGTCCGAAGCCGGAGCACGAGATTCGCAATTCGCTGGAGATGGAAGTCACGGCGGAACGATGGACACGGCTTGATCGGGAGATCCGGCTGGCGGCCGATGAGACCGGCTCTATCGATCTTCGCCCAGAGAATCCCGGCAAGTCCGATCCCGAGATCCGGCGCCTGATGGTCGGTCGTCTTCAACACCTGGAGAAGATGGGCCTTGCTGCCTCCGCCACACCAGGGGAGTGGATGGTCGGGCTCGAGGCCGAGCGCAGCTTGCGCGATCTCGGCATGCGCGGCGACATCATCAAGACCATGCACCGCGCCTTTACCGAGCGTGGGGAAGCGCGCGGCGTTGCCGACTTCGTCATTGAAGGTGGACCGCCGACGTCTCAGATTATCGGACGACTGGTTGACCGCGGATTGCATGACGAACTGACTGGCGAGGCTTACGCCTTGATCGACGGAACAGACGGACGAGCGCACCACGTGCGCTTTCGAGGGCTCGGATCTTTCGACCATGCACCGCCGGCCGGCGGAATCGTCGAAGTCCGACGCATCGGTCAAGTCGGCGATCCGCGGCCGACCGTGGTGCTGGCAATCCGCTCCGATCTCGATCTTGCCGAGCAGGTCGCCGCGAAGGGCGCGACCTGGCTTGACCACAGGCTGGTCGAACGCGACTCCATGCCGCTGGCCATGGGCGGATTCGGCCGCGAGACCCGTGACGCCATGGAAGCTCGTACCGAGCATCTGATCCAGCAGGGCCTGGCGCGGCGTCACGGCAACCGCATCATCCTGCAGCGCGACCTCCTGAACACATTGCGCAGACGCGAATTGGACGAGGTGGCCGCAAAAGTCTCGGCCGACACTGGCCTGCCTCATGTGAACGCCGCCTCTGGGGAGCATGTAGCGGGCACGTATCGCCAGCGGCTGACGCTCGCCTCGGGACGTTTCGCCATGATCGATAACGGTCTCGGATTCCAGCTCGTACCCTGGTCGCGCGAGCTCGAACAGAGGCTCGGCCAACACGTCACCGGTGTCGTGAAGGACGGCGGCGGCATCGAATGGGGCTTTGGTCGCAAGCGCGACCTCGGCCTCTAGCATTCTCTCTAATTCAGTTGCGGAAAGGCGTTCGGGATGTCCGGAACCAAGATCCTCTGGGGGCAGGTGATCGTTGTCGGCCTGATTGTTTTGCTGGCCATCTGGGGAGCAACCGAGTGGACGGCTTGGAGACTTGCCTGGCAACCGGAGCTTGGGCGGCCCTGGTTCGAACTGTCCGGCTTCAAGTTCTATTACCCACCGATCTTCTTCTGGTGGTGGTTCGTCTACGACGCCTATGCGCCGCAGGTCTTTGTCGAGGGCGCTTTCATCGCGGCGTCGGGGACCTTCGTTTCGATCGCCGTGGCGATCGGCATGTCGGTGCGGCGCGCGCGTGAGGCCAAGAACGTCGAGACCTATGGTTCGGCGCGCTGGGCTGGTGCGGAGGAGGTTCGAGCGGCCGGATTGCTCGGTTCGGATGGGGTGGTGCTCGGCAAGCTCGACCGCGACTACCTCCGCCACGACGGGCCGGAGCACGTCTTGTGTTTTGCGCCAACCCGGTCGGGAAAGGGCGTCGGTCTTGTCGTCCCCTCGCTGCTGACTTGGCCTGGCTCGGCCATCGTTCACGACATCAAGGGCGAAAACTGGCAACTGACCGCCGGCTTCCGCTCGCGGCATGGCCGCGTCCTGTTGTTCGACCCCACCAACCCGAAGTCCTCAGCCTACAATCCACTCCTCGAAGTCCGGCGCGGAGAATGGGAGGTTCGTGACGTCCAGAACGTGGCCGATGTCCTCGTCGACCCCGAAGGCTCGCTCGACAAGCGGAACCACTGGGAGAAGACCAGTCATTCGCTCCTGGTCGGCGCCATCCTCCACGTCCTCTATGCCGAGGCGGACAAGACCTTGGCTGGCGTGGCGGCCTTTCTGTCCGACCCGAAGCGGCCGATCGAGGCAACGCTAAAGGCGATGATGACCACGGCACACCTTGGCGAGCAGGGGGCTCATCCCGTGGTCGCATCGACCGCGCGCGAACTCCTCAACAAATCCGAGAATGAACGGTCCGGCGTCCTGTCCACCGCGATGTCGTTTCTTGGGCTCTACCGCGATCCCGTCGTCGCCCAGGCGACCTGTCGCTGCGACTGGCGGATTGCCGATCTGATCGCAGATAGCCGCCCGACGACGCTTTACCTCATGGTGCCACCGTCGGATATCTCGCGGACCAAGCCGCTGATCCGCCTGGTGCTGAACCAGATTGGCCGGCGTCTGACCGAGGATCTGCACGCCCGCGACCGCCGGCATCGCGTTCTGATGATGCTCGACGAATTCCCGGCGCTCGGACGGCTTGATTTCTTCGAGTCTGCGCTCGCCTTCATGGCGGGATATGGCATCAAGAGTTTCTTGATCGCGCAGTCGCTCAATCAGATCGAGAAGGCTTACGGGCCCAACAACGCCATTCTCGACAATTGCCACGTCCGCGTCAGCTTCGCGACCAATGACGAGCGGACGGCCAAGCGTGTGTCCGACGCGTTGGGTACGGCGACCGAAATGAGAGCGATGAAGAACTATGCCGGACACCGGTTGAACCCCTGGCTTGGTCACCTCATGGTCTCGCGACAGGAGACTGCCAGGCCGCTCTTGACCCCGGGCGAAGTCATGCAGCTTCCGCCGATGGACGAGATCGTCATGGTGGCGGGGACGGCGCCGATCCGTGCGAAGAAGGCCCGTTACTACGAGGATCGGCGATTCACCGAGCGGGTTTTGCCGCCGCCCGATCCGGCGAGCGCGGGCCGATCATCGCGAACGGACGGATGGTCTGCACTCGGGCCGCTGAAGCCGACGGCAGGTCCAACTGACACAGCTGCGGAGACCGAGGAGGACACGGCTAATAGCGGACTCCGTCGCGAGCCGGAACTCCCCGATCACGTCGCGATCGTCAAAGAAACAAACGAGCCGACGCCGGCAGAAGAATTTGCTGCCGTTCTAGATGATGACGAGGATGCGGTCCGTCAGACCCGGCTCATACGCCAACAGATGCGCGGCGTTGCCCGTCAAGTCGCCCTGGACCCGAATGACGGCATGGAGCTTTGAGGCAATATGCGCGACCGGATGAACGTCTATTTCCCGCCAGAGCTTCTGAAACAGATTTCGGACCTGGCCGATCACAAGAAGCTTTCCCGGTCTGCGATCGTGGAAGCGGCGGTTGCTTCATTTCTGTCACCGGACGGAGCGGACAGGCGGGAGGCAGCGTTCGCCCGGCGTCTCGATCGGTTGTCGCGTCAGATGCAGAGGCTGGAGCGAGACGTGGGTTTGACGGCCGAGACGTTGGCTTTGTTCATTCGTTTCTGGCTGACGATCACGCCGCCGCTACCCAATGAGGCGCAGGCGGCAGCGCAAGCAAAGGGTCGGGAGCGGTTTGAAGGATTTGTCGAGGCGCTCGGGCGCCGTTTGCAGAAGGGGCAAAGCTTTCTGCGCGAGATTCCAGAAGATATCCGCCGTGAGGAATCGGCCGAGGAAACCTGATTGAACCACGTGAAAAAACCGTTTCGCCGGCCTCTTCTTTTTCTTCGCTAGCCTACGCTCGCAGCGATTTCGCTGAACTGACGAAAAGTTGGTCGCGCTATCGGCTCGCACGAGCTGACAGCAAGAGGGGCCGGCATGCAGATCTCGGGGACATGGCGTCTCACCGCACGCGTCTTTCTCCCTTTTGCGGCTGGTTACTATCTTTCGTACCTGTTTCGAACGATCAACGCTTTGATCGCCAGTCATCTCAGTGCGGATACCGGGCTTGGGACTGCCGACCTCGGGTTGCTCACATCAGTTTATTTTCTTGTATTCGCGGCCGCTCAGATCCCGGTCGGTATATTGTTGGATCGATTTGGTCCGCGTCGCGTCCAGAGTGTTCTGCTGTTGCTTGCCGCAGCGGGCGCCGGCCTCTTCGCGATATCGACTGACTTCCTGTCGCTTTTGATCGCGCGTGCAATGATCGGGCTTGGCGTGGCGGCGGCGTTGACCGCAGGACTGAAGTCGATCGTCCTTTGGTTCCCCAGGGAGCGTGTCGCCTTGCTGAACGGCTACATGGTCATGCTGGGATCGTTAGGAGCCGTGACTGCTACGGTCCCCCTCGAACACCTGCTCGCCTGGATGGCCTGGCGGCAACTCTTTGAGGTCCTGGCGGCCGCTACCGGTGCGACGGCCATTCTCATCTATGCTATCGTGCCTGAGCGCGGCATTGTCCCATCAACAGCGCGCGTCAACTTAGGCTCCGTTTTCGGCGATCGGCGTTTCTGGCGAATGGCCCCGTTGTCGGCGACTTGCGTTGGATCGTCCTGGTCCCTGCAGGGATTGTGGGCATCGCCCTGGCTGAGAGACGTCGAGGGGCTTGATCGCGCAAGTCTCGTCAGACAGCTTTTCATAATGTCCGTCGTACTGAGCGGCGGTGCCTGGTTGTTTGGTATGGCCGTCCACCACATCAAGCGAAGGGGAATCGGCGCGGAGACGATATTAACGATCGTCGCAGTCTTGTTTGTCGCAGCCGAGCTGGCCTTGATCCTGCGAGCGCCTCTGCCGTCCATTTTGCCCTGGTCCGTTGTCGCAATTGCAGGAACGGCGACCGTGGTCAGTTTTGCGGTAATAGCGGATTACTTTCCCCCTGAGCTTGCGGGTCGTGCCAATGGCGCCTTGAACGTCTTGCACTTTGGCTGGGCCTTTCTGGCACAATCCGCAACAGGCCTGATCCTGGAGCAATGGTCTGCGAATGATGGCCATCGGTCCGTCCCAGCCTATCAGGTCGCGTTCGGTCTAAACGTAGCACTGCAGATCACGGCGTTGGTATGGTTCGCGTTGCCTTGGCGCCATTCCGTTGCTCCATGGATAAGTTCACTTCCCTTCTTCATGCCGGCAAGTGACTCCGATGCTGTCGAGCCCGTCGGCGTGTATGAGAACTCGGTCATACTGGTACCCGCGGATGAAGATGTGGAGTGGTGAGCGGTAGCTCGTCGACTGACTAAGCCTCAAACATCAGTTCTCAGTCTTTCTTTTTCTACGCCAGTCTACGATCACTGAAGCCGCTTGTTGCGCCAAGCCCATCGGTGCCTTTTCTAATCATCCCCATATGAGGACGCTCGTTGGACGTCCTCATTCGGTGGGGGCGAACGGTGGCAATCCATTCCATTCGATCGGAAGCGAGTTCGCGAGGCGCGCGAATGCTGCGCAGCGCGCTTGGCTCTGCGATTGCCGGCTACCTCGAAGACGAAGCGATCATCGAGGTGATGCTCAATCCGGATGGGCGGTTGTGGATCGACCGGTTGTCGAGTGGCCTGATCGACACAGGCGAAACATTGTCGGCGGCGGACGGCGAGCGCATTGTTCGTCTGGTAGCGCACCACGTAGGTGCGGAGGTGCATGCCGGCTCGCCGCGGGTCTCGGCCGAATTGCCTGGAACCGGCGAGCGCTTCGAAGGTCTGTTGCCTCCGATCGTTGCGGCACCAGCCTTTGCGATCCGCAAGCCCGCTGTCGCCGTGTTTACGCTCGACGACTACGTCGGCAGGGGGATCATGACCTCGGAGCAGGCCAAGATCCTGCAGAACGCGGTCGCCGCACGGAAGAACATTCTGGTTGCCGGCGGGACATCGACCGGCAAGACAACATTGACGAATGCGCTCCTGGCCGAGGTGGCAAAGAGCTCCGATCGGGTCGTGCTGATCGAAGACACGCGCGAGCTTCAGTGCAAGGCTCCCAATCTTGTGGCGCTGCGGACCAAAGACGGCGTGGCCACACTATCGGACCTCGTCCGCTCCTCGCTGCGCCTACGACCTGATCGCATCCCGATTGGCGAGGTCCGCGGTGCCGAAGCCCTCGATTTGCTCAAGGCCTGGGGCACCGGCCATCCCGGCGGCATCGGCACCATTCATGCGGGCACCGCACTCGGCGCGCTACGGCGGCTCGAGCAACTCATCCAGGAAGCCGTCATCACGGTTCCGCGCGCCCTGATCGCGGAGACCATCAACCTCGTTGCTGTGCTTGCGGGGCGCGGCGGTAACCGTCGCCTCGCTGAGCTCGCCATCGTCACCGGGCTCGGGGCCGCCGGTGACTACAACCTTTCATCAGCAGGAGACTGACATGCGTCAGCAATTTCGTTTTCGTCGAGAGGCCGCTTCACTGGCCACGTCCGGGCTGGTTCTTTTGACGTCAGCACCGGCATGGGCGGCCGGCTCGAACATGCCGTGGGAGCAGCCACTCAATCAGATCTTGCAGTCGGTTGAAGGTCCGGTCGCCAAGATTATCGCCGTCATCATCATCGTGGTGACCGGGCTCACGCTCGCGTTCGGGGACTCGTCAGGCGGCTTCCGCAGGCTGATCCAGATCGTGTTCGGTCTGTCGATCGCGTTTGCCGCCTCGAGCTTCTTCCTGTCGTTCTTCTCCTTCGGCGGCGGCGTGGTGATCTGATGGACGAGCCGGTCGCAGGATTTGTCGTGCCGGTTCACCGCGCGCTCACCGAGCCGATTCTGATGGGCGGCGCGCCGCGGTCCGTCGCGATCGTGAACGGCACGCTTGCCGCGGCCCTTGGACTTGGATTGCGGCTCTGGATCGCGGGTCTCGTCCTCTGGTTTATCGGCCACATGGCCGCCGTCTGGGCTGCCAAGCGCGATCCCGCCTTCGTCGATGTGGTGCGCCGACATCTGCGCATTCCCGGTCATCTCAATCTCTGAGTTTTCGGTCATGATGAACCTTGCCGAATATCGCCATTCCGACGCTCGTCTTGCCGACTTTCTGCCTTGGGCAGCCCTGGTCGACGAAGGAATCATCCTCAACAAGGATGGCTCGTTCCAACGGACGGCAAAATTCCGGGGACCTGACCTTGATAGCGCGGTACCGGCTGAACTTGTCGCCGTCGCCGGTCGTCTGAACAACGCTTTGCGCCGCCTGGGATCAGGCTGGGCCGTGTTCGTTGAGGCGCAGCGTCACTTTGCGGGGGCGTATCCGCCTAACTCCTTTCCGGACGTCGCGTCCGCGCTGGTCGACGCGGAACGCAGGGCTCAGTTCGAAGAGGCGGGTGCCCATTACGAGTCTAGCTACTTCCTGACCTTCCTCTATCTGCCTCCGGAGGAGGGAGCGGCGAGGGCA
Organism: Bradyrhizobium sp. 14AA; assembly: GCF_054185205.1. Taxonomy (NCBI): domain Bacteria; kingdom Pseudomonadati; phylum Pseudomonadota; class Alphaproteobacteria; order Hyphomicrobiales; family Nitrobacteraceae; genus Bradyrhizobium; species Bradyrhizobium sp. 14AA. Next base: position 274,249 of record NZ_JAVAYM010000002.1, on the reverse strand, counting down.
GAGCGACTGCTTTACGAGGGTCGTGATCGTACCGCTGGAGCCGACGCGCGCGAGGTGCTGCGCGGGTTTGTCGACCAAACCAACCGCGTGCTCGGCCTCCTTGAAGGGTTCATGCCGGAATGCGCCTGGCTCGATGATCAGGACACGCTGACTTATCTGCATTCGACGATCTCGACCAAGCGTCATCGCGTGCGGGTGCCCGAGATTCCCATGTACATCGATGCGCTGTTGGCCGACCAGCCGCTGACCGGCGGGCTTGAGCCGATGCTGGGTTCTGCCAATCTTCGGGTCCTGACGATTATCGGCTTTCCGGGCGCCACGACCCCGGGGATCCTGGACGATCTAAATCGCTTGCCATTCTCGTATCGTTGGTCGACCCGGGCGATCATGCTCGACAAGACCGACGCCACCAAGCTGCTGACCAAGATTCGGCGGCAGTGGTTCGCCAAGCGAAAGTCGATTGGCGCCATTCTCAAGGAGGTCATGACGAACGAGGCGTCGACGCTGCTCGATACCGACGCCCACAACAAGGCGCTTGATGCCGACGCGGCGTTGCAGGAACTGGGGTCGGACCAGATTGGACACGCTTTTGTCACGGCGACCGTTACCGTCTGGGACCGCGATCCCAACGCTGCCGATGAAAAACTCCGCTTGGTCGAGAAGGTCATTCAGGGCCGCGATTTCACCTGCATGATCGAGACGGTGAACGCAGTGGAAGCCTGGCTCGGCAGTCTGCCCGGGCATGCCTATGCGAATGTGCGGCAGCCTCCGATTTCGACTCTTAACCTCGCCCACATGATTCCAATGTCGGCCGTGTGGGCGGGCGAGGCGAGGGACCTCCACTTCAAAGGCCCGCCTCTGCTGTTCGGCAAGACCGAGGGTTCAACGCCGTTCCGATTCTCAGTCCACGTCGGCGATGTCGGTCATACCCTCGTGGTGGGACCGACCGGCGCCGGCAAATCCGTGTTGCTGGCTCTGATGGCGTTGCAATTCCGCCGTTATCCGAACTCACAGGTCTTCGCGTTTGACTTCGGCGGTTCGATCCGGGCGGGCGCCCTCGCCATGGGCGGTGATTGGCATGATCTCGGTGGCGCATTGTCAGACGGAGGTGAACAACCCGTCGCCCTGCAGCCGCTGGCCTGGATTGATGATCCTTCCGAGCGCGGATGGGCGACCGAATGGATCGGCGCGATCCTGGCACGGGAAAAGGTCGAGATCACCCCGGAGGTCAAGGATCATCTGTGGTCGGCGCTGACATCTCTCGCTTCGGCGCCGAGGGAGGAGCGCACCCTCACGGGTCTTTCAGTCCTGCTCCAATCAAACTCTCTGAAACGCGCCTTGCAACCATATTGCCTCGGTGGTCCTTCCGGGCGCTTGCTTGATGCAGAATTCGAGCGTCTTGGCGAGGCGTCGGTCCAGGCCTTTGAGACCGAAGGCTTGATCGGAACGAGTGCTGCGCCGGCCGTGCTGGCGTATCTCTTCCATCGTATTGGTGATCATCTCGATGGCCGGCCGACACTCTTGATTGTCGATGAGGGTTGGCTTGCGCTCGATGACGAGGATTTCGCCGGTCAACTCCGGGAATGGCTGAAGACGCTTCGGAAGAAGAACGCGTCGGTCATCTTCGCCACCCAGTCGCTTTCTGACATCGATGGCTCCACGATAGCACCAGCGATCATCGAAAGCTGCCCAACGCGCCTGTTGCTGCCGAACGAACGGGCGATCGAACCGCAAATAACCGCCATCTACCGCCGCTTCGGACTCAACGATCGCCAAATCGAACTTCTGAGCCGGGCAACGCCAAAGCGCGACTACTATTGCCAGTCGCGTCGGGGCAACCGGATGTTCGAACTTGGGCTTGGTGAGGTCGCACTCGCCTTTACCGCAGCCTCTTCCAAGACAGACCAGGCAGCCATCACGCAACTTATCGCCGAACATGGACCTGACGGCTTCGTGCCTGCCTGGCTCCAGCACCGTGGCGTCGCCTGGGCGACAGATCTCATCCCCAATCTCGCCAATCTGGAGAAATCGCTATGAGACCCCTTGGCCTATTGGCGACCACGGCCGCCTTCGCGCTGTTGCTTGGCGCCACAGTGCCCGCACGGGCGCTGATCGTCTTCGATCCCACCAACTACGTTCAGAACGTCCTGACTGCCGCGCGGGAACTCCAGCAGATCAACAATCAGATCACCTCGTTGCAGAACGAGGCGCAGATGTTGATCAACCAGGCGAAGAACCTGACAAACCTGCCGTATTCGTCGCTGCAGCAACTGCAATCATCGATCCAGCGGACCCAGCAATTGCTGGCCCAGGCCCAGCGCATTGCCTACGACGTGCAGCAGATCGATCATGCCTTCTCGACGAGCTACGCGCCGGCCGCTGGCAACCAATCCAGCCAGTTGCTGGTCACCAACGCTCAGTCGAGGTGGCAAAATGCTTACGCGGCAACGCAAGACGCGCTTCGCGTCCAGGCGGGCATCGTTGGCAACCTCGACACTAACCGCATCCAGACGTCCGCACTCGTAACGTCGAGCCAGAGTGCCAGTGGCGCCCTGCAGGCAACTCAGGCCGGCAACCAGATCCTTGCGTTGAACGCGCAGCAGCTCGCCGACCTCACCGCTGTCATGACGGCGCAGGGCAGGGCGCAGAGCCTTGAAGCCGCTCAGCGCGCCTCGGCCCAGGATCAAGGACGAGAGCAGCTTCGGCGGTTCCTGATGCCAGGACAGGGCTATCAATCCTCCAACGTACAGATGTTCCACTAATGACCGACGTAAAGGCATTCAAGGCGCTGTCGCTGCTTACGACAATCGGCCTGGTGGCCGTCGCTGCCTGCACGATTCAGCTGCGTGGCGGGAACGAATCTCCGCCGGCACCGAAGGCGGAGCAGACGACCGATGCAGCCGCCTCCGATCTCGCACGCTGCCGCGGTGTCACTCCGGTGGAAACAGCGGATTATCGGCATTGCAAGCGCGTTTGGGACGAAAACCGTCGTCGCTTCTTCGGCAAGATAGGTAGTGCCGCAGCTCCTGGCCATGACGATTCCGCAGGAGGCGTTGCGCTCGCTCCAAAGGACCAAAGCCGGATTCCGCAGGGATATCCGAACCTGGCGGCGCCTGAGGCGAGCAAGCCATGACGGGTACGGGGATCATTGACCAGTTTCTGGAAACGTTCACGCGATATATCGACAACGGTTTTGGGCTGCTCGGTAGCGATGTCGGATACCTCGCAACGACCCTTGCCGCGGTCGACATTACGCTCGCCGCGTTGTTCTGGAGTTGGGGGCCAGACGAAGACATCATCGCGCGCCTCGTCAAGAAGACGCTCTTCGTGGGGGTCTTCGCCTACCTCATCGGCAACTGGAACAGCCTGGCGCGCATCGTCTTCGAGAGCTTTGCCGGCCTCGGGCTGAAAGCATCGGGCGCAAGCCTGTCCGCATCCGATTTCCTGAGACCTGGAAAGATCGCCCAAGTCGGTCTCGACGCCGGCCGACCGCTGCTCGATTCGATCTCCAACCTGATGGGCTACATCAGCTTCTTCGAGAATTTCGTCCAGATTGTCGTCCTTCTGTTCGCTTGGATCGTGGTGCTGCTTGCCTTCTTCATTCTGGCGATCCAGCTCTTCGTTACACTGATCGAGTTCAAGCTCACCACGCTGGCCGGCTTTGTGCTCATCCCATTTGGCCTGCTTGGCAAGACCGCCTTCGCGGCCGAGCGGGTGTTGGGCAACGTCATTTCTTCAGGGATCAAGGTCCTAGTCCTTGCCGTCATCGTCGGCATCGGCTCGACCCTGTTCTCGCAGTTCACCACTGGCTTCGGCGGCGCACAGCCGACCATTGAAGATGCGATGACGCTGGTGCTCGCGGCGCTCTCTTTGCTGGGTCTCGGTATCTTCGGTCCGGGTATCGCAAACGGCCTTGTGTCAGGCGGACCGCAGCTCGGTGCCGGTGCCACGGTTGGAACAGGCCTTGCAGCCGGTGGCATTGTTGCGGCAGGCGCGGGTCTTGCCGCTGGCGGTGCTGGTCTCGCTGGCGGCGCGATTGCGGGCGCCGCGCGTAGTGGCAGCGCTGCCATGAGCGGAGCATCCGCCGCCTACCGGAGCGGCGGCCTTGGCGGCGTCGCGGAGGCCGGTGCTTCCGCTGCGATGAGCCCGTTGCGTCGTGCAGCGGCTTCGCTCGGCGGAGGTGAGAACGCCGGCGCGCAGGCCGCGAGCACTTCAGCCGAAGGGCAGCCCGATTGGGCTCGGCGCATGAAGCGCGCCGAGACTATTCGGCACGGTGCGTCGGCAGCCGGCCACGCGGTCCGCTCAGGCGATTACGGTGGCAGCGGCTCTTCCGTCGATTTGTCTGAAGGAGAGCGCTGACGCAGCCATTGCAGCTTCGCCGCCCGCTGCGCGGGTTACTGAAAGGCGGACACCGCACGACTCGAAAACGATCACTTGATCTCAGGGACAACTATCGATGTTCAAACGACCATCAGTACACTACGGGCGCATGCCCGAGCCGATCACGCCTTATCAAAAGGCAGCGCAGGTTTGGGACGAGCGCATCGGATCTGCCCGCGTGCAGGCCAAGAACTGGCGCCTGATGGCGTTCGGTTGCTTAATGCTGTCAGCCGGACTCGCTTGTGGCCTTGTCTGGCAATCGAGCCAAGGCTCGATCACGCCGTGGGTGGTTGAAGTGGACCATCTCGGCCAGGCCCAAAGGGTCGCGCCGGCCAACATTGACTATCAACCGACTGATGCGCAGATCGCCTACCATCTGGCGCGCTTTATCGAGGATGTCAGAGGCCTACCAGCCGACGGCATCGTTCTGCGTCAAAACTGGCTCCGGGCCTATGATTTCACGACCGATCGCGGCGCCGCTGCGCTCAACGATTACGCGCGCAACAACGACCCCTTTGCCAAGCTGGGCAAGTTGCAAATTTCCGTCGACGTCTCGAGCGTCATTCGCGCGTCGTCAGAGAGCTTTCGCGTCGCGTGGACCCAGCGCGTCTACGACAACGGCGCGTTGAGCTCGACTGAGCGCTGGACTGCCATTCTCTCGATCGTGATCGAGACACCCCGCGATGCCGAGCGCCTGCGCAAGAATCCCCTTGGCGTCTACGTCCGGGCCATTAACTGGTCAAAGGAGTTGAGTCAGTGACCAAGACGCCGTCTGACGTTCATTCGAAACGTTCCTTTCAGCAAAGCAGGCTCAATCGGGCTTGGTCGGGGTGCGCCAACTCGAAGCGAGCGGCTCTGTTTGGTCTCCTGCTTGGTTCGTCGGCGCTCGGCGGCTGCGCGACCTACGTACCGCCGGAGATCAGCTATGACGCGAAGGTCCCGCCGCTGCCAGCGGCTCCAGCGGCGCTGGACGACAGGTCGCGGCCGCTTCACGTTCCACCGCTCTGGAAGCCAACTCTCGGCGGCAAATCGGCCGGGAAGGAAGAGCCCGAACCCGTGAGCCGGGTTGAGACGGCTAACAGTGCCGCCAGGGTCGAGCCGCGCAAACGCGGGTATTTCAATGCGGCGCAGATCTACGCTTACAGCCCCGGTGCGCTCTATCAGGTTTATGCCGCACCCGGACAGATCACGGATATCGCACTCGAGGAAGGAGAGCAGTTGACGGGATCGGGGCCGATCGCGGCCGGAGATACCGTACGATGGGTCGTGGGCGATACCGAAAGCGGGAACGGCGACACGCGCCGCGTCCATATCCTGGTCAAGCCGACGCGCGCGTCGATCGAGACCAATCTTATCGTCAATACCGATCGGCGTACCTACCTGATTGAGCTCCGCTCCCGCGAGCGGCCATACATGCCATCTGTTGCCTGGTACTATTCGGAAACAGCGCGCGAACAGTCGCGTTCGGTCGCTCTGAAGCCCATTCTTCCGGACCCGACGCAGCGCATGTCCCGCTATGCCATCGAAGGGGATAGTCCTCCCTGGCGGCCGCTTGCTGCATATGACGACGGCCGAAAGGTCTATGTTGAATTCCCGCAAGGTATTGTGCAGGGCGAGATGCCTCCGCTCTTCGTCATCGGTCCACATGGCAAGACCGAACTCGTCAACTATCGCGCCTACGGCAACGTGCTGATCGTCGATCGGCTGTTTGCAGCCGCCGAACTCCGGCTCGGCGGTGAGCACCAGCAGAAGGTCCGTATTGTCAGGACCGACGGGAGGCCTTCGTCATGAACACCCGGAATGGAAACGATCACGAGCAAGCAGTTCCGCCGGAGACGCAAGGGGAGCAGTCCGAAAGCTTCCGCTTGAGAGCGGAGCATCCGCGCGTGACACGGTTGTCGCGGAAGGTCCTGGCCGGCGGGAGCGCGGCTGCCCTGCTTGTCATCGGCGGAGCAGTGCTGTGGTCGCTGCAGAACAATCGCTCCCGTAATCAGGCGGCCGATGAGCTTTACAGTACCGACCATCACAATGTTGCCGATGGCATCACGACGCTGCCGAAGGACTATGCTGGCGTTCCGCGCCAGGCAGTTCCGCAGCTAGGTCCGCCGCTTCCCGGCGACCTCGGCCGACCGATCCTTGCCGCTCAAGGCCAGTTGCCGACGAACGGCGTTGATGCGGACCAGCAGCGGCGGAATCAAGAGACCGAAGCAGCCCGCATCAGCCATCTGTTCGCTTCGACCAATGGACGAGAAATGCGCCCGTCCGCCGCTGTGGCTGTTGGAAGCGAGCGCACCGCGCCGTCGGGCGCAACGAGCACCGGCGGCGATGGATCTGCGCAAAACGCTCAGGACCGCAACCTTGCGTTCGTAAGCGCTTCTGTGGACCGTCGCACGGTAAGCCCTGACCGCGTCACCAAGCCCGCTTCACCCTACATCGTGCAAGCTGGAACGGTGATTCCTGGAGCGCTGATAACTGGGATCCGTTCGGACCTGCCAGGGCAAGTCACCGCGCAGGTCACCGAGAATGTGTTCGACTCGCCGACCGGCCGCTTTCTTCTTGTGCCTCAGGGGGCGCGCCTGATCGGTATTTACGATAGCCAGGTCACGTTCGGCCAGTCTCGTGTCCTGCTCGTCTGGACACGACTGATCATGCCGAATGGACGTTCAATCGTTCTTGAGCGGCAGCCTGGCGCTGATACCGCTGGGTATGCGGGCCTGGAAGACCAGGTCGACAATCACTGGGGCGAACTGTTCAAGGCTGCGGCACTGTCGACATTTTTGGCCGTCGGGACGGAACTCGGTGCCGGCTCCGACACCAACAGCAACGATAGCGCCATCATCCAAGCATTGCGGCACGGTGCCTCGGACTCTCTGAACCAGACCGGACAGCAGGTAGTTCGGCGCAGTCTCAACATCCAGCCCACTTTGACCGTACGACCTGGTTTTCCGGTTCGTGTTCTCGTCAATCGTGATCTCATACTAGCGCCTTACGGAGGATAGGGATGTCCAAGCTGAGAATAGGCGCACTGCCTGATGACAAGCCGGTCAAGGTCACCATTGAGCTCCCAGCGTCAGTGCATCGGGATCTCGTCGCCTATGCGGATGCTTTGGCACGCGAAAGTGGGCAGCGCATCGAGCCGGCGAAGCTGATCCCGCCAATGCTGGCGCGCTTTATGGCCACCGACCGCGGCTTTGCAAAGGCGCGACGAACCAATCATTCCTCTGGACCAGGCGGAGGTGAGGGATAGCGTTCTGCCAAGAGGCTAAGAAAGCGCTTCAGAACCGGATTATCATTGTCTTCGCGCCAATGCGCGTGGAAGTCCAACCGGCATGGCCCCGTGCCGTCCTGTAGTTCTCGATACACAAGGCCGGCAAAGCTTGCTCCAATGTCCGACTCCATCACGAGGCTGAGTCCCATGCCCATGCTTATCAGGCTCTTGATGATGCCCCGGCTAACATCGTGGCGTTCGATTCTGGGACGGTCCTCTGGCAGTACGAGCTTCGAGATCAGGAGCTCCTCAAGCTCTCTTCCAGGATCATATTGGCTTAAGAGAATCGTTTCCTTGCGCAGGTCGGTCCAGTAGACAATGTCGCGTCCAGCCAGGCGGTGATCCTGAGGCAGCGAGACCAGGATGCGTTCGCTCCAAAGCGTTTGTGCTTTGGTGTCCTTTGTAACCAGACGTCCGGGGCTGACAACCACATCGAGGGTCCCGCTGCGAAGGGCGCTCATCAGACGAATGCGAGAGCGCTCCATCGTTGCCAATTCGATCTGCGGGAAGCGCTTCCTAAACTCTCCTAAGGTGGCGCGCAAATTCCCGGTTGAAATCGATGTGCAAAAGCCTAGCGCAAGGTGACCTGAGTCGCCGCGACCACTGGACCGTCCCGCGTCGACAAGAGTATCGACCTGTTCCAGAATAAGTCGCGCAATTCGTAGAACTGCCCGGCCGGCCAGAGTTGGCTTGATTCCTCCCGTTGAGCGCTCAAAGAGTGAAGTGCCCACGAGATATTCGAGCTGACCGATGGAGCGGCTGAACACGGTATGCTTGATCGAAAGTGCTTCCGCGGCTCGCCGGAAGCTGCCGTAGTCACAAGCGACAACCGCCAACCGAAGCTGTTGCAAGTCAATAGCTCTCGCTGCGTTAAATCGATCGTTCCTAATGTCAGTTTCCGTCATCATCGTAGCTCGGTAGCAACTGTAGGACACGATGTCCCGCTCTGGGCGAGGACACCGATCTCATTTGTTGACAGGGATTCGTTTAGGCGGCCGCGAAGAGTGCCGGCGTCCAGAGGACCGGCGCGGAAAAACCGCCGGCTTTTCGAAGGCTGACCAGAGTATCGTGGGAAATCGCGAGGTAACCCGCCACGGCCAGAGTGTTGCCAATTGTGGAAGGACTGCCGATGCGTCGCAGGGGCCAGCCGGCTCGCCGGAGGATTCTTTCCATTCGGACGTCCGTAACAGTAACGATATCAGTGAGCTGCCGTGAAAGCCCGAACTCCACCATTCCCGCAAATAGCTCGTAGGTAGCACGCGTGATACCGCGATCTCCTTTCGCAGCATCTCGCGCCGCGTCGATTGCGAACCTGCTGCTTTCCCAGATGAGCGGACTCGCTGGTGCGGGTTGCCCGTCAAGAAGCGCTGGAAAGGTGTCGCGAAGCATCGTCGGACCGCGGCTGGGTAGGAGGCGAACGGAACCTTGCACCCGACCATCATTCGATAACTGAGCTAGGAAAGTCGGGTGAAGTGCATCGAACTCGTCAACCTCCATGTCGCCGCTGGCCTGAACGTCCCACGCCATGCGTAACTTGAAAACACGATGCCGCAGCCTGTGAATCTCAACGAGCGTGCTCGAAAACTCCCCATACGAAGACGGTGTGATCAGCTGAATCATGATCCCTCCAAAGATGTTCATCATCCCTTTGAAGCGGTACTATTGCTCCCAGTCATTACCTGTAGCTGTAGGGGGAGTGCGTCCTAATTCTGCTTTGTTTTGTTAGCAGCGGCTAGACGCGCCACCGCTTGCGCAATCGTGCGAACACCGAGCTTCTTCTTCGCGTTCTCCAGGTAATAGGCCACCGTGTTGCGCGAGAGACTGAGGATTCGTCCAATTTCCCAAGCGCTTTTTCCTCGTGAAGCCCATACCAAACATTCGAATTCACGTGGGGATAAGCCAATCCGTCCTAAACTGTGGTCGCTCGTGAGCTTTCGACGTACGTGAGCATGAAAGTACATAGCCAAGAGCTGCAGAACACTTCCGTGTACATCGACGCAGCGCTCGAAGGGCGCGTTTTGCTGATCGCCGGCAAACGTCAACGCCGCGATGGGGCCATGACCGTCATGAACTGGGACGGTGAAACCGAATCTAATTCCAAATTCGCACGCCTCGTCGAGCAGCTGGCGCTCTGCCATCGAGTGAGACCGTGTGGTGTTGCCTCCCCACTTGAACGGCTCTGGGCTATTAAGAGCTTGGACAATCACCGGATCGATGCGCTCGTAGCTGTTCTTTAGGTAATGCGATGTCCACGGTGTGGGATAGGTTGAGATTAGTCGTGGTTCGCTGCTCCCTCGTGACAGAGCCAGATAGGCAAAGCAGGTAAGATCCAGTGCCGCTGCCGTAACTGCCATCGCGTCGAAGAAGCCAGTTGTATCCTCCGCGTTCTCGATCGCATCAATGAACCGCTGGAAGATCTTGTGCATTGGAAAAGCACTGCGCGTGGGATTTGGGGATCGTTATCAATGATGGGCAGAGTTATTCTGGCTCGGGTGAGGGATCATCGAGTGCTAAGCCTCGCATAGCACAAACGCTGGTCTTTCTATCGGCTTGTTAGAAATAGAGAAGCCGAAGTCGCAAGCAGGTTAGTTCGCGGGACACTCGAGTTGGCGCCAAAAGGGCCAGGATCCGATGGATCCTGGCCAGTGTGGGAGGAACGCCCCACTATTCCGCGAACGCGGAAGTGTGGAACGGTGCTATTTATCGTACAATCATTTGCTTGACAAATATATAAATGGACCTCTAACGGTAGGCACCAGACACCTAGGAGTTCCAGATGGACTACGTGCGCACCGAGAAGAGCCTTTACGATCTTGGCGAATCACCGCCCCTTGGCGCGGTCCCAGCACGCATGCACGCATTTGCGACCCGCCAGTCCCGTTACGGGGAGCCGCTCCGTTCTTTGCAGCGAGAGGTCGTTAACACGCCGCAGATCGGACCAGATGAAGTCCTGATTTACGTGATGGCGACCGGCATCAATTACAACAACGTTTGGGCTGCCTTAGGTATGCCTGTTGACGTCATTGCTGAGCGGCAGAAGTCATTGGGACACGTGGAGGATTTCCACGTTGGCGGTTCGGATTGCTCGGGGATTGTCTGGGCAGTCGGGCAGAACGTGAAGAATGTGAAACCCGGGGACGAAGTCGTTGTTCATTCTGGTTGGTGGCCATCGGACGATCCGTGGGTCACGTCCGGAAGAGATCCAATGTTGGCTGAAACTGCTCGCGTTTGGGGATACCAAACAAACTATGGCAGCTTCGCTCAATTTTCGGTGGCCAAAGCGCATCAGTGTTTGCCGCGGCCGAAGCACCTGACTTGGGAAGCTTCCGGATGCTATCTGTTGTGCGCGTCTACCGCTTACAGGATGCTTATGGGCTGGTCGCCTCATACGGTAGAAAAGGATGACGTTGTTCTCGTTTGGGGAGCTGCTGGCGGTCTCGGTTCGATGGCAATTCAAATTTGTCGCGTTAAGGGGGCGAAGCCTGTTGCGGTGATCTCGGGTAACGAAAAACGTGATTTTTGTCTCAATCTGGGTGCAGTCGGGGTTATCGACAGGACGAAGTTCGATCATTGGGGCCAGTTGCCGGATACAAACGACGCCGATTCTTATGGGCGATGGCTAAATGGAGTTCGCGCTTTCGGTAAGGCGATTTGGGATGCCGCTGGTAGCCGAACGAATCCCCGTATCGTCTTTGAGCATCCAGCCGAAGCGACCCTGCCAACCTCGAATTTCGTTTGTTCGACAGGTGGAATGGTGGTCATTTGTGCAGGAACTACGGGCTATAATGCGACACTCGATGTCCGCCACCATTGGATGCGGCAAAAACGGTTCCAAGGATCGCATGTTTGCAATACCGAGCAGGCTAGGGAAGTAAATGATTTGGTGCGCGCCCGCGAGATCGATCCGTGCCTTTCTCGAACATTCTCTTTCAATGAAATCGGTGTGGCGCACCAATTGATGCGAGAGAACAAACATCCATTCGGCAACATGGCCTGTCTGGTGAATGCTTCCGCTCCGGGCCAGGGCGCGACTGCCTAACCGTAGGTTCCGCGGCGGCGGGCCCTTCCTTTTGGCTCACGGGAATGGACCCGCCGTTTTGTTCAAGCTGTTCTTCTGGCGAACGATTCGCGGTAGGATTCCTGAGTGTAGGCGACGAGATCGGCCAATGCCTTCGCTGCTGCCTCTTCGTCACGCGACTGGACCGCAGCAAGTATCCGTTTGTGATAGGAAACAATCGCTTGCCGCTCGCGTACGCGATAGATCACCATATTGCTGATCGGCTGAAGCGCCTCTACAACCGAATGCATGATAAACTTCATCACGGTATTTCCGCCCGCATTGACAAGCGCACGGTGAAACCGGACGTCCGCGGAGCAGAACTCTTCATCCGTTAAGGAGGTTCTCTTCTGCAAATCAATTTCAATGTTCATCGCGTCGATGTCAGCCTGATTGCGGTGTTGGCAGGCCAAGCGACAGCAAACCGACTCGAGTTCCAGCCGTGCCGTTGCCATATCATCTAGACTAATGTGGCCCACAGCCACCATCAACGTGGTCATGTTAGCCAAAGAAAATGCTGCATCGACGGTAGTCGGCGCGGTGACGAAGTTCCCTCCTGTCGGTCCTCGTCTGGATCGAATGAGGTGTTGTGCAGCAAGCCGCTTGAGGGCTTCGCGGATCGTCGGACGTGACACCTTGAAGCGAGATGCAAGTTCTTCTTCCGAGGGCAGCCGTTCGTCGACCTTTAGGCGGCCTTCCAAAATGGCACTTCGGACGCTCTCTGCAATCTGTTTGGCGGCACTCGTCGTGACAACTTCGCCGAATTCCAGGCCCGTCGATCTACGTTGAACCTTCATGAACAAGCTGGCTCCTTCCAACCAGTACGACCATAATCGTCTGACAGTTGCCAAACAATACAAATAGGCCTTTCAAGTATTTGATTGACAAAAACGCTAGTTTGCCTATTCGTTTGACAAATATCATATTAGTTCTATGTATTGGGAAATCGCGGCCGCGCCAAGGCTTGGCCTGCATAGAGAGGCTCAATGCATTCACCAAACGCGCACTCGCCGGTCGAATACCAAAGCATCCTAGTAGAGCGGCGAGCGAATGCCGGTCTGATCATCTTAAATCGGCCGAAGCAGTTCAATGCACTCAACAGAGCGCTTTCTCTGGAGGTTTTGCGGGCGACTCAGAGTTTTGATGCTGATCCGGAAGTTGGCGCTATTGTTGTGGCTGGCTCCCAAAAGGCGTTCGCGGCGGGGGCCGATATAAAGGAAATGCAGAGCAAATCGTTCGCTGACCTTTTCAACGACGACTGCTTTGGAGCTTGGGATCAACTGACGACGATTAGGAAGCCACTCATAGCTGCCGTCAGTGGATTAGCGCTCGGTGGCGGATGTGAGCTTGCCATGATTTGTGACTTCATCATTGCTGGCGAGAGCGCCAAGTTCGGCCAACCCGAGATCAAACTCGGAGTTCTGCCTGGAATTGGTGGTTCTCAGCGACTTACAAGGCTTGTCGGAAGATCGCTTGCGATGGACATGATTCTCACTGGTCGTTTGATCTCCGCCGCGGAGGCGCGCTCCGCAGGGCTTGTTGCGCGGGTCGTTCCCGACCTCGATCTGCTCGCTACCGCACTGGATGCTGCAGCTATAATCGCAGGATACAGTCTTCCCGCGGTGATGATGGCGAAAGAAGCTGTAAATCGGGCTGAAGAGACCGCTCTCGCTGAGGGGCTTCGTCATGAACGCCGCCTCTTTCAGGCCGCTTTCGCAACGCAGGGGCAAAAGGAGGGCATGTCGGCATTTCTCGAGAAGCGGACGCCCTCGTTCTCGGGTCGCTAAGGTATTCTCATGATTTCTTCTGTTCTCTTTCCACGTGAGATACTAGTCGGCGGCGGCTCGCTCAATCAATTGGGCGCGCTGTTAGTTCGACTGGGGTTGTCGCGTCCATTGATCGTAACTGACCGCTTCATTGTGGAGCATGGCCTGCTGGACCGGCTTTTTGGTGCGCTTCGCTCTGCCGGCTTGGCCACGCCTCGTGTTTTCTCAGATGTACAACCGGATCCGACGGCAGGCCTTGTGGATCAGGGCGTCGCCTTCCTTAAAGCTGACAAGCATGACTGCGTCATTGGATTTGGCGGTGGCAGTCCGATAGACACGGCTAAGGCAATATCAGTCCTTTCTAGCTTCGGAGGCCCCTTACGAAACTTCAAGGCACCGCATCTTCAGGAGGAACCTGGCCTGCCGATTTTGGCGATACCCACCACGGCAGGCACAGGATCGGAGGCAACTCGCTTTACGGTCATCACCGATGACGATACGCAGGAGAAGATGCTCTGCGTAGGTGCAGCATTTCTTCCGATAGCTGCAATAGTCGACTATGAACTCACGATGTCGAAGCCTGCACGGCTTACGGCAGACACCGGCATTGATGCACTAACTCACGCAATCGAGGCTTACGTCAGCCGTCGCGCAAATCCATTTTCAGACGGTCTTGCTCGCTTGGCAATGCAAGCGATTTGTCCTCATCTCCGAACGGCTTATCTTGATCCCTCCAATCGTATGGCACGTCAGTCGCTAATGCTTGGTGCGACTCAAGCCGGGATCGCGTTTTCAAATTCTTCCGTAGCGTTGATCCACGGGATGAGTCGTCCAATTGGAGCTCACTTTCATGTTCCACATGGGCTATCGAACGCAATGCTGCTGCCACGTGTAACCGCGTTCTCCGCGCCGAGCGCTATGAGCCGATACGCGGATTGCGCGCGTGCTATGCAGCTTGCTTCCGGTGCACACGCCGACGGCAGCGCTGTCGATGCTCTGCTTAGCGAACTGCAGGCGCTCAACAGAGACCTAGGCGTGCCAAGCCCCGCAAAGTACGGTATCAATCGGGAGGCGTGGTACGGCCTCATTCCAACTATGGCTCAGCAAGCCGTAGATTCGGGTTCTCCGGCCAATAATCCGCGGGTACCGAGCCTCGACGAGATACAGGCGATCTACCGCGAGATATTCGACTGAGGACCTATTCAATGACTCAACGTGTCTCGCGGCCACCGGTCTGATTTCACCAAGATAGATGCAAGCCCACCTGGTGCGAGTTGAGGCTAAGCTGCGGGCTTCTGACAGTGCGCTATGCTCTCAGCTTCTGTGACAATCTTCCTGCTATACTATCTTTCTAGGCCGGGACTTCGCGTTTCCAACTGGCTTTGACGCCGCGCGAGGCTTCGTCAGCTCGGTCTTTGACGATTGCAGGGACGTTCCCACGCCCCTTTTCCTCTTCAGCCTCGCCTTCACTTCTTCGATGACGCGTTTGGCCACGGACGTCAGCGGACGGTTCATTGAGTTGACCAAACATAATCTGGACTTCAATCGAGGATCTTTGATCGGCCATGCTGACAATCGCGTCCTCGCCAGTGCGCTGTGTAGCATGCTTTCAGGAAAGATCGTGTATCCCTTGCCGTGGGAGACCAATTCAAGGATCGTGCTTGGTCCGTCTATCTCGGCACAAATCTTGAGACCTGCACCAAGACCATTCATTGCGTCGTCAATGAGTGTTCGCAGGCGATTAGGTCGCGGAGCGATGATAAAGGGAAGGGTCGCTATCTTGGGCAACGATACTTCCGAGCCAGATGGCGCGAAAGCATCATCGCTCGGCCCCACAAGATGAATGCGTTCATCCCAGAAATGATGCGCAAGAAGAGTGCTAATCCTCGGCGGGTTGTAGACGACAGCAAGATTGACCTTTCCGTTCGCCAGCCATTCGCTGATGTCCATCGAATGGCCTTCGACGAACGTAAGCTTGATGCCCGGCTCTGATGCGCCCAATGATTGAATCAAGCCAAATAGTAGGGCTTCGCCAAAAAGGGGAGGGACCGCTAAAATGATCTCACCTTCCAGCGTGTTGCGGGTTGCGGCCAGGCTATCGCGAGCCCGTACGATGTGTTCAAGCGCATTGGCCGAAGCTGAAAATAGCAAAGAACCCTGAGAAGTCGGCGTAACTCCACGGCCGTTGCGGTGCAAGAGGGGTAATCCGTATTGCTCCTCGAGTTGTCGAATTTCCCTGCTGAGCACGGATTGACTGGTGGCCAGTGCCGCGGCCGCTTTTGAGAAGCTCCCCAATTCCACTACTTTCAAAAAGTAATATAGCGGGCGCAAATTCAGATCGGTACGAGACAAGCGAGGGACCGACATGGAAGGCCTCAAGGTGCGAATTGCGCAGACAGCGCCAGGAAAATCGCAAGCATTTTAGCACCCGCGTCGTAGAACGACAGGCCCGGACGGCACGCTATCAAACAAAGGGCGCAACTCCAAATTCGACGACATCGGCCTGTCTCGATAGGCGGAATGGCTGCTCAATTTCGCGCGGTGCTTGTGGACACGAGAGCCGGCTCGAATTTGTGGCGAACATGCAGGCCGCCCCCGTAGCCTTTCGACGCCACTTCGGAACGGCCGAGTTGGATTGGAGTGCGTGACCTACTGTTGACAGCGATCGGACACTCGTTGTCGGCGTTGTCGATAAGGCTTGGAGTGTGAAATCGGCGCCCATGAGGAGTTGTCCTGGATGAAGCTTGCTGCGAACTCCGATGGGCGCAGGCTAGCTCCCCCGAACCTGCGCTCGATTGAGACACCGAACCGAGCTTCTGGTCACGACGCCTTTCAGGTTCGCATGCTCCTGCCGCGATACCTGGAGCCGGGCCCATTTAGGTCTGCGCCCGCCGGCGAATGTGGTCTTCCTGCCTCATCCTTCTCAGAGAGATTACATCTCTGACGAGCGAGCCGCCCCTCGCCTGACGTCAACAAGGCAAGAATTCGTTGGCTCTTCTCCGATGAATCTTCGCGTGCCCGAACTCGAATTCTTTCTCGAGCAATGCCTCAATGAGAAGCGCCGCCCGGCCGGCGTCCAGTCGCGCGAATAGCTGTTATAGCAAGACTTGAAGGAGCCGGGCTCGTATAACCGCGCGGAAATTTCAAGCATTGCTCAAGAAAAGAAAATGGGCGGAGAGAGGGCAACGAATGGTGGTGTTGACCATCGAGCATCTTGCTGTGACCTATGGGTCAGGGGTACAAGCGGTCCGCGACGCCACATTGTCGGTTCGCGAGGGGGAGTTTGTTGCGCTTCTAGGCGCAAACGGCGCCGGCAAGACGACCCTTCTGCGCGCTCTGTCAGGTTTACTGTCACATCACAACGGACGCATAACAGCGGGCCGGGCGGTGGCATTCGACAAGGATTTGCAGAGCCTGCCGGGATACAAGCGGGCGGAGCTCGGCGTCGCGCAAACCTTTGAAGGACGTCGCATACTTAAAGACTTTACGGTGGAGGAGAACCTCCTCGCCGGAGGTCTATCGGTCGCGCGCGATCAACTCGGCGATCGCATTAGAAAGATCTACGCGGATCTTCCAATTCTATTCCATCGAAAGCATCAGCCGGCTGGATTGTTGTCCGGCGGTGAGCAGCAACTTCTTGCGATTGCTCGAGCGCTTGTAAGCGAGCCGAAAATTCTGCTTTTGGATGAGCCCAGTCTAGGATTGGCGCCCGTTATGATCCGCCATATTGCGGACGTCATGCAGACCATCAGGAAATCCGGCAGAACAGTTCTGCTTGTTGAACAGAATGCACACTTAGCACTGGACCTGGCCGACCGAGCCTACGTCATGCAGCACGGAGCGATCGTCGCTGAAGGCGAGGCGACGATTTTCAGGTCGCAGGAGTTCATGAAAACATTCTACGTCGGGCAGCCAGATAAGTTACCTCCTGTCCGTCGCCGGTTAGGGGTGGTTTAGCCCGATGACAATTCCTCGTTTGGTCGTAGACTCAGTCTCTGTTCGATTTGGCGGCGTGGCTGCCCTGTCCGCGGTCTCTTTCGAGATTGCTCCGGGGCACATCCTCGGGCTCATCGGTCCTAATGGGGCTGGCAAGTCTTCCTTGGTCAATGTGATCTCGGGCACCTACCGTGCCAATGAAGGATCTGTGAGGTTGGATGGCGTCGATCTATTTCAACTGAAGCCTCATCAAAGAGCCGCCTTGGGGCTGAGTCGTACGTTCCAAAACCTCGCCTTGTTCGGGGGCATGACGGTTTACGAGAACGTCATGGTCGGTAGACATTTGCGAATCCAAGAAAGCGCTCTCGCGAGCTTTTTGCCTGTTCCGCTCTCAGGCTCAAAGGATGAGCGGAAGAGCGAAGAAGTGGTCGAGCGACTTCTCGATCGGCTCGGGATTTCCAGTCTGCGCGATACTGAAGTAAATCTGCTTTCATACGGGTTCCAGAAGCGTGTCGAGCTGGCTCGAGCGCTGGCCCTCGAGCCGCGTCTGTTGCTTCTGGACGAGCCATTTGCCGGTATGACCGCGATGGAAGCTCGCGAGCTCGCTGCGCTGATTGTGCAGATTTGGCAAGAGACTGGTCTGACGGTGCTCATCATCGAACACAACATGGGCCTCATCACGGATTTGGCCGATCGCATCGTGGTTCTTGACTTTGGGAAGGTCATCGCTGTCGGCGAGCCCGATGAGGTGATCGCAAATCCAGAGGTCATTCAAGCATATTTAGGTACGTCGTCAGCCGACGTCGGGGCCTTAGGAATTCAGATATGATCAAGCTCAGTCAATTGGTGTTCTACGGTTTATCCCTCGGCTCCCTGTACGGTTTGATAGCCCTTGGCTTCGTCGTAGTCTTCAAGTCTACGGCCGTCATCAATCTGTCCCATGGAGCAATTGTCCTGATCTCGGGATACTTTATCTTTCTGGCGGGCGCGGGCTTTCTCGGATTGCCGTTCGCCCTTGCCGTTCTTGTCGCCCTGGGCGGCATAATCTTGGCAAGTACGTTCATTCAGTACGTCCTACTTGAGCGAGCGGCAGCATCCTCGGCGGATACAAAGCTGATGATCACGTTGGGTCTCTATATCGTGCTTGTGACCATGTGCGAGGCTTGGTTTGGCGTGGGTCAGGTCTCGATGGGCGTACCGCTGCAGGGACAAGTCGTTATTCACGGAGTTCATCTCGATCACATTCGAATTGGAGCGATTGCAGCGGCGGCTGTGTGCGTTCTCGGCTTGTCCCTCTTTTTCTCAAAATCCAAAATCGGCTTGTCGATGCGAACGGTGGCGGCCGATCCCGAAGTAGCAGAGACGCTCGGTGTGGACCCTCAACGTGTACATGCCCTTGCATGGGCGATCGCGGCGACCCTGGGACTCGTTGCCGTGATGTTCCTGGGCAGTTTGCCCGGGTACGGATTGCAACCAGCGACGGCTCAAGTCGCGTTTCGAGCTTTCCCCGCTGCGGTGCTGGGCGGAATGACGAGTCTTCCCGGCGCGGTCGTGGGAGGGCTGATCATTGGGATTGTGGAGGTGATGATCGCGGGATATCAGCCGGCGTTGATCCCATCTCTCGGAAGCGGCTTTTATATCGTCAGCGGCTATGTGGCGATGATCCTGATCTTGCTATTGCGCCCTCAGGGCTTGTTTGGTGCGTCTCTTGGAGAGCGGGTATGATGGCGACAAGGTACTCTATGAAGATTGTCTGCCTGTTGTGCCTGGTACTGGCCCTGGCCTGGCCCACAATTGCCGATGAGCAGTGGTTAACCGTCGGCGCTTTTGTCGCCGTGGCCTCCATTGCTGCGATCTCGTTGCAAGTGTTGACCGGGTTCACCGGATTGATCTCGTTGGGGCACGCCGCTTTCCTCGGCATTGGCGCCTATGTCGCGAGTGCGCTGGGACCAGGCGTTCATACAAATGTTGATCTGCTTATCGGCGAAGTACCGTTTCCCCTCGCGCTGCTGATTGGTAACAAGGAGGGATGGCCGTTGTGTCTCGGTCTGGTCTTGAGCGGTAGCTGTGCCGCTCTGATCGGCCTCGTGGTTGCCCCGATCGCAACTCGGCTCAGCGGAATCTATCTGGCGATCGTCACGATCGGCTTGGTCTTCGCCGCGCAGTATCTGTTTATTAATTGGACGTGGCTCACTGGCGGCAATCAGGGCGTGCAACTGTCCGCCCCGAGCGTCGGAAACTTTTCTTTCGAGACGAGTACAGTTGTCGCGGGATTGACGTTCTCTCGCACCACCAAGCTGTACTATCTCAGTATGGTGATCGCAGCGCTTACGGCGCTAGCAGTCAAACGTCTCAAGCATTCAAAAACGGGGCGCGCGCTGCGAGCGATCCGCGACAATCCAACTGCGGCCGCAGCGTCGGGGATTAACGTCAATCGCTGCAAAATCATAGCGTTTTCGATTTCTTCTTTCATCGCCGGTGTTTCGGGCGCGCTCTATGGATCACAGTACGGCTTCGCCCTTCCCGAGACATGGGATCTAAACTTTTCGGTCATGCTCATGGCGATGCTCGTCATCGGCGGGATCGGGTTGGTCCGGGGCGCGGTCTTAGGTGCGGTATTCGTGACTGTCTTACCGCCGATCTTGCGAAATGTGTTCGGCGGCGACCTTAGTCTCCTTGGATTTAACGCGCCTCAGCTGAACAACTTGATTTTTGGTGCGGCCATTATGGTGTTCTTGATAGTGGCTCCAGGAGGGCTCGCGCGGCTCCCTTACTTTGTGCGTCCTCCTGCGCCAGCTCGCCAGACCCCGACTGCGGAACTCAAGAATGTACGTTTGACGGCTTGAGCTATGAACCTCGAACGGAAAACGGACACATGGACCTCGAACTAAAAGCAAAGACTTTCCTTGTTACCGGGGCCGCCAGAGGAATGGGGCGAGCCGCCGTCGATATGTTGGCGGCAGCCGATGCAAACGTCGTTGCATTCGATCGAAATGCCTCGGCGCTTGACGAGCTAAAACTGCAGCTGTCGTCGGCCAAAACGCTGGTGGGAGACGTGGCCTCGGCTTTAGACGTTAAATCTGCAATTGAGCGCTGCCAGTCTGCTTTCGGACGAATTGATGCCGTCTTGCACTTTGCCGGTGTTCTCGATTCGAAGCAGCTTGACGATGCGACATCAGAGTCCTTCGACGCCGTGCAGAACGTCAATCTACGCGGCAGCTTTCTGGTGGCTCAAGCAGCCGCCCGGGTAATGCGCGAGCAGCGATCCGGCAGCATCGTCTTTACGGCCTCCGATTCCGCCCGCATGGGCTCGCTGGTAAGTGGCCCAGCCTATGCCGCCTCCAAAGGGGGGGTGATTGCTCTCGCTCGCACGCTCGCCGTTGGTCTTGGTCCCAGCGGGATTCGAGTCAATGCGGTATGTCCCGGGCTAACGCTGTCAGATTTCTCGATCGGTTGGTCGCCGGAGTTCATCGAAGCTGTGTCAACGCGTACTCCGCTCAGGCGACTGGCAAGGCCAGACGAAATCGCGAAGGTCGCTATCTTCCTAGCCAGCGGGGCGGCGAGCTTCATCACGGGGGAAGTCGTGGAAGTGAACGGCGGAATACATTTCGACTGACACCTGCAGAGGCTCGAACGCGGAGACGGAATTGCCATTTGAATACGAACGCCCAAAGAGTTGGGATGAAGCGGTCGTCCAACTCAGCGAGCCTGGTGTCATCGCAAAGATGGGTGGCTGCGATGTGCTGACGCGCTTTCGCCGGGGCAAGCTTGCCGCACGGAAGGTTCTTGGTCTCAATTTGATTCCGGGGATCACGGAGATTGAAATTGGCTCCGATGGAGCGAGAATTGGCGCAGGCGTGACGCTCAGGCAACTCGAGATGTCGGCCGACTTCCAGCGAGGCTGGCCGACGCTGCATTCAACGCTCCGTTCACTTGCGTCTCCGGCTATTCGTTCAGTGGCGTCGCTGGTTGGCAACGTTACACAAGGTTGGAGCCAAAGCGACATTGTGCCATTGCTTCAAGTAAGCGATGCGAGGTTAATGATCGTCGGGCCGAGGGGGCAGCGGCACCTGTCGGTTGCGGAGTTCGCTGGACGATCGAAGAACGACGCGCTGCGTCCCGATGAGCTCGTGAGACAGGTTGAGCTGCCAGCAGCAGCAGCCGATACGATCGTCAGCTACGAGCGCTTCACATTCCGCAATGCGTTCAGCTTGCCGGTGGTCTCTATTGCTGTGTCGTCTAACATCAAGTCTTGGGCGGCAGATGGGGGACGAATAGCCGTCAGCGGCTTGTCGAGGATGCCACGTCGTTGCCCCGAGGCGGAAGAGGTCATGCGTGTGGAGTCTGGCAGGGCGGATGTCGACAGCGTCATCAGTTCAATTGCCGCATCCGTCAATCCAATATCGGACTATCAGGCTAGCGCTGAGTTTCGGCTACATCTTCTAATGGTGCTCGCGAAACGTGCCTTCGCCAAGCTGTCCTCTTGAGGTGAAACGAGCCTGTGATGCAAAAGCGAACAATAGCCCTTCACGTCGATGGCGAGCTTGTCGAGCTGTCGGTGCGAACGAATTGCCTCCTTGTCGAGGCGTTGCGAGATGGCTGCGAGCGAAGCTGCGTTAAGGTTGGCTGCGAATCCGCAAGTTGTGGCGCGTGCACCGTGCTGGTCGAGGGAAGGCCGACTCTGTCATGCATTACATTGGCAGTGGATGTTGAAGGCAAAGGAATTGAGACGATTGAAAGCCTGAGCGCAGGCGACGAATTGCATCCCCTGCAAGAATCGTTCGTTCGGCATCATGCCGTTCAGTGTGGCTATTGCACACCTGGAATGATTATGGCGGCAAAGGCCCTACTGGACCAAAATCCAGATCCTGAAGAGGAGGACGTCCGCTTGGCGATCAGTGGCAATTTGTGCCGTTGCACGGGCTATTTGTCGATTATCAGAGCTATCTTGGACGCGGCCGATGTTATGCGGGGTCGCGCTCGCTCCAGCCGTGAGGGGCTAACATGAAGGAGAATGAACCGGCTATTCTCGGAAGACCTGTGCAACAAGTTGATGCGGTCGAAAAAGTAACCGGCACGGCCAAGTACGCAGCGGACTTCATTTTTCCGCGGGCCTTGGAGGCGAGTGTTGTTCGGTCCCCAGTTGCTCATGCCAAGATCAAGCGCATCAATGTTGAACAAGCGCTGAAGTTGCCTGGTGTCCGGGCGATCGTGAAGGGGACTGACGTTCCCTTCCGCTACAACATGCCTTTGCGAGACCAGCCGTTTCTGGCGATTGATCGCGTCAGGTACGTTGGCGAACCGGTGGTCGCCATCGCGGCTGACGACGTGGAAATTGCCAAAGAAGCGGCGGGACTTGTCGAGATTGAATATGAACCGCTTGCTGCAGTTTTCGATCCTGTCGAGGCCATGACGAGGCACGCGCCCAGGATCCATCCGGAGTTCGAAACATACACGCGTGATGCAACGCTCTTCGAGCCGGTTGCCGACAGCAACATCCTGAACCATTTTAAGTTGCGTCGTGGAGACGTCGAGGTTGGCTTTGAGGAGGCCGATGGAATCTTTGAAGGCACATATCACAATAATGCGTTCGACCACGCGGCAATGGAGCCTCATGCGTCGACAGCTCTTTTCGAGCGATCGGGTCAACTCACTATTTGGACGAGCCAGCAGTCCCCCCACATCGCTGCCAATGACTTGTCTATCGCGCTCAACATGCCGATGAGCAAGATCCGCCTCATCTCGCCGTATCTTGGGGGAGGCTTTGGCGCGAAGCATGGGCTAAAGATGGAGCCGATCGCCGTTGCCTTGGCGATGAAGCTCCCTGGTCGGCATGTCAGAGCTGTCATGTCGAGGGAGGACGTGTTTACCTCGACCGTGGTCAGCGGGGCCGTTCACGTAAAGCTGAGAACGGGAGTGACCCGTGATGGGCGAATCGTGGCCAGGAAGGCGGAGGTCATTTGGGACACCGGTGCCTACGCTGACGTCGGACCTCTGTTGTGTCGAAATGGCAGCTACTCCGCCAACGGGCCTTACAACATTCCGCATCAATGGATCGACGGATATTGCGTCTACACAAACAAGATGGTCGCTGGCGGGTTCCGTGGGTACGGCATCATGGAGATGGCCTTTGCCTATGAGTCTCAGATGGATGAGATTGCACGGTATCTTGCAATCGACCCGGTGGAGATTCGGCGCCGCAACCTGCTGGACAATGGCGATGTATTTTCGACAGGGGATGTTCTGCATGCGGTCGGCTTAAAGCCTGCGATGAATGCGTGTGTAGAAGCGATGGGATGGGACCGAAGTGAGCCGAAGGTTCCGAACCGGGGCCGGGCGATCGTCACGACCGCGAAGTCAAGCGTTGCTCCTTCTGGATCGACCAGTTTCATCCAAATGAACAACGATGGGACGATCAATGTCCTGTGCAGCACGACGGAGATGGGCCAGGGGTCTCGAACGGTCATGGCGCAGCTCGCCGCAGAAGCCGTAGGAGCTCGGCTTGAGGATGTAACCGTTGTGGCAAGCGACACTGCAGTTACGCCTCCGGATCGCTCGACATCCTCAAGTCGGTCTACGTTCAACATGGGTAATGCCATTGTTCGTGCTGGTTCCGACGTGCGTGCTCAGATTTTGCAGAAGGCCGCTGAGTTTCTCGGGGAGCCCGTTGAAAATCTAGAAGTGACCGATAGTGCCGTATTTGTCCGTGACCGAAACAAGTATTGCCGTTTCGCCGACATTGCTGGCGTTCGGCCCGCCAGTGACAAAGGTCCGATTGTCGGCCGTGGGACATACGTCCCGGACTACGCAACTCCCTTTGACCTGAAGACGGGGCAAGGCTGCGTGGTCGCGTTTTGGCTCTACAGCAGCCAAGGTGTGGAGCTCGAAGTCGATCCTGAAACGGGAATAGTCAAGATCCTCAAGGTCGTATCAGTCCATGATACCGGTCGCACGCTGAATCCGACATCATGTATTGGGCAAACAGAAGGCGGCGTCCTCACCGCAATTAGTGCAGCGTTGTTGGAAGAGATTGTCCTCGATGGGAACGGCGCAATCAGAAATCCAGCCTTTGAAAGCTATCTGATTGCGACAAGTGCGGATGCGCCGCCCATCGAGGCGCTTATGATTGAAGTACCCGACCCCCGTGGTCCGTTCGGTGCCAAAGGTATGGCAGAAGGACCGACCACAGGGATCGCCGCGGCCATTGCAAACGCAATCGAAGACGCAATCGGAGTGCGGATTCGCGAGCTGCCAATAACGCCAGAGAAGATACTCCGAGCTCTGGGAAAAATTCCGTCTCTCACAAACTAGTCGCTTCTGGCCAATTGATACGGTCAGCGAATTTTGCTCACAACCCGTTCGCAGGGACAGACATATGAAAAGCCTCAAAGCAGTGATCAATGCAGCGATTTTTGCTGCTTCCTTGAGCATCGCTCCATCGCATGCTCAGAACGCCCCCGGAGTCACAGAGAAGGATATTCGCGTCGGCATCTTGAATGTGTTGACCGGCCCGATTGCCCTTCAAGGAGTGCCTGTGGCTAACGGCGTGGAAGCTTACTTTAGCCAGTTGAAAGATAGTGAAGCGGGTCTCGGGGGCAGAAAAGTCGCCGTTGTAAAGCAAGACCATCAATTCAACGCGCAAACTGCCAACCAGGCGTTTGCCCAAATGGCCCCAAACGTGTCGATGTTCGCCAATGTCTTCGGCACCGCAATCATCGCTGCACTCAATCGTCGAATCAAGGAGAGCGGGAGTGTCGTGATGGCGTCCACTTTTGCATCCAACTATTACGCCGATCAGCAGCTAGTAATTCCGTTTACGC
The DNA here is from genome assembly GCF_054185205.1 of Bradyrhizobium sp. 14AA. Lineage (NCBI taxonomy): Bacteria > Pseudomonadati > Pseudomonadota > Alphaproteobacteria > Hyphomicrobiales > Nitrobacteraceae > Bradyrhizobium > Bradyrhizobium sp. 14AA. Next base: position 249,022 of record NZ_JAVAYM010000002.1, on the reverse strand, counting down.
CGTATCCGATTCAGCTCGATGCAGGTATCGACTACCTGATCAAGGAAAAGAGCGGCAAAGATCTGAAATGGGCAATTATCTCGAGGAACGACAACCAGGGAGTTGACGGTGTCATCGCGTTCGATCACGCAGTAAAGGTGTATGGCCTGAAGGTTGTCACCTATCAAACTTACGAACCGACCGACACTGACTTTACCGCGCAAATCCAGGGGCTGAAGGACTCGGGTGCCGACGTCGTCGTCCTGGCCAACTCATCGTCTGTTACAGCGCAACTTGTCGTGGGATTGGCGCGACTCGGCTCGCGGCCGATCTGGCTCGGTTGGCAACCTTCGTTCGATCCGACGCTTGCTAAAAACAAGGAGTTCATGGACATCGTAGCGCAGACACCCCTCTACATCGCATCATGCCTTCCTGCGTGGTCGGCAAAGGTAGCCGGTATGGAGGACGTCCGCGCCGCTCGCTCGAAATATTTCCCCAATCAGGCTGAGGATCCTTTCTTCACGTTTGGATATATCCAGGCTGCGGTGACGCATGCAATCCTCGTTGAAGCTACGAAGCGGAATGATTTCAGCCGCGCGGGAATGCTCGAGGCATTGAAAGCAGTCGGAGTTACGGACTTGAAGGGATTGCTCTCGGAGCCAGTTGACTTCTCGAAGCGAGCACAGGAGCGGTATCCGCGCGCTGCGCAGATATGGAAAGTGGATGCCTCTGCGCCCAGTTTCCAGGCGCCTGTCACCGGCAATTTTGTCGGTGATTCGGCTGCAAGCTTTCCTATGCCCAAATAGAAGCTGCTGTACGGGTGAGCACAGGCTCGGGTTGCTCACCCGTACCCCGCGGTGCACTGGCTGGAGGATTCGTCTTGGCGAGTAGGCTCATAGGCAAGGTGGCCGTCGTATTCGGGGCAGGATCATCGGGGCCCGGCTGGGGAAACGGCAAGGCTGCTGCGGTCGCGTTTGCTAGCGAGGGCGCGAGGATTGTTTGTGCCGATCTGTCACGTGATGCCGCCGAAGAGACGACAAGACTGATCCGAGACCAGGGTCTGGAAGCGCACGCCCTGCAGTGCGATGCGTCCCGCGAGGAAGACGTGAGGAATGTTGTCGCATTCGCCAGTCAGAAGTGCGGTCGGATCGACGTCCTGCACAATAACGTTGGGGTGGCGCGTACAGGCGGAATTCTCGACCTGGCTGAGGCCGAATGGGACCGAGATTTCGCCGTAAATGTGAAGAGTGCCATTTTTAGTATGAAAGCGGTGATCCCGCTGATGAAGCGACAGGGCGGCGGCGCGATCATCAATGTGTCGTCGATCGCGTCTCAGCGGTACACTGGGGTGCCGTACATCAGCTACAACGCCACGAAGGCCGCACTTAACCAGCTGACTAGGGCAACTGCGGTGCAGTATGCCCCGGACAACATCCGCATCAACGCCATTCTGCCTGGCCTCATGAGAACACCGATGGTGGAGCACTATCCGGGGCTGGCTGCGAGATATGGCGCCAAGGACATCGAGGCGATGTGGATGGAAAGAGATCGGCAAGTCCCATTAAAGCGGACCGGTGATGCCTGGGACGTCGCCTGGGCGGCAGTCTATCTCGCTAGCGACGAAGCCAAATACGTGACCGGCTTGGAGATGGTCGTCGACGGTGGCCTAACCCTGAAATGCAGCTAGCGACAGCTTTCCAAGTCGAGATAGGCGGCATGCAGTTCGGCTTTGCCATCGTGAACAAGTCTCATCTCTGGTGCAAAGTAATCATGTTGTCGCGGAAAAGCGCGACAGGTGGATAGTGGAGAACGATTAAGGTGAGAATCGACAGGCCAGCCCGCCCCAATGTGGCGGTTGAAATGGGGTGGGGCAGCGACGTTGCTGCCGAAATGGTGCGGAGGATCGGTGTCAAATATCTGGCGCTCAATCCAGGCGCAAGCTATCGCGGCTTCCACGACAGTCTGGTCAACTATCTCGGTAACGAGTCCCCGAGCCTGTTGCTGTGCTTGCACGAAGATCATGTGGTTTCGATCGCGCACGGCTATGCGAAAGCCACGGACGAGCCTATGGGCGCGGTGCTACACAGCAACGTCGGGCTCATGCATGGCGCCATGGGGATATTCAATGCCTATTGCGACCGTATGCCGATGGTCGTGATCGGTGCGACCGGACCGGTGGCGTCGGAAAAGCGGCGTCCTTGGATCGACTGGATACATACATCGAAGGACCAGGCCGCGATCGTTCGCGACTATGTCAAATGGGACGATGAACCGCGATCGCCGGAGGGGATCATCGAGGCATTCCTGCGGGGCTCACAAATCACCCGAAGCGAGCCGCGCGCGCCGATCTATATCTGCCTTGATGCCGGGCTTCAGGAAGAGAAGCTGTCCCGCCCGGTTGAGTTGCCAGATATGTCGCGCTTCCAAGCCGCTTCGCCGCCATCCGCGCCTACCGACATGGTTGAGGCGGTCGTAGATATGCTCGTCCGATCCAAAAAACCAGTCCTGCTAATCGGCCGCGGATGTCGCAGCCAGCTTGCATGGGACAACAGGGTCAAGCTGGCGGAGCTGCTCGGGGCGTCGGTTCTCACATCCATTCGAGAGCGAGCAGCCTTTCCGACCGAGCATCCGTTGCAAGCGGTGCCACCGTCTTTCTGGCTCAGGTCTGAAGGCAAGAGAGTTATTCAGGACGCCGACGCCATTCTCAGCCTCGACTGGGTAGATCTCAACGGCCTGTTCCAGCAAGTCACACGTCGGACACAAACAATCGGCGCGAAGGTGGCGCATGTCTCGCTCGACAGCCAACTTCATCGTGGCTGGAGCATGGACTATTTCGGTGTTCCGCCCGTGGATTATGCCATTCAGTCCGGACCGGACGCTTTCGTCACGCTGCTGCTTTCGGCGATTGAGGCCAAAGGGTCGGGTCGGCCCAAGCCTGTCACTGAACGGGTCATCGCAGGTGCACCGCGCGGCTACAGCGAGACGGCGGCAACGGCGATTGCGCCGCTCGATATAGAGATCGCGCTACAGAAATTGCGAGGCAACCGAAAAATAAGCCTGGCTCATGTAACGCTCGGCTGGTCGGGCGAGGTCTATCAGTTCCGTGACCCGCTGGATTTCCTCGGACACGACGGCGGCGCGGGCCTTTCTGCAGGTCCCGGCCTGACGGTGGGTGCGTCGCTGGCGCTGAAGGGCACAGGCCGAATGGTTGTATCGGTGCTCGGCGACGGAGACTTCCTGCAAGGCATCACCGCGCTTTGGACGGCCGCGCATCACCAGCTTCCGGCCCTTTTCATAGTCTCCAACAATCGATCGAACTTCAACGATGAGCTTCATCAAGAGGCGGTTGCGAAGGTCCGCGGCCGCCCCACGGAGAATCGCTGGATTGGCCAACGGATTGATGATCCGGCCCCTGATCTGTCGAGTATCGCCCGCGCGCAGGGCGTAGAGGCAGAAGGGCCCTTGACCAATGTCGAGGAGCTGGAAGCAGCGATCTTGCGAGGCTTCGCGGCCGTCGCTTCGGGCAAGCCCTATGTCATCGACGTCCACGTGACCCCAGGCTATTCGATCCCGCCACTTGCGCGCGGTGAATAGGGGGCGCCAGATGAATAATAACATGAAGCAGATTATGACGAGGGAGGGAGGAAAATGAAGGGCAGGATGTCACGGCGACGAATGATGATTTTGTCTGCGGCGGCAACTGCGGGTGTCGTTGGCCGGCATCGGGCGTTTGCGGCCACCTATCCGGAACGTGCGATTAGCTTGGTCGTCCCTTATTCGCCGGGCGGTGGAACGGATGTCGTCGCCCGTCTATTGGCGCCCGGACTGTCCGAGGTTCTTAAGAAACCTGTCGTGGTGTTGAATAAGCCTGGCGCCGGCGCATTGATCGGTTCTGAAGCAGTGGCTCGCGCTGAGCCGGATGGCTACACGCTGCTTTACAGTGCCTGTGACCCGTTGGTCATGGATCCAGCAATCTACAAAAACCTGCCTTTCGATCCGATCAAGGACTTCGCACCTGTCAGCGATGTTGCACTTCTCTCGCTGTTTCTTGTTGTCAATGCAAACTCGCCGTTCACCACGGTGAACGATCTCGTTGTCTACCTGAAAGCCAATCCCGAAAAGGGGTTCTACGCGTCGTCGTCATCGGTATTTTGGCTCGGCAGCGAGCTGTTTGGGCAGCAGGCGGGCTTCAAGGCGACTCGTGTTTTCTACAAGGGAAGCGGCGACATGGTGCAGGCGGTCCTTGCGAACGATGTGACCTTCGCCCTTTCGACGCCTCCGACCGTCGTTGGCCAAGCCGGGGCGAACACGATACGGGTGCTGGCGACGACCGCGCCAAACCGCCTACCCAACTTCCCCGATGTGCCGACAATGAGCGAAGCCGGCGTCTCCGGCGTCGAGATCGTCGACTGGAGCGGCATTTGGGCGCCGGCGAACACGCCAACGCCGATCATTGATACCCTCAATCAGGCGACGCGCCAGGTGCTGAAGTCGAGTGATTTGAAGGAGCGCGCCAGTAGGCTCGAATTCGCTCTCGCCGGATGCTCCGCTGCGGAGGTCCGAAGCCGGATGGCATCGGATCTCGAGCATTGGCGGGCGGTCGCCAGTAAGGCCAACATATCGATGAAGCTATGAGCTAAATGAGCTCCGCCTTTTTAGAGTTTGGAGGCATGCTCGGTCGTGGTCGTCACCTTCGTGTTGTCCGCAGGTGAATGTTCCTCCCCAACTTGACCGTCGTTGATGTGAGAAATTCCATGGCACTTTCCAATCGCTCCCCCACAGCTGTTCGTTGTAGTGCTCAGGAATGGACAGCGCGTGTCGACCTGGCGGCTGCATATCGTCTGATGGCGCATTTCGGTGTCAGCGACCTTAGTTACAATCACCTCTCGATGCGGGTGCCAGATGCGCCAGATCAGTTTCTAGTTAAACCGGGCGACTGGATGTTCGATGAGGTTACTGCGTCCGGTCTGTACAAGTTCAGCTTCGATGGCACGCCGCATCAGGACGGTCCGCCATGCCGTGGTGGCCAGCTAGTGATTCATGCCGGTATTCTCGAGGCGCGGCGGGATATCAACGTCGTGTTCCACACGCACACGACCGCCAATACTGGCGTTTCGGCGCAAAAGCACGGCTTGTTGATGCTAAGCCAGCATGCAATGGGCTTTTACAATCGCATCGCTTATCATGAATTCGGCGGCTTTGAATTCAACCTAGATCAGCAAGCGCCGCTGCTGCGTGACCTCGCACAATATCGCTACGCAATGCTTCGCAACCACGGCGCTCTAGTTTGTGGCGAAAACGTGCCGCAAACGTTCGTCGATCACCACTATCTGGAAATGGCGTGCCGCGCACAGATCGCCGCATTGGCAGGCGGCGCTGAAGTCACGATCATTGCTCCCGACGTGTGTGAAAGGGCAGCTCAGCAGTATGAGAATATCGACCCCCAAAAAAAGGGAAGCAAGGATTGGCCGGCTTGCTTGCGACTGTTGGAGCGCCTTTATCCAGAGTTCAGAGCCTAGAGTCGGTAATCACGATCGGCTCGCTGTTGGGTAAACGCTCCAGCGTTGAGACGCGTTCGAACGACTCGCTTGCGTCGGAGCCTCGAGTTTCCATTCGCCGGGTATCTCTTGCAAGTGGACCGCGGCGTCGCGCTGGCTTCTCGGGGCCAGACAAGCCGCGACCAGGACTTCATTGAAGCGTTCCATGGCTGCTTCCCCGGACGGAGCGCTCGAACACACCCAGGGCCGGTAGCGGTAGCGCCGAGCCAACGAGCCCTGTCACCGCGGCCGACCCCACTCTGTACTTTCACTTCCGGTACCAGCTGCTGGGCGACGAAGCCGATGTGTTGCGGCGGATCGGTACTGGGGGTCTTCGGGACGAACGGTGGAACGTCGGCAGCTGGATGATGTCGACCGTCGTCGGGTCGCGCGTGTTCCTCCCTTCTGCGGTAATTGCGGCAGAGCAGCCATCTGATGCGGCGCATTGGAGCCAGCGGGGCGGCTTTGATCTACTGCTCTACTGAGCAAAGTCACGAACGAGAAAGTGTGGCGTGGGGTCACCCGCAAAGGCCGTGCGGCCTATATGCGCTTGAGTGTTGGCTTGTCGCGAACTTCTCCGATTTCAGCATCCGCATGGTTCCTGTGGTCGGGCAAGCTCAGATAGAACGAGCATGGAATTGCCTCAGGTAATGCGCGAGTTGCAACTGCCATATAGCTGTTATTTCAAAAGCGATCTCGGAAAGGTTGCCATGGCCCATTAGAGAAGGATCAAACTATGCGAGCAACCGTTCCAAGGAATGCAGCGTGACCATTGAACAGTCGGCTACGCGCCTAACAGGCGGGTCGGGTACTGTCAGGCGATGCCTGCTTCCAAAGACTGAACCGCCGCTAGCAGTGAACGGAGAGGCAATACGTTTCACCACCCCACTGGGCAGATTGCGTCTCCGACGTCCACAGTGGCGAAGCTAGCGAAAGCTCTTTGGTCCGGAAGCATTCAATCAACTTGTAAATCGATAAAAATAAGGATCTGGCGCGAATGTTGAAACGTCAAAAGTTCGGCGAGGCCGAGCTCTTCCAGATCTTCGAAATATGCGCACCGATCACAGATCGGCGCGCGATGCTGCCCGGGCTGTCGGATCGCGCCTTGCAGGAGCATGCTGACCTCCTGACGGACCAGTACCGCTTTTGGAGCGCAACGAGCGACCGGCTGATTCTCGCGATAAAGATCTTTGTCCTGAGGCTTGGTAATCTCACGATCCTGATCGACACAGGGGAGGGCAACTTCAAGACGCGGCCGGCCCCTTGGTCGCACAATCTCAATACGCCGGTTTTAGACTGGCTAGATGCAATCGGGGTACCACCAAGGCAGGTCACGCACGTGATACATACCCACCTCCATCATGACCACGTGGGTTGGAATACGGTCAGAGAAGGAGATGAGTGGGTACCTCTTTTCAAGAATGCCGAGTACTTCGTGCCGGCCGTGGATTGGAATGATTCGAATGATCGCTTCAATACTGGAGACAGAAGCGTCAATCAGAATTCATTCGAGGATAGCGTTCTTCCAATTGCCAAGGCCGGAAACATGCGTCTGTTCGAAGCCGGCGATGTGATCGCAGGGCATCTCAAGGCCACGGGGGCAATTGGTCATAGTCCCGGTCAGGTGAACCTGACGTTACAAGAAGGCGGACGAAATATCATTTTCTGCGCCGACGTCTTCCACTCCCCGATCCAGGTGTTCTTGCCCGAAGTCAATAGTAAATGGTGCGAGCTGCCAGTCGAAGCCCGTAACACTCGCAAGAATCTCCTCGAGACGGCTGCCAATTCAAAAGCACTCCTGTTCCCAGCGCATTCAACGGTCTCGGAAGGGTGGCTAATCGACAGGGTCGGCGCCGGCTATGCCGTCAGTTTTTCTGCGTGACGACGTTTGTCGTTCATCTCTCTTGTCTCGCGAGACGCTGCAGTTGCTGTTGCTTCCGTGACTCGAGAGTGTCGTTTCACTTCCGCTTCAGTTCCAGTGTGGTGTGGCTCGCTTTACGAGCTGTTTGATGGGGTGGGGTTTGCCTATGACGCGTCAGCCAAAAGTGTAAGGGCCTCGAGGAGAAGTCGAAGCATCACGATCAATGAAAATGGCGGCGGACACTTAGAAGAATCATATCGAGGACGCCATGATCTTTTCCAGGAGTTTTGCTCGGTTGGTCGCGCTGATTGGAGGAGCTGCGCTTTTGTGGCGCCGGACGCAAGGCATACCGCACCAAGCGGCGTGGGGGGCTACGCCAGCCATTCCGGTGGGCAAGCCCCAAGGGAGTATTCCTACCCTGAAAATGCCGACGGCGCGGGGATGGGCCGACGGGCAATTGCCGACGCCGGCGCGTGGGCTCAAGGTCAATGCGTTTGCCACCAAGCTCAATCATCCACGCTGGATGTACGTGTTGCCAAACGGTGACCTCCTCGTGGCCGAAGCAACGCAGGTCGTAAAGCCTCCAACGAGTCTGTTTGGTTATGCGGTACAGGCGACGATGAGGCGGGCCAACGCGCTTGGGGTCAGCGCGGACCGCATCACTCTGCTGCGCGACGGGGACCGCGATGGCATCGCTGAAGTGCGTTCGACCTTTATGGAGGGATTGAACCAGCCATTTGGCATGGCATTGGTTAGTCGGACGTTTTATATCGGCAACACCGACGGTATCGTGGCCTTTCCCTACTCCGATGGAGCGGATCGTATCCCTGGGTCGGGGACCAAACTTGTCACGTTTCAAGCCGGCGGGCACTGGACCCGAAGTCTGCTGCCGAGTCCCGACGGGAAGAAGCTTTATGCGGGTGTCGGATCAATGACCAATATCGCTGACATGGGCTTAGGGGTGGAGAAAGGCCGCGCCGCAATCTACGAGCTCGATCTTGCAAGCGGCACCAGCCGCATCTTTGCAAGCGGCCTTCGTAACCCGGTGGGCATGGCTTGGGAGCCAGGTACCGGCGTGCTGTGGACGGTAGTCAACGAGCGGGATGGCCTCGGTGACGAGACGCCACCCGACTATCTGACTTCAGTACGGGATGGCACCTTCTATGGCTGGCCGTTTTGCTATTGGGGGCAGATTGTGGACGATCGAGTCCCGCAGGATCCGGCCATGGTCGCCAAAGCCATCACGCCTGACTATGCGCTGGGGGGGGCACACCGCTTCGCTTGGCCTGTGCTGGCTGCCGGCGGATACGTTACCGGGATTTCCGGAGGGCATGGTGATCGGCCAGCATGGTTCGTGGAATCGCAGTACCCTCAGTGGCTACAAGGTCGTGTTTGTGCCATTCAAAAATGGGCAGCCGTGCGGCCCGCCGAGCGACATTCTCTCGGGATTCCTCGCTCCCGACGAGCGGGTGTCCTACGGTCGGCCGGTGGGCGTCACGCTTGGACCCGATAGCTCCCTGCTCGTGGCTGATGATGTCGGTAACGTCATTTGGCGGGTTACGGGCGCTTGAGCTCCTCTATCGCGATCCGATTGGTCAATGCAGAAAGGTGTGAACGCGACAGCATGTCGGGAAGCCCGCGATCAACAACCTTACTGCCACAACGCAGACGGGCTCGTTTGCTTTGGCCTCGCGGTCGCGTTTCCGTGGCAGCCCGTCGGCATAGAGTCCCACACAAGTGATTGTGCGGCAGGCTAGGCAAGCTCTGTCCGATAACGCGTATCGCCCGCAGCCCGACTATGATTACGCAGCTACGCGCGTATAACGGTTATATCAAATTCTGATCTGAAAACCTCAGTGGCTCTAACCTAAGAATTTCTACCCGAGTTCAGGTGCGGTTTGCGCTAAGGCAGGAAAAACACTATGGCCGATACCATCATCAGCGTGGCGCCGACTGGCGCGTTTCCGACCAGGGAGCATAACCCTGCCATCCCGATGACCCCGCGCGAAATTGCCGATGACGTTTATGAGTGCTGGCAGGCCGGATCTAGCATCGCCCATCTGCACATGCGCGATGACGCCGGCAAGGGTACAATGGATACGGGGCGCTTCATCGAGACCGTACATCGCATCCGTGAGCGCTGTGACATCGTGCTGAATCTAACCACTTCAGGCGATTTCAACGCCAGTGATGAGACCCGGATGGCCCATCTGATTGAGCTCAAGCCCGAACTCGCCTCTTTCGACGCCGGCACGATGAATTGGATGCACTCGACCTTGTTCATCAATCACCCGAAGTTTCTCGAAAGACTCGCAGCCGTCATGAACGAGCATGGCGTGAAACCAGAGATCGAAGTGTTCGATTCAGGGATGTTCTATACCGCCGCCCATTACATGAAGAAGGGTATCCTACATGGTCCCGGCTTCTTCCAGTTCGTGCTTGGCGCCGCTGGCGGAACCGCTGCAACTGTCGAGAACCTCGTGTTCCTCAAGAGCTTGCTGCCTGCGGACGCCGTCTGGTCGGCGTTCGGAATCGGTGCCGGGCATTTGCCTATCCTTCTAGCGACGCTCGCGCTTGGTGGCCACATACGCGTCGGCATGGAAGACAACGTATTTTATGCCAAGGGCCGCCTGGCCAAGAACAACGCAGAGTTCGTCGCCCGCGCGGCGCGTCTCGTCCGCGAAGCCAATAATGTTCTCGCAACTCCGGCCATCGCCCGGGAGATCCTCGATCTTCCGTCCCGGGCCTCGTTGGCAGTCTAACGAAATGGCACGAACGTGAGAGCGCGGTTGGTTGATCGTTCAAAGATGGTCGGGACCCTTGAGAGAAGAGGCTACGACCCGATGCGCGCCAAAGACGTCGCAGACGGCGCAATCCTGACCTCCGCATTGGGCAGGATTGCCGAGCTAACCGAAGCGAAGACAAGGGGGTAGCGTGAGTTATTATGCGGCCAAGCAAGATCCAGCGGTCGAGGCGTTGCGTGGTTACGCCGCGGCGACACTCTACGAAGCCAACGGAAAAGGCGGCGACTGCGGGCCGGATATCTTCTCTGTTGTTCCGGGCAAGCAAATGATCGGGCGCGCGGCGACCGTTCGATGCCTGCCCGGCGATAGTCGTGGCGTGATCGAGCTCATCGCTACGGCCGAGCCGGGGAGCGTTCTCGCGATCGACGTCGGCGGCTCGCCCTTTGCGAGCGCTTGGGGTGGAACCTCGTCGCTCGTCGCAAAGCAGCGCGGCTTGGCGGGCGTCGTCACCAATGGCGCGGTACGCGATGTGGCCGAGGTGCGAAGCATTGGGCTTCCGGTCTTTGCTGCCGGCTATTCGGTTAGGGGTACACAAAAGAGTAGGCCCGGCGAGATGGGAATCGCTGTGGCGATTGGCTCGGCGGCGATCGCTCCCGGCGACATCATTTCTGCTGATGACGATGGCGTCGTAGTCGTGCCAACCTTGCGGATTGACAATGTTATTGTCGCCGCGGCAGCTCAGAGAGAGCGCGAAGAAGAGATAGAACGCCGGGTCCGCGACGGAGAGGATTTAAGACGAGCCTTGGGATTGTAGTCTGTAACCTGGGCGGCTCGCTCCTCCGGGCGATAGCCAAGCGCTTCGGACAGTTGCGCGCCTGCGGATTTTAGAACGGACAAAAGCTGTTTATGGCGCGACGGCACCAAACGTGAAGACGCCATTGCGCAGCTCAATGATGCGATGGGTCGGCGGGCCCTGTTGAATACCGGGACCGCGCAGGCCGTGATCCCAAGGATGGTTTCTTCATGAGAGTAGGCACATCCGTCGCTGCGGACTTTTGCAAATTCGCCCATGATTTCCCCGATATCGGTTTTCGTAGTCGGCGTCAGCTTTCTGCGCTCGGATCGCTGCAGAATCTCCCGTGCTTCTGCCCCGTCGAGAAAAGCAAGGACGACCTTGCCGCTCGCGCTGCAGTACATCGGGGTTCTGTCGCCAATCTGCAGCGAGTGCGCCAAAGGCGACGGCGGCGCGTCAGCGCACACCACGATCACGTCAGTATCCTTTACGATCGTCAGGCAGGTGAATTCGTTAGTCTCCCTAAAGACACTTTGGACGACGGGCTCGCCCATGCGCACGATATTCAGGCTCCGCAGAAAGGCCTGGGACAGAATGAGGCACTGCGAATCTAGCTCGTAGCGGCTGGTTGCCTCGTCGATCCTGACGTATCGCATATCTAGCAAGTCTCGCATCAAGGCGGTCAGACTGCTTTTCGGGATCCCGAGCTCCTCGGCAATCTCAGAGTGAGTTGGGCCGGTGCCGCGCTTTGCGATGAACTCCATGATCTCGAGAACGCGAACCGCCGATTTTGCCATTGCTCGAACGTCCTATTTCTTCAGGCTTGTAACGGATAGCACGGGAGCATGACTAAAACCAATCGCTTCCGTCTCCAGCACCTTCCATGCGAGTGTATAGTGGAACGGAACGTTGATCGCGCTACCCGTCGATTCATTCAACCGCGCGATAATCAGTCGGTCAACATCGGAAAGCCGTCGCCGTCTGAAATTGGCGGGCGCATTTGAGTCGAGACGCGCTCTTGGGGCGTGGCAAGCGAGGTACCGCGGTGTTCACATACACGAACAGTGTTTGTGTTGACGAACGATCGGTGTCCGCATAGCATTCATGCAATGCGGTGCTGTCGCTCCTCAGCAACCCGTGGGGAAATGCAATGCAGCTTACATCGGCCGAGAAAATCTTGTCGCGCGTATGCGGCCGCACTGTTCGCGCGGGCGAAATTCATTACCCGGTTCCCGAACTCGTGACCGTGCACGACTGGTACGCAAACAACTGCGCGCAGGGGCTCGATGAGTTTGGGGTCGAGCGGCTGTTCGATCCCTCCATCGTACTCGTAAGTACCGACCATGAGCCTGTTGCTACTTCGCTGCATGCGACAATGCGTCAGAAAGCCGTGAGGGACTTCGTTAGGCGCTTTAAGATTGGTCGATTCTACGACGTCGGACGCAGCGGCCTCGGCCACGTCTTCCCGATTGAACTCGGGATCGTCAAACCCGGCATGTTTGTGCAGGGTTACGATACCCATCTTACTACCTTTGGGGCCATCGGCGTGCTTGGCATTCCCGTGCTGAATGAGATCGTCGAGGTTCTTGCGTGTGGATCGGTCTGGACATCTATTCCGGAGACACTTCAGATCGAAGTGTGCGGAACCTTGTCGCCGGGCGTAACGGTACGCGACGCCGCCCAATGGTTGATCGGGCACGTTCCAGCAGATTTGATGGATGACGCGGTCGTCGAGTTCATCGGGCCAGGCGTCGCCGCCCTGACTGTCGACCAGCGCTGCACGCTGGTAAATACGCCGACCGAACTGGGGTCCAGGTCCGCGTACATTGCGCCTGACGCCCGCGTCTTCGCATATCTGGCGGAGCGCAACCTTGACCAGGGCGACCAGGTTTCGTCGGATGACGGCGCCAAGGTACGTGAGCGCATCGTGCTCAACCTCGACAGTTTGGAGCCTCAAATTGGTTGCCCGCCGCGTCCCGATCTCGTCAAGCCTGTTAGTGAAATTGCAGGACGTGCGATTCAGCACGCCTATATTGGGTCGTGCGCCTCCGGATACCTCGATGATCTTCGCGCAGTCGCCAGGATTCTGGATGGTAAGAAGCTCCATCCCGATGTGCGCATGTTTATCACCCCCGTGACACAGAGGGTCGCGCAGGCCGCGGCCCAAGAGGGGCTCTACGATATCTATCTCGCTGCAGGTGCCGTCGTTACAGCGGCCGGGTGCGGCGTCTGCGCCGGTGGGCGCGTCGGCGGCGTTGGCGACGGCGAAGTCTCGATCGGAACCGGAACGCGAAACGATCCCGGTCGCCTCGGTGGTATGACAGCAGAATTGTATATAGCGAGCCCGGCGACCGTCGCGGCATCAGCCCTTGCTGGACGGATCGTCGATCCGCGTGGATTATGAACATGGAGCATACTTGGATTTATCAAGGTCGGTGTTGGAAATTCGGCCATGACGTTGCGGTCGACGGCGATTTGATGCCTCTTGAATTCGCGTTGCGTCGCGAAATGTCTCCGGAGGTGTTGAAGAACCACATCTTCTCCCGGTTAGATCCTTCGCTGGCGAAGTCCATTCAGCCAGGCGACATCGTGGTTGCGGGCAAGCGTTTCGCGCAAGGCAATCCTCATATTCAAGGCCTGATCGGGCTGCGCGGCGCCGGTGTCGGGCTCGTGGTCGAATCGATACCCAGCGGAAGCTATCGCAATGCGATTAGCGCGGGGCTACCTTTTCTTCCGCGATGCGAGAACATTCTAAACGAAGTCGATCAAGGCGATCTTCTGCGCGTCGACATTTCTACTGGTGAATTCACCAATGAATCTCGCGGCACGCGAAGGAATTTCAACCCGTTGCCCATACCCATCTTGGAAATCATTGCAAATGGCGGCTGGAAGGCAAGCTTCCGTGCCCGGCTCGAGCGCGAGAAGCAAGAAGATCAGTCCCACGCAGATAGGTAGTTCAGTCCAAGATCTGCTCGCGGCAACGGGTTAGGTGAAGCTGTGCAATTCTCGCCGATCGCTGACAAGGCGTTGCGCGGCTAACTTGATTATCGTGGAGGGTCCGGAAACTGCCTTGTTGTACTCATCGCGAGTGGCTTTGTTGGCGAGTGAATGCGCCTCATTGAAATTTGAGAATGTTGCAGCGGCGAGTGAATATTCTGATTCGATAGCAGGTGAAACCACATGCTTACGCAATGGCGAAATGGGCAGTTCGTTAAGAACGCAATTTTGCGAGCTCTTTCGCCGTCTGACTTTGATTGCATTCGCCCCGCTCTTAAGCGCGTCGTGCTCCCGCGGCGTTTTGTGTTGCAAGAGCCGAGGAAAACCATTGATTCGATATATTTCGTCGAGACAGGAATTCTTTCACTAACAACTCTTACCGCTGGTTCCGTCCTTCAAACTGCGATGGTCTGCTCCGATGGATTTGCTCCAGCGTCGATCGCTTTTGGTGCGAGGCGAGCGGAGCAACGATTGACAGTGCTAGCCCCCGGTGATGCTTGGGCAATTGGGTTTGACCATCTGCAATGCTCGATGCACGATCGCCCCCAAATCCGCGAGCATCTGTTGCAATACAATCAATGGTTGATGGTCCAAACTTCGCAGGTCGCTCTTTGCGGTGCGAGACATCAGCTAGAACGTAGATTAGCGTGCTGGCTCTCGTTGGCGTGCGATGCGTTAGAGGGGCGAGCCCTTCCGGTAACTCACGACGATTTGTCAGAGATCCTAGGTTGGCGTCGAGCAGGGATCACCGAGATGCTGAGCCGATTTGAAGAACAAGGGATGATTAAAAAAATGCGCGGGATGCTTCAGATATCGGAGAGGGAGCAGCTAAAGCTAAAAGCCTGTGCTTGTTACAGGGCGATCGCGAGCGCTCGCGCATCGAGCTATACCCACGAGAATTCCTGAACGTCAGAAATACTACCGTCTAAAGCGAGTGGATTGCGTGAGGCGCACTCCGATTGGAAGCTTTATTACCTAAGATCATCAACCTTCGGGCCAGACTTGTCGTTACGGACTGCGATAAGCCCGTGACTATGGTCCCTAATTCGAGGAAGGATGGCGGCTCGTTCCATCATGGAATGGTAGCCGTTGCTCGGCGGCGGCATTTTTTCGATGCGATCAAGAGCCGCCGGTTGTCGACTAAATTAAGCCAGCCATCTCGGTGGCCTCGAAGCTGCCCCAATGCTCGCACGGGCGGACCAACTCGCCCTAGTTAAAGACCGTTGGATGGTTTCGGCAAGAGCGTTTTCGTATGAATCCGCGACTCTGCCGACAGATCACTTCGCGCCAGCATCGGCCGGACGCTACCATACTCAACACCAGCCGCATTGGCTGCCGCTTGTCGCTGTGGTGCACCAGGCGCCGCAATGTTCGGCCGTCTATTATGCGATGCCGGCTCCGGGTGCATCAAGCAAGAAGCTGGCGTCGACGTGCGTGAATCCGCCCCCACACTATCCTGCGGGCTTAGGCGTCGATCACAATGGCGACGTAGTAAACCGGCGGAGGTCGCGACAAGGGTGATGCGGAGCCAACGGACGTTTGACCTTGAACTTTGAACTGGCGATTGACGTAAGCAAGCGGGCACGGTGCGTCTTTGTCGCTTATCTTGGTCTTGAGCGCTTTGCCGAGAATGACCCGTTGCTAACACTTGTACCGCATCAGTCGTGTCGCCGTACAACGGGCGACGTCAAAGCCTTCGCGCCCTAGCTGCCGGCAGATCTTGCGCACGTCTTTCCGATCTGATGCGGTTCGGTCTCCGATCTTCAGGCCGGCATCCTGCCTGGCGCTCACCGACAGCTTAGCTAGACCGCGTCGTTTCGCCGCCACATGGGCGTTTGATCGAGTGGCGATCGGCAAGACCTTGCAGATCGGCTAGGAGCGTGACCGGGTTTGGTCAAGCTCCGGTATCGTACCTGTTGTGACAGAGATCGATCATGCCTTGATAACTTTACACCTCCATCTGTTCGCTTTCGTTCAGAGTTTTCGCGCCGAGTAAGCGCAAAATCTGTCAAATTACCGATGCGAGCCTCGGGATGATCCGCACCGCCACGTTCGGAGCACCGGGTTGGTGAGTTCCTGCTAAGCTTGATGAAGGAGAGAGGAAAACGGCTCTATAAATCGATCTAACACCTCCAAGAAGGCCTCCGGCATGCCCGTTGGAGGCCTTTTCTTACGAAGGCGGAGGAGTTGCTGCAATCTACGTCGGCTTCGGCGGCTCCACAGCACGCGTTCCACGGCAGGGCAGCTTCACTCGGAAGTTTTTAAGAAACGAGCCTCGCAAGTTTTGGCTGGATGTAGCCGCCGATCTGGGCTGTCGCGCCAGCTGCGAGATCCTTGGTCTGAGACAGTAGGATGATGATGACGCGCTACGCCTCGTCCGACGCGAGTACGTTGGAGACGCCGCAATGAAAGTGTGGTGATTGATAAGGCGGGCTTTTCTGGAATCAGGGCAGGCGCATGACCTCCAAGCGTGCCCCTCCTTGGGCAAGTAGCAGCCTCTCGTCACCACCGCCTCCGCGACAGGCAATCTCTGGCTCTGAACGAGGCGGACACCCGCTGACATGGTGCCCGTGAAGTCTGCTGTGGAGGCGGGATATAAACTCGAGACCGATCTGAGCAAAGGCAAAGATGGCCGGGCTCATGAATGACCTTGGTCCATCGCTTCATAGAGTCGTCCTACAAAACCCGTGCCTAACAGAATGGCCCCCGACGGGCACGTCGGGGGCCATCTTGGAGGTCTCTAGCTTACGTTAAGCCTTATCGTCTCCCTTCGCTGGTGTAAGAAGCATTACCAGTTGCGCTGGGCGCGAAGGAGCAGAACAACTGAGTTCTGATCCTTCAACTCGTACGCGGCGACCGGCTTGGCTGGAACGGCGAGCAGAGCTGGAGGGGTGATCGTACCGGAGTACTTCTGGTCGAGATGGGTCCAAGCCAAGTCGGCTGAGAAGGTCAGGTTCTTCACAGGAGTCCAGCGGGTGACGATGCCAGCCTGACCGATGTTGAAGTCCGGGTTACAGGTGGAGCCGGGCGACGCGATCGCGCCGAAGACTGCAGCGCCACAAACCGTAGTCTTGGCAATCCCGGGGAGCTGAGCAGCCGCGTAAGCACCATACACCGCGGTGTTCCAGTAGGGATCCCAGTTATGGGTGTACGCACCACGGAAGCCCCAGGTCTTCACGCTTTCCTGCGAGCCGCCCGTAACGAAGACGGTGTCAGGAGCCGAAGCGAAGCCGATGCTCTGGTAGGCGATGTTCGAGCTGCCGAACATAGCGAATGTGCTGCCCCCAAGGGGCGTGAAGTTGTAGCGGGTCGCGCCATCCGTATAGACGGCCTGCACGTTGATCGTGTCACCGGCCCCGGTCGGGATGTTCTTGATCGACAGAGCGAGCTGGACTGCCCAACCCCACTTGTCGGCGGGGTGACCGGTCGTCTCAGTCGCGCCGTAGTAAGCGACGTGGTTATCATGCGCAGCCACCGACGCCTGGAACAGACCCCAAGCCTGGTCGACACGGACCATACCGACGAGGTTCGGCGAACGCGAGCCGCCGATGTTGCCGGTGTTGGCAACGCTGCCGGTGAATAGACCGTACGCCGATGCACCGCTCAGGTTCAGGTTACCAGCCTGGAAGTACTGCGTCGCGTCCTCAGCCGAGAACGAAGCCGTCACGCCCTGACCGAAGTCGGCGGTATAAGCGAACTGATTTACACCGGTCACCGCGTTGCCGCCACCGACGAGACCATCGAAGATGTTGCCCGGATAACCGGTCCAAGGAGCATCGAACTGCGAGAGCGCCTTACCCATCGTGAAGCCGGCGAATTGAATGAAAGCGTAGTACACGCCGAGCGATCCAGCGTTGACGTTGCCGTCGGTGCCGTTCACCGAGCCCGAGCCCGAGCCGTAGAGGGTAGTGGCACCGCTGAACGGGTTCGTGCCGGCGACGAGCGTGCCGCTGTAGGCGGTCGCGCCGCTGCCGCTGTTAGAGCCGACATAGTTACCAGTCGTCCATGTAAAGACGCCGTCGAAAAACGTGCGGACCACGCCATATTCGGTCGCGGTGCGCGTGTCGATGTTGAGATCCTCACGAGCGCGCATCGTGTAGTAGTTGGTCAGACGGTTGAACGCACCGTTGGCGCCTTGCGAGCTGACGTTTTGATTGGGAAGGAAATCAGAGTTGGTGCCCAGCGCGACTTCTGCGCGGAGATAGCCACCCAGCTTGATGCAGGTGTCAGTGCCTGGGATGTAGTAGAAACCGGCACCATACAGCGAGCAGATCTTCACATATTCGACTGCCTTAGCCTTGACCGGCAGATCGGCAGCCTGTGCGCCGCTCGCGGCAATCATCACTGCAGCCGAACCCAACAAAAGGTTCTTCACCATCTTCATGAAACGTCTCCGAGTTGTTCAACCTCAAAAGTGGCAGCGCATTGTCGAACAAGAGCAAGCCACTTTCGTCCCCAATCAATCTTTCCTCGAACGCCCAGTGAAACACGGTGCTATGGACGTCGCGGTGCGGATCATTCCGCCGCTCGCGTCACCACGTTGACAGATTATTGCTCAGTCGGTGCGCAAACTCTGCGCGGAAGCGGACAGACAGAGGCGAGCAGTAAGCAAGGCGTGATCGATTTGTGTCACTAGTGTACGATACCGAACATGTCGCATGCCTTCTAACCTTCATAGCTGACCTCGCCTACCCGATGCTCGACCAAAAGTGCGCTCCCAACACCGGAGTTGCTCGAGGGACGAATGGGGTAGGTATCGCCAAGCCGACGGCGACTAGGGAGTTAAGAGGCCTGCTGAAATCAGATCGCCCATACACAACAGCATAGCTTTGTGTCGCCGTCTTGGAGCCTGTGATGCTGACTCCGTGAAGGCCCGCGCGGCTACTCTCCGGCCCTGCACCAAAGCTCGCTTGCACTCGCCGAGGAACGACGACCATCAACTTGGCAAGAGTGACAGGAAACTTAGAAGGCAATGGTGGCGAGGACGAGCTGGAAGAAATTGTAGTCGATTTCGTACCAAGTGATACAGTTCGCATACAGCTCTTTACTGCCGCTTATCGATTCTGCCCCAGTTTGCACATTGCGCGAGGCGAGGCGCCTCACGCTTACGGCTGTTCAAAATTGAGGTGGTGGGATGTCCGAGCTGATGGTGGCGCCGTTCAAGCGCGCAGTGATTCCAACCCTTAAGTTTCGAGCAAAGATTATTCTAGGCTTTGCCGTGGTTCTCATCATCTCGGCGGTTAACATGACTTTCGCCTATCTTGGCTTCGAGCACGTGTCGTCTGTCGTTGGCTCTTATCGCAATAGCGTCTCGGAAGCGGATCGTGCCCGCAACATCGATCGCGAGTTGCTCGCTTACCGGTCAACTGTCCGCTATTTCCTCGTAGCGGGCACGGACGACGATGCAAAAGCGGCCCTAGATGCCGAGGTCAGCCTGAAGAATACGATCGATCATGCGATCAAGCACGTCAAGAACCCGGCGCGCTTGGACAGTCTCGATAACCTCGCCAAGGAATTTACCGATTTCACCACGACGTTTGGCAGGATCTTGGCGGCCAAGCGCGAAAGCACGCTCATCGCGCAGAACCAACTATCCCGGAATGCCAATCTTCTGAAATTCAAACTCGACAGCATCGCCGACAGCGCCTCCGATGGCGAGGCGCAATCGATCGAAATCGGCATCAAGCAAACTAACACCCACTTTCAAACCGCTAGCGCGGCTGCGGGCAACTTCGTCCTCAACTCCAATCAGTCGGCGGCCTCGAGCGCGCTGGCGCGGCTGAAATTCGTCGAGGAGTCGCTGGGCGCGATCTATTCGATTGACGGCAGGATCGTCTCCGGCCTGAAGGATGCTAAAGTGCTGCTTGCGGCTTATCGCGAGGCGCTCGAGAAACTCATTGCCAATGCCAAGCTGCTCGACGCGCTGACGACCGAGATGAGCGGCTCGGCTGGCGCTATCATGGAGGGGGCGACCGCCATAAAGTCGGATCTCGTCTCCGAGCAGCAGCGGCTGGAGGCTGAGTCGGAAGGCACAATCGGCCAAACCGAGCATTTGATCCTGATGTTGGCTGCTGGCGGCACGGTGCTTGGCACCGTGCTCGCCTTCCTACTCGGCACCGGCATCTCCCGTCCGATGGTCGCGATGTGCAAGGCGATGCGGGGACTGGCATTGGGCAATTTCGACGTGGTGCTACCGGGATTGGGGCGCGAGGATGAACTGGGCGAGATGGCTGAGGCCGTGGAGCAATTCAAGCTGCAGGCGCTCGCTAAGGCCGAGCGTGATGCGGCTGCGATCGAAGCGCAGAACAGGGAAGCCAGCACGGCACGGCGGGTCGAGTTGATCCGCTTCGCCGATGTTTTCGAAAGTGCGGTTGGCACCATCGTCTCTAACGTCTCAGCTTCCGCCGTGCAGCTGGAATCCGCAGCCTCAACCCTGACGCGGACGGCGGAGACCACGCAGACACTGTCGAGCCAAGTCGCGTGCGTCTCCGAACGGGCGTCCTCCAACATTCAGTCGGTCGCGACCTCAACTGAAGAGCTCTCAGCTTCCATAGAGGAGATCGGCCGCCAGGTCCGCGCCTCCAGCCGTATCGCGGAAGCCGCGGTGTTGCAGGCGAGGGAGACCGACAGCCGCATCGGCGATCTGTCGCACGCCGCCCAGCAAATCGGTGAGGTCGTGAGGCTGATCACCGCCATCGCGGCGCAGACCAACCTCTTGGCACTTAATGCCACCATTGAGGCGGCCCGCGCGGGAGAAGCGGGGCGAGGCTTTGCGGTGGTCGCAAGCGAAGTGAAATCCCTGGCGAGCCAGACCGCGAAAGCCACAGACGAGATCTCCTCGCACATCGCGGGCATACAGGGCGCGACAGCCGACTCGGTCGAAGCGATCAAGGAGATTGGCGATACCATCGGCCAGATATCTGCCATTGCGACCTCGATTGCGAGCGCGGTGGAGCAGCAGGGCGCCGCCACCCAGCGGATCGCGCGTAGCGTCCAAAACGTGGCGCACGGAACCCAGACTGCGGCCACCGACATCGGGCAGGTCGATCAGGGTGCAGCCGAGACTGGCACGGCCTCACAAAGGGTGCTCAACTCGGCCAAGACGCTCTCGGCCGAAAGCACGCGCCTGCGCGCCGAACTCGATCGCTTCATGGCAAACGTACGGGCGGCTTAATAGCTTGTTTGAATCGCAGGGCTTCTGCCGACGGGGCGGCCGCCGTTTGCGGGTCCGACGTTCGGCGGCCCGAATGCCGTTTCATGTTGCGGCCCGAGTGAACATGACCCTTTTGCTCATCGCCTATTCCCTTTTGTATGCGGCCGCCTTGATTGGGCCCTAAGGAGATAGCAAGGCAGGCGGGAAGTGTGTCTAGGAGACATTCTAGGGAAATTGCAGATGAAGTAGCGCCGGCAATTCAGGCGGCGTCGGCCATCCTGTCGAGACGGGCCCGAATTCGCCGCGCTCGATGCGGTGATGGCGTCGGTGTATTTCCACGACTAGCTTTTCGTCCCTGCCCGGCGGAATCGCGCGGCTTTGTGGAAAGGTCATGAGCCTCAATCGCGACACGTCGTCCGAGATAATAGCGCGAAGCAGCCCATAGATGCGGTTGGCTAAATCCGACTAGGCCTATCGTGCAGTTAGAGCGATCACGATGCGGTCAGGCGTCACTGCGATTTGCTTGCCGTCAACACCAACAATCCAATCGCTCTCATGATTGCTGCCGTTCGGCCGCGATCACGTCCAGCATTGCCGTGATTATGGTCTCGGCGCAGGCTCGGTAATAAGTCCCCAAATCGTGCCCTTCGGTCAGCGCACTGCCATTCTTGCGCTGCGCGACCGCAGTGGGAGGGAAAGAGGCGGTGTGCCAGGGGCCCGCTGCATCTGCAGCTAGTCTTTGGTGAGGAACACGCAGTGATGGAAGCGGACAGAAGACGAGTCGTCGCGACTGGCGCGCCGGCCGTCCAAAGCCTCGAAGCATTGGACATAGAGACTGGAACTCCCGCTCCCGCCGGCCGATCGGTAATCGCATGCGGGCGGCATTTTGTTCTCCAGACCACGCGATCGATGTTGTTGCAGCGCTCAAGCCCAGGAATGCGACGCCGGGCCGCCGAAAGGGCGTGGCTGGCGGCGGCTTCCCTGATCGTGGTCCGACTAGGACCGATGGACGATGTATTGTATTGTACTACAGTATGGTAGTAGTATAGACATGTCGAAGCTGGCCTGACGGAGCAGTCGCGTGTCCGACGTGAACCAAAGCATCAAAGCAACTTTCTTTCGGGATGCGAACTCAGCGGCGCGCCCCGGCGTGCCGAAGGAGGTTTCAATGAGCACCAGGATCGCGCCTATGCCCGCCCGACAGGATTTGGCGAGGGAGGTCGTCCGCGATGGGGCGGCCATCTCTTATTCGCTTCTTAAAGGAACCGGTCCGGCGCGGATTGCGCTCGTGCACTCGCTGGCGATGGATCATCGTTTCTGGCTACCGGTCGCCGAGCGCCTGAAGCAGGCTGGGGAGGTGCTCGTCTTTGATTGTCGCGGCCACGGCGAGTCCTCGAAGATCGGTGCACCATTCACGGTCGAGCAGTTCGCCGACGATCTCGCCGACCTCTTTGATGCGATCGGCTGGGAGAACGCCGCGGTAGCAGGCGCTTCGATGGGCGGCACGATTTCGATTGCCTTCGCACAGCGATACCCCCAGCTGACCAAGGCGCTCGGGCTGATCGACACGACGGCTTGGTACGGGGAGAAGGCGTCCGAACAATGGGAGGACCGCGCACAAAAGGCGATTGCTGGCGGGCTCGATGTCCTCGTCCCGTTCCAGAAGAGCCGCTGGTTCACTGCGGGCTTCGCCGAGACCCACGTGGAGGTGCTCGATGAGGCGGTCTCGATCTTCCTCGCCAACGACATCGACGCCTATGCTGCAACCTGCCGTATGCTCGGCGCGGCGGACCTGCGCGTAGGCCTCACTGCCATGTCAATGCCGACGCGAATCCTTGTGGGCTCGGAGGATTACGCGACCCCGGCGGCAATGGCCGAGGCGATGCGCGATGCCATTCCGGGCGCGACGATGCAGGTCCTCGACGGTGCGGCGCATCTCACGCCCCTCGAGCGGGTCGACGAGGTGTCCACGATGCTACTCTCGCTCATGGAGGTCGCAGCGTGAGCAAGCTCTCGGTCATCGCTTTTCCGGGCGCGCCTAATCTGCCGGTCTTCGCGGCAATGGAGCGGGGCTATCTAGATCATGCCGGCATCGAGCTGGATTTCCAGACGACACCCAGCTCCGTCTTCCAGTTCGAGCAGTTCGGCACCGGCAAGTTCGACGTCGCCTTCACGGCCTTTGACAACGTCGTCGCCTATAGCGAAAAGCAGGGGGTGGCGATGCTGCCGACCCAGCACGACTACCGCGCGGTGATGGGCTGCACCCAACTCGCGCTCAGCTTCGTCGTTTCACCACACATTCGGACGCCGGCGGACGTGGAGGGCCGGAGCTTGGCGGTCGATGCGGTCAACACCGGCTTCGCTTTCGCCCTCTATCACATGCTCTCGTGCTCGGGCGTAGCCCCCGAGCACTATCAGGTCGCACCGGTTGGCTCGACGCCGGACCGGTGGCGGTCCGTCAAGGAAGGCGTTCACGACGGCACGATCACGATCGAGCCGTTCACCAGCATCGCGAATGCCAATGGCTTTCCGACGCTACTGAACAGCAGCGACTTCCTCCCGAACTACCAAGGCGGGGTCATCGCGGTGCGCCGCGACTGGGCCGAAGCCAATGGCGATTTGCTCTCGGCGTTCCTCGGCGTTTACCGTCGTGGCCTCGACTGGGTGCTCGATCCCGCCAACCGGGAAGCTGCGGCCGCGATCCTCGCTGCGCGCATGCCCGAGATCCAGCCAAAGGTGCTCCAAACGGTGATGCGCAGCCTGTTGTCGCCCACCTCTGGCCTAACGCCGAACGGCGCGATCTTGCGCGATGGGGCGCGCGCAGTACTCGACCTGCGCACGCGATATGGTTCAGGAGCCGAGCCTCTGACCGACGTAGACAAGTATCTCGACCTGCGTTGGATGAAGAACGTCCCGGCATGACGCCTTATCGTAAGATGGATATCATCAAGTCGCTCCGCGCAGTCGGACAGCCGCTCAAGCGCAAGGAAGACGAACGGCTGATCATCGGCAAGGGGCGGTTCACCGACGACTTCTCGCTACCAAACCAGGCTTGGGCAGCGATCGTCCGATCGCCGCATCCCCACGCGCGCATCCTCGGGATCAATGGCTCGGCAGCG
The DNA here is from genome assembly GCF_054185205.1 of Bradyrhizobium sp. 14AA. Taxonomy (NCBI): domain Bacteria; kingdom Pseudomonadati; phylum Pseudomonadota; class Alphaproteobacteria; order Hyphomicrobiales; family Nitrobacteraceae; genus Bradyrhizobium; species Bradyrhizobium sp. 14AA. Next base: position 224,839 of record NZ_JAVAYM010000002.1, on the reverse strand, counting down.
CTGGCGATGGAAGGGGTGCTCGGCGTCTTCACCGGCGCCGATGCGCGAGCCGACGGCCTGGGCGAAATCCCGCACAATCCCGTACCATCGACTGATTTCGACGTGAAGCTCACCGGACGCGGCGGGGCGCCTATCTATATCGGTGAGCATTATTTGCTGCCGTCCGACCGCGTGCGGTATGTTGGTGAGGCAATCGCGATGGTCGTCGCGGAGACCCGGCAGCTCGCTTACATCGCCGCCGAGGCGGTGTTGGTAGACTATGAGGAACTGCCCTGGGTGGCGGACAGCCGGAAGGCGGCGGAGCCCGATGCTCCCAAGCTATGGGATGCGATGGAGGACAATGTCCTCGTCGACTCCACCTTCGGAGACATTGCCGCTACTAATGCGGCCTTCGATGCGGCGCACGACGTCGTCGAGACGACGTGGGTGATTCCGCGCGTCACGGGCGTCCCATTGGAGCCCCGCGCGGCGCTTGCCTGGTGGGATGTCGAGACCGAGCGCTATACGCTATATGCCGGCAGCGGCAGCGCGGTTCGCCAAAAGCATGAGATCGCGAAGGTGTTCGGTGTTGAACCTGCAACGATCAGGGTCGTCTCGTTCGACGTCGGCGGCAACTTCGGCACGCGCAACCGGACCTACGTCGAATTCGGCCTGGTGATGTGGGCTTCGAAGAGGCTCGGCCGCCCGGTCAAATTTCGCGCCGAGCGTTCGGAGTCCTTCCTCACCGATTATCAGGGACGTGATCTCGTTTCAAAGGTTGAGCTCGCGCTCGATCGCGACGGCCGCTTTCTCGCGATGCGGGCCGATAATCTCTCCAATGTCGGCGCTCGGTGCGTGTCCCTGTCGCCATTGTCCAAGGGCTCCGGGCTGATCACGGGATCCTACGACATAGCAGCCGCAACTCTGCGTTCGCGAGCGGTTTATACCAACACGATGTGCACTCAAGCATATCGGAGCTCCGGGCGTCCCGAAGTTTGCTTCGCGATCGAGCGTCTGATCGACAAGGCGGCGCGCGAGCTTGGTTACGATAGGCTTGAGCTACGCCGGCGCAATCTCGTGCGACCCGACCAGATGCCGTATCGAAACGCAATCGGCTCACCGTACGACAGTGGTGAGTATGAGAAAAACATGGATCGGTTGCTGGAGATCGGCGACTGGACGGGAGCGCAGTCGCGTCGCGACGAGGCGGTGGCGCGGGGCAAGCTCTACGGGATCGGTTTCGCTAATTACGTTGAGAGCTCGATCGGTTCGCCCAAGGAGCGCGCTGACATCATCGTCCATCCCGAGAAGGGGATTGAGGTGATCATCGGTACCCAGCCGGCGGGGCAGGGGCATGAGACGAGCTTCGCCCAAGTTATGGCGGATATGCTAGGCGTCCCGTTCGACGATGTGACGATCACGCTTGGCGATACCGACATAGTGACGGCCGGAGGTGGCACGCATTCCGGGAGGTCCATGCGGCACGCCTCGGCAGTTATGGCGCTCGCGGCAGAGGATCTAGTCGAGAAGGCGAGCGCGATTGTTGCCGAGATCCTCGAGGTCGAACCTGCTCAGGTAAGCTTTGCCGATGGACTGTTCGGTGCGGCCGGGACCAATCGTAAGGTGGGCTGGCAGGAACTCGCAGTGGCCGCTGCTGCCCAGTCACCGGAAGGTCTGCGCGTGCGTCGCGACAACGAGATGCACCAGCCGGTCTTTCCCAACGGCGCCGGAATGTGCGAGGTCGAGATTGATCCGGAGACGGGCGGCATCGATATCGTTCGCTATGCAACCGTCGATGATGTCGGCCGCTGCATCAACCCACTGATCGTTCACGGTCAGACCCATGGCGGGATCGCGCAGGGCGTCGGCCAAGCGATGTGGGAGGCGTTCCCGATCGATCCCGACAGCGGCCAGCCTCTGGCCGGTTCGTTTACCGACTATGGCATGCCGCGCTCGGATAACTTGCCCTCGTTCACCTGCGAGATCGCAGAGGTGTATTCTCCGACCAACCCGTTCGGCGTGAAGGCCGGCGGCGAGGGCGGGACCACACCTGCGCTAGCGATCATCATGTCGGCGGTCGAGGATGCGCTTGCGCCGCTTGGCGTCGAGGAAATCGTGATGCCGGCAACTCCGCTCAAGATCTGGACCGCGATCCAGATCCTTAAGTCCAAACGAGCCGAAGCCAGGCAGCTGACCGAAGAGGAAGGCGTGACATGATTACGGTGTCGATGACTGTAAACGGTGAGGTGGTCTCGCGCGACGTCGAGGATTCCACCCTGCTCGTGGAGTATCTGCGTGAGGGACTCGGGTTGACGGGCACCCACGTCGCCTGCGACACGACGCAGTGCGGCTGTTGCACGATCCATCTCGACGGTATCTCGGCCAAGTCATGCGCGGTTCTCGCGGCGCAGGCGGAAGGGCACGAAGTGACGACGATCGAGGGGCTTGCTAGCAAGGACGGCTCGCTCCATCCATTGCAAGAGGCGTTCCGCACCTGCCACGGTCTCCAGTGCGGCTTCTGCACGCCCGGTCAGATCATGGCCGGTGCCGAACTGATCCACACGTGGGAAGGGCCGCTCGACGAGCACCATGTGCGCGAGGAGATGGAAGGTAATCTCTGTCGTTGCACCGGCTACCACAATATCGTGAAGGCGATCCTGTTGGCGCACCGCCAGGTCCACGGAGGCACCGCAGTCGCGGATTCAGCGGCATGAGCATGTATCCCTTCAAATATCGGCGGCCGAGGAACGTCGAGGAGGCGGTGCAGCTGTTTAATGCTTGCGATGATGCTTGCTACATCTCGGGCGGCCATACTCTACTCCCAACCCTGAAGGCGCGATTGGCGCAGCCCTCCGACGTCATCGATCTGTCGGCACTTCCCGAGTTGAGAGGCATCGAGGAAATCGCAGGGGGAATTCTCGTCAGGGGCGGTACGGTCCATTCGGACGTCGCCGCCTCTCCGTTGGTGCGTTCGAAAATCCCGGTTCTCGCTGGGCTCGCGGGGTCGATCGGCGACCGTCACGTCCGACATCGGGGAACGATTGGCGGCTCGGTCGCCAACAATGACCCGGCGGCTGATTATCCGGCCGCGGTGCTAAGCCTTGGTGCCACCGTCGTGACCGACCGCCGCCGGGTTTCAGGCGACGATTATTTCATCGGCCTCTACGAGACTTGCCGTAAGCCCGGCGAGATCGTTACTGGTGTTGAGTTCCCGATCCCGGACTCGGCCGGATACGCTAAGTTCCGCAACCTTGCGTCACGCTATGCGCTGGCGGCGAGCTTCGTGTGTCGGACCGGCGACGAAGTCCGCATCGCGGTGACCGGCGCCTACAATACGGGCGTCACTCGTCCCGCAGCGCTCGAGCAAGCGCTGACCGCGGAATTTGCCGAAATCGCGATCGAGCCGCTCGACATCGATCCTGAGGACATGCTGGCCGACCCTGCGGCAACGGCGGCTTATCGGGCGGCACTCGTCAAATCCATGACCAAGCGGGCGGTCTCTGGACAGGGCGCGATCCAAGTCTTCAAATAGAAGGCGCGCCGGCTCTCCATTGATGTTTGACTTCGGTATATCAAGTCAGATGATGCGCCGAAACCAGCTTCTTCGCTTCACCCTTGAGCTCCAATTCGTAGGCAAACGATGATCGCCGGGGCACCGCTCGAGTGACGGCCGCTCGTCGGGCATCAGCCGCGGCCAGTTCGTCCTTGCGCTTGGCCTTTGCGCGTCTAGCACTTGACGCTCCATGTCCTGTCAAACCACATCGTAGGACCTCTCTACCCTAGGGCGGAGAGGCTCGTTTCCTCCTGCCGATTAGGCGGACTGCATCCCCTTGGTTCGACGAGCGGCAACGGCGCGCGTCTGCTCCGGCGTCGCGAGGGAGGAAAGCGCCGTCTTGTCAAGTGCGGAATTCGCTGCGTGGGCGACGTGAGCCGCGGCGGCAGCAGCGGCGGCGCTCTGGTCTCGCGCCTTGATCGCCGTCACGATCGCGTCGATCTCGGCGATGCTCTGCTTCTGGCGTTGCGGCCGGGAAAGAGACTGGCTGCGCAGGCTCGAGGTGCGCAACGTTAGACGGTCAATAATGTCCAAGGCGATTGTATTCCGCGCGCCGTGGCACATCTGATCATAGAGCGCACGCTTGCTGCGGATTATGTCCTGCACGGAGCCGGTGGCGTAGGCGGCCTTCAGGTTGTCAGCCAGACCAGCGAGCGCCGCAACCTCCTCGTCGGTTGCCTTCTCAGTGAACTGGCCGGCAACAAGAGCCTCTATGACACCCCTGATAGCATAGATGTTGTTCGCCTCGTCGGGGGTAAGCACCGCGACAGAAAGTCCCCTGTTGTCGCTCGCGAACACACCAATCGCCTGCAACTCACGCAACGCCTCGCGTAGCGATGTCCGGCTGACACCGAGCCGCGCGCACAACTCACGATCCACCAGTCTTTGACCGGGTTGCAAATTGCCCGACTCGATGGCCCCGCGAAGCGCGACGATGATCTGGTTCCTCAGTGGGGCCGGCTCGTGACGCAGCGGCGCTAACGCCTCGCTATCCATTCCGCACATTTTCCCAAAGCTACGATAATACCACCGGCCCTCGGCCGAACGCTTACCATGACACTTATGCGCATAGCGCCAAGTCGCTTGCAAGTACGACAGCAATTATGTATGCCTACCATACTGTAATACAAAATGGCCGCATGGATATGTCTGGAGAGCATCTGATCGCTGCCGCGCGTCAGGATGTCTGGCGGGCGCTGAACGACGAGGCGATCCTCCAGGAGTGCATCCCCGGGTGCGAGGAAATCGAGCGCCTGTCGGAAACGGAAATGACGGCGATTGCCAAGGTCAGAATTGGACCCATGGCCGCCAAGTTCTCCGCCAAGGTCTCCCTTTTCGACATCGACGCGCCCAACGGATACCGGATCGCTGGTGAGGGGCAGGGCGGCGCCGCGGGCTTCGCCAAGGGCGGTGCTGTCGTTCGGCTCGAGGACCGCGACGGCATGACGTTGCTAACCTACGTCGTGAGCGCGCAGGTGGGCGGGAAGATGGCTCAGATTGGCGCCCGCCTCATCGACGCGACTGCCAGGTCGCTCGCCGGCCAGTTCTTTACACGGTTCGCCGATAAGGTCGGCGCGCCGCCAGCGGAAGATAGCGGACCTGCCGCCGAGGACACGTCAGCCGAGCCCGGGCTGGTCGGGCGGGTGAAGAATCTGTTTGGCGGCAAGAAGGATTCCGCCAAAGCGGTGCGATAGGCGCGGCTGGGACCGTGCCATCGCAATGACTGTTCGTCGCACCCGGTTCTCCCGGCAATCCGATTACTGGCCAATAGACACGCGGCGCCGATAGCGGCGCCCCGTCCGACAATAATCAGAATGACAGGAGGATAGCATGGGCAGGGAATCATCCGCAGTCGATGTACAGGCGATCATAGACGCGCACAGACTCTCGCCGTTTCAGATATTCCTGTCGCTGGTCTGCTTCGTTGTGGCTGTCCTCGACGGGATGGACGTCGTTGTAATCGGCTCGCTGGCGCCGTCGATCCGGATGGAGTGGGATGTCTCGCCCGACCGGCTCGCCAACCTGTTCGGTGCGGGCCTTGTAGGCCTAGCCGCCGGTGCTCTCATCTTCGGTCCCCTGGCCGACAAGTTCGGCCGACGCTCGTCGCTAGTCCTTTCGGTGATCGGCGTCGGTGGTGCCACCCTCGCAGGCGGCTATTCCACGAGCTTTGAGATGCTCGTCGTCATGCGATTTATCGCCGGGATTTTCCTCGGCGGCGCCTTGCCGAACGCAATCACGGTGGCGTCGGAGTATGTACCCTCGCGAATCCGCTTCACCATGCTAACGTTCGTGTCGTGCGGCTTCGCCATCGGCGGCGCCCTTGGCAACGTGATCGCGGCGCAGCTCGCGACCGGCCCCGAAGGCTGGCGGCACGTGCTCATCCTCGGCGGCGCCCTGCCACTGCTTCTGGTCCCGGTCCTGTTGCTGGCGGTGCCGGAGTCGGTGCGGTACCTGATCGCTAAAGATCGCGGACACAAGCAGATCGCGAAGACGATCCGGCGCATCGCGCCGATGGCGTCGCTGGCCGGCACGACCTTTGTGGCGCCTGCCGGACATGAGAAAGGCTCGCCGGTCGCCGCCCTGTTCGCCCCCGATCTCCGGCGTGGCACCATGTTGATCTGGGCCAGCCAGTTCATGGCCCTCCTGGTTTACTATTTCCTCAGCAGCTGGCTGCCCACGGTGATCCACAGCGGCGGAGTGACAATCCGGACAGCCGTGCTCCTCGCCGCCATGATCCCGGTCGGCACGACGGTCGGCGCAGTGTCGCTCGGCGTCATCATGGACCGCTTCAATCCCTACCGCATGCTTTCCGCCTCGTTGATCGTGGCGACCGCCTCCATCATCGCGCTTGGGCAGGTCTACACCAATACTTTCGCCCTCGGCGTTGCGATCTTCTTTGCCGGTTCGGGAATTGGCGGAACCATCATCGGATTGAATGCAATCGCGGCAAGCTTTTATCCTGCCGCCGTTCGGGGGACCGGTGTGAGTTGGTCCCTCGGGATCGGGCGCCTCGGCTCGATCCTCGGATCCATGATGGGAGGCTTTTTGATCGCGCTGAATCTGGGCTTCTCCGGGCTGTTTACCGTTGCCGCGCTCCCCGCCTTTGTGGCCGCGCTCTGTATGGCCGCGATGTCGAGGGTGCCCGGCGCGATCGGGCACAAGAGCGTTATCATGAGCCGACAGGCAATCCATCACTGAGGCCGAGCGTGACGCGGTCTTAATACTTGCAACCTAGGGCCCGTCGGCCGCGCCAGCTATCGCCGATTCTCGTCGCGACGTCGCGGCAGAAGACATGAGCGCAAATTGCGACATCGACGTGCCAGCTGGATTTCATAAAAGCAGACTAAGAGGAGATGAGGAGTGGGGGCCAAGGACAAAGCGCATTCACTCAATCGGCGTACCTTCATGACCGCGGCACTCGCGACCTCTGGAGCGACCGTCGCTTCAAGTGTCACAGCCCAGCAATCCGCCGCGGTCAGAGGGAATGGACCATTGCCGCCACCCTCCGCCGCTGCGGTAGCAAAGGAAAGTGCGCCGATCCAACAACGCGACGACGAATTTTTCGTACGCCGCGCCGGGTCGGATTTCATGGTCGATGTCATTAAGTCCACAAACGTCGACTATGTTGCTACGACAGCGGGGTCAAGTTTTCGGGGGCTGCACGAGTCGATCATCAATTACGGTCATAATATTAAGCCTGAAATGCTCACCGTGCTGCATGAGGAAATTGCGCTCGGGATGGGCCAAGGGTATGCCAAGGTTACCGGAAAACCTTTGCTGGCGTGCATTCACGGGACTGTCGGCCTCCAACACGGTTCGATGGCCATCTACAACGCTTGGTGCGATCGAGTGCCGTTGATTTGCATCGCCGGAAATACCATGGATGCCGCCATGCGGCGTACTGGCGTCGAATGGACCCATAGCGTGCAAGATTGCGCCACTACGGTTCGGGACTTCACGAAATGGGACGATCAACCTGTCTCTCTGCAACATTTTGCGGAGTCGTTTTTACGGGCTCACAAAATCGCTATGACGCCCCCGATGGGGCCCGTGGTCTTGGTCGTTGATTCCGAACTGCAAGAAAGAGAGGTCGAGGGTGCCCCTTTCGTGCCCAAACTCGTTCGGTCATCGGCTCCTCAGGGAGATGCGGGTTCCGTTATTGAAGCCGCGCGCCTCCTCGTCGGGGCAACAACGCCCGTCATTCTGGTTGACAGACTCGCCCGCACGCCGGCCGGCGTCGACCTGCTCGTTGAGTTTGCTGAGGCGCTGGGCGCGCCAGTCGTTGACAAATTCGGCCGAATGAACATGCCGAACCGTCATTACCTGAATCACAGTGAGCGAGGCCGTGAGCTCATCCAGGAGGCCGACGTAATTATCGGAATTGAGCTGACGGATTTCTGGGGCACGGTAAATCAATTTCGTGATCGGGTTCATCGCGATGTCATCCCAGCGGCGAAGGAGACCGCAAAGCTTATTTCGGTCACCTCGCAAGACTTGTTCTTGAAGGCCAACTATCAGGATTTCCAGCGCTTCACGTCTGTCGACGTTGCCGTCAGTGGCGACGGCGAGGCAACGCTGCCCTCCCTGATCGAGGCGGTCAGACGGGAGATGAATGCGGGGAAAGCGGATTTGGCAGACGCACGCCGACAGAAACTAAAGGCCGCCTTCGTCGAGCTGCGGCATCGTGCCAAGGTAGCAGCGACCTATGCATGGGACGCCTCTCCCGTCAGCACGGCGCGCCTTCACGCCGAATTATGGGAGCTGCTCCGTCACGAAAACTGGTCGCTTGTATCGGATGCCTTCTACACGAACTTCTGGCCCCAACGACTTTGGGACATCAAGAACCATCATCACTATCTCGGTAATTCCGGCGGTTACGGCATAGGGGGCAATCTGTCGGCTGCGGTTGGTGCGGCGCTAGCCAACCGCGACCAGGGTCGCATATCCATCAACATTCAGGGCGACGGTGATCTCATGGCTGTGCCCGCATCGCTGTGGACACTCGCTCGCCACAAGGTTCCGCTGCTGACAATCGTTCACAACAATGGAGGGTATCATCAAGAGATTATGCACGTGCAGAGGATTGCCGACCGGCGCCAACGTGGCGTTGACCGTTGCTCAATCGGTACAAAATTCGATGATCCCTCTATCAGCTACGTGCAACTTGCGAAGAGCATGGGCGTAAAGGCCGAAGGGCCGGTCGATGATCCAAAGGACCTGGGGGCGGTCCTCAAACGTGCTCTTGATGTTGTCAAAGCGGGCGAACCGGCATTGGTCGATGTCGTCTCCCAGCCGCGGTAACAAGAAGGACTTTGATGATGCGGATTGTTACTTTGCTTGTCTTGTCGCTCTCGCTAGCTAGGCCGTGTGGCGCCCAGGAACTCACCCCTCCCGCTCAGGATGGTGAAAGAGTATTTCGGCAAAAGGGGTGCTACGAGTGTCATGGTCTTCAAGGCCAGGGTTCCCTGTCGACGGGTCCTCGCATTGGGATGCCTCCGTTGCCATTCAATTTATTTACTGAACTGGTACGTCGGCCGCGCAATGTGATGCCAGCCTACTCTTCGGCCGTTCTCAGTGACGCAGAGTTGCGAGCCATTCACTCCTATCTGCTATCCCTGCCAAAGCCGCCTCGTTGGTCCGAGCTTCCCCAACTCAGGGATTAAGAATGAACGTTTGGCATGCCAGTTGGCGCAGCATCTTGCCGTTTATTGGAGTCAGCCTCGTTCTCTGTAGATTCAGTGAACCCTGTCTCGCCCAGGATAGACAGGCCTTCGAGGAAGCATGTGCCCGGTGCCACGGCGACCGGCTTCAAGGAAATCTCGCGAACGATGAACGGGCAGGCCCGCCTCTTACTGGGGAGAATTTCGTAAGCCATTGGTCAGATGCGCCGATAGGCGATTTCTACGACTACATCCGACAGAACATGCCGAAGGATCGGCCAAGTGAACTGAATGAATCGATCTATATCGCGGCGACCCGCTTTATTCTCGGCCAGAACCAGGTCGCGTTCGAACCGGCGTCCGACTGGAAAACTCTACCATTCAAAGCCGCTCGATGAGTGCGAGGGCTTTCCCAAGGTAGGGAGAGATCATAGCAACGGTCGCGCCGGCGATTATCGTCATCAGCTCTTTGTTCAAAATGCCAAAGCTGTGCTGCCACTTTCAGCACAAAGGGCTTCCAACTTCTGTCGCGGCCGCTGGACGCGTCAGCTGCCGCCGATCCGCGTAGAGACGTCGTGACAGAAGTCACTCAGTGCTCGAGCCGGTGCATCGTGCGTCGCGGTGAGGTTTGAGAGCGGGCGCGTCAGTGCGGCGACAACAGCGGCGGCATAACCGTCGGCGTTCAGGATCGGCGCGGCCATCGCAATGACGTTGGGCAGCATATAACTTTTGATCTGGCAAAAGCGGTCACGGCGGATTTGGGCGATTAGCGCATCTTTGTCGATGGCGGCCGCGACCTCACTTTCCTTGCACTCGCGGGCCACGAACGCAGCAGTTGAGGTCGCAGGAAGGTAGCTCAAGAAGACGCGGCCGATCGCCGTGGTCAGGACGGGCAAAACCGAACCGAGCCGAATGTTCGTTCGCACAGCGTCGATGTTTTCCTCGAGACGAACCACCGTTGGACCCATGTCACCCCATACCACGAGGAGAATGCTCAATCCTGTTGTTTCGCGAAGTACAGCAAGACCCTCCGAGGCAAAGCGAACAGCATCGATCTGGCCGATCGCGGACAGCCCAATCTTGAGGGCGAGTGGACCGAACTCGTACAATCCGTTTTCCGACTGCTGCACCAGGATCCCAGCGCGCACGAAGCTGGTAAAATAGCGGTGTACCTTGCTCGGCGCGTAACCGAGCTGCCGAGCGATTTCAGTCAGCGACACTCTCCGGGAGGCCGTCGCGATCGCGGCCAGGATCGACATCGCGATATCGACCGATTGGACCCTGTTCCGGCTCTCTTCAACGTCATGCTCGGATGTCGACATGAATCCCCCAAAGCTTCCGCACAGTCTCTATGTTGCCGACTAAGCGGTTCTGCGGAGACGCGGAAATCGGCCGATCGCCAGGGCGAAATGTGCCGAATCGCCTTTAGCGGGCAACCACCCCGCAGCTGCGTCCTGATAACCGAACGCCATAGCCCCCGATGCCCGGCTGCGCAAGCGTTCCATTGAACGGGAAGCTGTCCAAGCTGATCAGCTTCGGGCATCTCCCGCATCTGCGCAGGAGCGAAGACGGATGTTTGAGGCTTGGACGCCCGCGAGGATTCGCGTGGTTCGCGCCAATGCGTCATGCCGGATAGAGCCGCGAGCAGCCGCCTAATGAGGACTAACGGAACGAAGCCATACTTGAGCTTGCCCACCATTTCGTTGCGGGCCGGCCTCGTTGCGCTCAGCGGGTGCGCCGCACGCCAAGAGGCGGTCCCTCGTCGGAAATGGAAATATCCCAGATGTGAAATGCCGAGCGGCCGAAACAACTTGCTTGCTTCGGCTAAAGATCTAGTACAAGGCGATCTCCCTTACAGCCGGAACAGCAGATCATCATGGTGTTGTTGACCGCACGCTCCTGCTCGCTGAGGAGCGAATCCCGGTGATCAGGAATGCCGCCGAGCACATTCGTCTCGCAAGCGCCGCACGTGCCGTGCTCGCATGAGAAGTTTACCGGGACGCCGGCATCGCGCAGAATGTTGAGAATCGTGCTTCCCTTGGGAATTTCGTAGGTCTGCCCCGACCGCGCGAGTTCAACCATATAGCCGCCGTCGACCGCCGCTTTGTGCCTCGATGCGAAATATTCAAGGTGAACCCGCTCGGCCGCGAGCCCCTGCGTCGCCGCTTCGAACGCCTTGAGCATCTGCTGCGGCCCGCAGCAGTAGAAGTGCGCGTCAGGGGAGGCGGCCGCCACTATCGTCGCCAAGTCCAAATACCGGCGTTCATTCTCTTCGTCGAAGTTGAAGTGGACGTGTCCATATTCCTGAAGCGTGTCAAGCAAGGCGGCGTCCTCGCGACACCGTGAGGAATAATGCAGCTCCCAAGACCGGCCTAGTTCGGCGAGTCGCTGAATCATGCACCAAACCGGCGTAATCCCGATTCCGCCGGCAATCATGACGCTGTAGCGCGCATCTTCGTTGAGTGGAAAGTTGTTTCGCGGGCGGGACGCCTTGACGATCTGCCCGACGCGCAAGCTATCGTGCATGTAGGACGAGCCGCCGCGGCTGACCGGATCCCGCTTCACTCCCAAGGTGTAGGAACGAAGATCGCTGCCGGCATGGAGCAGCGAATACTGACGCATGATGTCGTTCGGCAGCAAGACGTCTATGTGCGCCCCGGCAGTCACCGCTGGGAGGGTGCCTCCCTCTGGATGGCTCAGCTCGAACAGCGAAGTGCCCCGCGCCGCATAACGGATCGCCGATAGCCTGAGCGTTTGCCACTCATTGGTTGATGATGTCGTCATTCACCGGTCTACCTGGACAGCGGGGGGTTATTCTGCATGCTCGGCGAAGTGCCCGACAATGCTGCCTGGGCAGCGGTCGAGAACAGTGAGCACACGGGAGCCAAAGTTCCTGCCTTTAAGAGTCAGTATCTGCGGACGAACGGATCTGGCATCTTGAGATTACTCGAGATCCAGACCGTTTTGACCTCCATGAACTCCTTAACGGCTTCGAGGCCGTTCTCCCGGCCGATGCCGCTCTGCTTGAAGCCGCCGAACGGGGCGGTGAAGCTCGTCGCACGATAGTTGTTGACCCAAATGGTTCCAGCCCGGAGCTTCTCGCTGAGTAGCATCGCCCGGTCCAAGCTCTTGGTCCAAATCCCGGCCGCAAGTCCAAAGCGAATGTCATTGCCGATTCGAATCGCGTCTTCCTCGTCCTTGAACTTGATCACGGCGAGCACCGGTCCGAACACCTCCTCCTGCGCGATACGCATGTCGTTGGTGACGTCGACGAAGATCGTAGGCTCGACGATTCGGCCCGCGCCATAGCCGGGACCGGTCAGCGCGCGCCCGCCGGTGAGACACCTTGCACCTTCGTTCTTGGCGATGTTGATGTACGACATGACTTTCTCGAACTGTGGCTTAGTTGCCATCGGTCCGACGCGGGTGTCCTCGGCTCGAGGATCACCAGCCTTCGCGCGTTTGGTGACTTCGAGCAGCCGCTCCATGAACTCGTCATAGATAGTCTCCTGCACAAGGAGTCGCGATCCGGCCATGCAGGACTGGCCACCGGCCGAGAAGATGCCGGTGATGACGCCATTCACCGCATCGTCCAGATTGGCATCGTCGAAGACAATATTCGGCGACTTGCCGCCTAGCTCGAGCAGGACCTTTTTCAATCCGTCAGCCGCGACTTTCGCTACCGAACGACCGCCTTGGTCGCCGCCAGTGAAGGCGACGCAGGCCACATCGGGATGCCGAACGAGCGGTTCGCCGACCTCGGTCCCAAAGCCGGTCAGGACGTTGAAGACGCCCTTGGGAAGTCCCGCCTCGAGCACAAGCTTGGCCAGCTCGAACATCGAGGCTGACGTGAACTCGGACGGCTTGGCGATGAACGTGTTGCCGCCGCACAGCGCTGGCGCGGCCTTCCAGACGGTCAGTAGCAGTGACGAATTCCACGGCGTGATGGAGGCGACGACGCCCGCGGGCTCGTAGCGCGAATACGTGAAGGTGTTGGCGCGATCGATCGGAATAACGGTGCCTTCAATCTTGTCGGCGAGGCCTGCATAATAATGGAAGTACTTCGCCGCATAGCGGATCTGACCAGTCACCTCGCTCAGGAGCTTGCCGTTGTCCTTGGCCTCGATCTCCGCGAGCCTCGTCGCATTATCCTCGATCAGCGTACCCAGCTTATAGAGCAGGCGTCCACGATCGGTCGGGGTGATGGTGCCCCAAGGGCCGGTCAACGCCGTCTTAGCCGCCGACACCGCGGCATTGACATCGGCCGCGCTGGCGCGCGGGATATCCGCCCAGACCTCGGCCGAGAATGGATCCTCGCTCTGAAACCAGGTGCCGTCGGCGGGATCCCTCCACTCATTGTCGATGAACAGCTGGTAGCGTTGGGTCATAAAGCGTTCCGATTGAAAGCGAAGACGGTCAGGATGCGATCTGCGGCTGCGGGCGTTCGCTTGCGAGCCCGGCTCGACCGCGGATGAGGTCCGAGGCGCGCTCCGCGATCATAATGACGCACGCGTTGATGTTGCCGCCGACCAGGTCTGGCATTACCGAGGCGTCGACCACGCGCAGACCCCGCACACCCACAACACGCAACTCCGAATCGACTACCGTACCTGGGTCGCCGACGCGGCCCATGCGGCAGGTACCGAGCGGGTGATTGACGGTGATGGCGGTGTTGCGAATGTAGCCGTCAAGCTCGGCGTCGGTCTGTGCCGCGCTTGCGGGGGCAAGTTCCTCGGCCACGAAGTCGTGGAGCGCCGGCTGGGCGGCGATCTCGCGCGCGATCCCAATGCCATTGCGGATGACGACAATGTCTTGGGGCTCGGTAAAGAAGTTGGGCCTGATAAGCGGCGGGGCTGTCGGATCGGACGACGCCAGCTCGAGTGAGCCCCGGCTCTCGGGCCGCAGCCCTACCACACGGGCAGCGAAGCCGTCGGTGTAGGATTTCACGAATGGTGTGAAGTAGGGCTTGGCGACCAGTGGCGCGGCGTTGAAAAGAATCTGGAGATCGGGGATCGGCTCGTCTGGCGTGGTGCGCAGAAACGCCATGGTACCAGCCGGCACGTCGTTCGAAATGCCTCCTCCGACGAAGTAGGTTTTGGCTAGCTCTCGTACGATTCGGTCGGCGCGCATCATGGCGTGAAGGGGCCCCGGCTTCTTGCGCTTATAGAAGATCCCCACCGACATGTGGTCCTGGTAATTCTTTCCGACGCCGGCCAACTCCGCTCGTGTCTTGATGCCCATCGCCGAGAGGTGGGCCGGGTCCCCGATCCCGGACAGCATCAGCAGTTGCGGCGAGTTGATGACCCCGCCTGCAAGAAGGACTTCCCCGGTCGCATACGCCAGGCGGGACCGCGCGCCGCGCTGATATTCGATTCCGACCGCGCGATCGGAATTGAATATGATGCGTAGCGCGAGCGCATTGGTGAGGACGGTGAGGTTCGCCCGCCGAAGGGCAGGACGAAGATAGGCGACCGCAGCACTGCACCGCCGTCCTTTCCGGATCGTCATCTGATAGGGAGCGATACCTTCTTGGGTCGCCGCGTTATAGTCAGCGACATACGGGTGTCCGGCCTGCTGGGCGGCTTTTATATAGGCGGGAACCAACGGGTCATCGTAGCGGCAGTATTGCGTTGTTAGCGGACCGCTGTCGCCGCGATACTCCGTTGCGCCGTCCTGCCAGCTCTCTTGACGTTTGAAATAGGGAAGGACGCTCGCGAAGTTCCAGTCGGGCAGGCCGTTCGCCGCCCAGCGCGCGTAGTCTTCTTGGTGGCCACGAACATAGGCCATCGCGTTCACCGAGGAGGAGCCGCCGATCACCTTGCCCCGCGGGCACCCGAGCGCACGGCCATGGACGCCTTCCTCGGCCTCAGCAAAATACATCCAGTCGTGCTTTCGACCGAAAAAGATGCGGCCCCAGCCAAGCGGAATGTGAATCAAGGGATCGCGATCCCATCCTCCAGCTTCGAGCAACAGAACCTTGCAATTGGGGTCCTCCGTCAACCGATTGGCGAGGGTGCACCCCGCTGATCCGGCCCCGACGATGACATAATCGTAGGTGGTTGCTTCCTTGGCACGTGAGCGCAACTTGTCATCGATCAATTCGACGTTCATTCTCTTCAGTCCTCACGTACCAAATGGATTTCCGGCTCAGGTGGTTTGGAGCGTAGGCGTCAGACCGCGGGAAGGGGTGATCGGAGATGGAGACGCTGCCTGTTCCTCTTCGATCAGCTTAGCGAGCATCTTCCTGCACTGGAGTTGCGCACCATCGTTCACGATGTCGACCAGATCCTCTAGAAGGCCGCCGCGCAGATTACTCTGGACGCCTTCCAAAATGTCGGCGTCCTCCATGAAGGTGGTTAGAGAGCCTTGGTAGAGAAGCTTCGCCATCTCCGGATCATCGAGCGCAAAATTGCGCGAGAAGGCGAAATTGTAGTGGGTCGTCGTCTCGGTCTCGGGCGTCATCAGGTGGTTGGCCCAGATGGAGATACCTTGGCTGCGGTCACCCTCCGGTGCACCGGTGCCGGTCCTCGCCGCGCCGACGTCGAGGAACACGATTGAGGGCGCGGTCCACGTTACCCACTGCCAGCGGTCAACATTGCCTGTGAAGTTGCCAGCCCTGGCGAACAGGGGCGGTGGGACGAAGTCGATCATCCAGCGGCCGACCTTTACGCTCTTTTCACCGCGCTCGACGCGAACCGGGGTAGTCGCCTCGCGCGGGTCGCCGGCGATCGTGTTCTTATGGACGTAAGTGACGTGCGTAAGATCGAGCAAGTTGTCGATTAGCAGCTGATAGTTCGATTTCAGGTGGATATAGCCTGGCGTGCTCGCCCATTCAGGGCTGTCAAGCCAAGTGAGTGCGGGGATCTGGTCGGCGTCGGCGGCTTCGGGGTCTCCCATCCAGATCCAGATCGCGTTCCAACGCTGAATCACAGGATAGGCCCGGACACGTGCGTTACGCGGGATCCGGTCTTGACCGGGAACTTTCACGCAGGCGCCCTGCTCGTTGAAGGTAAGCCCGTGATAACCGCAGACGATCAGGTCGTTTTCGACCCAACCCATTGAGAGCGGCGCGGCACGATGGCAGCAGCGGTCTTGGATTGCCGCGATCCCCCCGGTGCTCTTTCGGTAGAACACCACCTTGTCATTCAACAACGTCTTTGCGAGGGGCTTTTCGCTGAGATCCTTCGCCCACATCGCGATGTACCAAGCATTTCGAAGAAACATGACTTTAGCTCCTGGAGAGGCCCGCCACGGGTGTCAGGGTTCAAGGTTCAGTAGGTCGGCGCGGCTCCGCATCCGGAAGACCGTTTGTAGAGGCTGGCCTCTACGGCCACCCGACAACTTGATCATCACGACCGCGCTGGGGAGCCGCATCCTTGGCAACACTCAATCGGACAGCATCATGTTACCGTATTTCCGATATGCGTAATCATTTATGCATTACGGAATACTACGTTTAGGAGTTTGTCAAGCGCACGCGCCCGGCGCGTCGAATGGAACTTGTTTGCTGACTGGGACTAGTGATGGGCTAATTTGCACGATGACCTGACGCTGATCGAGGCCAGCCGGTCGCGATGCGACACCACCGTGGTCAGCACCTTCGTCAATCCCACTCAGTTCGGGCCAAACGAGGATTCTCAGCACCTATCCGCGCGACTTCGAGCGCGACGAGAAGCTGTGCCGCGATGCCGCTGTTGCGATCGTCTTCGCGCCCCTTGCACAAGAACTCTATCTTGCTCAATTCGACACCTTCGTCGGAGCGGGCGAGCTCTCAAAGCCGCTCTGCGGAGCTTTCAGGCCGGGGCACTTTCGTGGAGTCGCGACGGTCGTGTACAAGCTGTTCAACATGGTACAGCCGGACCTCGCGTTCTTTGGGTAGAAGGATTTTCAGCAGTGCGCGGTCGTGCGTCGGATGGCCATCGATGTCAATCTTCCGATCGAGATTGTTACCGTGCCGATGGTTGGGGAAGAGGACCGTCTCGCCATGAGCAACCGCAACAGGTATCTCAGCGAGGAAGATCGAGGGCAGGCCCTCGCCATCAGTCGTGAACTATTCGCGGCGGCGGAGGAGTTCCGCTTGGGAGAGCGGAAAGTGGACAAGCTAATTGCGATCGCCAAGAGGCACTTGGAAACAGTCGATCGGCTTCAGTATCTTGAACTCGTCGACGGCGATACGCTCAAGCCCGCCGTCAGTCCGCTGCACCGCCCCGCGGCACTGTGCGTGCGCCTATGTCGGCTCGACGCGGCTTATCGATAACGTGATACTCCAGCCAACTCCCTAGCGCGACCGAGGCGAAAGAATCGTCTTGATTGAAGCTGTCCGACGCGAAGCGCCTTGGCCTGAATGGTGACAATGGTTCACGGTGTTGCGGCTGGTGAACGAGTTGCACCTCCCGACTCGCGGGCGCGTCGAGGTGGAGGGGCTTGATGCCTTTATTAATAGAATCGGTATCTTAGAAGTCGGTCGCTGCGTCCGAGTGGTAGAGCGCGCGCCTCGCTCAGATCGCACCTGGCGATCCGCAAGGGCGTCGGGCGTGGCCACGCGATCGCAATCAACTGCAGGGATCAGGGGCTGCACAATGGCGTGTCGTCGGCCATCGGTGCCTTGGCAACCGTTCGCTTTCAGACGATCTACGGATCGGAGGTAATCGAGACGACCTCGGAAGATCGTGGACAGTGTCCGCATCGAAGAGCCCGCTTGCTTTGCCAGCAGCGGCTGGAGGGCGCTCGGCTAATATCAAATCATTCCATCTGATCGCAGTTTGCAAGATCAGCAATACTTGCCTACCCGACAACAGTGGGTCTAGTCTGGATTCTACGCGAGCAGGCGGTCGTAGGTCGTTCTCAAATGACAACGCATCGCTTCTGAGGCTGCATCTCGGTCGCGGCCTGCGATAGCTTTGATGATCCTGTCGTGTTCTGCGAAGGACCAATAATCGCTGGGCGGTGCCGGCGAACTGGTGTCCAGCTTGTCCCAGACGACCGACGCCCGTACTTCCTCAACGATGCGCTGGAGCACACTCAGTAGTTTGTTTCCCGAAGCCTGCGCGATCAGTTCATGCAGCTGCCTGTCACCTTGTTTGTAAGCCGTCCAGTTTTGGGAAGCACGAATCCGCTTGGCGACTTGGCGCATTGACTCAATTTGATCACCCGTCGCGTTCATCGCAGCCAAGCGAGCGCATTCGGGTTCGACGATCATGCGTGCCTCCATAGCGTCACGCGGGCTGGTGATGCGACGGAGAGCCGACACATCCGGAAGCGGGTCGGTGGGACGCGCCTTGACGTATGTGCCGCTACCCACCTTCCGCTCCAAGCGGCCTTCCAGCTCGAGACGCGCGAGTACCTTCCGCACCTCGCTTCGGCTTACGCGCCATTCTTTTGCAAGTTGCCGCTCCGGCGGCAGTCGGGACCCGGCAACTCCGTCCATGTAGCGCTCAAGGTCTATCATCGGGTCCTCTGGATTTGCCCTCGCGCGGTCCGATCGGAAGCAAAAAGCAGTTGACAGTTTTGGCTCCGCGCCTCATTGGTTCACCACTAATAACCAATTTCGATAATTGGTCAACCATTATCGAGGAAACAGATCGCTGCCCACGTCGTCGACCGTGGTGCGGTGATAGCTGGAGCGAGGAGGCGAAATGAAGTTTGCGCGGATCACTGCGGCGTGGCTCTCAGCCAGCGCCCTGCTGCACGTCGGCGTCGCGTTTGCCGCCACCGTCGACATTTCGGCGCACGACATAGGCGGGCAGGTCATAGGCGACAATGGCCCAGAGGCTGGTGTGTGGGTTATCGCCGAGACAAAGGACCTTCCAACCAAATATGCAAAGGTCGTGGTGACCGACGATCAAGGGCGCTTCGTCATTCCCGATCTGCCAGACGCGGGCTACAAAATCTGGGTGCGCGGCTACGGGCTGCAGGATTCGGCGCCCATCGATGCGCGTCGCGGCAAGTTGGTCTCTTTCAAAGCAGCGCCCGCGCCATCCCTCGCCGCTGCGGCGCAGCTTTACCCGGGCATGTACTGGTATTCGCTGCTCGAAATTCCCGCCGCGAATGAATTTCCTGGAACTGGTGACAAGGGCAACAAGATGCCCGAGACCATGAAGTCTCAGCAGCAATGGATCGATACGGTCAAGAACATGTGTCAATCCTGTCATGCCCTCGGTACGCGCGGCATCCGCGAAGTACCCAAGGTCTTCATGGACGGCAACAACTCGCATACCGCTTGGGCGCTCCGCACCCAGGCCGGCCAGGCGATGGAGTACATGGCATTAGCTCTGGGCAGTATGGGTCCTGAAAAGGTCTACTCGCTCTTCTCGAGATGGACCGATCGCATCGCAGAGGGGGAGCTTCCATTCGACAAGCCTGAGCGACCGAAGGGGATTGAACGCAACGTCGTCTACACGATGTGGGATTGGGCCTCGCCCAAGCACTATCAGCACGATGCGATTTCAACCGACAAGCGTAACCCCACCGTCAACGCCAACGGCCTGATCTATGGTTCGCCGGAAGAAAGCACCGACCTAATACCGACGCTGGACCCCATCAAGAACGTCGCCGCGACGATCAAACAGCCCTACCTCGATCCGCAGACGGCATCGTCGGCGGATGCTCCGCAAGGTCCATCCGCATACTGGGGAGACGAGCCGATTTGGGACGGCCACACGAGCATTCACAACGTGATCATGGACGAGCAGGGGAAAGTCTGGTTCACCGCGCGTTTGCGGCCTCCCGAGAACCCGGACTATTGCAAACAGGGCTCCAGCCATCCATCGGCCAAGATCGCCCCCCAGGCGACTTCGCTGCGGCAATTGTCGCGATTCGATCCGGTCAGCGGCAAATGGGATCTCATCAATACCTGCTTCTCGACTCATCATCTCTACTTTGGTCACGATCCGCGTAATACGTTATGGATGAGCGCGGGCGGGCCGGGGCTTGGCGGCGGCATCGTTGGTTGGCTGAACACGAAGCAATTCCGTGAGACCGGCGACCAAGTCGCCTCGCAAGGCTGGACCCCGCTCGTCATCGATACCAATGGCAACGGCAGGCGCGACGACTACGTTGAAGCAAAAGATCCGCTCGATCCGAGCAAGGACAAGCGCATCGCAGCGTCCTTCTACGGCATCATGCCAAGTCCGGTAGACGATTCAATTTGGGGACAATCGATGGATCGCGGTTTTTCGCGCATCGATCAGCCTGGCTATATCGTCCGCGTTGTGCCCGGGCCAGATCCGGCCAAGACGGCCCTGGCCGAAGTCTATCAGCCGCCCGAAGGCACCTTTGGCCCTCGCGGAATCGACATCGGGCTCGACGGCGTGGTCTGGACAGCGCTCTCAAGCGGGCATCTCGCAAGCTTCGATCGCAAGCTCTGCAACGGTCCAATCAATGGACCCAGCACGGCTGATGGAAAGCAATGTCCGGAAGGCTGGAAGGTCTTCCGGCTGCCTGGTCCGCAATTTAGAGGACTGGACCCGAAGGGCAGCGCAAACCACGCCTACTATGTCTGGGTAGACCGCTACAACGCGCTTGGCCTCGGCGCCAATGTGCCGATTGCATCTGCCAATGGCGGCGAGTCGCTACTGGCCCTCCTCAATGGCGAATTCGTTACTCTGCGCGTCCCTTATCCGCTCGGCTTCTTCACCAAAAACGTCGATGGGCGCATCGATGATCCGTCGACGGGGTGGAAGGGCCGCGGAGTCTGGACAACATCAGGCACACGCGCAAACTTCCACGGCGAGGGCGGGAAGGAGGCCTATCCGAAAGTATTCAAGGTGCAGATGCGGCCAGATCCTTTGGCACACTGACAGTCTTATAAACTCTTGCTCCGAACCAGCCCGGCGGAGCTGACCGAATGGATATTCTATCATGCGAACGACTTCTCGACGCGGAATGTTGACCATGACCACTGGGACGGCGGCTGCCGCCGTACTCTCGGATGTGAGCAAGGCAAGCGCTCAGACCGGTCCGGAACTGCTTTTCTCGGTGCCGATCACAACGATCCCGGTTGTCGGTGAATCTCGACTATTCCAGGCCCGCCGCATCTATTGCATAGGTCGCAACTACGCCGCCCACGCAATCGAGCGCGGCTCGGACCCCAATCGCGAGCCGCCGTTCTTCTTCCAAAAGCCAACGGACGCAATCCAGAATGTCGCAATCGGCGAGATCGCGGATCATCCCTATCCGTCGCTTACCAAAAACTATCATCACGAGGTCGAGCTGGTGGCCGTTCTGAAATCGGGCGGCACGAACATCCCGCCTGAAAAGGCGCTCGACAATGTCTACGGATACGCCGTCGGTCTCGATATGACGCGGCGCGATTTGCAGAACGGCATGGCCGCGGAAAAGAAGCCGTGGGAAATCGGCAAGAGCTTCGACCACAGCGCCGTGATCGGTCCGATCAATCCGGTCGCCAAGGTCGGGCACTTCACCAGAGGCGCGATCTCGCTCGCCATCAACGGTGTTGTTCGACAGAGCTCCGATTTGGACAAGATGATTTGGAGCGTTGCCGAACAAATCGCCCGGCTTTCGGAAGCATTCGAGCTGGCACCGGGCGACATCATCTATTCCGGGACGCCGGAACATGTTGGTCCTGTGGTCAAAGGGGATGTGCTGCTCTGCAAGCTGGAGGGCTTGCCGGATATGTCAATCAAGCTCGTGTGACGGGGCGTTAAAGTCAAAGGGAAACCGATATGGAATCGATCAATTACACAGCACGTTGGGGCGCGTTGCTGCTGCGGCTCCTGTTGGCAGCCTATTGGATCGTGCATTGGGGTTTCAAGGTAGTCCAGAAGGAGATCCTCTAGCCGTTCGCCTCGCAAGGAGGGATCAGCAAGTTTTGGAAGCTGCTCATTCAAAAATCTTCGCAGCGATACTTCGAGATCGGTGAAAGCGTGCGCCAACGTAGCTGCTTCTCCTTGACCGTAGCGGGCAATAATCGGCGCGGAGCCGAGCCTTTCTATCAAATCACGAACGGCCTCATTAGTTTGTAAGAGACACATTGCGCACCCCATCTCGTTGTACCGGAACCAAGTTTCAGTCTCCTTCAATCCAAATTCCAGCTTCGCTCAGAGCGTTAAGAATACGTTCGATGTCTTTGGGATCTAGAACCTTACTGTCACACAGTTGATTCAATTCATCGAAGGTAATCTTGCCGTTCCGTTCACTGATTTCGATAGCTCGTCGAATGATTTCCGGCACGCTCATGTTATCTCCATTTCAGCAGCCCTATTATACGGGGAGAGAGTCGCCTTGTGGCCTATGCCGATCATTCCAGCGGGTCTGCGGCTTGACCGCTGTTCACCTCTAAGCGGACTATGTGCTGCGCTTCCGAAAGAAAAGGCCGCACTTGCGGCTCCAAATGGAAAACCTTGGGTGCGGCCGTTGGAATGTTAGGTGATTTTCACCAGATAGTCCTTGGTGGCGGAACCTCGCCCTTCCTTCTTGTAGAGTACTCCCAGTTCACGAAGCGCCGCCGAACAGCAGAAGGAATTCTGGGACGCGATGGGCAAGCCGAAGGCGTCGCGCCCGGCGAACCTCGCGAAGGACTACACCGTCACGGTGAACGCGCTGCTTGACGTCATGGACAAGCTGTCCGCCGTGCTCGCCGCCGACGTCAACCACAAGGACGCCACCATCGACCAGCTGCTCGCGGTCAAGCAGATTGCCTGGCTACTGCGCAACACCGCCGGCGAAGCCTCGCTGATCATCTCGACCGGACTCTCCAGCGGCAAGATGACGCCGGAGATCAAAGCCAATTACGGCAAATTCCTCGGTGGCATCGACATCGGCTGGAACGCACTGGAGCTGACCGCTGCCGGCATGCAGCTGCCGCCGGCGCTGTCGAGCGCTTTGGCCGCCAACAAGACCGCCTATTTCGACCGGGAATATCTGTCCCCTTCGCGATCGGTTGCTGAACGCGCTGCTCGCTGGAGAGAAGCCCGAGTTGACCCCGAACCAGTACTCGCCCATCTCGGTCGGTCGGCTCAGCGCCGCCGTCGGCGTCGCCGAAGCCGCGCTCGATGCCGCCAAGGCGCACGCGGCCACGCGAAATCAACGCGAGGAGAGTGGCTCCGCCTCATACGCGCAGTTGTCAACTGCGACCGAAACGAGATGAGACGACATTCTCGAAAGGTTTTTTGGAGAATTTGACGACATAGGAGATAGGGAGGGGGTCTGTACGAAGACTCCGTTTTGATGCAGCGCGAATGTCCGGTGTCAGCCGCAAAGCCGAAGCCCACCTCGCTGCGCCAGAATGCGGGCCAGGGTGTCCGAACTGCCACCGGCGACGAACGGGACAATGATCTTGATGCTGCGGTCCGGCCAGGCTGGCGCCGCAGTCGAGACACCGGTCGCCAAGAGAATGAGGGCGATCAAGGCACGTGATCGATAGCGCATTCCATTCTCCAATTTCATCTTGCTCCCGGCGGTGCGCGCTACTCCGGCTTGATGTTGCCGGCGGTAATGATCTGGCGCCATTTCTCGATCGATGAATCGATATGGGCGATATATTCCTGCGGCGTGGAGCCGATGGACTGGTAGCCGTTTTCATCGAAGCGCCGGCGCACCTCGTCGGATTTCAGCGCGCTTTGAGTACTGGTTGCGAGTTGGGCGAGGACCGCCGGCGGCAAATTGGCGGGCGCCACGATTCCAAAGTCCGGCGCCGCATCCACCTTCGGCAGACCAGCCTCCGCCATGCTGGGCACGTCAGGCAGGTGCGCGATGCGTCCCGTCGTGCTTCCAAGAGGCTTCAGCTTGTTGCCGCGGACATGCTCCAGAACGGTGGGAATGGTACCGAATGTAAAATCGACCTTGCCGCCGAGCAGATCGATCATGGACGGCCCGCCACCGCGGTAGGGCACCGCGACAACGTCGATGCCGGCCTCCTGACGGAATTGTTCGCAGCCGAGATGGACCGCGGTGCCGAGGCCGGCGGTCGCCATACTGAGCGCGCCGGGCTTCGATTTGGCGAGCGCGATCAGTTCCTTCACGTTGCTCACGGGAAGCTGCTCCGGAACGACCAGCACCAGCGAGGTGCGCGCCAGCAGGGACACCGGCGTGAAATCCTTTTTGGTGTCATACGGCAGCTTGACGCCGAACAGGCTGGGATTGATCGTGAACGCGCTGTCGACGACGCCGATCGTGTAGCCGTCGGGCGCGGCCGTCGCGATCGCCTGCGTGCCGATCATGCTCGCACCGCCGCCCCGGTTATCGACGAACAGCGACTGGCCGAGCTTTTCGGCCATGGCGGCGACGACGAGACGCGCCACGATGTCAGATGCGCCGCCGGCGGCGTAGGGAACGATGACGCGGACCGGACGCTGCGGATAGGCTTGCTGCTTCGCCCGCGCGCCGGAGAGCGACACCGTCGCGGCGGACGTCAGTCCGATCAGCAGCGAACGCCGGTCGATGCCTGGCATGAATTTTCCCTCCCTGTTTTTGTACGACCGTCAGGCCCGGTATCGATCGATCAACGCCATGTCCGGATCGCCGCCGAGGCCCGGCGTCGCAGGCACGGCGAGGAAACCCGCTTCGATCGGAACGAAACCGCCGCAGGGATCGAAGGCAAGCTCGCAATAAAATCGTTCCAGCGCGCTCACCTTCGCCTTGGCCGCCAGCACGTGAATGGTGGCAAGATAGCCCGGGCCGAAATACGGTGAGTGCGGAACGCAGGTCACTCCCGCCGCTTCCGCCTCGCGGCAGATCTGCCAGAGCGCCGTCAGACCGCCGATCTTGATGACGCTGGGCTGCACATAATCGACACAGTCCGCGGCGAGCATCTTTTTGAAATCGAGAGCGTTGCTGGCATTCTCGCCGATGGCGGTCGGCACGCCCGTCGTTTGTCTGAGCGCCGCAAGCGACGCAAAGTCTTCCGGCGGCCAGATCGGTTCTTCCACCCACAGCAGATTGGATGGCGACATTTCCATAACGGCTGCGGTGGCCTCCGCCGGCAGCCACGCGCAATTGGTATCGACCATCAACGGTACGTTCGGGCCCGCCGCGGCGCGGGCAGCGGCGACGGCCTTGGCTGTGCGCTCATGCAATTTGACCTGGCGAAAGCCTTTTCCGAGCGCACGATCCACGACGCGGCTGATCTCTTCGGTGTTGCCGTTATATTGCAGCAGCGATGCGTAGACCTCGATGCGGTCGCGCTGCCGTCCTCCCAGGAGGGTTGAGACCGGCACGCCTGCGTGCTTGCCGCGGATGTCCCACAGCGCGATGTCGAGGCCGCTGATCGCGTGGATGGTGGCACCGGCACGGCCGAGATTGTGCAAGGTCCGTTCGATCCGCGCCGGCAGTTCGACGTCGTCGACGCTTTGCCCGATCGCCAGCGGCGAGACCCATTGCTCGATCGCCGCCACGACCGCGGACCGGAAGCTGCCATAGGCTTCACCCCACCCCACCGTGCCCTGATCGGTCGTTACCCTGACCAGGACGGTATCGAGGCTAGTGCGCGGCCGGCCAGCGAACATGGGCGGAGATGCCCAATGGTCGAACGGGATCCCCAGCGGAAACGCCGTGATCGTCGCAATTTTGGGTGCGTTCATTGATGGGTCCTTGGACGATGCGGCTTTGATTGAACGGGCGGCCTGAGCCAACCGTCACGGCCATTGTGGCCCCCTGATGCATGTGGTCTAAATGCCAAAAGCTGTACCAATCATGTTCTGGGGTTATGATGTTGAGTATGCGCGAACTGGAGGTGTTTCGGCGCGTCATGGAGTTGGGCACCATCACCGCCGCTGCCGAGGAACTCCACGTTTCGCAGCCCGCCGTCAGCCGAACGCTTCAGCAGGCCGAGCGACGGCTCGGATTTCCGCTCTTTCTGCGGCGCAAGAAGCGGCTGCTGGCGACGGCCGAAGCGCAATCGCTGTTTCCCGAGACCGTCAGCGCGTTCGCGGCATTTGACGTCGTACAAAGACGCGCAGGCGATCTGCGAGCCGGGCGAGCGGGCGTGCTCAACATCGCAGCGATTTCGGCCTTCGCCAATGCGGTGCTGCCGACCGCGGTGGCAAAATTTCGCCGGTCACGGCCTGACGTCGTGATCACGCTTCAGTCAATGAGTGCGCTTCAGGTCACCACCCATGTCGCCAACTACCATGCAGACTTAGGCTTGGTTATAGACTCCACGGCGGCGCCGGGCGTCTCGGTAAGCGATCTCTGGGCAACCGATTTCGGATGCGTGATGCCGCGTACGCACCCATTGGCATCGAAGCTTTGCGTCGTGCCCGCTGATATTGAGCCCGAAGCGCTGATATGCCTGAGCAGGCAGCTCCCCTTGGGAATCCACGCCGTGCGCGCCTTTGCCGATGCCGACGTCCCGTTGAAGATTGCAATCGAGGTATCGCAGTCCACCGTCGCATGCGCATTGGTGCGCGCAGGCGCAGGCCTGGCGCTGCTGGACGGGCTAGCAATGATGGGGACACCGGCGCCAGATCTGGTGATGCGGCCGTTCGATCCTGCGATCAAAGTCATGGGCAGGCTCGTTCAACCGCGCCATAGGTTGCCATCTCGTCTGGCCCAAGAGTTCATCGGTGTTCTAAAAGATGTCAAAGTGACATACGAGCGTTGCTTCCGGTCGGAGTGACCAGCTTGCCGCCGGAATGGGCGGCTTCGAAGACGCGGGGCGGCTCAGCAACAGTTGGCGGACTGGAAGCGATTCGGCGGTGGTCGCGGCACTCCAATCGCTGCCCAGCCCTTGTGTCATGAGGAGAATGCGTTGACGGCAAGGAGTTGGTCGTCGTTGCGACTTACTATAACGATGCAAGATGTGATCGATTGGCCGATCGCGTTTCTCGACGCAATCTATGCCGGCGTTGTGCCCGTGGCGGTGAATACGGCACGACCGCCTTGATAGCCGAGTCGCTTCAACGGAGCCCCGTTAGACGTCGGGCTTGCTTCGACTCCCACCAAACGCGTAGGCCTCCGAAGAGGCCAATATCTTAGTGAGCTTGTTCTCGTAAGGTAACGCCGCAACGAAATCGCAACGAATTGGGTGAAACGACCGTGAACAAAACGAGCCAGAAGCACCTGTCGCCACAAGAAAAATCAACAACTTAGAAGATATTCTTTGCGTTCGGGACGCAGGGCTTCCCGCCGTCAGATCGGAGGGATGGCGTGCGAACGGTGGCTTTTAATCAACTACCAAGGGCCACCGGTGTCCGCGTCAACGCCGTCTCGCCCGGGATCATCAAAACGTCACCAAAACCAACAGGTCGATGAAATTCTGAAACAAGCGGTGCATTGGTAGACCAGCTTATTGATCAGTCTTCGTCTTGCTTCAGCGGGTCGAACTGCTCCAGCGAATCTGGGCCGAAAGTGTCGTCCGGCAATTCGTCAAGCTTAGCCATGCTGCGACGAACGTGCCGCCTGGCAGCCGCTTCCGCCGCCTGTTCGTCCCCCTCGAGAATCGCTTGGCCAATACGGCGGTAATCTTCAAACCGTAGCTCCGGGGGCATGCTCAGATGCGTGCGCACCAGATGAACCTGGGTATTTGGCAGCAAGCGGGCCAGTTCAGCGTTTCCGCCGATACGCGTCATCGCCCGATAAAAACGGTTGCGCGCGCGGATCATTTCGTAAGACTCGCGCTCATTGGCGAAAGTGAGTAGCTGCCGATAGGATTCGTTGAATTGACGCCGATGGCCCGGCTTTTGGATACTGGCCGCGGCTAGACGTGCGGCGAGCCCGACCATTAGCTCGAGTATGAGCAGGATGTCCCGCGCTTCCTTCCGGGAGAGCTGACGGATTTGTGCTCCTCTGAATTGATGAGCTGCCGCGACGCCAATCGCTGAAAGGCGCTTAATTGCCTCGCGTACCGTGCTTCGCCCGACCTCGTATCGTTGCATCAGATCCGACTCGACCAACCGCTGGCCCGGTGCGTATCGCCCATCATAAAGGCCACGCACTACGTCGGCCACGACGCGATCGGACGCACTGGCCGTCGAGTCGAGGGAATTGGCAGATGGCTTGAGCTTCATCGATCGGCTCGGTTCCGCCGCCCGTTCCGGCCCAGCCCGCCGAATTGGCTCTCCCGAACGCATGATTCGAGCCGCGACCGCTCCCGAAAGTGTCTGTCACAAGCCTCAGGTATGATCTGTTCGGCTTGCCTCCAGGTTCTGGACATCATCATTCCCCAAATCGAAAAACATCATTGGCCTGCGTCGATCCACGCATTGTGTCTGTGGAATATGGCGCTCCCTCAGCCTAGCCCATGGACATATTGCACAATCGAGCCTGTCGCAAACATCTCACCACGCAAAATCGGCTTCGCCAAGATCGGCTTCTGCTTCCCCGTCAGTTTCCGGCGCTCTTGGTATTCTGTTGCGATCGTGCTGCTTCTTCGGAAAGGCTCCAATTCAGAGACGACTGGCTAATCGCCATGCTAACTCGGCGAGCGGCAGGGCTTTGCCTCCGAGGTCGCCCGCGTCTGCATTCGCGGCCGTGCCGTCGATCGCACGCTTGGCGATTCCTTGGAGGATGGAGGCAAGCCGAAATAGACCCAGAACGATGTAGAAGTCCCAGTTTGAAGGTGCCTTCACACCTCTGCGTTCAACATAGTTCGTCAAGTATTGCCGTTCGTCCGGAATCCTGAGACCCGCGAAATCGACATCTGCCAAGCCGCGAAAGAGTTTTGGAGGGATGCGCCACGTCATCGCGTGATAGGCGAAATCGGCAAGCGGGTCTCCTAGCGTCGCCAATTCCCAATCGAGCACCGCAACGATTCGGGGTTCGGTCGGATGGATCAGGACGTTGTCTAAACGATAGTCACCGTGAACGACGCGCAACTCGCCTTCGTTGGGAAGATGCGAGGGAAGCCATCGGATCAGTTGTTCCATTGCTTCGTTTGGTGTCGTTTCCGAGGCGCGATATTGTTTCGTCCAACGCGTCACCTGCCGGGCTAAATAGCCTTGTCGAGGACCAAAGTCACCGAGCTCGATGGCGTCGGGATCGAGGCTGTGAATTGCGGAAATCACACTGTTCATTGAATCGAAAATATGGCCCCGGTCCCGTGCCCCGAGACCTGGCAATTGCGGATCCCAGAAGACTCGGCCCGGTATCCAATCCATTACGTAGAACATGCTGCCCAGAACTTCTGGGTTCGTACACAGCGCGTGAACGCGAGGCACCGGGATGCCAGCGCGACCAACTGCTCCTAAGACGCGGAATTCGCGATCAACAGCATGAGCTGTAGGCAGTACGTCTCCTGCGGGTTTGCGGCGCAGCACGTAATTTCCGGAAGCCGCTTCAAGTTTAAAGGTCGGATTTGATTGGCCGCCGGCAAACCGTTCAACCCGCAAGGGACCACGAAATCCATCCAAGTTGCCACATAACCAGTCAGTGAGGCGATCCAGAGGAAGGGGGCCACCGCTACCGGATGAAGTTAAAGGGCTGTTCATTGCTGTTGGCGAGTTCCAAAAGATTGCGAAAGTATAACCTCGGCGTGTTTGGACTGTCAAGATCGTCAGACGAGATTGCATGCCGAAGTGTTCTGACCTACTGTTGAGATCTCAAGAGGCTGGGGAGTTGGATGTGATTGAGCAAAGCAAACGCGGAATTGCCTTGGCCGAGCAGCTTCAAGCCTTTATGGCCGAGTACATATATCCTCAGGAGCGCCGCTATTACCTTGAGGCGGAGCGGCTCGGGCCGTGGGCGATCTATCCGGTTGTCGAAGAGCTCAAGATCAAAGCCCGGGCGGCGGGCTTGTGGAACTTGTTTCTTCCGGCAGACGAATCTCCCGACGGGCTGTCGAACGTGGACTACGCCCCGCTCTGCGAGACCATGGGGCGCAGTCTCTTCGCCCCTGAAGTGTTCAACTGTTCTGCCCCGGACACCGGCAACATGGAAACATTGCTGCGCTATGGTTCGGCTGAGCAGAAGAAACAATGGCTGCATCCGCTGCTGTCCGGCGAAATTCGCTCTGCCTTCGCAATGACAGAACCGGCGGTGGCTTCGTCCGATGCGACCGTTATCGCCAGTTCGATCGTCCGCGACGGAGACGAATACGTTGTAAATGGACGCAAGTGGTACACGACGAACGCCACGAACCCCGCGTGCAAGATCTTCATCTTCATGGGCAGAGTCCAGCCTGAAGCTGATGATCCCTACCGGCGCCAGTCCATGATTCTGATCCCGCGCGAGACGCGGGGCGTCCGGGTTGTCCGTGCATTGCCGATAATGGGCTTCTATGGCGTGCCGGATCGCGCCGCGGAGGTTGTCTTCGAGAACGTGAGAGTGCCGGTCTCGAACATGCTTCTCGGCGAAGGCCGTGGCTTCGAAATAGCGCAGGGACGGCTCGGGCCGGGGCGGATCCACCATTGCATGAGGCTGATCGGCCTATCGGAGCGGATACTTGAACGCATGTGCCGCCGGTCGGAAATTCGCACTCCCTTCGGGCGCCCATTGGCTGATCAGTCGGTCACGCTTGAGCGCATTGCAGAATCCCGGGTCATGATCGAACAAGCCCGCCTTCTGACGATGAACGCCGCCCAAAAGATGGACACGGTAGGCAACAAGAATTCTCGCCGTGAAATAGCGATGATAAAGGTGGCCGGTCCGCGGATGGCGCAGCAGATTGCGGACTGGGCGATGCAGTTGTTCGGTGGAGGTGGGACCAGCAACGACCATCTGCTTGCAGCCGCCTTTGCAAACGCTCGGTTGCTGCGACTCGCTGACGGCCCCGATGAGGTTCATCGCAACCAGATCGCGAAAATGGAGATCAGGCGTCATCACGGCACCGATCCGGCTCGCACGGGCGGGAGCGCAGATGTCCTTACCCTTGTGGAGGCAGAACAAATGGCGTGCGAGGGGCTGTGGCCGAAGCCGGCAGGCTTCGATGCTTGAGGGGCAGAATCGTCGCTCATCGTGTGTTTATGAATCGAAGGAGTTCGTGAGAACGCTATTTGGAGCACGGGCGCTGGATGCCGCGCGAGACCGGAAGTCCAGTCTTCTTTCGGCCTCTTGCTCTAACCAATCGGCTGCGCATTGCACACGTGTCGCGATCCATCGTTTATCGATCCAATTCTAAGGCTTCACTGGAGAACTCGCATGACCCTCGCTGGCAAAACCCTGTTCATCACCGGCGGTAGTCGTGGGATCGGCCTTGCGATTGCGCTCCGCGCTGCGCGGGACGGTGCCAATGTCGTGATCGCCGCTAAAACCGCTGAATCTCACGCCAAGTTGCCCGGTACCATCTATACCGCCGCTGAGGACATCGAGGCCGCTGGAGGCAAGGCACTGCCGCTGATCTTGGACGTTCGGGATGCTGACGGCGTGGAGGCCGCGGTGAGCAAGGCCGCGCAACACTTCGGCGGGATAGACATCGCTGTGAATAATGCTTCCGCGATTAATCTTGTCAGCTCCCTCGAAATGGACGTCCGTCGTTTCGACCTAATTCAGCAGGTCAATGTGCGCGGCACGTTTCTTGTTTCGCGCGCCTGCATACCGCACTTGAAGAAGGCCGCGAATCCGCACTTGTTGGCGTTATCGCCCCCGCTCGATCTTCGTCCTGAATGGCTCGGCGCGCACGTGGCCTATTCAATCAGCAAGTTCGGCATGAGCATGGTAATGATGGGAATGGCAGAGGAGTTCCGCGCCGACGGTATCGCTTGCAACACGCTCTGGCCCCGTACCACCATAGCTACCGCTGCGGTCGAGTTCGCGCTCGGTGGGGAGGAGATGCTCAAGAAGTCGCGGAAGCCGGAAATTATGGCCGATGCCGCCTACGCCATCTTCTGCAAGCCTGCGGTCACTTTCACTGGGCACTGCCTGGTAGACGATGCGGTGCTGCGCGGGGAAGGTGTGACCAATTTCGCTGGCTATGCCGTGGCTCCCGGAAATGAGCTCTTGGCGGACATCTTCATCGATCCTTCGACCGTCTGATGGGACGCCGCAAGACTGCGTCGAGGATGAGCATTTATTGGGCCGTACCACAAGAGAGCTCGACCTTGTCTGAAACTCGCGCAGTCGATCCTTGCCGGACCGAAGCCACCAAACGCGCGGAGCACCATTGTTGTTGAGGAGCATTTATGAGCGATCAGGTAGCCCCGATCAAAATCACCCGCGATGGCGCGGTTGCTATCGTCGTGCTCGACCGCCCTGCCGCGGGCAACGCGATTGACGTGGCCACGGCCCGGGCTTTGCTTGAAGCAGCAGTCGAGGTGAATTGCGATCCTTCGGTGCGAGCAGTCCTCATCACGTCCGAGGGCAAGCTCTTCAGCGCTGGCGGCGACCTCAATGGCTTCGCGTCGGCAGCGGACAAAGTTCCGGATCTGTTGTCGATGGAAACTGCGTATTTTCACTCGGCTGTCGCGCGGTTAGCGCGGATGGACAAACCGCTGGTCATTGCAGTCCAAGGCTTCGCCGCTGGTGCCGGTTTCAGCCTGGCTATGCTGGGCGATATTGTGATCGCAGGACAGGCGGCGCAGTTCACCATGGCCTACACCGGCATCGGGCTCACCCCTGACGGTGGCGCCAGTTGGTTGCTGCCCCGGTTGGTGGGCTTACGCAAGGCCCAGGAGATGATCCTGATGAACACACGCCTTGGGGCGGATGACGCATTGGCCGCGGGGTTGGTGACGCGTGTCGTTCCCGATGCAGAACTCGGGGCCGAAGCCCTGCGGATTGCCAAAGCGCTGGCCGCCGGACCGACTCGGGCCTTCGGCCGCACCCGCGAACTACTGCTCGCCAGTTATGGCGAGACTTTCGAAGGGCACCTCGAACGGGAGGCGCGCGGCATAGTGGCCAGTGCTAGCGACGGGGATGCACGGGATGGAATCGCGGCCTTCTTGGCTAAGCGCCAGCCCGTTTTTTCAGGCCAGTGATTCTCCCCGGTCCGGCGGTCGATACGGAATGAGAATGTTCATACTAAGTTTGGTCAGAACCTCCTGCAGCGGTCGGATCAACCCGGCGGATCAACTCGCAAGGATGGTGCGCTTGAGCTGCAGTTAGGCGGCCTCATGGCTCTGAGCGGCCAGCCGTCATCTCGCCAGTCTCAAGGATGTCGCAGTACTGAGTGAGCCGATCGAACCGCGCGGTCATCATCTTGGCGACGCCGGCCATTCCGAACAGAAGGTCGGTGCTCTCATGATTGAGGTCCGCTCAGCCGACAGGCAACTGACGCCCTAAAGGTAGTAGATCGGCAGAATCGAATCTTTCGTCTAAACGGCGGCTAATGCGTTTCAAATGCCGCCGTATCATCAACTACGAGTCCGGATCTAGTTCACTTTCGCGCGACGAGGTTTTGCGACCTCAATCGGAAGTGCCGCGACCTTGGTCCAACGCGACAGTAATGCTGCTTTCCGATCTTTCGCCGACGACGCACTGCGCAATTTGACGTGGCCGAAACCCCGGATCAAGTCGGGTAGGCAGGCAATTTCGATGGCTAACTCGTAGTTGCCTGCACTAAGTGCCGGGAGCAACATCATTATTGTCTCTTCGTATTCTAGAATCAGCCGACGCTCCATTCGCCGCTCAGCTGTCCAACCGAATACGTCGAGCTTGGTGCCGCGCAATCGCTTCAAACGAGACAGCAGCTTGAGCAGCGGGAGGATCCAGGGACCAAAACTTCGCTTCCTCGGCTCGCCATTCTGCTTCCGATTTGACAGGAAGGGCGGCGCCATCTGCAGGGAAATCCGTGGTTCACCTTCAAACTGTTCTCGAAGGATACGGGCAAACTGACCGTCGGTGTAAAGCCGTGCCACTTCATATTCGTCCTTATAGCTCATGAGCTTCGCAAAGTTTATTGCAACCGCCCTGGCAAGTTCTGATTTGCCCGTTGCTACCGCATTCTCTCCAGCCCGAACGAGATCGACGAGCGTTCGGTAGCGACGCGCGTAGGCGCCATCCTGATACGCAGTCAAATGACGTACTCGGTGTTCAATCAGATCATCGAGCTCGACAGGTTCGCTCCCGATCCGCTTTAAACCAGCGTTGAGTTCCACTGCTTTCGCATCTACGGCCGCCAAGCGCCCCCAACTGAACGCCTGCTTGTTAAACTCGACAGAGACGGCATTGAGCTCGATCGCGCTCAGCAAAGCCTCGAGGCTGACCGGCAAGAGACCCTTCTGAAAGCTGTAGCCAAGCATGAACGTGTTGGTGGCGATTGCATCACCAAGTAGGGCCGTTGCAATGGACTGGGCATCGATGAAATCGACATTGGCTCCCCCGGCGGAATCGACGAGGCGTTTACGCAAGGCGGCTTCCTGGAAATCAATATCGTGATCTCTTAAGAACGCCGCAGTCGGAACGATCTGCGTATTGCCCACGATACGTGTCGCGCCTCGCGAGATGGTCGAAATCGCAGCTGGACTTGCTGCGACGACCATGTCGCAGGCAATGATCGCGTCGGCCTTACCCGCTGGAATCCGAGATGCGACGGACGATGCGTGGACTCCGATGCGGATATGGCTCATGACCGCACCATTCTTTTGTGCCATGCCGGTCGAATCCATCACGGTACAATGCAGTCCGTCCAAACGGGCCGCCATACCCAAGAGCGCCCCGATCGTAATGACGCCGGTGCCGCCTATGCCGGTTATCAAAATACTATGGATACCGTCGATGACTGGTTTGTCGGGGCGTGGTAGCTGGGCCGAGTTAGGGCGGGACGTAAGTCCCGCGGGCTTGCTCTTGCGGGGCCTTGCGCCTGAGACCGTCACAAAACTCGGACAGAACCCGTTCACGCAAGAATAGTCTTTGTTGCAAGAAGACTGGTCTATCTTTCGCTTTCGACCAAATTCAGTGTCGACGGGCTGTACCGAAATGCAGTTGGATTTCGCGGTACAGTCCCCACAGTTCTCGCAAACCGAAGGGTTGATGAAGACACGCTTGTCGGGATCGGGGAGCTTGCCGCGCTTGCGCCGCCGGCGCTTTTCTGCGGCGCATGTCTGGTCGTAGATCAGAACTGTTAGTCCTTTGATATCCCTCAACTCGCGCTGCACCTCGTCGAGCGCATCCCTGTGGTGTACGTCGATGCCGTTAGGTAACTTCAGTGTCTGGAACTTGCTAGGATCGTCGGTCACGACAACGACGCGGTGGGCACCTTCCGCAAGAACCTGTTGGCAGATCTGCGGAACGGTGAGGTGACCTTCGACACTCTGTCCTCCCGTCATGGCAACCGCATCGTTGAACAAGATCTTATAGGTGATATTGACCTTGCTGGCAGCCGCCGCGCGAATTGCGAGCAGCCCACTGTGGGAGTAGGTGCCGTCGCCGAGATTTTGGAAGACGTGCTTCTGCGAGGTGAATGGGGCTTGTCCGACCCATGCCAGTCCCTCGCCACCCATATGACTCCATAGGTGCGTCCGCCGTTCCGGCATAAACGCAAGCATCCCGTGGCAGCCGATGCCGGCCATCGCTCGGCTTCCCTCCGGCAGGGTCGTCGAAGAATTATGAGGGCAACCGGAACAGAAGAACGCCGGACGCGCCACCAGCGTCGTCAATTTCGACGCCGTCTGCCCAATTTGCTCCAGACGCGCTACGTTCTGCTCGATTAGCGGGTGCTTTCCGATCAACGAAAGAATGACCTTGCCGAGCCGTGCGCCCAAGAAGACGGGGTCAATCTCCCCCTCGCTTGGGATGAGGACGTTGCCGGCGAGGTCGTGCTTGCCGGCGATGCGGGGGCGGGACGGGTCGTTGTATAATATTCGCGCGATCTGATCCTCAATCAGACCACGCTTTTCCTCGACGACGATGATGTCCTGCAGGCTGTCGACGAATGTCCTCAAGCCGCTTTCTTCAATGGGCCAGACCAAACCGATCTTATAAAGGCGGATGCCGAGACGCTCCGCCATGTCTTCACCAATGCCGAGTTCGCCGAGTGCTTCCCGCAGATCCAGGTAGGCTTTGCCGGCAGCGACAAGCCCAATCCGCGCCTGACGTGGGTTCCAGACCAGTTCATCAAATCGGTTGACGCGGGCGAAGGCCGCTACGGCCGTCATCCGGGCTCCGTGAAGCCGTTTCTCCTGGTCAAGGGGGGGATCGGTGAGCCTAATATGCAGGCCGCCTGATGGATTCGCAAAATCCCGGGGTATGACGATGGCGGGTCGCTCAGGATCCAGATCCACTGTTCCCGCCGTTTCAACCGTTTGCGACGAAACCTTAAATCCAACCCAGCAACCTGAATATCGGGATAGGGCAAACCCCTGCAGACCGAAGTCCAAGAAGTCCTGGAGCGTAGCCGGGGCCACGACCGGCATCATAGATGCAACAAAAACCTGCTCGCTCTGATGCGGCATTGTCGAAGAGTGCGCGCCATGATCGTCGCCGACGACCGCTAGCACGCCGCCGCATGGGGCCGTGCCCGCGCCGTTAGCATGCTTGAATACATCGCCACAACGATCTGCTCCGGGCCCCTTCCCATACCATATGCCGAAAACACCGTCGACATTGGCACCTTCGAATAAATTGACCTGCTGGGTGCCCCAAATCGACGTCGCAGCAAGATCTTCGTTGAGCCCAGGCTGGAATACGATCTTGTTCTTCCGCAGAAGCGGTTCGACCGACTGGAGTGCGGTATCATAACCGCCGAGCGGCGAGCCTCTGTATCCCGAAATAAAACCGGCGGTGTTCAGTCCGGCATCACGATCCCGCGTCCGCTGCATCAATGGCAGCCGGACCAGGGCCTGGGTCCCTGTCAAGTAAACACGACCTCTCTCCAAAGAGTATTTGTCGTCGAGCGATACATTCAGGCCGCTAACGAGATCGCCACTAGTCATCTGTTCCCCCAAGATCGTCGAACGATTTATTAGGACGATATCATACCGGATGGATCAGGTGAAATGGTTTTAACGGTGGGCATAGCCGTTCGAGACGGACGTGCGTTTCCGTCTGGTCTGCGACTAGGTAAGACCAAGGTGAAAGATCGGGCGAAGGGAGATATGGTCGCCAGGAGCCGAGGAACTTTCTGCGGTGCCGCTCTCGCCCGTAAGCAGTGGCGTCCGGCTGCTTCAGGCCGGGTACCAGCTTCGCTTCAGCAGACGTCGCGAGAAAGCGTCAGTCGGCCTTCACGCGAACAGCAGGCTCATACTCTCGCCGGACTCGACTCAATCCCTGGAGTGTTGCTCTTGGTTAGATTCCGGCAGGGCGTTACTCCGGCGATGGCCCTTTCGGGCGACGCGCAAACGCCTTTCTGCCCAAGCAACCAGGATCCAATAAGTTCCGGCCAGCTTTCCGAGCCCCGCCTGCTCATTTGCCAATACCAGCAAAGGCTTGGTCGGGGAGCTTCCTAATGGCGCGAATCGCGGCATTGATGTGGGCGCTCATTGCCTTCGCAGCCCTGGCCCCATCACCTTTTAGAATCCCTTCGCCGATTTCCCGGTAGTCGTCAAACAGCCTTTCGCGGATCACAGTGTCCCAAACCTGCAGGCGAGTCGTTTGCATCTGCCCCGCAGGCCACGTGCGCACGAGTTCGCGATTGCCACTCAGAGCGACGATTGCGCCAAAAAAGGCTTCTCGCCCCTGAACAACGGCCAAGAAGTCGGACGCGTTCTTGAGCCCCATGAGTTCCCGGTAAGCGCGTTTGAAGGCGTCGCAGTTTTCGCCGAGGCGAACCCTTTCGGCCGCCAACTTCATCGCGAGCTCACCGAGTGCGCCGATCAGTTGCAAAACCTCTATCATTTCATCGCGACTCAAGAGGCGGATGATTGCGCCGCGGTGCATTTGGATATCGACGACCCGCTCCGCCGCAAGTCGCCGGAGTGCTTCCCGGACCGAGCCCCGGCTCACCTGATAGCGCTGCATCAGATCCGGTTCGATCAACCTCTGCCCAGGAGAATAGCGCCCAGTGCGCAATCCATCGACGATGTCTGCTACTATCAAATCAGGTGAAGCTACCGCCGCCGTTGATCCGGAGGCCGCGATTGATCTCGACACCACTGAGTATGAGTCTCCTAATTGCGTCCGTTGCTCGCAAGCAAGAGTTCTGCGGAGAAATCCTCAGTACTGCTGCCCCTGATCGGTCAGCATAAACAGGGACCACTGGCGCTGCAATATAGCACCAAGCATGACTGAAATCCCGAGCGGCAGGTGTCAGGTTGCTCCCCGCGCCGCGTCAGTCCGAATGGGCTTTAGCCGCAACTGAACGGGCATGCCAACCCTGACCGCTCCGCGCTCTGCGGAGCGCCGTTTCGCCATCCGCTTTAACGCTCGCAGTTCGTCGACCAAAGCCGGCAAAATGTCTTCGTCACGAGATTGAACACGGGGTGTGCAATTGCGAACGGATCGAAGCTCCGAAGCCATTGACTTGTTCACGTTCGCGAGGGCGTTGACATTTGCCCGAAATCGTCCGACGATATCGATGGGCGATACGTTCGCCCGTAAGCGAGCCGCGCCTGGACCAAGGTCGGGTAAAGAGAATGGCTCAGAAGGGAGGAAGGGGAGTGCCATCTCTCGCGTCGGGTTGCCGAGC
Source organism: Bradyrhizobium sp. 14AA (assembly GCF_054185205.1). NCBI lineage: Bacteria > Pseudomonadati > Pseudomonadota > Alphaproteobacteria > Hyphomicrobiales > Nitrobacteraceae > Bradyrhizobium > Bradyrhizobium sp. 14AA. The sequence goes on along the minus strand of NZ_JAVAYM010000002.1, from coordinate 186,255 downwards.
AGGATCTCGCACCAAGTTTTCCAAGTTTGGAACGTCTATCCGGTCGCAGTGGCTCAAGCATCCCCGGTCGGCAGACCGCTGGTTGCAGTCGCCAAGTCAGCGCCATCTTGCGTCGTTTGGACCGGCTTCCCTTTCCCATTCAACAATAGCCCACAGGAGGAGGGTGGACGGCTATCAGACCGAAGATCGCTGTCGACCCGGCCCGATGCAGCGATTTGTGCGATTAGCACCGACGTGTCCGGCATGCTCGTGCGCGTTCTCAGCAACGACCACCGCAACTGCAGCAGATCTCGATGTAAAATTCGCCGTGTCGCCGCCGCGTGCGCATATCGACTGCCGAGGCTTTTCGATTCCTGAAAAGACGGATCTCCGGGGAGGGGGCGGCATGGGGAGTGGGCCCCACCGATCATCTCGGCCCGAATCCGACGGCCATCCAAGCCGGCTTTCACGCCGGTAGCGTGGCGGCGCCTAGCTCGACGGAGCGCCGCCACGGGACAAAATCAATCTGAGTGTTGCGAGAGGGGCAACGTACATGCACCAGTCAATTACAATGAGCAGTTCGTCGATCGGAGCACGACTTGACCGGATTCCGCTCTCGAAGTTCCACTACCGTATGCTCACATTGATCGCGCTCGGGCTATTCGTTGATAGCTTCGAGGTCATGATCATGGGCGGGGTGCTTGCTGCCTTGGTGCAGTCCGGTGTGTCAGATTTCGCTCAAAACGCGAAGTTCATATCGGCAACCTTCGCCGGCCTGGCGGCCGGAGCATTGTTCGCTGGGGTGATCGGGGACAAATTCGGCAGAAAGGCGTCATATCAGTTCAACCTTCTGTTGTTTGGGTTGCTTTCTTTTCTCGCCGCTTTCGCGCCGAGCATGTCCTGGCTCATAGTCATCCGCTTTTTCATGGGCATCGGCTTGGGGGCCGAATTTGTCATAGGTTACGGCTTCATCTCAGAGTTCGTCCCGCCTGCGGTTCGTGGCCGAAGCATTGCCGTCGCTGCGCTTGTCTCCAATTCGGGGCAGCTCATCGCGTCTCTGGTCGCTCTCGCCGTCATTCCGACGCTGGGATGGCGGTGGATGTTCGCCATTGCGGGTGTCATGGCGCTGTCGGTCTGGATGCTCCGCAAGAACATGCCGGAGTCGGCGCGTTGGCTCGAATCGGTGGGGCGCATCGACGAGGCTGATCGGATCGTCAGTCACATCGAAGTCGAAGCGGGAATGGAGCCTGGTCCAAAGCCGCTGGCGCGCATGGAGATCGTGCGTGAAGGGGCCTTCGACATTCGTGAACTATTCCGGTCTGCTCTGCTAGGTCGCACTTTGATTGGTATGCTCTTGGCCATCGTTGTGCTGACGGGCAACTACGGCTTTATCGCATGGATACCTACGTTCCTCGTCAAACAAGGCCACAACGTCTTCTCGTCTCTGTGGATCTCAACCTTAATGGCGGTAGGCTCGATTTGCGGGCCTCTTCTTGGTTTATGGATTTCCGACAACCTTGGCCGAAGATACAGCATCGCACTCGTTGCCGTATTTACGGCCGTTGTCGGTGTGATCTACCCCAACGTAACCTCGATTTCGGCAATCACGATTTGCGGCTTCTTGCTACAGGCCTCAATCTTGCTCCTCATCGCGTTGGGAATAGGCACCTATCTGCCAGAATTGTTTCCAACGAACTACCGCTTGCGCGGCAGCGGTCTAGCGCAATTTGCTGGACGTGTTGCGACGATCTTCACGCCGTTTCTCGTTGTGGCGTTGTTCGAGAGCTTTGGAGTGGGCGGTGTTATCTACTCGATCGCAGGCCTCTACATCCTGCTGAGTATCACTCTCGTGACTTTCGGAATCGAGACCAAGAACCGCCCCTTGGAGCGGATTAACTAGCGTGCCAGGTGCCTTCGGAGGACAAAGCAATGCCTCAACCAGCTACGATGTTCGAAAAAATTTGGAATGCCCATGCTATCAGAGAGATGGGTGAAGGGGTGACGCTGGTCCATGTAGACCGACACATTCTTCAGGAAGCAGCGTGCTCGCAAGCCTTCGACGGGCTACGGAATGCAAATCGTTCCGTCGAGTGCCCCGGCTTGACGGTCGGTGTTACGGACCACGTCGTGTCTACCAAGCCTGGTCGAGACGCCTCAACCTACGAAGGTGGCAGGCCGTATCTGGTCCTCATGGCTCGAAACTGCGGCGAGCACCGGATACGCCTGTTCGATATCAATCACTCTCGGCAGGGAATTGAGCACGTGGTCGCGCCCGAGCTCGGACTCGTGCTTCCGGGCTGTACCGTGGTTTGCGCAGACAGCCATACCGCAACCAATGGTGCGCTTGGCACGCTAAGCTGGGGTTTTGGAACGAGTGACGTCGGGCACGTGCTTGCCACCCAAACCGTTCTTCAAAAGCGCTTCAAGACTCTGCATCTTGCTATCGAGGGCCGCCTTTCTCCCGGTGTTTATGCAAAAGACGTCATCCTGCATGTTATCGGCCAACTCGGCACCCAATTTGGCGGCGGATACGCCGTCGAATATGGCGGGTCCTTGATCCGGAGCTTATCGATCGAAGAGCGAATGACGGTATGTAACATGTCGATAGAGCTCGGCAGCCGCTGCGGCTTCGTCGCCCCTGATGAGAAGACCTTCGAATATTTAGCGGGGCGTCCATTTGCGCCAACGGGCCAGCTCTGGGAGCTAGCGGTGCGCACTTGGCGCACATTGCCGAGTGATCCAGGCGCCGTCTTCGACCATAGTCGCACGGTAGACTGCTCCCATCTCGCTCCGCAGATAACCTGGGGGGTTACACCAGCAGACGTTACCGACGTTGAAGCTCGAGTACCCGATCCGTCGTCGTTTGCAACTGCACAACTCCGCGAAAGGGCTGCTAAGGCGCTTGAGTACCTTGCCTTAGTCCCCGGTCAACCCTTGACCGATATCTCTATCGACTACGCGTTTATCGGCTCCTGCACGAACGCGAGGCTGAGCGACCTGCAAGCGGCGGCTGACGTGGTCAAGGGACGAAAGGTGGCTTCAAACGTGACGGCGCTGGTCGTTCCTGGATCCTCGACTGTCCGGCGCGAGGCCGAAGCTCTCGGCCTGGACCGCGTTTTCAAAGACGCTGGATTTGACTGGCGAGAGTCGGGCTGTTCCATGTGTCTCGCGCTCAACGACGATTTTGTGCCGCCCGGAAGCCGATGCATTTCCTCGTCAAACCGCAACTTCGAGCACCGGCAAGGTCCGAACAGCCGAACGCATCTCGCCAGCCCCGCATCCGTAGCTGCTGCCGCTCTCGAAGGAAAAATCGCAGACGTCCGGAGGTACATCTGATGGAAAAGTTTCTGACGCTGAACGGCTCGGCGGCGCCCCTCCTCGAAGCCGACATCGATACAGATGCTATTATTCCGGCGCCATTCCTGCGCACACCAACTGCCGATCTGGCGCACGGACTGTTCTTCAACCGGCGCTTCGACTTAGAGGGAAAACCGCGAGGCGAGTTCATTCTGAATCGCGACCCGTTCACACGCGCGTGCGCTTTGGTCGCGGGGCCAAACTTCGGCTGCGGAAGCTCTCGTGAACATGCCGTTTGGGCGCTCAAACGCTTCGGAATCCGATGTGTGATTGCGTCAAGCTTTGGGGAGATTTTCTACGAGAATTGTTTCAAGAACGGCGTTTTGCCGATCGTACTTTCATATGCCGATGTGACCGCGCTAGTGGCTCAGCTTGAGCGTTCCCAATTTCAGATCCAGGTTGATCTTCCCAATCAAATCGTAAGCAGCGGCGACCTTAGCCTTACTTTTGAAATTCCCGCGCGCAAAAAAGAAGCTCTTTTGCAGGGCCTGGACGAAATTGGCACCACGATGTTGGGGTTGGACGAAATCCGTAATTTCCGTGCCAATGATCGCGCTAGAAGGCCTTGGATTTACGAGCTCGAGCTACGTGCTCTTGAATAAGGCGCCTTCGCGCTATCCGTTGCGCCGCAGCCATGAGTAGCGCCAGGCGGTATGTCTCCATTTCAATCAAGCGGATGTCAGATGCGAAAACGTAAATCGCTAAGAGAGCTGGCGAAGGAGGAAGCGCCCCTCATCACGCCAGCGGCACACGATGCCTTTACGGCAAGAATTATTGAACGCGCGGGTTTTAAGGCTCTTGCGCTTGGCGGCTCGACTATGCTTGCCGCCAGGTTCGCGCTACCTGATATTGGTCTCGCAGCGCTAGCTGAAATGATCGAGATAGCGCGAGACATCCTACACGCAACCGAGCTCCCCTGCATTGTAGATGGAGACGACGGATATGGCGACGCCAAGAGCGTCGTGCGGACGATAGAGCTCTACCAGAGCATCGGCGCAGGAGCGGTGGTCCTCGAAGACCAGATTCGAGTGACCAAACAGTCCGGAAACAGTAGAGCTCGTAGCGTTGTACCAGTCGACGAGATGATGCCAAAGCTGCGAGCTGCAGCCGAATCCTGTTCAAAGGGCGATACGCTGCTTATAGCTCGCTGCGATGCCTACGGCCTCGAAGGGCTCGATGGCTGCCTTCGTCGCGTAGAGAGCTATTTGAAAGCAGGCGCGGATGGCATTTTCATTCCCGGTATACCCTCGGTCGAAGAGTTGGCTCGGGTCGGTCGAGCCTTCAAGGGCACCTACCTGGTCGTCGATATGGTGGACGGTCGAGAGACATGGGTCGAGCCGTCCGAATTTGCCGATATTGGTTTTTCCCAGATCGTTTATCCGAACTTCATCATGCTACGGGCAATGCTCGCTGCAGAGAAGGCGGCGCATGACTTGCAGGCATTCGTTCGTGGTGGTCCGCGACCAGAAGAGCTCGGCAAGCTGGAGTCCGCGCGGGAAATGTTCCGTGAGCTGGTGCGCGAATCTCGTTGGACTGCGGTGGAGCAGCGCTTCCAGTAGAGCTGCTCGTGCGGGTCCGCTTGGAATCCCGAGGCAGAGTAGGAAGAGTGAGAAAAAGGGCAGGTTATCACGGCAAAGACCACGAGCAATTCACAGTTGACTGAGTTGCAACTAAGTGCATAATGCCCGAGCGCTTAGGTGGGGAACTTTACTGTCGGATGGAATCGTAGGACGATCCGGAAAGATTGGATCGGGCATGATGCAGAGGGATGCTCCGGCTGGAGTGACTCCCGGCAGTGTGAACGGGTCTGAGCGGCTACGGCTTTAACTGGGCCAATAGCACTCGAAAATAGCGATACTTTCCCAAGCTGCTTTGATGCTTGGGCAATAGAAGAACCGAGCAGGCTCATTCTCCGATTGGGAGATTTGAAGGCTGATCCGGCGCGTTTGCACTTACGTCATTAAACGTCATAGGGGGGGTACCATGATCTCATTATCAGGAGTCTTGAAGACGGCCGTCAGCACGGGAGGGCTGGTGTGTGCTGCCGCCCTGTTTTGCTGCCACGCAGACGCGGCAGATCTCTCGTTTCCACTAAAGGCTCCTCCCGTCGTGCCAGACCTTACTTGGAACGGGATTACTCTTATCGGTGCATATGATGTTGCGGCTCAATACGAATCGGTCGGCGCCCCCTATGCGGGCGCAACCTATTCGAGCGCGGCCATGATCCAGCCGATGAACAGGACTCCCACTTGGGTTCTTGCTCCCAATCAGGTTGCACAGTCATATATCGGCCTCAAGGTCGACCGAGGCATCACCGATCAACTGCACTTTATTGCTCGATTGGAGATGGGCTTTAATCCAACGACGGGCGAGATCTCTGACACCCTAAAGAGTCTGCGGTTGGCAAACGGCATTCCGCTGGTTCAGCAGAACTTCAACGGTGACGGACCACGTGCCGGTCAGATCTTGAATGGTGAGGCTTGGGCTGGTTTCCAAGACAAGACTTGGGGCGCGCTGCATGTCGGCCGCAACAATGCCGTTTCGGTAGACATGATCGGCGCATACGATCCGCTTGCCTCCTATGGTTTCTCGCTCCTGGGATTCGTCGGTATCATGGCGGGCCAGGGAACCGGAGAGGCCGCTCGCGTTGATAGTTCTGTGAAGTACCTCAATAATTTTGGCCCCGTCCGCGTCGAGGCCATGTACGGGAATCCGAATACCAACGTGAATAAGTTCTACCAAGGGTCTATCGGCTACGCGCAGCCTAACTTCTCCGTCGACCTCATAGGCGGGCATGCTTCGGACATGGTTCTCGCAAGCGCGCTTGCAGGACCAGCCAACCTAGGCTCCCCCTTTCTCGGGGCGCGGATTTTCGACACCACCATGTATGGCGTGTTTGGAAAGTACGTATTTGACCTCGGTCGAAATGGGCTGAGTGATCCATCTGAGCCGAAATTCACAGTAACAGCCGGCTATAACCGTATCGATTTTTCGAATCCGCACGACGGCGGCGTCGGGCCGGGGCACGCAACCATCGGTGGATATCAACTGGGGCCGGTGTTTTCGACTAACGGCTCAAGTGCCGCAGGCATCGTGAACTATGCCTTCACCGGTGGGGATCGCTTGGTGAATGTGTATTTTGTAACGGGCAAGTATCAGCACGATGCACAATGGTCGGCGGCAATCGGCTACTATCGCTATGATCAGACGTCATACGGTCTGGGCGTAAACAATATTCCAGGCGTCGTTGCACCAGCCTACTCAAGGACGAACTGTTCCAGTTCGACATTCATCAACTGCGCTGGCGCTATGCAGGTGCTGTCGGCCCGAGTTGATTTTGACTGGACAAAAAACCTGAAACTCTACGCCGGACTTACCTATTCTACTGTAAACGGAGGGTTTGCATTCTCCTTCCTCAATACTTCGGAGTGGGCTCCGACCGTCGGTATGCGATTCACGTTCTGATCTCGCTTTCGCGATCTAAGCCCTGGCCGAACTGTTAGGACGCAGTTCAGCCCCGACTACACGAACCTCGTGCCATTGTGGATCAATGTTTCAGGGGACTCAAATCAAGAACACTGCGCAAACGACCGTTGATACACGCCGTTATCGTCAACTGAATCTTTGGCCCAGGGCATTAGTCTTCCACGCGGAGCTATGAATATGGCCAAGCATTGCGACGACCAAGCGTTGCGCTATTCAAGCGCGCGGTCGTCCCGACGAAATCCGTTCGACTTTCCAAGTTGGCCGAACGGTATCTGGGCGACAGCGAGTGCCTGCGGTATTCGCTGTCGTCGCTTCCTCCCTAGACTTGGCCGTGGCTTGCGTTGACGGCCAGAGCTCCACCGTCTCTCGGCGGTGGAGCTCATTTTCCTTCTCCCGCGCGCGGCCAGTTGACGAAGTAAGCTAGATCTATCCGTCGTAGTAGCGTTCTCCGGGTTTCAAGCTGCTTACACAGTCCTCTCTGCAGCTAGCTTGCAATGTCTTTGACGGACGCTCGCAAAACAATCTGTGCAGATTGAACTCACGAAAACCAACATGGGCAGATTGAGATTGGGCATATCGGCTTGGCCGCCCGGCCGACGCTCCGGCCCGCCTCATGACATTCTCGACCCAGATCGCCGTGCCCAAGAGGAAGTATAGATGGTGGCAAAACAGAGACTCCTTCAATATCTTGAGCAAAAGAAAGCCGCCGGTATCAGCGCTGAGCAGATCCTTGATTGTCTTTCCGGGGAGATCACTGCCTTTGATGTGACCGGTCTTTCGGATCGCTCCTCTCTGACTAATGGCAGTTCCGAGGTTCATCTGGATGCGTCCGATCGATTAACGACCGCTTCCGAGTTGCTCAATAGCTTAATGAAGGCTGTTGGAAATGCGCGCAGTGCAATGGCCCAGGCGACGACGTCCTGCGCCCACATCGAGGGAGGGGCCCAGTCCGCAACTAACTCTGCGCAAGCAATCAGGATGTCGATAGCTGAAGTTTCTGGGCAAGCAGATTCAGCTGCGCAGATGATCAATCAAATCACCGGAAACGCCGAGCTTGCACTTCTTAACTCGGGAACACTTGCGTCGGCTGTACAGAAAATATCTTCCGTTGTTCTCTTCATAAAGAAGATAGCAAATCAAACGAACCTACTTGCACTCAATGCGACGATTGAGGCGGCACGAGCCGGAGAAGCTGGGCGCGGCTTCGCAGTTGTAGCGACGGAGGTAAAAGCCTTGGCAAATCAGACGTCCGCAGCAACTGAAGATATTGTCTCCCAGGTGGCTCAAATTCAACAGGCGTCCCAAGATTCTCTTGGGTCCGTCAAGTCCATTGCTGCGGACGTACGAGAGATGAGAGAGATGCTCCGAACAATAGCGGAGTCAGTCACTAACCAAGAGGCCTCATCTTCCGAAGTCGTGCTTGCGATTGAAGCGTGCAACGGCGGACTTGCCGAATTGCGCGGAGCGCTCGGAAATATCGAGAAGGGGGCGACCGCAAACGCCCAAAGACTGCAGAAGGTCCATTCGCTTATTTCTGGTGCATGACTGAGACGCCAACTCATCCGATCGCAGAAGCTGATATGGGTCGAGTTGAACGAAGGCGAGGTATTGGCCGCTATTCTGCCTTTCGCGGCTTTCCTCCAGGTGATCCATCGCAGGTGAGAGCACATCGCACACGTTCAGCCCTTCGTTAGCGCTGCGATGTTGTAGGAACGAAGGTCAATGAGAACGGATAGTGAGAATTGCAGTCGTATTGCGCCTATTGACCGAAAGCGAATTGCGTCTGGTGCTCATCATGGAGGAGTGAAGCCGACACTTTCATCGCCTGTTGCGCGACTGTATTTTGCAGTATGATTGTTGCCTTAATCACTACGCTGATACTCCTGTGGGTTCATCTCAGCAGACTTTCGAGCCGCTTCCGACGAGGGGGATACCGGCCGTCAACGTTCCTTAAGAACAGCAAACTGCGCATCGGTTTCGCGATCTCGGTGATGGTGGGTGCACGCCTCCGATGGCCCTCGCCTTACCGCTCAGCGCAGCTTCTTGAACTCATTCAGCGGCTTGCTCAGCGCCACTCTCGTGGGCGGAAACGCGGCCCATGAAGCGATTGGCGAAATCAACGATCTGGTGTGCCATGGCCTCAATCTGCGCCGCAGTGGCTTTTTCGGTGCAGTAGCCATCTTGAAATCGAACCAGCGCGGAATTGATGGCGACGCCAAGCGGCGTTGGCCACCCCCGCAGCGCGTGGGTCATTTCCCGCAAATGCCCCAGAACCATTACCGGCCCCTGATTGCCATAGCCGCACGCAATGGTACCAACTACGCGCTGATCCAGATAGACGCGCGGGTCGGCGCGCATCTCTTCGACGTAGTCCAGAGCGTTCTTGATCAGCCCGGATATACCCCCGTGATATACGGGCGATGCGATGATGACGCCGTCAGCACGCCTCAAGCTCGCGATCACACGCGCGCCGGCTGCGCTGCTCGCATTTGATTCGGGCTGATACATTGGCAGCAATAGATCTGGGCCGGAGAACATCTCAGTAGTGGCGCCGGCGCGACGCGCGCAGGCAAGCGCGAGATCAAGAGCGCGCTCCGTGGTCGAGCCGGGCCGCGTTGTGCCACCTAGGCCAACAATGAAGGGGAGGCGATCGCTCATGCACCGGAATCCGTGTCGTTGATTGTCTTGCGTTTCGGAAATGGTTCTCACAACCCGATGGCGTGCGCAAATTGCTTTCCGTTATGCCCGGCATAACGACAGCAAGAGTTCGGTACTTACGCTACGCAGCCGGTGTGTGCGCTGCGACGTAGTTATAGCCACTATAACAAAGCCATATTTGTCAGCCCCCGCGCGGCGGATTACGGATGAAAAATATTTCGATGGAGAAACTTGAATATGCCAACCATGGAGCAACATCGCTTCCGCGATCTGGACGGGCGTTCTCTCCGGGCAGGAAGCGGCGAGCCGCTGCTTTTTCTGCATGGTTCCGCCGGTCTTCCTGTCTGGAGCCCTTTTTTCGATACGATGGCCAGCAAATTCGACGTGGCTGTCCCGGAGCATCCAGGCTTCGGCGCTTCGGTAGCTCCCCCTTGGATTCGGAATGTCGCCGACATGGCGATGCACTATCTCGATATTCTCGATGCGCTTAATCTCAACAGAGTTCACCTTGTCGGGCATTCTCTCGGCGGTTGGATCGCCGCCGAGATTGCGGTCCGCAACACCAGCCATATCGCCAGCTTGACGTTAATTGCGCCGGCGGGCGTCCGCTTGAGCGGCGTTCCCTCCGGAGACAACTTCATCTGGGGACCAGAGGAGTCCGTCAGAAATCTGTTCCACGATCAGAGTTTTGCCGACCGGATGTTGGCGGACGCGCTCAGTGACGAGGAGGCGGATCTTGCTTTGAACAGTCGCTTCATGGCGGCTCGCCTGGGGTGGGAGCCCCGCTGGGTCGATCCGGCACTCAAGCGCTGGCTGCACCGCATTGATGTGCGGACACTTGTTCTGTGGGGCGACGACGACAAACTCTTCCCGTCCGCCTACGCGTCCGCTTGGACGGAGAGCATCCCGGACAGCCGGGCCGAGATCATCAAGGCTTGCGGTCATCTGCCCCACGTTGAGAAGGCCGCGGAGACGGCGTCTCGTATCGTCGCGTTCCTCGGGAGGAAGTAAATCATGCAGTTTGTCTGCTTCACGCTGATGCCCTATCGCCCTCTCGACATGGCGGAACGACACAAACATCGCTCCGCTTGGGTCATCCTGCCCAACGAGCTTTACGACCCCGAAAAGGGTGCGGCCGAGTACGACTCTTATATAGATCATTTGGTTGCGGCCGAGGGGTTGGGCTTCGATGTCGTTGCGGTGAACGAGCATCACCAGACCGCATACGGTTTGATGCCCGCGCCGAACATCATCGCCAGCGCACTTATTCAGCGCACTAAAAGAGTGAAGATCGCGGTGCTCGGCCGAGCCCTCCCACTTGTCAATAATCCGATCACCATCGCCGAAGAGTTTGCCATGCTCGACAATCTGTCGCGCGGGCGCTTGATTGCCGGTTTCGTGCGCGGCATCGGTACCGAGTATCACGCGACGGGCTTGAATCCGGTATTCTCGCACGAGCGCTTCCATGAAGCGCACGATCTCATCGTGCAGGCCTGGACGCGCCCGGGCCCGTTCGAATTCGAGAGCGAGAATTACAACTACCGCTACGTCAATCTCTGGCCACGACCTTACCAGCGCCCGCATCCGCCGATCTGGATACCGTCGCAGGGGTCAGCCGAGACCATCGACTGGGCGGCCGATCCTTCGCGCCGGTATCCTTTCCTCGTGACGTTCAGCGCGCACGACCTCGTCGCACGTTATCTGAACGCGTATCGCGACAGGGCTCGTGCATATGGCTATGAGCCGAGAGGCGACCAGTTGGGCTGGGCCGTGCCAATCTACGTGGCCGATACTGACGAGCGCGCGCGCGAGGAGGCAAAGAGGCCGATCGAATCGCTATTCAACGACTACCTAAACAACCCGTGGGAGATGTTGCTACCGCCGGGCTACACGTCGCTCGAATCGACCAAGCGGATGATGAAGGCCCGCGCAGCGCTCGGTACGCGTCCGAAACATCAAAGTGTCGATGCGCTCATCGAATCCGGAACGGCACTCATCGGTAGTCCACAAACCGTGCGCGAGAAGATCGAGAAGATGCGCGATCTTACCGGCTTTAGCAATCTGGTCGCCATGCTGCAATTCGGCGTGATGACGGATGCGCTCGCCAAGCGAAGCATGGAGATGTTCGCCAGCGAGGTCATGCCCCGCCTGCGCGGTTAGGTCGCGATCACGACGGGGCGGCATGCGACATGCCACCCTGTCTTCTATTTTGGTGCATGCCGACGTAAGGCGGCTCGGCAAGGAGCAACGACCACATGCACATCAAAACCCGCGACGATCAGACATTGGTCGCGTCCTTGTCCGGGAATGCAGCATCGCCGCACCGCGTTGCTCTGATTCATTCTTTGGCGATGAACCGTGCGTTCTGGGCGCCGGTCATCGAAGAGATCGGCAACGACGCGCAGGTGCTCACCTACGATTGTCGCGGACACGGCGAGTCCAGCCAGCCGCCCGGGCCGTATACGGTCGGCCAGTTCGCGGACGATCTGGCCGAGGTTCTGAATTATGTCGGATGGGCGCGCGCGATCGTTGTCGGCGCGTCGATGGGCGGTACGGTTGCGCTGGCTTTCGCAACGGCTTATCCGCATCGCACTGCTGCTCTGGGACTGTTCGATACCACCGCCTGGTATGGCGCGGACGCCTCCCTCCGTTGGCAAGAAAGGGCGGAGAAGGCGATCTCCGCGGGCATGCAGGCGCTGGTCGATTTCCAGAAGACACGATGGTTCAGCGATGCGTTTCGGGAGCAGCGTCCAGACGTCGTAAATGGATGCATCGCGGCCTTTCGGCGCAACGATGTCGACGCTTATGCCGCGACTTGCCACATGCTTGGGAATACCGACCTGCGCAGCGCGCTCCGATCTCTTAGCATGCCCACCCGCATTGCGGTCGGCGACGAGGACTACGCCACACCGCCTTCGATGGCGCAAGATCTGCATCGGGCAATTCCGAACTCGACGCTAACGGTGTTCAAGGGTTCGCGGCATCTGACGCCCTTGGAAATACCCGAAAAGGTGGCTCAGGAACTTCGACGGCTCTGGGCGAGCCTATGAGAGTCCCTGTCGATCGGAAATGCACTTCTGAAGCAAACGGTATGTGGGTGGCTAGCACTCGTCCCTATCGTCGGCATGGCCCGGCGACATTGCCGAATTACGAGCCAAACGAGACCATACCGAAATTCTAATAAGGGCCTGGGAGAAAAAATGCGAGGGCGATGGAGCATGCAAGGTGCGGACCCGTCACACGCGCGGCGTAGTCAACTTACGCAGGCGTTGAGCTCGACGGAAGAACTGCTGGACGAAATGCGCGCAGGTCGCATGGTCGTTCTGGTGGACCAGGAGGATCGCGAGAACGAGGGCGATCTCGTCCTGCCTGCACAGTTCGTGACTGCGCCAGCGATCAACTTCATGGCGCGTTATGGCCGTGGCTTGATTTGTCTGGCTTTGACACGGAGGCGGGCTGACGAACTCCGTCTCCATTTGATGCCGCGCACCGGGAATTCCCGCCACCAAACCGCGTTCACCTTCTCGATCGAAGCGAGCGAGGGCGTATCGACAGGCATTTCCGCATCCGATCGAGCGCATACGATTGCGACTGCGGTCAATCCTCGCTTGGATCATCGCGCAATCGTCACGCCCGGTCACGTATTTCCGCTGGTCGCGCGTGATGGCGGCACGTTGGAGCGTGCGGGACATACCGAAGCGGCCGTCGACCTTGCCCGCCTCGCCGGGCTCATTCCCGCTGCCGTGATCTGCGAAATCATGAATGACGATGGAACTATGTCCCGCCTGCCGGACCTTATTCATTTCTCTGCGCGGCACGGTCTGAAGATCGGCAGCATCGCCGATCTAATCGCCTATCGTTTGAAATCAGCGGATCTGGGCTTTAGTGCCTGCTCTATGGCTTTGGAGGCGCGTAAAACGACGTGAAGTCCGCTTCGTGTGGTGCTCGAGGGCTCACGTCTTTTTTGTGCACTGTCCAGAGCATGCCCGCCAGATCGTCAAGCTCATCAGCCTGGTGTTCGCGCATGGTGAAGCCTGGACAGCGATCTAGCGGCGCCGGAGCGACACGACGAAGAACAGGACTAACCAAAAACTGAGGGCAGGACACAACAATGATCGATGCAGAGTTGAGTAGCTATTCGAGTCAAGAACGCTTCCTGGTGGCCACGTCGGCCGTCTTTGGATTTGGGTTGGACTTCTACAACCTGATCATAATGGCGTTCCTGCTTGGCCAAATTCAAAGCTCGTTGTCTATCTCGCTGCCTCAGGCTGGTATCATCGTGTCCGCGACGCTGGCTTCCTCGGTCATTGGCGGCATCCTGATCGGCTATGTCGGTGACAAATTCGGGCGAAAGGCCGCGCTGATGGCTTCGCTCCTGCTGTTGGCGATCGGAGCTATCCTGTCTGCGATTGCCTGGAGCTTCGCGTCGCTGCTCATCTTCCGGATCATCGCCGGCATTGGCGTGGGCGGAGAGTGGGGCGCTGGCATGGTTCTGTTTAACGAGGTCTGGGACAGCCGGAAACGTGGCTTCGGTAGCGCTATCGTGCAAGCCAGCGCTGCCGGTGGTACTGCGCTCGCCTCTATCGTCGCAGCCTGGACGCTCACTCATTTGGACGCCGACATGGCCTGGCGCGTCGCTGTCGCGATCGGCGGTCTGCCGCTGGTTCTCATGCTGTTCGTTCGCCGCAGTATGCCAGAATCGCGTCTATGGTCGGCGTTCGAGCAGATGAGGGAGATGGGCGAACTGCCGCCGGCCAAGGCGAACGAACGCAACTCCGTGCTCGAGATCATGCTAGGCGCATCACTACGGTACTTCGTCCTGGGCGGCCTGATGGCGGGCGGATATGTGTTTTCTTATCAAAGCGGCACGGTGTTCATGCCGCTGTTGATGGGACGTGACCTGCATGCCAGTCCGACTGTCATACGCGATGTCGTGCTGCTGTGGAGCATCCCGCTTGCCGTCGGGATGCTGACCACCGGTTATGTCAGCGACAAATATGGCCGACGCCTTTCGGTGATCGTGGCGAACGTGCTGGTGATCGTTGGCTTCATCGGTATCTATGCCAGCGGAAGTACTCAATATCCTGGCAATCTCCTGGTCTGGCCATTGTTCTGGTTCTATGTGCTCTGGGGCTTTGCCCAAGGGGCTGGCGGCCAGTTCGGCCCCTGGTACGCCGAACTGTATCCTGTCGAATTGCGTGCCACCGCGACATCGACGATCTTCACGGCCGGCCGGCTGATTGGATCGACGGCTCCCTATCTGATTCCGATCCTTGCCGCGAGCTTTGGCAACCTTCGTCAGGCCATCACCTTCGGCATGCTCGGCGTCCTCGTCTCGATCATCGCAGCACTTCTGTTGCCGGAAACTGTTGGGCGACAATTTGCAGTGATAGAGAGCAAGAGCCGGGCCAAAGAAGGTGAAGGCGAAACGAGGACCGGAAAACTGCTTGAGGTAAGGCGGTCGTAAGGAGACAAAGCATGCCGCGTGGGTTGCAAGGTAAGGTAGCCATTGTCACTGGTGCTGCGCAAGGTATCGGTGCCGGGATCGTCCGACGTCTTCTTGTTGAGGGGGTGACGGTCGTTGCCGTGGATCTGCAGCCAATCACGTTGGAGCCGATTGCCGCACAGGCCGGGCCGGGCGCGGTTCTGCCCGTCACGGCCGACGTGTCAAGCGAGGCTGGTTGCCAGGCCTATCTGGAGCGGGCTCTCGCCGAGTTCGGTCGCATCGATCTCTTCGTGAACAATGCGGGCATCCTGGGCGGCTCATCCGAGATAGCGGCGATGGCGTTCGATGATTTCCAGCGTGTCATGGCCATCAATGTGAACAGTGTATTCCTCGGCTCCCGCGTCGCCATTCGCCATATGCGTGAACGCGGGGGCGGAGGTGCCATCGTTAACATGTCCTCGGCGGCCGCCTTGCGAGCCGGGAAGAACCGGTGCGCCTATGCGGCGTCGAAGGCAGCCATCATCGCGCTCACTAAGTCGGCGGCGGTTGAGACAGGTCGCGACAATATCCGCGTGAACGCTGTCTGTCCGAGCGCCGTGGATACGCCGATGTCCGATCTTGTCGATCAAGCGCGGGCCGCGGCCGGAGGGCGGATGAATATCGCGGACCGCCCGATCCCTCGCAAGGCAAGGCCAGACGAAATCGCCGATCTCGTGGCTTATCTGCTCAGCGAGGAAGCAAGCTTCCAGACCGGCGGCGTCTATTCGATCGATGGTGGCGCTGCGGCATGAAAGACTGTGGCTATACGTTTTTGCAAACGTCGTTCCACGCTTGGCCCGCCAGCGCCATTTCTTCGCAAACTGAATCGACGAAGATGCGAGCGGCCCGGCTTAAGACTCGCCCGCGCTCGTGAATGAGGAACCAACGAAAATTGAGCGAAGGTTCGGTCAGACGGTAGATATAGAGGTTTGGCTTCTCGATTTCCTTTAGTATCCCAGTAACTGGAACAAGCGCGACCCAATCAGAAGCCCGCGCCGTTTCAAGCACGCCGAGATAGCTGTCTACGATCATCGTTCGGCTGGGTCGAATGATGCCGTTACTGATGTATTGATGCAGGATCGGGCCGAGCACTTGGTGACCCATCGGCAGCATCAATTTGAAGCCCTCGAACTGGCGGAGGTCCGTGAGTCCGAAGCGAGGACCGAACACCGGCGCACCGCTGACGAGAACCAGTTCCTCTTCGAGAATCTGCGCTACCTGAAGATAGGTGTCGCTTTCGTGCCACCCGCCAATGGCGAATTCTAGGACGCCGTCTCTCACCCACTCTTTGAGGGTGCCGCCGTAGCCCTCCGACACGGAAAGTTCAACGTTCGGAAAACGAGTGGAAAACTCGGAGATGGTCCGACCTAAGAACTCCCTGAAAAAGCTCGGTGGAAAGCCACACCTCACCCTGCCAAAGACCTCATCTGTTGAAGCAAAATTGAGCATCTGTTGTTTGGCAAAATCCACTCCATCGCGGATCGGTGTGCACAGTTCGTAGAATTTGCGACCTTGTTCCGTCGGCATGACGCCTCCCGACGAGCGCTCGAACAGAACAAGGCCAAGTTCCTCCTCCAAATGCCGAATCTGCGTACTCAGGGCTGGCTGGGCCACGTTGGCTTTGCGTGCAGCAGCGGAAAAGCTCCGGTGCTCGTAAATCAACATGAAATATCTAATCTGCCTTAGATCCACGGATTGGCGATCCTCCTTTTCGTCACGAGTTGAAACTGCCCGGTCGCGTGATTACCGCCAAAACACATATATCTCGTTTGATGCACACGTGCCCCATCGATGCGCGGATAAGACCCTGCGTGATCGTAGCCACGAAACCGGCAAAAAGGTCGGAGCACAAAAGGAAGCTTGCGGCAGAACTCGAATCATGAGTCATGGTCCGAGGCTGCGACGGCTGAAGGGAATCTCCCATCCTAAGCTAGCTTGGGTCACCCTTCCGGAGCGCTAACCCGGCCGACGGTCAATCGTTTGATCCGCGATCGAATTGGTGCAACCCCGACAAGGTTGGAAGCCAGGACGCCAGACCAAGTTTTTGTACTGGTCATATACTTGCAAAGGATATATTGAGTTGCAACTAAATGCAAACAAAAACCCACCCTTCCGGCGGGTGCTCCCGGCTAATTAAGGGCCTTCCTACACGAACTGGCTTCTTCTTCGCAGCCTCGGCGGTAATGAAGGGCTCAGAGTCCAGTTCCACCCGAAATTTACGGCCGGGACGCCCTATGGTAGAGCCTACTTCTCGCCCTCATGACCGTTTCAGCAGCTGATGTCGGGATGGTTGTGGCGACGCCGACGATAGGAATGATGCTGCGAATGCACACCAAGTTGCGAAATCGCGATTCAACGACACCTTTGGCGTATGGGCTAGAGGTCTTTGGTGATCCTTGGAGTGTCCTTCTGATGCAGGAAGCATTCCTCGGCGTCCGAAGGTTTGACGACTTCCAAGAGAATCTCCGAATTGCTCGGAACACTCTCACTGACCGGCTTCGTCTTTTGGAGGAGCACAATGTTTTCCGGCGAGAGGTGTATCAGCAAAATCCTGTTCGTCTTGAATACCGCTTAACCGACCAGGGGCGGGACGCATACGGATATGCGGTGATGCTCATGTTCTGGGGTGATGCGTGGCTCAATAGAACTCGTGCCGGAACTATTTCGCTTAGCCACATTCCATGTGGCGCACGGCTGGAGCCTGTATGCCGCTGCTCTGCGTGCAAGGTGCCAGTCGTCTGTGAGGAGGTCACGATCGATTCGACCGCTTCCGTGGCTGGCATCAGATCCGAAACGAGGAGGGTGCGCTACTCGTCTCGTCCGGAGCACTTCTCCGGGGGAAGGGTCACGTCGGTAGCTCGGGCATTGGCATTTATTGGAGATCGCTGGAGCTTTCTGCTGGTTTGGCTGGCATTTGCTAACATCTCCCGGCCCGAGCGCTTCCATGATCTGCTCGGCATTGCCAGGCCGATCTTGTCTAGCCGCCTCACGCGATTGGTTGAGAACGGAATTTTGAAGAGATCGCTTTATTCAGAGCGACCTCCAAGGTACGAGTATTCGCTGAGTCAGAAAGGCAAGAGCTTACTGCCTGCTTTGCTGACGTTTTTCGAATGGAGCAATCGCTGGTTTGGCGAGCCTGACCGCACGACAGGTGTCGTTCATACACGATGCTCTCGCCCCCTGCACGTTGAGGTAGTTTGCAAGCACTGTGGTCAGGTATTGAAAGCCAAAGATGGGCGCTTCGTAATCAATGAGGCCAGGGCTCATCGAAAGAGTGCAACGGAGAAGAAAAGAAAATAGGGCGGTAGCCCTGTCATTCTTCTCACCAGTCTTACGCGCAAGTCCTTGAAGCTATAAGGCGGCAGAGTTAGGCAGTCCGCAAATCGTATGTACTGAGTTGCAACTCAGTAAAATTTATGGCATGTTGTTTCACTAGCTTTGCACGCGCTGCGGAAAGCCGCCCCCGAACGAGGTGAGCACCGCAAGGCGATCGCATATTTTGAAGGCGTAGAGGAGGGGCGATGTTACGGTTATTGGGTGCAATCGCTGCAGTGGCAGCTATCTGCAGCAACTCTGCCGCTGCTCAACTTTCGGATGGTCTCGTCAAGATTGGCGTCCTGACCGATATGTCCGGTGTTTACTCAGATCCTACGGGTCCGGGCTCCGTCTGGGCGGCCAAGAAGGCAGTTGAAGACTTCAACGCCCAATCTAAGGGAATGAAGGTTGAGGTCATCTTTGCTGACCATCAAAACAAGGCTGACATCGCAGCGAATATCGCGCGCCAGTGGTACGATGTGGAGAAGGTGGACGCGATCGCCGATCTCGTTAATTCGTCAGTAGCACTGGCTGTTGCTCAAATCACGAAAGACAGGAACAAGGTAGCGCTTTTCTCAGGCGCGGCGACCTCGGACCTGACTGGAAAGGCCTGCTCGCCGAATACGGTACACTGGGTCTATGACACTTGGGCAATGGCTAACAGCACAGCCAAGTCTATCGTCAAGTTAGGCGGTGATAGCTGGTTTTTCCTGACGGCCGATTATGTCTTCGGGTATGCGTTGGAAAACGACACCACGGCTGTGGTTGAAGCGAACGGCGGAAAGGTCGTAGGTCGCGTTAGGCATCCAACTGCCACCACTGATTTCGCGTCGTTTCTCCTTCAGGCGCAGGCTTCAAAAGCCAAGATCATTGGGCTCGCAAACGGAGGGGGAGACACAGTTAACTCAATCAAGCAAGCTGCCGAATTTGGCCTTAACCGCGAAGGACAGAAACTTGCTGCCCTCCTTATGTTTGTGTCCGATATCCACTCGCTTGGTTTGGCCAGCGCGAACGGGTTGCTGCTGACTGAAGCTTGGTACTGGAACATAAACGAGGATAGCCGCAACTTCGCGAGGGAGTTCGGCGCGGCAAACAACGGAAAGCCTCCTACCTCAGTTCATGCGGGCGTCTATTCGTCGATAGTTCACTATCTCAAAGCGATCGAAGCGCTGGGAAGCGATGCTGACGGAGGTGCGGTAGTCGCCAAGATGAAGACAATGCCGACGAAGGACAAGCTTTACGGGGAGGGGCACATCCGAGAAGACGGTCGTCACCTCCATCCGATGTATCTATTTGAGGTCAAGAAGCCATCGGAATCGAAGGAAGCTTGGGACTACTATACGCTTCGGGCGACCGTTCGGGCGGAAGAGGCGTTCCGTCCGCTCGGCCAGGGCAACTGTCCAATGATCGCCAAGTAGGACGTTCTACCCTGGTCTTCCGAGTCTCCCAACCGGCTCAGGCAGCTTGAGCGCCAGCGCGAGCATTTGAGCTCGCGCCTAGCTCGGATCGCAAGGGTTCGCAGGGTGAAGATGTCGCGCCTGCTGGTCGAGGACGCCAATGTCGCGTGGCCGCCAGAACTCAGTTCGGAATCATGAGATTAGTTGGAGAAAGATATGACCTTGTTCGACATGAAGGGGAAAGTCGCCGTCATCACCGGCTCGACGCGCGGCATCGGTCGCGCCATTGCCGAGCGCATGGCCGAGCATGGTGCCAAGGTTGTGATCTCCTCGCGCAAGGCCGATATCTGCGATCAGGTCGCCAAGGAGATCAATGACGAGTTCGGCAGGGGGACGGCGGTGGCGATCCCTGCCAACATCTCGTCCAAGGAGAACCTGCAAAACCTCGTTGACGAGAGCAACTGGGCGTTCGGCAAGATCGACGTCCTCGTCTGCAACGCGGCCTCGAACCCGTACTACGGTCCGCTCGCCGGCATCTCCGATGACCAGTTCCGCAAGATCCTCGATAACAACATCGTCGCCAACAACTGGCTGATCTCAATGGTGGTGCCGCAGATGATCGAGCGCGCGGACGGCTCCATCATCATCGTGTCCTCCATCGGAGGCCTAAAGGGCTCGACCATCATCGGCGCCTACGCGATCTCGAAGGCGGCGGACATGCAACTCGCGCGCAATCTCGCCTGCGAATACGGCAAGCACAACATCCGCGTGAACTGCATCGCGCCGGGACTGATCAAAACCGACTTCGCGAAAGCGCTGTGGGACGATCCGGCGAACCTGAAAGCCTCGACCGCGGGCTCGCCGCTGTTCCGCATCGGCATGCCGGACGAGATCGCGGGCGCGGCCGTATTCCTCGGCTCCAGGGCCGGCGACTTCATGACCGGCCAGACCATGGTGATCGACGGCGGCGCCACAATCAGCTGATCGCTGCTCTCGTGCCCCGGACGCAATCCCCTCCGTAAGCGCATGTGTCCGTGGCGCTGTATTAGTTTAGCGCCCTGCTGAGCAGGGAGACAGATGAGTGAAATCGGAGCAGCCCGAAAGGTGACCTCGCGGGCGCCGACCCGCTGTCACGCGTGCAGAAGTCCGCGAGGGTTGGGAACCAATCAACAGGAGTCCCAGCATCCTGTTCGGTGCAAGAATGCTTCACCTTGAAGAGTGATATGGCAATTGCGGAGGTCCTTACCTCGCAGCTATCGAATGGCACTGAAGATGGCGATTGCTGCGGCCGAGGTCGAAAAAATCCGAGGCGCGGCTCCGGCAGCATCCCCTCGATTCACAACTCGAGAGGGCCGGGTGAGGCCACTCTCGAGAACGAAATCGAAGCCGCTGGTCCCGTGCAGCTAACGGTTGAGCAAGCAAGCTAGCTCTTGCTGTTTCGAAGCTGCCAAACGATCAGCGAACATGCTAACACCGCCACCATGAGCGGTCCCACGACAATTCCATAGATTGTTGAAACCGATAAACCGGCTGAAACGAGCACTCCGCCTCCCAGAGAGCCTGCGATAGCCCCGATCCGTCCAACGCCAAGTGCACTTCCAACACCTTGCGAACGACACTGCGTGGGATATAGACCGCCCGCGATCGCATTAAGCGCATATTGAAGGCCGAGCAACGCAAAACCAGCTCCAAACGCTACGTAGTTGAGAAACGATGACGTTGCCAGTGCGCCAATCGGCACAACCAGCGCCATCGCCGCCAAGAAGAGCAACGGAAGAATGCGCGGTCCCAAACGATCCACGGGTGTCCCTAGTACGATGCCGCTGAGCGCGCCTCCAAGCGAGAACATGGTTGTCGCCAAAGCTGCCTTGTCGGGCGCGGCTCCTGCTGCTCCTAGCAACAAGGGTGTCCAACCGAAAATGAAGTAATAGACCATAAGGTCCGCGATAAACGCTACCCAAAGCAACGGCGTCACAACCCGCATCCGCCCTGCAAAGAGCTGAGCAAGGCCGCCTTCAACCTTCTCACCAGTCGGAACTTCGACAGAGATCGCGTGATTAACACCCAAGCGTTCAAGCGTTTTAGCGATACGAGGATCGGACGGCTTGGATACCATCAGAAACTTTACCGATTCTGGTAGATAAAGTGCGTAGATCAACCCGATCATCAACGGGGTGACCCCACCGACTACAAAGAAGGCCTGCCAGCCCCACGTGGGAAGAAGAAAGATCGATACTAGGCCGGGGGCTCCTGCTCCTACAGCACTGCCCAAGAGCATGCGCATTACCTCTCGTGCGCGGACCCGCGAAGGCGCGAACTCCGAGACGAGAGCCACCAAGTTTGGGATAACGCCGCCGATGCCTAACCCAGCAAGTCCACGGAGTGCCGCAAACTCGAGCGGCCCACTAGCAGCAACGGTTGAAAAAGTGGCTATTCCGAGCAGGACGTTCGCCCAGATGAGGGCAGGCTTTCGACCGTAGCGATCGCCAATCCATCCGAATGCAAAGGAACCGATAAGCACGCCGGCCAGGCTCATGCTTAAAATGACCCCAATCATCGAAGGGGCGATGTTCCAAGCCTTGACGAGGCTTGGTGTTGCAAATCCTGCAACCGTTAAGTCGTAACCATCAACAACCATACCAACGAAGGAAAGAAACAATAACCAAACGTGAAAGCGGCCAACACGATTGTTATCTAGGGCGCTTTCTATGGATTTGTTCTCATTGGTGCTAGCGCGGTCGTCTGCAGTCGGTTCTTGTCCCGCCGTTTTCGCAATAGTTAGCATAGTCGTCCCCTCTTTGTGTTGCGCAGCGGGTCTCTTTGGACGCCTTTCCTGCTTACGAAGTATTCAGATCGCTTAGAGCGTTGAGATCTTTAGAGATGGTTCTACAGCGCGTACTTGTGGACCGGTGTGCTGCAAGGTGATTGGGTTTGGAATCCGCAAATTGGCAAAGACCAGGGTGCTCCGCTGTCGAGTGCTTGCCTCGGCAGCCCATCCAGCTTAGCCAGGGTGTTCTAGGCCGAGAGAGTCGGCGCTCTCCTTGGCAAGCACGAACTTCTGCACTTTTCCAGTCGGCGTGAGCGGAAAAGCTTCAACGTTGCGGACATATTTCGGTATTTTGTAATGAGAAAGTCTGCCGTCGCAGAACAGACGCAGGTCTTCGGCATCGCATGTCATGCCCGCTTTCGGTTTGATGCAGGCGCACAGCTCCTCACCATATTTCTCGTCTGGCACGCCTACAACGTAGACCATATCGATTTTGGGATGCGGCAAGAGGAACTCTTCGATCTCTCGCGGGGAAATGTTTTCGCCGCCGCGAATAACCATTTCCTTTATTCGACCGACAATCATCCCGAACCCCTGCGCATCAAGAATGGCAATGTCCCCCGTGCGCAGCCATCCATCCTTATCGATTGTCTCTCTCGTCGACTTATCGTCGCTCCAGTAACCGAGCATGATACCGACACCTCGAACGTGGAGTTCGCCAGGCTCACCGATTTTGGTGATGGATCCAGCAGGATCGACAACTTTAACTTCGATATTCGCAACAGGCCGGCCGACAGTGGTCATTCGTTTTTCTTCCGGATCGTTTGGAGAACCCATAAGTATGCTGGAACTTACTTCCGTCATTCCATAACCGACGTGAGCACGTGGAATCCCTAGCTCACGTATCACCGACTGCATCAGTTGCGGCGGCATTGAGGCGCCTCCTGCAATCGCAGTATCTAGAGAGCTTAGATCAAAATCAGATTTTCGCGGGTGCTTTACCAGCGCGGCGAACATGGTCGGTACGGCATACAAGGTTGTGCACCGCTCCCGCTCAATCGATTCCAATACCGCTACTTCATCGAAGGCAGCACCAGTCAGAACCAGTTTCGCTCCGCAGTAAGTGGCCAATACGGGACCAAGCGCCATTGCGAACACGTGATAGAGTGGTAGCGGAAGACAAATGGCGGACTGAGAGCTCGTCTCGCATCGCTTCGCGGTTGCAATCGCTATGTTGATGAGAGAGCTGTGACTCAGAACTGCAGCCTTTGGCAATCCAGTCGTTCCGCTAGTGAACTGTATGTTTATTGGATCACTAGCTTTGAGTCCGGCACTGACCTCCAGGAGAGCGTTGTTGTGTTGTCTTGCGCCAAGGCTGATTACATCTTGGTAATTTAAGGCTCCTGGCTCCCCGTGCGACCCCAGGTGTACGACCGCTTTCAGTTTGGGAACGAGCGAGCTCGACAAATGCAATGGCTCGGACGTTCGAAGTTCTGGTGCGATCTCGCTCAGTATGTCGAAAAAGTTCGTCGACTTAGTCCCGACCGCCATCACGAGTGCTTTGCAGTCGACCTTGTTGAGAGCATACTGAAGCTCTCTAGCTCGATAAGCAGGATTCAGGTTGACGAGGATGAGGCCAGCCTTACCGGCAGCAAACTGGACGACAGCCCACTCAGCGCAGTTGGGACTCCAAAGACCGATTCTATCGCCTGGTTGCAATCCCATCGCGATCAGGCCCTTTGCAAATAAGTCCGCTTTTGCCGCAAGCTCTTTGTAAGTCCACCTCGAATTCTGTGATGTAGACGCCAGGGCAATATTGTCGCCAAATTCAGCCGCGGCGCGATCGAGCAGCGTACCCATGGTTAGCTCTGACAGGGGTTCGGACGGCCCAGAAAATGCGCTTAGTCCAGCTTCCAACTGACTAACCAATGGTCTTCCTCCCGTATCGTTAAAGGCATAATAGACTTAGTTGCAACTCAGTGCAATACCTGCTAGACAGACTTGGCGAGATCCTGCGGCGACAAGCGGTTGCCTCTGGCTTTGGGGCAGTGCGCATGGTCTGTTGACAGTCCCTGAAGTGGGCTCCCAGCGGCGGCGAGTAGATTGTCGCCCTTGGGCGACTGTCTGTCGTGCCGCATCTTCTATTCTTGCGGATTGCAAAAGCAGGTCGTCGCGCCAAACACGCCAGTGAAAGACGAACGAGAAAATCGAATCGAGCGAAAATGCGCAAGATTATTGTTGGAGTATCAGGTGCCAGCGGTGTGATATATGGCATCCGGCTACTTGAAACCCTGAGGAAGACCGAAGGGATTCAGACGCATCTTGTGATGTCCCCCTCCGCTAATCGGACCATCTTGGAGGAGACGGACTATAAGGCGGAATATGTGCGGGAGCTGGCTGACGTCGTTCACGCCCATGCGGACATCGGTGCGGCCATTTCGAGCGGTTCGTTCCGAACAAGCGGTATGGTCGTGGCGCCATGCTCCATCAAGTCACTTTCGGGTATCGTCAACTCCTACAATGACAATCTTCTGCTGCGCGCCGCCGATGTTTGCTTGAAGGAGCGCCGTCCGCTCGTGCTCATGGTACGCGAAACACCCCTTCACCTCGGCCACCTCGAATTGCTCGTCCGCGCCGCCCAATATGGCGCCATGATCCTCCCCCCAGTGCCCGCATTCTATAACCGTCCTCGAACAATTGAGGAGGTAATTGATCACAGTGTCGGAAAGGCGCTCGACCTTCTCGACATTCCGCACGCATTGTTCAAGCGGTGGAAGGAAACGTCATGAGCGGCAATCTCGCGCAGCGTATCGCCCGTTTGCTGGACGAAAATCACGTTATGACGCTGGCGACGAGTAGCGCAGACGGGGCCCATGCAGCTAGTCTCTTCTATGCACGCGACAATCTCTCGCTGATTTGGGTATCTGAGTCGCGCACCCGCCACTCGCGCGAGCTCGATCACAATCCTCGCGTTGCAGCGACTATTGCCCCCGACACCTCGGATCACGGTACCATTTGTGGCATACAGGCGCATGGAATGGCCGAATGTATAAGGGACGAGACCGAGCGCAGCAGGCTGCTAGCTATCCTGGTCGCTCGGTATCCTTTTCTCGCTCACATCGAACGCGGGTCTCCCAAGATTTCGGATGCTCTGGCCAAGGCCAACGTCTATCGACTCCATCCCGCCCGCATCGTCCTAATCGATAACCGTCTAGGATTCGGTCACAAAGAAGCGCTGGTTTTATCGGACTGATCGTTCTACGCCGCCTGTTGTTATTGGGCGGTACCTCCAGAACCACGCAGCCTCGCTTCTGATCGTTTTAATAGAACTCTCCAAGCAAGATCCTGCCGTTGCGTCTGCTGTTCGGCGGAACGCTACTCGATACTGGCCAATTCCAACTTGACTGAGTTGCAACTCAGTGCATAAAATGACAATGAGCACGCGAGCTAAGGTGGTTTGCACTCACTGCAACTGGAGGGTTTTGAGATGACCTACAAGCACATTATCTTTGAGGAAGAAGGCGCTGTGGCGACGATCACGCTCAATCGGCCCAACGTCCTTAATGCTCTCTCTGTAGAGCTTTCTGAGGAGCTGTTTTCTGCCGTCCGCAACATCCAGGCCTCGGAGACAATTCGATTTGTCGTCATAAAAGGGGCTGGCGGGAATTTCTGTGCAGGTGACGATCTGACGGAGATGTTCAGCAAGTGGGGCAATTCGATGGATGGCTTCATGCGCAGGGCCCGAATCTATCAGGCCATGGCGAATGCTTTGGAAGATCTGGATAAAATCACGATCTCGGCTGTCGATGGATATGTCGTCGGTGGCGGCCTAGAAATCACGATGGCCTGCGACTTTGTCGTCGCGACCGAGCGCGCAAAGTGGGGAATGCCGGAAGTCGATTGGGGTATTGTACCGGGATGGGGAGGGACCAGCCGCTTGAGTCGCTTGATCGGGCGGAGGCTCACGAAGGAGATCAACATTATCGGAGCGCTCTTTCCTGCTCGTCGCGCGCTTGAGCTGAATCTCTTCAACCGCGTAGTCGCCAATGACGCGCTCGACGCAGAAGTCAATAAACTTCTTGAAGTGCTCAAATCGAAGAGCAATTACGCAATCCGACACGTGAAATTCTTGGTCAATAAGGGGGCCGATGGCGATCTCCAGGCTGCTCTCGGCTTTGAGGCGCTCAACGCCGCGGTGACGGCTGCGGCTAATGGCCTGACGACGATGGGCGGTGCCGATAATGGCAAGGGTCTTCAGGCCTTCAAGAACAAGGAAAAGGACCCCGTTCTTTCGAAGCGTCGCGAGTTGGCCCAAGATTTCTGGGTCGACTGAACTCACGACCTCCGAACTCGTCCGTTGAAATCGGTAAAAGGTACGGCTGCCTTTCCATGAAAGGCAGCCGCAGCAAGACAATCACCAGAAGTGCGTTGAGCGAACTGCAACGTCCGAGACTCAGTTCGCGTCGATAACTTGATGGTGGCTACGGCTCGGCGACGATATCTTGGCGACGTGAGCCCATCAGAAGGAGAGCCCCATATGTCACTAGCACCTCAAGAAGCGCGACTGTCTGCAAACGATGGTCCAGATGTCGATCGCTATCGGCTTCGAAGATTTGTCGAGATGCTTGATTCGCTTGGCGAACTGCAAACCGTGGAAGACCCTGTCGATCTGGCGGATATTGCCTCGCGATTGGACGGCAATCCGAAAGCGGTACTTTTTCGGTCGGCGGGGACGGATCGCACCGAACTGGTCGGCAACGTTGTCGGCAGCCGTCGGCGCTTGGCCCTCGCTTTCGGGGTAGATCCTGAGGATCTGCGGGCGGAGACGCAACGGCGGTTGGCGCATCCAATTGCACCAGTCGAGGTATCGAAGTCTAACGCACCGGTGCAGCAGGTCGTATTGCAAGGCAATGATGCCGATCTGACGAAGCTACCAGTTCACTGCCAGCATGGGCTGGATGGCGGGGTCTATATTTCGGCCGGTATCGATGTCTCCAGATCTTCCGATGGTAGGAAGCGCAATATTGGCTACCGACGCCTCATGTTGAGAGGGCGCAACCATGCCGGCATCGATTTGCTCGCCCCCAGCGATCTGCGTGCAGCGTATCTCCGGGTGGTCGAGGAAGGCAAGACGATGCCAATCGCATTCATCGTTGGTTCGCATCCGCTGGATAGTATAGCTGCCATCAGCATGACTCCGGTCGACGACGAAGTTTCCTTGATGGGAGCTCTACGTCAATCTGCCGTGCCACTCGTGAAGTGCGTCAGCAACGATTTGATGGTTCCTGCAGACGCGGAATATATCATCGAGGGCTATCTCGACGAAAAAGGCTGGCGTGAGCCGGAGGGGCCATACGGTGAGTACCTCGGCTACTACGGCGCAATGAAGATGAATCCCGTCTTCCACGTCACTGCAATCACTCACCGTCGTGACGCCCTGTTCCAGACCGCTACGATCGGCGGCCGGTTCCTGGGACAGACGGACACGGCGCCGATGACCGCGCTTAGGACAGAGGTCGCGGTATGGGGTGCTCTCGAGAGCGCTATCCGGGAGCCAGTCGCAGTGTACTGCCCAGCCGCCTCTGGCGGAATGTTCAATGTGCGTCTTTCTATGCGAAGCCGCTATCCGGGGGAGGCGCGCAATGCCATCGCGGCTGTATTTGGCTCCAGCGCCGACGTGAAGCATGTTTTTGTCGTCGACGATGACATCGACATCTTCTCGGACGAGCAGATGGAGTGGGCCTTGGCTACGCGCTTCCAAGCGGACCGGGACCTAGTGGTAAGCTCTGGATTTCGAACGATGCCGCTCGATCCTTCGCTGCATGGCGCACGTTCCGGCAGCAAATGCGGCTTCGACCTGACATTCCCGTTTGGCTGGCAGAAGAATCAGGAATTCCGCATTCCAGCACCTCCGGTTGTCGAAGCAGCAAAGCGCGGTACGGTTCGTGAAGCACTCGACGATGGCCCGAAATATTTTGTCGAGTTGATGTCGGCCACAGGCAGTCGTGACGGCCGCGATACGACGATTGAAATTGATAAGCTGCGTGACAAAGGAATTCTCGATCGCGATGAAAACGGTCGGTACAAGCTGAAGGTGGGTAGCTAGGTGAAGCCGGGACCCTCAGAACGATCTCCGGAATGCCTGCACTGTTAGCCGCGCGGGGCCTCGTGCCGCGAGTTCGCAAGGGGCGCCCCGGAGGCAAGCAAGGATCATAAGAAACTCGTCCGATGTCATCGAACGTCGGGCCAGAGGACAGTGACTCGTGGCCTCGCGAGATCACACAAGGTGGACATTGCAATGAAGACCGCGATCACTGAACTCTTTGGAATACAGTACCCAATTGTCCAAGGAGGAATGCATTTCGTTGGATTGGCAGAGCTCGCATCCGCTGTCTCGAATGCAGGCGGACTCGGGGTGGTCACTGCGCTGACACAGAAGACACCCGAACTCCTCGCTAAAGAGATCCGTCGGTGCCGAGAAATGACCGACAAACCGTTCGGCGTCAATTTGACCTTTCTACCAAATTTTGCCTCTCCGCCCTATCCGGAGTACATCGCAGCGATTGTGGAAGGTGGTGTCAAAGTTGTTGAGACCGCGGGACGCAGCCCTGAGCAGTACATGCCGGCGCTGAAGGCGGCGGGCATCAAAGTCATCCATAAATGCACTTCGGTTCGGCACTCCCTGAAGGCGGAGGCAATCGGCTGCGATGCGGTGAGCGTGGATGGTTTCGAGTGCGGCGGACATCCTGGGCAAGACGATGTCCCGAATATGATCCTGCTTCCACGGGCGGCAGACGAGCTGAAAGTTCCTTTTATTGCTTCGGGTGGGATGGCGGACGGTCGGAGCCTGGTCGCTGCACTCGCACTTGGAGCATCAGGCATCAACATGGGGACGCGCTTTATCGCAACACGAGAGGCGCCGGTGCACGATAACGTAAAGCAGGCGCTCGTGGAGGCGAGCGAGCTGGACACGAGAATCATTATGCGTGCACTCCGTAATACGGAGCGCGTTTTAAACAATTCTTCGGTTGAGCGCGTGCTTCAAATTGAAGAAGCGAAAGGGCGCGAGCTCCAAATCGAAGACATCGTTGATGAGGTGGCAGGCGTCTATCCGAAGGTCATGGTCGATGGCAATCTTGATGCCGGTGCTTGGAGCTGCGGAATGGTCGCCGGGCTGATCTACGACGTTCCCAGCGTTGAAGGCTTGATAAATCGGATCATCCAGGAAGCGAAAAGCATTATCAACTCGCGGTTATCTACCTTCGCGCAATAGTATGTTCATCGAGCGCTGATGTGGCCCATGTGCTTAGGCCTATTGAGGGCTCCCCCAGTCAACTGGATTCCGTAATGGCCCGGCTCCGAGCAAGGTGTGATGATGGTGGCTATTCCCAGCGTCGATTTCGATCTTGGCGAGGACATCGCCATGCTACGTGACTCCGTGCGCGCCTTCTTCGAGGCCGAGATTACCCCGCCTGCCGCGGACATCGAGAAGGCCAATCTGCTTCCGGCCGACCTTTGGAAGCGGCTCGGCGCGTTCGACCTGCTCGGCCTGACCGAGCCAGAGGAGTCCGGCGGCTGCAACATTGGCTACCTCGCCCACATTGTTGCCATGGAGGAGATCAGCCGCGGCTCGGCTGCGGTCGGCCTGTCCGCAAAGGCAACGACGAGCAGGGCCAGCTATCTGCCCAAGCTGATCTCCGGCGAGTATCTCGGCGCGCTTGCGCTGTCTGAGCCGACTCACTCGTGCTGGAGCTCGGCCTTTCGTCAGTTGGCAACGCGCCGATCGAGCGGACCCACTTCGGCGTATTCAGGATGTGACCGATGAGCGAGATGCTGCGGGTTACGCGCGAGGGAGCCGTCGCGCAAGTTGTCTTGAATAGGCCGGAGCGCAACAATGCATTCGACGAGGCCCTGATCGCCGCATTGTTCTCCTGCTTCTCGCAGCTCTCGGGCGATGCGGCAATATCGGTCGTCGCGGTTTCGGGCGAGGGCCGCAGCTTCTGCGCCGGCGCAGACATCGCGTGGATGAAGCGGGCCGCCGGCTATTCTCGCGAGGAAAACGTACGGGACACGCGACCGCTGGCGCAGATGCTGGCCGCGCTGGACGCCATGCCGCAGACGACTATCGCCAGAGTCCATGGTCCCGTTTACGGCGGCGGCATCGGCCTCGTCGCCGCATGCGACATCGCAATAGCCGACGAGCATGCGAGCTTCTGCCTGTCGGAGGTCCGGCTCGGCCTGGTTCCGGCCGTGATCAGCCCCTATGTGCTGCGCGCCATAGGGGCGCGCGCCGCACACCGCTATTTCCAGACGGCAGAGGTCTTCACGGCTCGTCAGGCCGAGCGCATCGGGCTGGTCCATGAAGTGGTACGGACGGAGCACCTCACGGATCGCATCGACGATCTCGTCACGCATCTTCTCGGCTGTGCGCCGAGCGCGCGCGCCGAATCCAAGAAGCTGGTCAGCACGGTCGCGGGGCGCCCCGTCGACGAGTCCCTGCGAGATGAGACGGCACGACTGATAGCCGATGTGCGTGTAGGCGACGAGGCGCGCGAGGGCCTCGCGGCATTCCTTGAGAAACGCAAGCCTTCGTGGATGCGGCAATAAGTAGATTGATCGGAAGAGCGCGCTAAAGGTGATGCTAGTATGGGTTATTCAACAGCGCTGATTGCGAATCTTGCAGCAGCGCAGATCATTGCGGGTGCCCCATCGAGGCTCGCTTGAATGGGGGGACCACAGAGGCTGTCTCCAGTCTGCGGGAATGCGACTTGTCGCAGTCGTTCGACGTTATCGGGAACAGCAGCCTTGCTGCAACACGACGCGTTCGCTGAGTAACAAAGGTGGGGATACGCGAAGAATGAATAAAGTTTACCAACACGCCAAGTCGGCGCTCGACGGCATTCTGAAAGACGGCATGATGATCATGTCAGGCGGTTTCGGCCTGTGCGGCATCCCGGAATTCCTGTCCGACGCGATCCGCGATTCCGGGGTCAAGAACCTGACTTTCGTCTCCAACAATGCCGGCGTCGACGGCATCGGGCTGAGCCGCCTCTTGGAGACCCGGCAGATCAAGAAGATGATCTCGTCCTATGTCGGCGAGAACAAGCTGTTCGCGCAACAGTACCTCGCCGGCGAGCTCGAGCTCGAGTTCAACCCGCAGGGCACGCTGGCCGAGCGCATCCGCGCGGGCGGCGCCGGTATCCCGGCCTTCTACACCAAGACCGGCGTCGGCACGCTGATCGCTGAGGGCAAGGAAGTGAAGGAGTTCGACGGCGAGAAGTATTTGATGGAGCGGGGCCTGTTCGCCGATCTCGCCATCGTGCACGCCTGGATGGGCGATACCGCCGGCAACCTCATCTACCGCAAGACCGCGCGCAACTTTAACCCGATGATGGCAACCGCAGCCAAAATCACGGTCGCCGAGGTCGAGCATCTGGTTCCGGCGGGCCAGCTCAATCCCGATCACATCCACACCCCCGGTATCTTCGTGAAGCGCATCGTCGAGGTCGGTACGGCCAAGAAGCGTATCGAGTTCCGCAACACCCGGCCGCGTCCCTCTGCGGCTGCAACGGGAGAAGAAGTCTGATGGCCTGGACCCGCGAACAGATGGCGGCGCGCGCCGCGAAGGAGCTGCGCGACGGCTACTACGTCAATCTCGGCATCGGCATCCCGACGCTGGTCTCGAACTACATTCCCGACGGCATGGACGTCAGCCTGCAGAGCGAGAACGGCATGCTCGGCATGGGCCCGTTCCCGTATGAGGACGAGGTCGATCCGGACCTCATCAACGCCGGCAAGCAGACCGTGAGCGAGCTGCCCTCGACCAGCTATTTCTCCAGCGCGGACTCCTTCGGCATGATCCGCGGCGGTCACATGGACCTGTCGATCCTCGGCGCCATGCAGGTGGCCCAGAACGGCGATCTCGCCAACTGGATGATCCCCGGCAAAATGGTCAAGGGAATGGGCGGCGCGATGGATCTCGTCGCCGGCGTCAAGCGCGTCGTCGTCGTGATGGAGCATTCCGCCAAGGATGGTGCCAAGCTCCTGAAGAAGTGCAATCTGCCGCTGACCGGCGAGCGCGTGGTCGACATGGTGGTGACCGATCTCGCGGTCTTCACCATAAACAAGCACGGCGACGGCGGCATGGCGTTAATCGAGCTCGCCGACGGCGTCACGCTCGACGAGGTAAAACACAGGTCGGAAGCGAGCTTTAGAGTCGCTCTCGGTCCAAAGTAATTCTCACGCGATGATCGCGCAATCATCGGATATTCTTACGCTTCCGACCTGCTGCTCGGAGAGATTTATTGCTTTTTCTCTTTCTGCGTTGACAGTGTTGTCGCTCCATAGGAGAGCGTCGGCTTTAGGGAAACGAGCCAGGCTCAACGGAACTTTCAGATGAGAAAAGTGCTGGCCGCAAAGCTGCATGGCATCCACGTTACGGAGGCCAATCTTCACTATCACGGCTCGATCACGCTCGATCCGGAGCAGTGCCATGAGGCGGGGATTCTGCCGATGGAATTCGTGGAGATCTGGAACAAGAACTCCGGGGCGCGAATTTCGACCTACGTCATTTTCGGCGCGGCCGGCTCGCGTTGCTGTGTCCTCAACGGCGCCGCCGCGCGCACCTGCCAGGCAGGTGATCAAATTATCGTCTGCAGTTCGACCTACGTGGATGAGAGGGAAATCGCTCGGCTGAGGCCAAGAATCCTTACCTTCGATCGCCACAATCACATTTCCGATCGCATGACCTACTCAGTCACTCGCGATGCTACCGGGCGTTATGGCTTCGAGATATTAGGTAAGGCAGGTGACGTGAAACCTGTGCCACTTCGATCCGCGGAATCGAACTAGGGTCGGCTGACGAGACAGGGGGCGGGAATGAGCGACACCTCAAAAGCCGCGGGCGAGCGAGTCACGCTTCCCAGGCTGCAACGGTGGAAGGAGGAGGGGCGGCGTCTCGTGATGACGACCGCCTATGATGCGGTTACTGCCCGCATTGCGGATCCGATGGTGGATGTGATCCTTGTCGGAGACAGCGTCGGCAACGTGTGCCTCGGATTCGACAATACGCTGCCCGTCAGCATAGCGATGATGAATCACCATCTTGAGGCGGTTGCGCGTGTGAAACCTCGAGCCTTGCTCGTGGCGGATATGCCATTTCTGAGCTTTCACCTCAGCCCGAAGGACACGATCCGCAACGCAGGAGGCTTTTTGCAGCGTGGCGCCGACGCCGTAAAGCTCGAGGGCGGATCCAAACGAGTCGAAATGATTCGTGCCCTGGTCGACTGCGAGATTCCGGTGATGGGCCATCTCGGCTTGACCCCGCAGAGCGTCAATGCAATGGGTGGATTCAAAGTGCAGGGCCGCAAAGCCGATGACGCTCTGCGCCTGCTTGACGACGCCCATCGGCTGCAGGAGGCCGGCTGCTTCGCTCTAGTCCTGGAGGGCATTCCGGCCGAGCTCGCCGCGCGAGCGACAGAAACGCTGACCATACCTACCATCGGAATTGGCGCAGGTCCCGGGTGTTCGGGGCAAGTGTTGGTGTTTCACGACGTGCTTGGCTTGATCGAAGGTCATGTCCCGAAATTCGTTCGTGTCTATGCCGACGGATTTCGAGTGCTTCAGGAGGCGCTGTCGCGTTGGGTTGCCGATGTCCGCAACGGTACATTTCCGACACCACAAGAGTCCTATCAGCTTCCCGAAGGCATCGGTGAGACGATCGCAAACTGGACGCCTTCAAACCGAACCTGATGTGAAGCGCAACAATGAAGACAATCACGACGGTCGCCGAGCTTCGCCACGCGCTCGCAGAGGTTCGCAGAGCCGACAAACGTGTCGGGTTTGTACCGACAATGGGCTATCTGCACGACGGCCACTTGGCGCTGGTCGAGGCCAGCCGGGTGCAATGTGACGTCACCGTGGTTAGCATCTTCGTCAACCCCACTCAGTTCGGGCCGAACGAGGATCTCAGCACCTATCCACGCGACTTCGCGCGCGATGAAAAACTTTGCCGCGATGCGGGCGTTGCTATCATCTTCGCTCCGGGCGCAGAGGAAATCTATCCTGCTCAATTCGAGACCTTCGTCGAACCGGGCGAACTCGCGAAACCGCTTTGCGGCGCTCTCAGGCCGGGACATTTTCGCGGGGTCGCGACAGTTGTAAGCAAGCTGTTTAACATGGTGCAGCCCGACGCAGCGTTCTTCGGGCAAAAGGATTTTCAGCAGTGTGCGGTCGTGCGTCGCATGACCATCGATCTAAATCTGCCGATCGCGATCGTTGTCGTGCCGACCGTTCGAGAAGCGGACCGTCTCGCGATGAGCAGCCGGAACAGGTATCTCAGCGAGGAAGACCGGGGGCGGGCCCTCGCCATCAGTCGTGGACTGTTCGCCGCAGCGGAGGAGTTTCGCTTGGGAGAGCGGAACGTGGACAAGCTGGTGGTAATCGCTAGGGGGCATTTGGAAACAGTCGATCAGCTGCAGTATCTTGAGCTCGTCGACGGCGATACGCTCAAGCCCGCCGCAAGTCCGCTGCATCGCCCCGCGGCACTGTGCGTGGCGGCCTACGTCGGCTCGACGAGGCTTATCGACAACGTGATACTTCAGCCAACTCCGTAGCGCGACTGGGGCAGAGGAATCGTCTTGATTGATGCTGTCCGACGCGAAGCGCTTCCGGCAGGCCGTCCTCAGCTCCGTGGGGCGGCTGAAGGGATCATCTTCGAACAGGTACAGTTTCGGCGTGCGGACCGTCGGGTTCTTGCCATTCCCGAGCTTTGCCTGGCTGAGCGCCGGATCGGCCTGATTGGCGACAATGGTTCAGGCAAAAGCACCATATTGCGGCTTATGAACGGGCTGCTCCGGCCAACACGCGGGCGCGTCGAGGTGGCGGGCCTCGATACGGTGCGGAATCGCAGGGACCTTCCAGCAAGGATCGGCTTTCTGTTTCAGAATCCCGACCACCAGCTCATCTTCCCCACCGTTGTCGAGGAGGTCGCTTTTGGACCGGCAGAGCGAGGAATGCCAGCGCCACAGGCGAGCCAACAGGCGATGGCGCTGCTGGAGCGGCACGGCTGCGCTCAATGGGCGGAACGCAACGTCAACGAGCTGTCCGGCGGTCAGAAGCAGCTGGTCTGCATTCTGGCACTGCTCGCAACGGAGCCGTCAATTCTGCTGATGGACGAGCCGTTCTCCAGTCTCGACTTGCCGACACGATTGTTGCTGTACCGCAGGATCATGGCGCTTCCGCAGCGGTTGGTGATGGCTAGTCATGATTTCGAGCTGCTCGCGGAATTCGATCGCATCATCTGGCTGGATCAGGGCTACATCCGCCTCGATGGCCGGCCCGCCGAAGTGCTGCCTGCCTACCGGGCCCATGCAACGATGGTAGCGGCAGGGGACGCCCTGACGTCATGATGACCGACAGCCTCGCGCCACGGACCTGGTTGCACCGCGTTCCGGCCGGCCTCAAGCTTGCGGGCCTTGCCTTCCTCAGTGTACTTTTGCTGCCGGTGGGCAACTGGCAAATTCTGGCGGGCGTGTTGGCGATGATTGCCACGGTCTATGCCGGCTTCGGCCGCGCCGGCATGGCGCGCCTCGGCTTGCTGCGGCCATTACTGCCGCTGCTTGTGATCGTCGGCGGCGTACAGGCCGCGTCGGGCGGTTGGAATGGAGGCGCCGTCGTCACCATGCGGTTACTGGCGATGCTTCTGCTCGCTGATGTCGTCAGCATGACCACCACGATGAGTGCTCTGATGGAAGCGCTGGCGCCGGTGCTCCGCTTGTTGCGCCCGCTTGGCGTCAATCCGCGGAAGATGGCGCTCGCCGTCGCCCTTGTCCTGCGTTTCGTACCCGTCCTGATGACGCGGTGGCGCGCGCGCGAGGAGGCCTGGAAGGCACGCACGCACCGGCGCATTCCGCTGCGACTGGTGGCCGCTTTCGTCGCCGACATTCTGCAGCTTGCCGACCGTGTCGCGGAAGCGCTCGATGCACGCGGTTTCGACCGGTCCGCCGCCGATCATCCCTTGCCGCCGTTGTAGGAGAGAATCCGTGGAGTCCCGCGCTATCGTTCGTATCGCCCTGCTTGCCGCCGTCATCGCAGCGCTTGGCATGGTGCCCGGCGTCGTCTTGCCAATCGCCATGGGTGTGCCGATCACGGCCCAGACGCTCGGCGTCATGCTGGCCGGGATTATTCTCGGCCCCCGTCATGGCGCGCTGGCGGTGCTGCTGTTTCTGTTCGTAGTGCTGCTCGGAGCGCCGCTGCTGTCGGGCGGACGCGGCGGCCTCGGCGTGTTTTTCGGACCCTCCGTTGGCTTCCTGCTGGGTTGGGCTCCCGCGGCGTTTGTATCGGGTCTCGTGATGGCGCGGCTGAAGACCCGGCCGGTGTTCGCGGCGGCGTTCGTTGCCGCGATCACGGGCGGCATCGTGGTGGAGTATGCCTGCGGCATCATCGGCCTGATGGCGATGGCAAGGATGAGTTTGCCGCAGGCCATGGCTGCAATCGCCGTGTTCGTTCCGGGCGATCTCTTGAAGGCGCTGGCCACCGCCTTTGTCGCGGAGGCATCGCACCGGAGCTATCCGGCTGCAATCGTCAGCCGTTCATGACCATGGCCTCCACCATCACTGCAACGCTGTCGCGGCACGCCCGCAAAACGCCGGACCGAGCGGCCGTCGTTTGCGAGAACCATGCGGTGAGTTGGAAAGACCTCGATCAGGCGGTGAATCGTCTAGCCGGACATCTGGCGAAGGTGGTGCCGGCCGGCCGCGGCGTCGCCTTGCATCTGCCGAACGGGCCGGCGCTCGTGCTGCTGTTTCTCGCAGCCTGCCGCGCAGGTCGGGAAGCGCAAATCCTCGATCCCTCCTGGCCGACGGAGACGGCCCGGGTTGCGATCGCGGAACTGGCGCCGGGGATCGTCGTCAGTGGCGACCCAACATTGGCCGGCGACACGGAAGTGCTGGCGGTTGTCGATCCTCACGGCCCGTTCGAGTCCGTGGCGAACGCCATTAGCGCCGGCCCGTCGTCCGAGGCGATAGCCGAGCCCGATCCGCTGACGCCGTTCTATGTCGGCTTCACCTCGGGATCGACCGGAATGCCGAAAGGATATCGCCGCCACCATCAATCGTGGATCGAGAGTTTTCGGGCGGGGGACCGCGAGTTCGATATCGGCGCCGGCGACATCGTTCTCGCACCAGGCGCGCTGACGCATTCGCTGTTTCTCTACGGCCTTGCGCACGGGCTCTATGTCGGGGCGACCGTCATTCTCTGTCGGCAGTTCAGGCCCAATCTCATCAACCGCCTGATAGTATCGCACGGGGTAAGTGTGATCTACGGCGTACCAACCCAGCTCGAAATGATGATCGAGGCCGCCATGCGCGATGGCCTGCCGCCGTTCCCAAACGTGCGGTGGATGCTGTCGTCAGGTGCCAAATGGCAAGGTCGCGCGTTGGCCGAACTGCGACAGCAATTTCCCGCGACGCGCTTTTCCGAGTTTTACGGCGCCTCCGAGCTGAGCTTCGTGACCGTGGCGAAGGACGACGAAGGCGTCCCATCGGACTCCGTCGGGCGTCCGTTCGCAGCCGTCAGTCTCACCATCCGCGACCATTGGGGGCGATGCCTTCCACCCGGGGAGACCGGTCAGGTGTTCGTGGCAAGTCCTTTCCTCTTCATGGAGTATGCCTGCGGAAGCGAAACGGTGCTGCCACGTCATGGCGACGCGGTGTCGGTCGGTGACATCGGCATGCTCGACGAGCGTGGCTTCCTGCGGCTCGCCGGCCGTGCCAGCCGTATGATCATCACGGCCGGCAAGAACGTCCATCCGGAGGAGATCGAGCGTGTACTCGAGGGACATCCCGCCGTAGCCGCGGCGGGGGTTCTTGGCGCCGTCGACGAACGTCGGGGCGAGCGGCTGGTGGCTTTGCTGAGGCTGGGTCCGGATGGGTGCATTGCGTCTTCCGATCTGATTAGCCATGCCCGCCTGAGCCTGCCGCTCTACAAGATCCCGCGCCAGTTTGCCGTGCCACCGCATTGGCCGATGACCTCCTCCGGCAAGACCGATTTCCATGCGCTGCACCAGCTCTGGGAATCCGGTGCCTGCGAGTTGCTGCGATGAGGGCCGCATATCTCGTCGCCGCACGCCGGACGGCCGTCGCCCCTCGGGGCGGCGCGTTTAAGGCCGTGGAGGTCGACGAACTTGGCGCTGCGCCAATTCGGGCCCTGCTGGCTGACACCGGCATCGCGCCAGAGGCCATCGTCGACGTGATCTTCGGTAACGGGCTCTATGGCGGCGGAAACCCGGCGCGGCTCGCCGCGCTACGGGCAGGTCTCCCTGAGCACGTTCCGGCGCTGACCGTCGATAGCCAGTGCTGCGGTGGCCTCGACGCGGTCATGCTCGCTGCCGAGCGCATCGCGAGCGGAAGTGCGGAAGCTGTCATCGCTGGCGGTGTCGAAAGTTTCAGCCGCGCGCCATTGCGCGCGCGGCGGCCGCGTCACGCCGACGAGGCGCCGCAACCCTATGACCGTCCCCCGTTCGCGCCATGGCCGGAACGGGACCCTGACATGATCACTGCCGCAGCGACGCTGGCTGAAAGGCTCGGCATTTCGCGTGCACGACAGGATGAATTTGCCATCGCAACCCATCGCAAGGCGCTGCAAAATCCTCCCGGCGCGGCGGAGATCACGCCGCTCGCCGACCTGTCGCACGATGCCTTTCCTCGCGCCCTGACGGGGGCGACTTGCAAGCGCCTTGCACCACTTGCGGGCGACACTGCGTTCGGCGTGACGCGCGCGACGGTGGCGGCCGAAGCCGACGCGGCAGCAGCCCTGCTGGTGGTCTCCGAGACGATGGCCCGACGGCTCAACGCGAGGCGGCCGCTGCGGATCATATCGGCGACCCGCCGCGGTGGCGACCCGGCCATGCCCGGCACAGCGCCGATTGCGGCGGCAAAGAGCCTCCTTGCAGCGCAACGGGTCGCGCCGACGCATATTGCCGTGGCCGAGATCATGGAGGCCTTTGCCGCCCAGGCGATCGCCTGCGTCGAAGGCATCGGGCTGCCAGCGTCGTCGCTCAACCGTGGCGGCGGCGGGCTTGCGCGGGGACATCCGATCGGTGCATCCGGCGCCATCCTGGCCGTGCGCCTCTGGCACGAAATGCAATCGGAAGTATCCGGTGCCCTCGGATTGGTCGCGATCGCGGCAGCGGGCGGACTCGGCAGCGCGCTGCTTGCGATGGTCTGAACAGAATGGAGCTGTTGCGATGAATGAGATGCCATCGGACGCCGAGTCTTCCAGAAAGACGACCACACTTCGCGTCGCGCGGGCGATCGATCTTGCAGCCTCCGTGGGTACCGAACTAACTCCCGGCCGCTGGCGGTCGGTGACGCAGGATGAGGTTGACCAGTTTGTCGCGTTGACGGGTGATCGGAACTGGGTTCATACAGACGCGGAGCGTGCCCGGCGCGAACTGGACGGAGGGACGACGATCGTTCCCGGCCAATTGCTCCTGGCGCTCGTGCCAAGCCTCGTGCAGGAGGCATATTTCGTCGATGGTACCGCGCCAAGCTGTGCCGCGGGCCTCCGTTCGGTTAGGTTTCGTTTCCCAGTACGTCCCGGCGATGTGTTCCGGCTGCGAGCGCGATTGACGTTAGTGAAATCGCGACCTCGCTTCGTGCAGGTGGACGCATTATGCGATCTCGAGCTGAACTCGGGCATTCGAGCGCTGACGTCACGCCACACGGACATTTTCTTCAGCTGAAACCTGCCCGTTGTCCACAAGTCTGTCATTCAGGTGACGCCGACCGCTTGAGCGCACGTTGAATATATTTGAGACATTTCGGCTTTTTAGCCTTCCGTCCCTCGCCCCCAAGACTTATTAGCGCCATTCTAGAGCGAACTGTTCTCGACAGCCGGCCTCCCTGAGAGTCGCAACAATCAAGCGCTCGCCTCAATTTCTCTCGCGCATGCGTCAAAGACGTCGCGCAAAAACCTATGGCTCAGATCCTGGTCTCTGAACGCCGGCCATAGCATGGTCTCATTCAGCTTTGGGATATGGAAGGGAAACTCCACAAATTTGAGCGGATAGTAGCGCGAGAGGTCCTGCGCGAGCAATCGGTGGACGGTCGCAATCCTGTTGGTCTGGCAGAGCATCTTTGGCAGCAAGCAAAAGAAGTCGACCGTGCACGCCACCCTTCGTTTCGGGCCGATACGAGGAAAAAACCATTCTTCAAAAGAGAGACTTCCTTCTTCTCCCACGCGGACGCTGACATGATCGCTAGCGAAGTAATCTTCGCTCGAGATCGCATCTCCTGACAGCGGACGTTGCGTGCACATCAGACAGACGTGATCGTCCGACAGCAGGTGCTTTTGCGGATGGGGGATCTGCGATGCATATAGCTCGGGCAAAATCAGCAAATCGATATCGCCCAATTCGAAGAGCTGCTGCACTTGCTTCGGCAAGTGGCAAATCTCGAGATGATATCCGGGCGCCCGCCGCGCAAGTTCGTTCGAGACCCGAGAAACGAGAACGTATGTCACGTAGTCCGACGCACATATGCGAAATTTTCGACTGACTTTCGCGGGATCGAAATCTGGCTTGATGTTGATTGCGGTCCGGGCGCGAACGAGTGTTTCTTTGACCGGCTCGAGCAGCGCCTGGGCAAGAGGGGTCAATTCGAATTGACGACCGACCGGCGTCAGAAGCTCGTCATTGAAGAAATCGCGCAAGCGACCGAGTGCCGCGCTGGTCGCCGATTGTCCTAGGCGAAGCCGATCGGCTGCTCGGGTAACGCTCTTTTCATCGAGCAACGCATCAAGCGCGACAAGCAAATTGAGATCGAATTTGTCCAATCGCATCGGACCGTGCTCCTCCCGAAAGCCTTGGTATCGATGGTATCGATGCTCAATCGGAATGCAATCGATTTTGTCGGATGATGAGTTTGACCTACGCTGCCCTTGGATCGTCGCTTCGAAGGCACGCCACAAGAGCCCTTTCCGGGGCCAACCGACCTTCGCCTGATCCGTCAAGGGAGGACCGAAATGAGCCGGTTTCGTGCTGGTCGCAATGGAGTTGTTCTGGGTGTGTGCCACGTCGCCGGCATGCTGGACATGGTGGCGCTGCCAGTCTGGATTGGCACGTTCGTTCAGTTCTATCGTCTCTCGCCCGCTGAGGCCGGCGCGACCGTGACCTCTTTTCTTGCATCTGTCGTTCTTGCGAGCCTTATGACGGCTCGATTTTTCGCGCGGCTGAACCGCCGCGCCGTTGTTGTTGGCGGATTTGCTGTTGCTTCCGCCTCTTTCGCTTGCCTCGCGACGGTGCCCCCCGACCATGCCTCGCTATCGCTTCTGACCATTACCCACGCCATCGCGGGTGTTGCAGCCGGCTCGGCACTCTCGATCACCCATGGCACGATTGGCCAGACCGAGAATCCGCACCGCCTGTTCGGCTTGGTGAATGTAACGCTTGCAATCTTTGGTATTGCCTTCTTCGCTGTCGTCCCAGCACTGATCCACGCGGTCGACCCCACGGTTCTGTTCCAAGTATTTGCCGGTGGCATGGCTGTTGCCGCCGCCGTTGCTCTGCTCGCCTTTCCAAGCGTCCATGATCTCGTCGCGAGCAGAACCGCGACCGACGAGCCGATTCACCTCAATGCGTGGCTGATTGTTGGGACGGTGATCTGTATGACGTTCAACCAGGCGCTGATCTTCTCGTTTCTCGAGCGCATCGGCGACCAAAAGGGCTTTTCGCAAGCAGGGATCACGGCGGTCTTGGTGACGCTGGGATTCATCAATCTGCTTCCTGGGTTGCTCGCCGCTTTGACTCAGAAGCGCCTCTCTCCCATCAGTGTCGGGATTGTTGGTCCTCTGTTGCAGGGCGCATTGGCAATTCTGATCGTCAACGCGACGAACTTCGCGATCTACGCCGCCGTTGCGGTCCCATATGTGTCGATCGTCATCTTCACCCATACGTTTCTCTTCGGACTTCTGTCTCAGGTCGACGAAGGCCGGCGGGCCCTCGCGGCGACGCCTGCAATGATGATGCTCGGCTCCGCTGCAGGGCCGGCAGTTGGCGGAGCCATTGTCCAGAGCTTCGGATATGCGGGCCTGGGCTACGCGGCAGCCGCAACGTCGACCCTCGCTGTCGTTCTGATGGCGGCGCTCAAGTCGCGAGTCGGCCCCTCGCTCGTGATTGTCGAATCCGCCTGAACTCCGAGACCGTCTTCCGCCGCAACCGGCGACCACCCGCGATATTTACCCTTTGCAGGAGAGCTCATCCAATGAACAAGCACGTCTTGAAGCAGCAGGGACTGCGGTTTCCGGCCGACATCGTCTTCTCCGGCTATGCCGCGCCTGTCCGGATCGAAGGCGAAGTGCATGACCTCGAAGTGATAGGCCGAATTCCTACCGAGCTCGAAGGGGTTTATTACCGCAACAGCGCCGACCATACATATCCGCCTCTGCTCGGGAAGGACATCTTCCTGAACGGTGACGGGATGGTCCACATGATCCGCATGCAGAACGGTCATGCCGATCTCGCGATGCGCTATGTTCGGACCCGCAAGTTCTTGCGCGAGCGGGAAGCGCGAAGGGCCTTGTTTGGCGCCTACCGCAATCCGTTTACCGATTCGCCTGAAGTTGCCGGCGAGGATGCCAACACCGCCAACACGTCGATCATGTGGCATCACGGCAAGCTGTATGCGCTGAAGGAATCCGGGCGTCCTTACGAACTGGACCCGATCACTCTGGAGACGCGCGGCGAAACGGATTTCGGGGGCCAGCTTAAGAGCCGGACCTTTACCGCCCACCCGAAGATGGATCCGCTGACGGGAGAATGCATCGCTTTTGCCTACAATTGCGAGGGTATCGCGAGTAACGAGATTGAACTCTACACCATCGCGCCCGATGGGGAATTCACTCGCATCGAACGCTTCGCCGCGCCTTATAGCTCGATGGTCCATGATTTTCTGGTCTCGCGCAACTTCATCGCTTTTGTGATCTGCCCGATGGTCTGCGACTGGGACCGCGTCAAGAAAGGCGAGCCGTACTGGCATTGGGACAGTCACAAGCGGACCCATGTCG
Source organism: Bradyrhizobium sp. 14AA (assembly GCF_054185205.1). Classification (NCBI taxonomy): domain Bacteria; kingdom Pseudomonadati; phylum Pseudomonadota; class Alphaproteobacteria; order Hyphomicrobiales; family Nitrobacteraceae; genus Bradyrhizobium; species Bradyrhizobium sp. 14AA. Next base: position 142,748 of record NZ_JAVAYM010000002.1, on the reverse strand, counting down.
CCGTGATCCCGCGCAAACAAGGGGTCGCTGGTACCCGCTGGTTCACTGTGCCAAAGCTCGCCATGCAGACCCACACTTTCAATGCGTGGGAGGATGGTAGCCGGCTCGTGCTTGACCAGTTCGTCACCGATTCTGGTTGGCTCAGTCAGTTCCCGGATATCCACAATCCGAGCGCCAAGGAACTGCCGCCTTTCGGCGAACGGTGGATCGTCGATCTATCGAGCCAGAGCGACGAAATTCGTATCTCTCGCTTTATCGAGCACATCGGGGAAATGCCGGTGATCGATCAGCGCTTCGCGATGGCGCGCGTGCGACACTTCTGGTTCGGCACCAACAACCCCAAGCTCGGCCCGATGCTGCCTCCAGGTCCCAAGGGGCCCCCCTTCACTTGTCTCGGGCATTTTGACGAGGAAACCGGCAAGATCGATTTCTACTATGCTGGTCCGGACAGTTCGCCCGAAGAACCGTGCTTCGTACCGCGTAGCCCTGACTCGCCCGAGGGGGACGGCTGGTTGATGAGCATTGTCGGTCGACGCGCTGAAAACCGTACTGATCTCGTCATCCTGGATGCCCGCAACCTGTCCGCCGGCCCCGTTGCGACGATCCGATTTCCCTGCCGCGTTCACGAAGGGTTTCATGGCACATGGGTCAACGCAAATGTCCTGTGACCTGTGACGAGTGCCGCTGGGGCGGGCGAGGATTGAGCTGGTAGATCGGCATCACGGCAAGCTGACAGATCCCATGCGATCCGCGGGCCCCAAGCGCTCGCGTGGACACGTGGAAGATTGTGACAGGGAGGTCTATAAATGAAGTTTTTGCGTAATTGCTGGTACATCGCAGCATGGGATGAGGAGCTCAAGCCTGGCAAGCCGCTGGGACGGAAACTGCTCAACGAGAATATCGCGATGTTTCGCGATTCAGCGGGTCGCGCGCACGCAATTTCCGATCGCTGTCCGCACCGCTTTGCGCCGTTACATCTGGGAAAAGTCACGGGCGACAGCCTGCAATGCCCCTATCACGGCCTTGAATTTGATGGTGCGGGGCAGTGCACCCGAAATCCGCATGGTAACGGCTCCATTCCCCATGCGGCCAAGGTCAAATCCTACCCCGTAGCCGAGCGCTATAGCATCATTTGGATATGGATGGGCGAAGAGAGCAAGGCCGACCAGGCGTTGATACCTTCGTTCGAGCGGATGGATCCGGAAAACTGGTTCGTCGGCAAGGAATACTTGCACGTTCTGTCGAACTACCAGCTCGACGTCGACAATATCCTGGATCTCAGCCACATCGATTACCTGCATGCCGCGACATTGGGAGGGTCCAACTCCGAGGCAGCCGAAACCGAAGTGGTTCAGAAGGGAAACACCGTGTACTCGTTGCGTTTGGTGCGCAACGAGCGATTGTCCGAGGAGCTCGAGCGACGCAACGGCCTGCCCCCCGGCACCCGTGTCGATCGGTGGCTCGATGTGCGGTGGGAGCCTCCGGGCGTCATGGAGCTGATCGTCGGAAATGCGCCAACTGGCTCGGACGACCCGCGGGCGTTGGGCAAACCGCTCTACTTTTTTCATATGTTCACGCCCGAAACCGAAACGACGGCCCACTACTGGTTCGGTGTCAGTAAGCCGAAGGCGAGCGGCGAGGCAGGCAAGGACTTTGTCCTTGGGCAGGTCTCGTTCCTGAAGAGGCCATTTGAGACCGAAGACTTGCCGATGCTTGAGGCCCAGCAGCGCAGCATGGGCGGGTCCTCGTTCTGGGACCTGAAGCCAGTCTTGCTACCGATCGACGGCCCGGCAGTACGCGCCCGCCGCATTCTGGACACGCTGATCGAGGCGGAACAGAAAGGTCAAGGAGTCATGGCGGCGAGTGTCGATCCGACATGACCATTGTTGCCTCGGCGGAGAACCCGAACAAGATCATGAAGGCCGGGTGGATAGAGGCTGAAGTGCGCGCGAAGTGGCTGGAGGCAGCCAACATCTTTTCCTATGAATTGATGGACGTGCGTGGTCGTCGGCTGCCGGCTTTTGAAGCCGGAGCGCACATCGATGTCGAAATCGAAGCAGGTCTGGTGCGTCAGTATTCGCTCTGCAACCATCCCCTTGAGGAGCACCGCTACCTCATCGGCGTGTTGCTCGATCAGAACAGCCGCGGCGGCTCCCTAGCCATGCATCGTAAGATCCAGCGGGGTGACCGGATTCGCATCAGCGAACCTCGAAACAATTTTGCCTTGGAGCCTTCGGCCAAGCGGCACCTGCTCTTTGCCGGCGGCATCGGCATAACGCCGATCATATGCATGGCGGAACGTTTGGAAGAGAGGCGCTCGGACTTTGAGATGCACTATTGCGCGCGCACCGCGGAGCACGCCGCCTTCGCGAGCCGCATTCGCCGCTCGAGCTTCTCCGAACGTGTGCAGTTTCACTATGACAATGGCCCAGACGCACAGAAGCTCGACCTGGAAGCGGTGCTGCAAAGTCCCACGCCTGAAACTCATATTTACGTTTGTGGCCCGGCCGGCTTCATCACGTGGGTTCTAGACACAGCCAAGGCCACCGGCTGGGTGGACGCGCAGTTGCACCGTGAATACTTCGTTCCGGCGGCGCGCTCGACGGAAGCTGGAGAGTTCGAAGTCCAGGTGGCAAGCAGCGGCAAGGTCCTTGTTGTTCGCGCCGATCAACCAATCACCGCTGCGCTAGCGGAAAGCGGCATTGAAGTGCCGACGTCCTGCGAGCAGGGCGTTTGCGGCACCTGCCTTACGCGTGTTCTCGAAGGTGAGCCTGATCACCGCGATTTCTTTCTGACCGATGAGGAGCGGCTGAAGAACGATCGGATGCTTCTGTGCTGCTCCCGCGCCAACAGCGCAAGGTTGATCCTGGATCTTTAGCAGCTTCTCGCGAACGCTCAGAGCAGCCAACAGCAGTGAATGACGGAGGAAATCATCACATGAACCGACTCTACGGATCGTTGTATTCGCGTGCGCATCGTTGTGCCTGGATGCTGAAGGAGCTTGGTCTGGACTTTGAGCATGTTCCGACCAATTTCACAGATGGTAGCACACGCACGCCTGAATTTCTTAAGATCAACCCGAATGGGCGTGTTCCAGTGTTCGAATCCGACGAGGTCCGCCTGTTCGAATCTCTCGCGATCAACCTCTACCTGGCACGGAAATATCCAAGCGATCTGTCGCCTGCCACTCTGGAAGAAGAGGGGCTCGTGATCCAGTGGAGTCTCTGGGCCGTGACCGAAATCGAAAAGCCGCTGCTTCTAGCGGCGGCCAATCGCTTCCTGTTCGATGAGGATAAGCGCAGTCCAGCCGAGCTGAAAGTTGCGCTTGCGAAGCTGGCGCGTCCACTTGGAGTGCTCGAGCGGCATCTCTCCGAAAGACCCTATCTGGTCGGACAACGGTTTACCGTGGCAGACTTGAACGTCTCTTCAGTCATGACCTTGATCCGCCTCGGCCAACTCGATGTTTCGGAGTGGCCACATGTTGATCGTTGGCTCGATTGCTGTATCGAGCGTCCGGCGGCGGCAGACTGGAAGCCGATCAAGTTTCGCATCCCGCGGCCTGAGACGGACCTCGGCATTCTCGCAATGTTCGTGTGAGCCCAGGGTAAAGCGCTATGCAGGAGGATCGAACGGGGCTGAGCCTCGATAGCGCCGTGACAATCATCGACGCCGCTCTCCGGGTGGCACGCGAGAAGGGTCTTGCGCCTTTGGCGGTTGCGGTCCTTGATCCCGGTGGCCACTTGATCGCCTACAAGCGGGAGGATGGATCGGGCATCGTACGGTTCGAAATCGCGTTCGGCAAAGCATGGGGTTCGCTCGGCATGGGGTTCGGCTCGCGCGAACTCAGCCGTCGGGCGATTAGCCTCCCAACCTTCTTCTCGATGTTGTCGGCCACGACGGGCGGAAGACTTGTCGCCTCACCTGGTGGCGTTCTGATCATCGGAAAGGAACAGCAAGTTCTCGGAGCCGTCGGTATTTCGGGCGACCTCGGCGACAATGACGAGGCGTGCGCCATTGCCGGGATTGCTGCTGCCGGCTTCCGGCCCGGCGGCTAGTCGAAGGGGTAAGCTGGCAGATCTCATTCCTCGGAAGGCATCAGTTGTCGGCGCGCTGATCGCGTTGTGTCGCCGGCCCGGCACATCGACGGCGTCGATGGCAGACATTGATGCAATCTGCTTTTCCAGGGAGTTGCTTACCAATAGGTAGGCTCTCGGTCAGACGGGGCACCGCTCATGCGGGCGTGCGCTCGTCGTCTATCACCGCAGAGCCCACCTGTGTGCTTGGCTGCGCCCTACCGTGGAGTGAATACCGTCCTATGTACTCGACCACAATGTTCATCGGCGGTCAGCCATCGAAAGCGCGAGGAGGGGCCATGTTCGAGCGCCGCAGCCCCCTCCACAATAAGGTCGCCAGTCAGGCTCCTGCAGGAACGGTCGAAGACGCGCGCGCTGCCGTTGAGGCGGCCGCCGCCGCATTCGCGACCTGGTCGGCTCTTGGGCCCACCACCCGCCGGCGAAAGCTTATGGACGCTGCGTCACGCCTGGACGAGAGCGCGGAGTTGATCACTCGGGTGATGGCGGCTGAAACCGGCGCGACCGCGCAATGGGCGGCGTTCAACGTCCATCTCGGTGCGGATATGCTGCGCGAGGCTGCCGCGCTCACGACGCGCGTTGGAGGCGAAGTCATACCTTCCGACGTGCCGGGCAGCATAGCCATGGGCATGCGCGTGCCTGCCGGTGTCGTTCTGGGCATTGCCCCGTGGAACGCTCCCGTGATTCTGGCGGTGCGTGCTGTAGCTGTTCCGTTGGCATGCGGAAACACGGTCGTCCTGAAGGCAAGCGAGGTTTGCCCGGCCACACATGGGCTGGTTGCAAAGGCGTTCATTGATGCGGGCTTGCCGGCTGGTGTCTTTAATTTCCTGACCAACGCGGCGCCCGATGCCGGCCCGGTCGTCGAAGCTCTGATTGGGCACACGGCCGTCAAGCGCGTCAATTTCACCGGCTCTACGCGCGTCGGACGAATTATCGCCCGACTATGTGCCGAGCATCTCAAACCGGCCGTGCTCGAACTCGGCGGCAAAGCGCCTCTAATCGTCCTTGACGATGCTGACCTCGATGCGGCCGTCGATGCCGCTGCATTCGGCGCCTTTGCCAATAGCGGTCAGATATGCATGTCGACCGAACGGCTTATCGTCGACCGCCGCGTCGCCGACCAGTTCGTCGATCGCCTGAAGCGGCGCGTCGCTGCGCTCCCGGCAGGCGATCCGGCCAGTGATCAGCCGGTCGTCCTTGGCGTGCTGGTTGATGCGTCCGCTGTCGAGCGCTGCAATTTTCTGATTGAGGATGCGGTCAGGCGCGGTGCGCAGCTCATCTGTGGGGGGCCGGCCGAGACACCGCTGATGCAGGCTACGCTGCTGGATCACGTTCGACCTGATATGGCCATCTTCAGCGAAGAGAGCTTCGGGCCGGTAAAGCCGATCATTCGAGTCGATGGCGCCGAGGCGGCCATCGCGTGCGCCAACGACAGCGCATATGGGCTCTCGGCAGCTGTTTTCGGCCGCGACATGGCTCGCGCCTTTCAAGTTGCATCGCGCATTGAATCCGGCATCTGTCACGTCAACGGCCCGACAGTGCACGACGAGGCCCAGATGCCGTTCGGAGGCCAGAAAGCATCCGGCTACGGCCGCTTCGGCGGTCAGGCCGGCATCGACGCTTTCACTGAGCTGCGATGGTTGACACTGCAGACGTCGGTCCGCCACTACCCGTTCTAGAGATCTGAACGAAAACGGGGCCCTTTCGTGGGCGAGCGTCTCCGCCCCTGCGCGCGCCTTGGATCGCACATTGATGGCGCGGTAAGCGGAGCTGTCCATTCATCTGGCTCACCGCGAACTCCGCTCTTACAACGGTTCTGTTGCCGTAACCTCCACGGCTCCAGCTGAATACATTTCGTGCTCTCATTAAAAATGGAAATAGTTGGCATTTGCCGAATCCGTTAGTCGGCGAGCTCGCTCGCTCCTAAGTTCGCCGCGCTATTCGTGGGGTGCGATCCGAAAGAGATCGCCGCGAACGACCATTGAGGGGGAGACGATGTTAATACGACGCTGCGCGGTTGCGGCTGTTCTCATGCTGGACTTTGCGACCTTTGCCAACGCTGCGGACTTTCCTGTAAAGGCTAATCCGGCACCGGACCTGCCGTTCTTCTTTGTCATCGACAACCGGGTCACGTTTTCTTGGATGCCCAAGGGGACCGATCCAGGCAAGTTCAGCGTCGGCGCAAACGGAGCCATCAACGGCACGACTTCGAAGCAAGTTTATTCGTTCACTCAGTTCGATGCGTGGGCGTACGGCACAAACTTCTTCACGGTCTCCATGTTCAAGTCTGGTCACAACGATCCGGCTTCGCCCTGCATCAACGCGGGCCTGACCGCGAATTTCACCCCTGGCGATTGTGCCGGGGCCACCGAGTTCTACGGCCTGGTCCGAAGTACGTTCGGGTGGAACGAATTGTTCCAGACCAAGGCGTTCAGTGTCGGACCGTTGCACAACATCTCGTTCGAGATCGGTGCGGATGCCGAGACCGACAACATCTATCTGGCGCCCGCCAAACGACAGGTCGTCGGCGGTCTGCAATTTGCCTTTGACCTGCCTTACAAGGGTTATTTCAACGTCGCCCCGCTTGTCTCCTGGGAGTTTTCGAACCACAACGCGTTCACCCAGTGCGGTACCCTGTTTGCAGGCCCAGTTGCGGGCGTCAGTTGCAACACCGACGGCAATGTCAGCTTCAGACCGACATGGGCGGTCGAGACCAACTACTATATGGATCTGGGTTTCCTGCCGCCCTCGCTGCAGTACTTTTCGATCAGCGGCCGCGCCGCATGGTATGGACGCAAGGGCGATTCAAACGGGCTTCCAGCCCTGTCCGGACCAGGGCGGCTCAGCTCGGCCAGTGCAGTCGAATTCAACAGTGAGCCCATCCGGCTCACATTCGACGCCAGCAAGGCGATGATGGGCCCCAAATATTCCCACTTCGTGGACGTCTGGGTCGCATATCGCTACTGGCAGAACAAGTTCGGTCTTGACCACAACGCGATGCCCGGAGTTTGTACGATCGCAGCCACGGGCCAGACCACCAACAGCTGCACGGAGTCGACGATCTACAGTGGTATCACGATGAAGTTCTAAGTTGTTTCTGCCGATGAGACTTGATGCGCCGCGAGGATACGCGGCGCATCTTTTCGAAGCCAAAATGCGCAACGCGGCATCTGCGCCGCGAACCCTGCTGCAACACCAGTTGCTGGTGACGTGCTCTGACTACGGTGCTTCGACCTGCGTGGCAGAAGCTCTGATCATGTTCCGCAACCAGACATTAGCGGGATCTCGGTTAAGATAGGTCGGCCATTGGAGCTTTTCGGAAATGCGCGGAAGCTCGAAATCGGCTTGCAGCAGCCGAAGCGGCAGATCCTGCGCTCGCCTGCGGGCGAGCCGTAGTGGAAGGATGGCCATATAGCTCGTGCCCACGACAAATTCTGGAAGCAAAAGCAGGCTTTGCAGGCAGATCGACTTCGTTCTGTGTACCCCTTTCGACTGAAAGAAATGATCAACAATTGGGACGCTCAGGCGTTCGTCGAGCAGGGCCGAAACATGAGTGCAAGCCGCCACTGTAGCGAGCGACAGCGGCTCTTGTACGTCAGTGTTGCCAGCCCAGACGACGGGAACGAATGTCTCCTCCCATAAGGTAGCGGTAGAAACTTCGGCATCAAAGGCAACATTGGATCCAAGTAGGACATCGAACGCATCGAGCGGGCGTTCGCGCAAGTCTGGCATCGGGACGTGAGCGATTGAAATCCGAGGCGAGATTGCTCCTATCTGCTTGACAACATCTGCCAAGAGCAGGCTGGCCGTGTAGTCGTTCGTCACCACGGAGAAGGTTCGTTGGCTTGTTTCGGGGTCGAATTCCGCACGAGTAAGCGCAAGCGCGCGTGCTCGTGCCACCAGATCGTCGATGGAACCCGTCATCTGAAGCGCCAACCGCGTGGGCACCATTTTGCGGCCCGATTGGACCAGGAGCTCGTCGTCAAAGTGGATGCGCAACCGGGCGAGCGCATTGCTGATCGCGGATGGCGTCAAATTGAGCTCCCCCGCGACACGACTTAGGTTTCGCGTCTTGAGGAGCCGATCCAGCACTAACAGCAGATTCAGATCTAACCGGTGGCAGCGCATGAATTCTCCTCGCCACGAGACCGATTATTGGAGTCCAAAAAATCGTTCGGCATTTTGGCAAGATATAAGCTCGCGCTCTTGTTCGGTGAGCTTGGCGCCGTCCAGAAAGCGAACCGCCTCCGCGTCGTCCTCGTAGGGGTAGTCAGCCGCGAACAGAATGCGTTCCGGTCCGAGAACGTCGATGCTCAGCCGCAGCGCGGGCATGGAGGTGACCCCGGCCGTGGTGATGACGAAATTGTCGAGGAAGTATTCGCTCGGGAGGCGCTGCAGCTTGGCCACGGCGCCGATCTTGACCTGCAGCAGGTAACGGTTGTCGATGCGCTGCAGCCAGAATGGGATGCCCTCGCCCATGTGGCCTAGGATGATCTTGAGCTTCGGGAAGCGTGCGAATGTGCCGGACATGATCAGGCGCATGGCGTGCAGCCCTGTCTCGACGGCAAAGCCCCAGCCGGCGAAATAAAGTCCATAATCGAGGAAGGGTTTGACGAGGCTCGGAGCCGGTTCTCGTGGATGGAGGTACATCGGCAGATCCGTCGCTTCCATTGCCTCGAAGATCGGCGCGTAGCGCGGTGCATCGAGATATTCGCCGAAGGTATGGGAGTTCACGATCAGGCCCCGCAGGCCGAGCGCCTTGATGCGTTCGATTTCCCGCGCGGCGGCGTCGGGCGATTGCGGCGCGATCGCGCCCAGTCCCGCGAGGCGGGTGGGTGCGGCGCGCACTGCAGCGGCCAGGGCGTCGTTTGCGTCCGCGGCCAGCCTGGTCGCGAGGTCCGGAGCGAACACCTGCACGCCGGGCGAGGTCAGTGACACAACCTGCATGTCGATCCCGACCTGGTCCATATGGGCTATCCGCCCCGCTCCGATGTCGAGCAGGCGCGAATGCAGAAGCGCGTTCCCCGGTGTCTCGGCAAGAATGCTCTCACCCATCTTGGCAAAGCCGGGTTCGACGTCACTTCCTGCAAGCACTTTCTTCCACTCAGCGGCGATCTCCGCCGTGACGAATGCCTCTTCAATTGCAATCCGCTTCACGCTGTTCTCCTTGATTGTTGTTAGCGGCTCATTCTTCGGTGCCGAAATAGAGGTGACGCAGCCGTTCGTCGACGCGAACCTTGGCTGCCGGCCCGGATAGCGTGATCCGCCCCTTATTGATGATGTGCGCCATATCGGCGAGGTCGAGGGCCCGCTCGAGATCCTGCTCGACAATCAGCATGGTCAGCCCCTCTCGTTTGAGCTCGGCAAGCGCCACGTAGAGACGGTCCATCATCACCGGTGCTAGCCCGAGGCTGATCTCGTCGAAAATGACCAGCCGCGGCTTAGCCATGAGCGCTCGTCCGATGGCCAGGGCCTGTTGCTGCCCTCCGGACATCGAAGTGCCACCGGCATTCCGTCGTTCCGCCAGGACGGGGAAGAGCGCGTAGACACGCTCAAGCCGCTGCTTGCGTTCGATGGAGGAGGCGTTGCGCGCAGCCACCAGCAGGTTTTCTTCGACGGAGAGCGAGGCGAAGATGCGTCTGCCCTCCATGCAGTGAGCAATGCCGCGATTGGCGACGGCATGAGCGGGTTGGCCGGTGATATCCTCGCCATCGAGATAGATCCGGCCGGCGGTCATCGGCAGGGCGCGACTGATGACGTGGGCGAGGGTGGTCTTGCCGGCCCCGTTGGATCCGAGAATGCCGACCACCTGACCTGGCATCACTGACAGGCTCAGATCATGAATGACGCGGGCTTGGCCGTATCCGGCGCAGACACTGTCGAGGGTGAGGAGCGGTGTCGCTGCGGAAGTCCCGTCGCGGGGCGCGCTGGTCGGTTCGACCGCTTGTGGGCGGCTGGAGCCAGAGCCATGGCTGGTCCCCAAATAGACAGCGCTGACCTCGTCGCTTGCCAGCACGTCATCGGTACGGCCCTTTGTCAGCACCTTTCCGAAGTTGATGACCAGGAGATCCTGGCAGCACTCCTTCACGATGCGGATGACGTGCTCGATGATGATGATCGCCCGCGCACCATCCTGCAGTGAACGAATGAGCGCAATCAAGTCGGAGACCTCGCTGTCGATCAGGCCGGCGCCGACCTCGTCGAGCAGCAAGAGCTTTGGCTTGAGCGCCAGAGCCCGTGCCACCTCGAGGCGCTTGCGGCGCAGAAGCGGGAGGTCGCGTGCCCGGGTATTGGCCACGTCGGCGAGCCCACAGCGCTCCAGGAGTTCCTGGCGCTCGGCCCCGGCAGTCTTGGCCGAGACCAACGGAGCGATCGAAAACTGGCCGACTGCCAGATTGTCTGCGACGGTCATGTCGAGAAAAGGCCGGGGAATCTGGTATGTCCGCCCGATCCCGCAGCGTGCTCGCTCGGAAGCCGGCAGGGCTGAGATGTCTCGTCCAGCGAAACGGATTTTTCCGGCGCTGGGCGCAATCGCACCTGCCAGCAGTCCAATCAGCGTCGATTTACCGGCGCCATTTGGGCCGATGACGCCGAGCGTCTGACCTTCGACCAATCTTATATCGATCCCGTCATTGGCGACTAGGCCGCCATAGCGCTTGCTGAGACCCTCGGCCTCGAGCAGCACGCGAGTGTCACTCATCGTCGGCCTCCATCGTCGCCGGCTTGCGCTGTCGATTGATCAATCCGAGCGCCAGACCGCACAGACCGCGCGGTGCGTAGCGGATGAGCAGGATCAGAATGGCGCCAGTGATCGCGACGTGGAGTTCCGGATAGTCGGCCAGCAGCTCGCCGAGGGTGACGTAGAATAGGGCCCCGACACAGGCGCCGAGGCGCATGCCAAGGCCGCCGATGATGACAATGGCGAGCGGATCGACCGACCATTGCAGGCCGAAGCTGCCATACGGTTCGATAGCACCAAGCTTGGTAGCCTGAAGGCCGCCCGCAACTGCGACCAACGCGCTCGCCGTGAGAAAGGCGACGAGCTTGATCCGAAAGGCGCGGACGCCGACTTGGCTCGCGGCGTCCTCGTCGTCGCGAACGGCGCGAAGCAACACGGAAAAGCGAGAGCCTGTCGCGAGCATCATGACGGCTGAGGCGAGGGCGAGAAGCACCGCCGCGTAACGAAACAGCTCTGGCGTGTCAGGAAGGTCGATCGTCACGAACAGGCCGGTGGCGCCGCCGAACCAGGGGGCGTTGACCACGAACAGGCGCAAAGCTTCCGCAAGCGCCAAGGTGCCAACGGTGAAATAGAGGCCGCGCAAGCGAAACAGGCCGCGCGACATGACAAGCGCAACGGCCATCCCGGCGATCGCCGAAACGCCGAGAGCCAATGGCAGGTTGACACCGGCGTGGTTGAGTAAACCTACGGTCACGTAGGCGCCGAGCCCGAAGAAGGAGGAGGTTCCAAGCGACACCAGCCCGCCATAGCCCGCCTGTAGATTCCAGGCTTCGGCCAGCACGATGTAGATCAGAAGCTTGAACCCGATCTCGACGAAGTAGGTCGAAAGCACCGCAGGTGCCGAGATCAGAAGCGCGAGGGCGAGCGCAAGGCCTGCGACCCGGATGATCGTGCTCCGGTCTGCAGAGCCGCTTCGGGGAACGACGAGCGGAGAAGCCATTGTCATGCGCGGCTCCCGAGAATGCCTTGGGGACGCAGTGACAATACGGTGAGAAACGCGACGAGAGCGACCAGGTCGCGGTAGCCATCTCCGAGTGTCAGGCCGCCGAGGCTCTGCAATATGCCGAGGATGATGCCGCCCACCAGGGTGCCGAAGACGTTGCCGAGGCCTCCGAGGACGATCACCGCGAAGTCGGTGAGCAAATAGGCCGCGCCGCTCGCCGGGGTGAACGAGAGCGCCACACCGATCAGCGTGCCGCCAACACCGGCGCAGGCCGCACCGAGGCAAAACGTGAGCGCATGAACGCGCCCGACATTGATACCAATGATGGCAGCAGCCTGTGGCTGGTCCGCACTCGCCCGCAAGTCGCTGCCAAATCGGCTTTTCGAGACGAGGAGATGCACCACAAGGATCAGCAGCACCGAGATGACGAAGCCAATGACGTAGATCTGAGGAACGCCGATCGGGCCGAGCTCCATCGGAACGGTGGCATAGCTTCGCTCGATCGCGCGGGTGTCGGCACTGAACATCAGCACGAAGAGATTTTGCAGAATGATGGAGATGCCGAACGTCGTCATCATCGATGCTTCAGCGCCCTTGTCGGCGAGCGGAGCCAGCAGGAGGCGGTATAAGGGATAGGCCAACAAAGCCAGGGCGAGGCCGATCAGCACCAAGCCGGCAAGCGGGTCGATACCTGTTCTTTGCAACAAGAACAGACCGGCATAGGCGCCGGCGACCAGGAATTCGCCGTGGGCGAGGTTCACCAGACGCATGACGCCCAGGATGATGGAGAGACCGAGCGCCGTGAGCGCCAGCATTCCACCGAGCAGCACGCCTGATATCAGCGTATTCAGAATGACGTCGAATCCAAACATCGCGTCCGTTCCAATAAATGGTGAGGGGGCTCGGCCATCGCCATGAACCGAGCCCGTATTGGCAGTCGGATCAGGGCAGCGGAAACAAGATCTTTCCGTTGGCCCGGTCGCTCGGCCAGACGATAGGCGTCTTGCCGGACTGCCACTGCAGCACCACCAACGGCAATTTCGACGTGTGATTCTCGTCAAATTTGATGGGACCGACCACATAGGTCTTGTCGGTCCGCGCGATCGCAGCGTTGATTTTCTCCGGCTCCAGCGAAGCCGCAGCGGCGATTGCGTCGAGCAGCACCTGCGCGGCCGCATAGCTATCGGCGATGTGCTGGCTCGATGTCAGCTTGGTTTCGCTCTCGAACGCGGCCGCAAGGTCCTTGGCACCGGGATAGGGGAAGCTCGGATCCCAATAGCCTCCGACCACCACCCCATCGGCCAACTTGCCGAGTGCCTCGGCGAACTGGACCGGCTCCGCCCCTTTCTCGATCACCAGGAACTTCGGCGTGTATCCCGCGGAGGCGATCTGCTTTCGGATCGAAACGGCCTGCGGCGTGATCGCATCGACCAGCACGATGTCGGCGCCTTTTGCCTTGGCCTCGGCAACGATGGAGGTAAACTGCGTATTGTCGACCGGGAAGGATGCGTTCTGCACCACCTCGTATCCGGCTTCCTTCGCCATGTTGGGCCACAACGTTCCGCCGACCACCTGGCCATCGGGGCCGTTGTCGTGGAAAATCGCCACCTTCTTGTTCGTTTCCAGCTTGAGGTCGCCCAGCGCCTTGAATGGAATCGCCGCGAGCTCCGGCTCATGGAAGAACAGGTCCCAGACGTAGGTCCACTTGCGAACGGACTTGAAGGCCTCGAGCGGATTGCAGGCGGTCACGAGCGGGATCTTCTTTCGCTCGGCGACGAGCGCGCCAGCATTGACCAGCGCAGGCGTGCACGAACCGAGCAGCGCTACGGCCTTGTCGCGCGACAGCAGGCTCTCCGTATTGGCGGCGGTGGTGTTGGGATCGGTCTTGTCGTCTCGCAGCACCAGCCGCACGGGAAGCTTCTTGCCAGCGATAGCGATCCCGCCAGTCTTGTTCACTTCGTCCACGGCGCGACTGTAGCCCCACTTCTGGAAGCTGCCGAAGCCGGCCAACGGCCCGCTCATCGGAATGGATGCTCCGATCACGATCTCGTCGGCAGCGTCGGCGGGCCTCGCGATGGCCACCGCGGCGACGCACGAAAGAGCGATCGGGAACAGACGACAGGCGAGGCGATAGACCGGAGCCGATAATCCATACAGTCTTGACGTCATGCTTTCCTCCATGCTGATCTGAGGGCCATTGTGGCCTCGTTGCTTCTTGGGCTTGCGCCGCAGTCTTGCGGCGCGGAGTCAGAACGCGTTGTCGCCGGTGTAGCGGCGATACAGCACCGGCAGGAGCTCGGCGAGATAACCCATCTCTTCGGTGGCATGCTGGTGCAGGCGCCGTGCGAAATCATCGTTCAGCTGGCGTTTGCGCCCTTCGACGGCGATATGCTCCGGCACAGGTTCTCGGGTCTTCTTGTCGGCGAGGATGCCGAGCCAGAAGCGCGAGCGCATTTCGCAGCCATAGTCAGTATCGCGGACAAAATGGCACATACGGCCGACATGCACAGGCGCATCCTGACCCCCGATCCGCGCACAGATTGCGACGGCTCCGGAGCGGTCGTATCGTTCGGCCTCGAAGATCTCGTGCGGATGGTGGAAATCGATGGTGAGATCGTAGATGGGTCCGGTAGGCCCGGCGAGATATTCGCTAACCACGTGGGAGGCGCCGATATAGTTGCCGTCGACGCGATTGAGCCAGGCGCTCGCGACGTGATCGCGCGGATGCCAGAGCTTGTACTGCTCGATGCCGCCCAGCCAACCGAACCACCAATGCACCATCTTGGCGCGGCAGCCCGGCATGCGGGTCAGGGCAGCAACCAGTTTCTTGCCGGCAGCAAGATCTTTGTAGCCGGATTCGAACGGCTGATAGCCCGGCTCAAGCAGCAGGTTGCAATCCTCAAATTCCATGGCGTCCTCCTGGTGGCTCGTCGTTTGTCTTGTTGTCGTGTCGCCAAAGCGGGGCACGGCTGTGCTAGGCGGCGTGTGATGGTCTTGCCCTCACACTGAGGATCTCGCGCGCACTGGGCGGCGTCGCGACGGTCCCGTTGGCCTCGCGAATGAGGCGGGCTGCTCTGGCAACGAACTCGGCGTTGTTCTTGGCGAGCCGGCCCTTGGCATAGAGCACGTTGTCTTCCATTCCGACCCTGATGTGACCCCCGAGTGACAGGGTTGCGAACAGGATCGGCAGGTGGCCAGCTCCGATGCCGAAAGCCGACCAGTTGGCATGGGGCGGCAGAATGCTCTTGAGGAATACGAGATTCTCGACGGTCGCGGCGATGCCGCCGGCCGCGCCGAGCACGAACTGGAAATAGGTCGGGCCGCGTAACACGCCTTTTTTCATGTAGTAGAGAGCATTGTAGAGCATGCCAGGATCAAACACCTCGATCTCCGGCATCACGCCATGTTCGTTCATGACGCCAGCCAGTTTCTCGAGAAAAGCCGGATGGTTGATGAATAGCGTCGAGTGCATCCAGTTCATCGATCCGGCGTCGAACGAGGCGAGCTCTGGCTTCAGTTCGATCAGATGCGCCATACGCGTTTCGTCCGTGGCATTCAGATCGCCGGACGTGGTGAGATTGAGTACGATGTCGCAGCGTTGGCGAATAAGCCCGACCGTCTCGATGAAGCGCCCCTTGTCCATCGTGCCCTTGCCTTGGTCATCACGCATGTGCAGATGGGCAATGGCCGCGCCGGCCTGCCAGCACTCGTAGACGTCTTCGGCGATCTCCCGCGGCGTCAACGGGATCGCCGGGTTGTGCTCCTTGGTCGGAAACGCACCGGTCGGGGCGACGGTGATGATGGTATCAGCCATGAGTGGGCTCCTCTGACTTGCTCTCGTGTGGGCCTATGAATAGGCGCGCGATGCTTTGAGTTGCTTGGCCAGCCGCCCGAGAAAGGCGCGGCGGATCGTCGGTATGACGTCGGCGTCGTAGTTGTAGAATCCGGCGCCACTTTTCACGCCGAGTTTGCCCTCGGCCACCTTTCGCCGCAGCAGCGGGCTCGCTTCGCGAGAAGCGTCCATCACGGCCAGGAGGTTGTCGCCGACGGTGAGCCAGATATCGAGACCGCCGAAGTCGGCGACCTCGAGCTGGCCGGTGGTGGCGTATCGGAACGCAGGACCGAATTTCAATGCGGTGTCGATATCCGCGGCGTCGGCCACGCCTTGCTCGATCAGCGAAAAGACCTCGCGTGCGACCGCCTGCTGGATGCGATTGGCCACGAGACCTGGAACGTCCTTCAGGATCTTCGCGGTGCGCTTGCCGATTTTCCGGTGAAGCGATGCGACGGCCTCGTAGATCTCCGCCGTAGTATTGCCAAAGGCCGAGATCTCGACCAGCGGCATGATCAACGGCGGATTGTACCAGTGTGTCACCAATACTCGGCCGCGCCGGCTCTCCGGCAATGCCGCAATCATCGGGGCAAGCGGCAGGCTCGACGTATTGGTGGCGAATATCGTCGTCGGAAGACAGAGCCGGTCGAGTTCGGCGAACAGTCCTTGTTTCAACTCCATGCGCTCCGGGATCGCCTCGACGACAAAGTCACGGTCGCGAGCCGCCGCCGTGAGATCGTCGAAGATCTTGATCCTGCTGAGTGCGGACGCAATTTCCGCCGGAGCGATCAATTCTTCTTCGACCAGCAGGCCATAGGCAGCCTCGATGGAGGGCACGATGCACGCGCGCGTCGCTGGGGAAGGCTCATACAGGTGCACCGAGACGTCATGCAGAGCAAATGCTGCCGCGATGCCGTGCCCCATGGTGCCGCCACCGATGACACCGATTTTTTGCAACATGCGGACCTCCGGAGCTGGACAGGACAAGCACGACGGACGTCACCCCGCCGTGTAACCGCCGTCGGCATCGAGAACGTGCCCGGTATAGAAATCCGAGGCCTTGGAGGCCAGGAACAGCAAGGGACCAGCGAGATCCTGCGGCTCACCCAGGCGTCCCTTCGGCACTCGCGCAAGAAAGCCCTTTCGGACTTCTCGGGCGCGCTCGGTATCCTCGAACATCCAGGCGGTGAGGGGAGAGCGGAACACCGTCGGCGCGATCGCATTGACGGTGATGCCGGTCTCGCCCCATTCGCAACCAAGCGCTCGGGTGATGCCGTCGACGGCCGCCTTGGACGCACAATAGGCCGAGTAGCCAGCCGGATGACCGAGCTTGCCTCGCGCGGAGGACATCAGGACGACCTTGCCGCCGCGTCCTTGAGCCAGCATCTGCTTGCCCGCGGCTCTTGCCATCAGCCATGATTGGGTGACGTTGGCATCCATGACGTCGAGAAAGCGCTCCGGAGCCATCTCCACGATCTTGCTGACGTCGTTCTTGCCGGATGCGACGACGAGAATGTCAATGGCGCCGAAAGCTTTCACCGCCTGCGCGACGATGTCCTGGCAGGCAGCTTCGTCGGTGGGGCGCGCCTTGACCGCGAGAACCTCGGCGCCGAGCTCGCGCGCGGAGGAAGCCGTTTGCTCGAGGGCCTGCGCATTGCCGGCAACGGCCACGATCTTTGCCCCGGCGCCGGCCAATACCTGCACAGCCAGCGCACCAAAGGCGCCTGATGCGCCGGTAACGATTGCGACCTTGCCGCGGATATCGAACAAGGACAACGGGTTCTTGAGGAAATCGATCGATGCGGTCACGGCTTCGCTCCTGGCGGATATGGGATCACGACCAGCATGGTGCAGACGTCGTTGCGGCGATTGACGAGCTCGCGCACTTCACCGGGCGCGATGGTGCAACTGTCGTATCGACCAAGCACGGTCTTGTGCCCGCCGACGCTCACGGTCATCTCGCCGTCGAGCACCACATATACCTTCTCGAAGGGCGTGGAATCCGGCCCGGCGCCGCCGCCGGGCAGGAATTGCGAAAGGCCGACCCATTGGTTGGTGGGGCCGCCTGGTTCAAACCCCTGCAGACGCAACCCGACCACGCCGCGGTGGTTGGGTGCGTCGTAGGGCTCCGCATCTGCAAAGCGCTTGACATGCATCAGAATGCCTCGCCCTTTTCGATCCGATACGCCTGCTTGGGATCGGTAATGGCGACGAGGCGGATGATGCAGCCGTCACCACGATCCCAATTCCACGGAAAGAACGCAAAGGTGCAGCGCTTGCCGGTGACCTCGTCGAGATCGCCTCCGACATTCTCGATCCCGAGGATGCCGTGCTTGAAGAGCTTGTTGTGCACCGGCTCCCATTCGGGGAAATCATCGGCCCAGTCGCGGCCGCCTGACCAGACGCGATATTCCTCCTTGAGGTGCGGCAGCAACGGACCATTGCGATGTTGTCCGATCGCGGTGGCCAGCGGATGATCGTTGGCTTGAGTGTCGTGACCGACTACTTTGATCTGCTTGTCCACCATCCAATCGGCCGCGGAGGGCACGAGGCCCGGGCAATAGGCGAAATAGTCGCCGTCCTCGTAGACCTTGTGCCAGCCGGTATTGATGATCAGAACGTCGTGTGGGCGGATCGCGTGACCGCAGGCCTTCTCCAGATCGTCCGCGGTGATCGATTCCCATTTCTTCTTCGGAATCGAGACCACGATGCCCGAGCCGAAGAAGTGCGGAAGCGGCACTTCATCGATGAAGGGCGTGCCTTGCACCACGTGAGCGGGTGCATCGATATGAGTAGTCGAGTGCATCGATGTGGTGATGCGCTGCGACAGCACGCCCGACTTCGCCATGTAGTGGATGCGCTCGATCTTGACGTCTTCGAAATATGGCCAATTCGGGCACTGAAAACCCCAACGGTGCGAGAGGTTGGTGAACCTCAGCCCCATGGCATTGTCGGCGTTGCTCTGGAATCTGATGCCACGCACCTCGATGGACATGCGTCCTCCTTCTGAATGTTTCTTACCCCACCGCGAGCCGCTGACCGGCCGTCGTGGGCGAGAGCTCTGGTTCTAGTGCTCCACTATGCGATACAGATGTATCATAATATGGGTGCCGTCAACAAGAATCGCGCAGCCCTCCGCAGCCCTCCGCAAGAAAGCGTAGAGCAGGTGAGTGATGCTGAGGTTTTGCACCGCGCTGTGGTACAGCACACGCCATCGCGTGAAAGCTCACGTGTGGAGGCGCAGTCGCTCGGCTCGCCCGAGCGAGCGAGACTTTCCGAATTTGCGTTGAATGAGATGAAGGATAGAAAATGCGGAAAGCCACATCACGAGCGCTGAAGCCCCGCCCGTCCGAGGCGCAGCCCAGCGAGGATCGTGCCGGCAACGGCATTCAGGTGCTGGCGCGCGCAGGGAGTATTCTGCGCACACTCGAAAGCCATCCCAACGGCCTGAGCCTTGGTCAGATCGCCAAATCGGTGAACCTGGCCCGCTCGACCGTCCAGCGGATCGTCTCGGCTTTAATGGCCGAAGACTTCGTCACTTCGACCGGTCCTGGTCAGGTCCGTATCGGCTTGGGGCTCTTGAGGATCGCTGCCTCCGTCGGCGCCAGTTCGGCCGACATCATTCGTCCGCATCTCCTGGGACTGGGCGAAGAAGTCGGGGAGACGGTCGATCTATCGGTCTTGTCCGGTGGCTCCGCGGTGTTCGTCGATCAGGTGCCCGGCCGTCATCGGCTCACGGCATTGTCCGCGATCGGCGAGCGCTTTCCGCTGCACTGCACGGCGAACGGAAAGGCCATCCTTGCCTGCTTTTCACCGGAGGAAAGTACAGAATTGGTCGAAAAGAGTCTTGCCGAGCATCCGGACTATCCGCTCGCCAACCGCAAGCGGCTGATGGATGAACTCAACGACATCAGGCGCACGCACCTTGCCTATGATCTGGAAGAGCATGGTGGCGGGATTAGCGCCATAGGAACTGCGGTGCTCGATCACTTCGGACGTCCGGTCGCGGTATCGATTCCCGTCCCCACGCAGCGCTTCCTCGAAAATCGGGACGGCCTTGCCGAGCGGCTGTTGGGTTTCCGGCAGCGCGTCGAGGGAGTTCTGTCGCGGTGATCCACGGCTTGCACTGCGTCTCATAATGCAATACATAAGACCCGCATCGTAGTACGGTCCTGAAGTCCCGCAGAGGGCTCCGGGCCGCGTCGGAGAGTCATTTGCCTCTCCGCGAACCTGGAGGAAGCGCGATGATTACACGTCGTTCGGCCCTGCTTGGGGCCGTGTCGGGCGCCGCATTCGGTGTGTTCGGTACGAGGCGTGCCAGCGCTGATCCGATCTCGCTTAAAGTTTCGCACTATCTGCCGCCGAACCACACCTTCCACCGCGAAATCGTCAAGTGGGGCGAGAGCCTCGCGCAGCAATCCGACGGCCGGCTGACGCTCAACATCTTCCCCGCATCGCAACTCGGCCCGGTGAATCGTCAGTTCGACTTGGTCCGCAACGGTGTCGCCGACATAGCTATTGGCCTGCATGGCGCGACACCTGGCCGCTTCCATATGACCGATCTGATATCGCTGCCTTATGTGGCGCCGAAGGCCGCTAATAACAGTGCCATCACCTCACGCCGTCTGACTGAGTTGGCTCCGACCTATCTGAGCGGCGAACACGCCGGGATGAAGATTCTCTGGATGGCAGTCACCAATCCCTTGCTGTTCCACACCAGCAAGCGACAGATCACCAAGCTCGACGATTTCAAGGGGCTCCGGATCCGCTACGCCGGCGAGCAGTTCGCGCAGATCATTCCGCTCCTCGGCGCCGCGCCATTGGCGGTGCCGCCGGCGGAGACGGCGGATAGCCTTGCCAAGGGAATCGTCGACGCCGCGACGTTTCCCTATGAAGCTTGCCAGAGCTTCGATCTCGCAACCGTCCTGAAATATTCGCTCGAGCCGGGCATGAGCACCGCGAGCTTCGCGGTCGTGATGAATCCCAACAAGTTCAAGTCGCTGTCGCCGGACCTGCAGCAACTCATCGACAAGACCACGGGACCGGCGATGGCTGAGGAATTCGGCGCAGCATTCAACGTCAGCGAAAAAGCCGGACGCGAATACATGCTCGCCAAGGGAATCCAGATTTCCCAACTGCCTGACAATGAGCTTGCCCGGGTGAAGGACACCCTTGTTCCTCTGCGGGAGCGGGCGCTCGCGGAGCTCACCAAGTCGGGAAGATCCGGCGAGGAGTTTTTGAACGCCTATACCAACTGACGATCAGCGAACGGCACTGCGCGCCGGGTCTCGTCCGGCGCCCCCGAAGCCCATTGGAGATTCGCATGGCGGTCGGTCCGCTCGAACGTTTTTCGACGCGCCTGAAGAACGCGCAGGTGCGCCTCGCGATGGTCGCCCTGGTCATCATGATGTGCAGCACCTGCGTCGATGTTGCCATGCGCTTCCTGTTCAACAGGCCGATCCAGGGTGCCTACGACATCGTCGAGGCCTGTCTGGTTGTGTTCGTATTCCACGGCCTGTCGGCAAGTTTCTTTGCCCGCAAGAACATCGTGATCGACATCGTCGATTCCGTCGTCAGCCCCTCAGTCGAGCGCGTCCTCGTCCGGCTCTCCGATATCGTGTCGATCACCCTTCTGGTGCTGATCAGCCTCGCGATGATCTCGCCGGCGCTGCAGGCCTATGACTATGGAGATCGCAAGCTTGAGCTGGGTCTGCAGATCTGGGTGCTGTGGCTCTTCGCGATCGTTGGTCTGATCGGCACGCTCTTGTCCGCCCTTGGTCCTCTGTTTCGTCCCGTTCCGCCACGGCGTCAGGCGCTTCACGGACAGGACGCGGAGGTCGCATGAGCGTGCAATGGATCGGCGCCATCGGGGTCCTTGCCCTGTTCGTGCTGCTGTTTTTGCGAATTCCGGTCTGGGCAGCGCTGATCATCGTTGGCCTCGCCGGAAACACCATGATCAGCGGCTGGTCGGCAGCGTTCGTGACGCTTGGAACGACGCCTTTCGACGTCGCGAATTCCTATCCCCTCTCGGTTGTTCCGCTATTCATTCTGATGGGGGACGTCGCATCGAGCACGCGCCTGTCGGCGGACCTGTTCAATGCGGCGAGAGTTCTGCTTTCGGGCGTGAGAGGTGGCCTTGCGGTTGCTGCGATCGGCGCCTCGGCCTGCTTTGGCGCTGTCTGCGGTTCCTCGATCGCGACCGCAGCCACGATGTCACGTATTGCCTTGCCGGAAATGCGCAAAGCCAATTATGCCGACGGTCTTGCTGCCGGAGCGATCGCAGCCGGCGGCAGCATCGGCATTCTCGTGCCGCCATCGATCATCCTGGTCATCTACGGCGCGATTGCCGAGCAGTCGGTTCCGAAGCTGTTCGCGGCGGCTCTGCTTCCGGCTCTGATCTTGACGGCTGCCTATGTCGTGCTGGCGCTGGTCACAGCGCATCTCAACCCGAAGCTCGCACCGATCGGCAAGCCCTCGAGCTGGCGCGAGCGCGCGGCGGCATTGCGGCAGCCCTGGCAATTCGTGCTGCTGTTCACGTTGACCATCGGCGGCATCTACGGTGGAATATTCAGCCCGACCGAAGCTGCCGCGCTTGGCGCCTTTGGTGCGATACTGCTCGGGATCCTTGGACGGCGCCTATCGATGTCGCAACTGTTCGAGGCCGTCGAGGGGGCCGTGATCACCTCTTCGCTGCTCTTCGCCATCATCATCGGCGCGACCTATTTCGCGAACTTCGTCGTCCAGACGCAGTTGCCTCAACTCCTCGCCAGCACCGCGAAGTCGCTGCACCTGCCTGGACTGGCCGTGATGTTCATCATCATCGTCGCCTATGTCCTGATCGGCTGCTTCCTCGAGGGCATCGGAATGGTGCTGATCACCGTTCCCGTATTCCTGCCGCTGGTCGTGCAATACGGCTACGACCCGGTTTGGTTCTCGATCATCGTGGTGATCGTCGTCGAGCTCGGCTTGATACATCCGCCCGTCGGCATGAACCTGTTCGTGATCCAGGCGCAGGTGCCCGATATCAGGCTCGGCAGCATCTATCGCGGCATCCTGCCATTCCTGATCGCGCCTTTCGTGCTGCTCGCGCTGTTATTGATTTTCCCGCAGCTCGCGCTGTGGCTACCGAAGGTGCTCTATGGCTGACGCCGCGCTTGAAATCGTGCTCATCACGGAAGACGTTCCCGGTTTGGCCGTAGGTCTCGCACAAGCCTGTCCGACCATTCGGATTCATACGGGCAGCGCCGCGTCCGAGGTGCTGGACCGGGCGGAACGAGCGAGCGTGCTCATCGGCCTGGCGCAGACCATCACGCCTGCATTGGTTGCCGCGACGCCGAAGCTCCGCTGGATCCAGGCGCTGACCACCGGGGTTGATCCGCTCCTGGCACTCGGCCTTCCGGAGCAGGTGATCGTCACGTCCGCCCGCGGCGTGCATGGCCCGCAAATGTCCGAAATGGCATTCATGCACATGCTGGCGCTGGCGCGCGATCTGCCGCGCATGGTCGCGAACCAGCGTCGTCACAGTTGGGAGCGTTGGCCTCAGCGGCTGCTGCTCGGCAAGACCGTTGTGCTCGTGGGGATCGGCGCCATCAGTGAAGAGCTCGCGCGCCGCTGCAAGACGTTTGGCATGCGGGTGATCGGAATCAGCGATGCGCGCACGTCGGGAGAGGGCTTCGACGAGGTCCGCGCCCGCGCCGAGCTTGTCGCGTCTGCCGCAGAGGCGGACTTTCTGATCGTGATGGCGGCTTCGACGCCGCAAACGCGCCATTTAATCAATGCCGAGGTCATGGATGCGCTGCCCTCGCACTGCTTCCTGATCAACCTGGCGCGAGGCGCCGTGGTGGACGAAGCCGCGCTGATCGCCCGGCTGAAGGCCCGTCGTATCGCAGGGGCGGGTCTCGACGTTTTCGAGGTCGAACCGCTATCCGCCGAAAGCGAATTGTGGAGCCTGGATAACGTGCTGGTGAGCCCGCATCTCGGCGGCATGAGCGACAGCTACGCGCAGCAGCTCCTTCCGCTGGTCGTCCATAATCTGCGCGCTTTCGCCGCGGGAGAGATTGCGCGCATGCAGAACCGAATTTCCCTCGCGCCGACCGGAGCCAAGGCATGACCAAGGACGAGCGAATACCTGTCCGGATCAGCGACCAGGAGCTGGCGCGACGCTGGTCGGCACTGCGCAGCGTGATGAAAACGCGGGATCTCGATGTAGTCCTCGTGCAGGCCACCAATGACTGGCTCGGCGGAAACGTGAAATGGCTGACGGATATTCCGGCCAACAACGGCTATCCGCGCACCGTGTTGTTCTATGCCGATGACCTGATGACGGTTGTCGAGATGGGAGTCTTCGGCGGCAGCCGATCTCTCAAAGGAGAGGATGCGATCCATCGCGGTGTCGGCACGATCCTGACGACGCCATCGTTCCCGTCGATCGACTACACGGTTCGCTACGACGCCGACCTCGCGCTGGCGGATTTGCGTGCCCATGGGGTGCGCAGGGTCGGCCTTGCAAATGGCACCGGCTTTCTTGCCGGCTTCAGCCAGGTGCTGCGCGACGGCCTCGCCAACATCGAGATTGTCGATGTCACCGAGGATCTCGACGGGCTGAAGGCGATCAAGAGTGCCGAAGAGCAGGGTTTGATCCGCCGCGCAGCCGCCCTTCAGGATGAGGTGTTTAACCACGTCTGTTCGATCATTCGCCCCGGCCTGCGTGACATCGACGTGACCGCGGCTGCGCAGATGAAGGCACAGGAGCTCGGGAGCGAGCAGGGCATCTTCCTTGGCGCGTCCGCGAAGGTCGGCATCCGGTCACCATTCATGGGCCGTCATTTTCAGGGCCGGACGCTTGCGCAAGGGGACCACCTGTCCCTGTTGATCGAGGTGAACGGTCCCGGCGGGTTCTTCTGCGAGATTGCACGCACATTGGTGTTGGGCAAGGCGTCGGCCGGACTGCTCGAGGGTTTTGCAGCGGTGAAGGCAGCGCAGGACCACACGTTGTCGAGGCTCAAGCCGGGGACAAAGGCCAGCGATATCGCAGCCGCCCACGGTGATTACATGACTGGCCGAGGCCTTCCGCCGGAAATCCGCCTCTACTCTCACAGCCAAGGCTACGACATGGTCGAGCGGCCGCTGATCCGTCGCGACGAGACGATGACTATTGCGGCCGGCATGCATCTGGCAGTGCATCCGGGGTACGAGACAGATTCCATCTTCGCGGTCATCTGCGACAACTACCTGATCGGTGCGGATGGGCCTGGCCCATGCCTGCATCGAACCGAGAAGAAGATCTTCGAATTGTAGTGCAGGCGAAAGCAACGCTGCAGGGAGGAGGCATCGATGAAGTGCGCAGGCTTGATTGCGGCGGTAGGCTATCTGGTGTGGGTCGGATCGGCTGCATCGCAAGAGGTTTTCCAGATCCGTTCCGCGGCCTTTGAGGACAATGGCGTCCTGCTGCAAAAGTACGGTGGGAAAAATCCGAAGAACCCGAACTGCGTGGGCGACGATATTTCGCCGCCGCTGAGCTGGTCGAATGTTCCGACAGGAACGAAAAGCCTGGCGCTTCTGATATACGATCAGCAGGGGATGAACGGCCTCGGCGTGTCCCACCTCATCGCGTACGGTATTCCGCCCTCGGTGACCGGACTTGCCGAAGGCGAGGCAAGTGCTCCATCGGACAAGTTCGTCGGCGGAAAGAACACTGTTGGGACTGTCGTCTATACCGGACCATGTCCGCCGGCTGGTACCGGCCTGCACCACTACGTTACCACGTTGATTGCGACGGACCTCGAACCTGCGACCCTTTCGCCCGGCCTCACGCAGGACGAATTGCTCCAGGCGTTGAAGGGCCATGCCAAGGCAGCGGCAGGACTGGTTGGGCAACAGGCCCATCCGTGACGGTGGCGCAGCGCTGCGGCAGGCTGGTAATCTCCGCCCGAACAACCCTCGGGCACAGGTGAAAGGCCCAGACAGGTCAAGGCACCGGTCCAACTATATGATCATGATCATTTACGGACTGGATGCTGCTGAAGTCGGCATCACGATGCGTGCTCGTTGCAACTAGCCTCCGCGGTCCGCGGATGCACCTTCACCTTCTTCAGCGCCCGCGCGCTTGCGGCCGCGGCCGCGGCAACAGCCCCTGGAGCAGGATCTCCAGGCTTTCGCGGAACTGGTGCAACCCGTTCGCGACCGGGCTTGGCGGCGCCGCCAGCCATTGGCGAACCTCGATTTGGAAGATTGCAAAGACAACCGAGGCGATGCGGCTGGCTTCCAACACGTCGCCGATCTCGCCCCTTTCCTGCGCCCGTTTCGTGATTTCGCGGCAGATGGACGTCATACGGCTTCGGGTCTCGGTAAATCGCTTTCCCTGCGTGCCAGCCTCGTAGAAGGTCATCTCCCGCAGCACCAGCCGCGCCAGTTCGCGCTCTTTTCCGAAGAACTCATAGACGACGCCCAAGGACGTGGTGAGATTGTCGAGGAACGGTATATCCAGACCAATTGCCTCCCGAGCGCGATGAGAGGCGAGTTCAAGCTCGTCATTCACGGTGAGGAACAGCAAGTCGCGCTTGTTACGCGCATACAGAAACAAGGTCGCCTGCGCCACGCCGGCGACCCTTGCGATCTCCCGTGTGCTGGTCTCGTCGTAGCCCCTGGTCACGAACAGGGTCCGCGCTGCACCCATAATTCGGCGCAGCTTGTCTTCCTTGTTGAGTTCGCGTCGACCCTTTCGCGGCCTTGCTGGCTTACGGGACATTGTATTCCTCCTGACCGTCAAAAAAGCACTTGACGCTGGCTCCGTCAAAAATAATCATGATCATAATAATAGGTCGCCGACTTGTTCACGAGCGACGGCGCTGAGGGCGGGCGGATGCTCGGCCCCCGACTGGGAGGAAATAAGTGACAAACAGCGAATATCGCCCGGAAGGCGTGCATCTTGTCGGCAGCATTGGCCTGGAGACCGCTGACGAGGTCTTTCGGACGGTGGGACAGCAACTCGGCCGCTGCTTGCGTCGCATCCCGGATGGCGAGCCGGGACCGCGCCGCCTCTGGGTCAGTTTCCAATATCCCCTGCTCAGGGCGAGTCCCTTCCTCCGTCCCGATCCGAGCGGGGCCGTGCGCAAGACCTCGGGCTTCCCGCTGCTCTGTCTCGCAAGTGATGCCAACGCGCAGGAGTTGCGATTCGGCGAGCTCGGTTATGCGCTGGAGGCGCGCACTTCTTATCAGGATTTTGTCGAGGCGCGGAGGCGCGGGGACATCGCGCCCGATGTGCGATTCCAGGTCTGCCTGCCAACGCCGATGAGCGTCGTTTACGCCTTCTGTACGGCGACTGACGTGGCGGCAATTGAAAGTGCCTATGAAGCGGCGATGCTGCGGGAGGTGGACGCGATCTGCAGCCATATTCCGCATGATGACCTCTGCCTGCAGTGGGACGTCTGCCACGACATGATCCTCTGGGACGGGCAGCCGCAGGACCAGTTTCCCGCAGTGAACGCATCGCGGGCGGAGATCGCAGCGCGCTTTCCCCGACTGTGCGCGTGGGTTCCCGACGCCGTCGAACTCGGCGTCCACCTCTGCTATGGCGATTTTGGCGGCAAGCACTTCTTCGACCCGGTTACCGCGCGGCATCTCGTGGACATCGCCAATGCCATCGCGTCAGGTGTGAGGCACGCCGTTTCCTATATCCATCTGCCCGTTCCCTTGCCTCGCGCAACGGATGAATTCTTCGCGCCAATGAGGGAGTTCAACCTCGCGCCGGATACGCAAATCTACCTTGGCCTGCTTCACGCCTCCGACGGTATCGAGGGGGCCAGGCAACGGATTGCGCTCGCCAACAAATACGTGCCGCGTTTCGGTGTCGCAACCGAGTGCGGCTTCGCGCGCGCAAGACGATCAGACGTCGTCTATCGCCTTCTGGAACTGCACGCAGCGGTCGTGCAGGAACGCTGATCGACTCGGAGGAAGTCATGAGTGCCGCGCCATCCTCAGCCATCGAGCTCTTCGCAACCGACGCCTTGCTCGATCCCTTTCCGCTGTACCGTACGCTTCGCGACCTCGGACCGGTGGTGTGGCTCGAGGCTTACGGCATGTTCGTATTGCCGCGCTACGCCGGGGTTCGCGCCGCGCTCGAGAACTGCCAGGTATTTTCGTCGGCGGGCGGCGTCACAATGAACGACGAGATGAATGAGAAGCTCCGCGGTGGCCTCCTGTGCAGCGACCCGCCGACGCACGACGTGCTGCGCCGGGTGATCGAACGTCCGCTGACGCCCAAGGCCATCTCCGCCTTGCGCGAACGCGTGACAGCGGAGGCGGAGGCGTTGGTTGAGCGCCTCGTGGCCAAGGGGACATTCGACGTCGCAACCGAGCTGTCGCCGCATCTTCCCGTCTCGATCGTATCGGAACTTGTCGGGCTGCCCGAAGAGGGGCGCGAACGGATGCTCGATTGGGCGCCCGCGAATTTCAATTGCTTCGGCCCGATCAATGAACGGACGAAGGCCGCCTTTCCGATCGTCGGCGAGATGGTTCAGTACGCATTCACTCAATGCGTGCCCGGCAAGCTGAAGCCCGGCGGCTGGGCGCAAATGGTCTGGGACGCCGCTGAGCGCGGCGAGATCGACCGAGACATCTGTCCCTTCCTGATGAACGACTATATGGGGCCGTCGCTGGATACCACGATCTTCGCGACCACCAGTGCGATCTGGTTGTTTGCGCGCCACCCCGACGAGTGGAATGTCATCCGCAACAATCCCGCCTTGCTGCCGCAGGCCATCAACGAAGTCGTCAGGATCGAAAGTCCCATTCAAGCCTTCTCGCGCTATGTCGCGAAAGATCATGATATCGACGGCCTGGTCATGCCGGCCGGCTCTCGCGCAATCGTCCTGTACGGCTCGGCCAACCGCGATGAGCGTAAATGGGGCGATCCAGACAATTTCCGGGTGATGCGAAACGCCAGCAACGAGCACCTCGGCTTCGGTTTCGGCGAGCACCACTGCGTCGGAAACAATCTCGCGCGCATGGAAATTCGCGCGCTTCTGACAGCTTTGGCAAAACGCGTGAAACGGTTCGAACTACACGAGATGAAACGCGGCGTGAACAACGTGCTTCGGGGCATCGAAAAGTGCGTGGTGTCGGTGCATTGACCGGCGATTTCGACAACGAAGCAAAACGAGCCGATACCAACGCGGGACTGTGTTGAAAGGGAGGATGATATGACGTCGCGCGCCTTGGATGTTGGCAGCCTGATCGACGAGTCTCGTTTCAGCCCGATGCAGGTCCGCGTCGTCATACTATGCGGGCTCGCGTCGATTCTCGACGGGATCGACACCCAATCCATCGGCATTGCTGCTCCCGATCTCGCAAAGGTCCTTTCGCTAACTCCCGCCGGTCTCGCTCCGATCTTTTCCGCCGGTCTGCTCGGCGCATTGACGGGCGCCTTGGCACTTGGAACGCTTGCCGACCACATCGGCCGCAAGCGGGTCCTCATCATTTCGACGGTGCTGTTCGGCTTCTTTAGCTTCCTGACCGTATTCGTATCCTCGTTCGGGGCGCTTCTCGTGCTGCGCTTCCTGGCTGGACTGGGTCTCGGCGGGGCGGCCCCGTGTTTTACAGCGCTTGCCGCCGAATACACGCCGAGCCGAAAGCGCCCAATGGTCATCGGACTCATGTGGGCGTCCTTCCCGCTCGGCGGCATGACCGGCGCTTTCACCGGGGCATGGCTGATCAAGGTGTATGGTTGGCAGTCCGTGTTCTACGTTGGCGGCGTGTTGCCGATTTTCCTTGCGCTTGTCATGATTTTCACGGTTCCGGAATCCGTCAGGTTTCTCGCTCTGCGGAAGGAAGCCAGAACCAGGGTGCGTGAAATCGTCACGCAGATCACCGGGCGAGCGGTCGGGGAGCACGACAGTTTCATCGCGACCGATCATATGCATGGCCATGCCGGGGTTCGAAGTCTATTCACTGAAGGACGTCTGACGACAACGCTCCTGCTATGGATCGTCTTCTGCATCGCCTTTACGATTCTGGTCTTCATCCCCCTGTGGGGGCCGACGCTCCTGGTGCGGCCGAACGGACTTCTGCCGTCACAGGCCTTTGCGGTCGTGGCGCTGAACAATGGCGGTGCTGTCGTGGGAATGCTGATGTGCGGGGTGTTGATCGCCAAACTCGGCCCCTTCAAGTTGCTCTCCGCAGCCTTCGTGCTCGCCACAATCTTTACCGCCGCCGTTGGCCAGCTGCCCGATCACGCTGAGTTGACCATGGCATCGGCTTTTTTCAGCGGCCTCTTTCTGGGGGGCGGTGGGGTTGGGGTCATCGCACTGACCACGGCATTCTATCCGACGCTGATCCGTTCGACCGGTCTCGGATGGGGCTTGGCTATGGCCCGCGGCGGCCAGGTATGCATGCCGCTAATTGCCGGTGGGATGCTGCGCGGCGGCCTCGGGGCCAGCGAGATTTTCTGGGTGCTCGGCCTTCTGCCTGTCGTCGCCGCGATTGCAGTTCTACTGCTCAGTCGCGATCGCAACAGGATCCACATCGCACCCGGAATGACCGTGGCAGCGCATTGATGCTGATAGACCGGCGTAGCTTGCCGTTCATTCGATGCGACGACGCAGTCGGCTACTCGGATGTCCGTCGCGGCTTCTCCGGCCGAGCCGGTCGATGCTCGGAAGCGCCGACCTCCCCGAATTTGGCGATCACATGGGCCGGCAGCGCGCGCGCCTCTTGCGGCGGCAGGCCTAGCACTCTCAGGATCATTTCGGCGGCGTCTTTCTCGAGCCGCAAGTCTTTCGGATGGCGCAGGCGCTCTCGTAGGGTCGTTCCCACGATTGCAAGCACGCTGGTCAAGAGCAACTCGCTCAATTCCACATCAAAATGTCCCTGTTCGATGCCGATGGCAACGTCCTTGCGAATTCCCCGGGAAATCTGATTGCGGAATTCGCCCGTATCCATCATCGCCTCGGCAACGAGCGAGCCCCATTCCGGATCCGATGCCGCCAGCCCGATGAAATATTGCGTGGCCAGGGCCACCCGCTCGGCACCGTTGCTGACCTCTCGAATCGCTTCGTCCACCTGGCCGACCAGCGAGGCGGCGACCGCATGGGCGACCGCGTCGGTCAACTCGGTCTTGTCGCGGAAGTGATAGTAGAACGTGCCGTTCGCCACATTGGCGATGGACGTGACCTCGCTGATCGAGGCGCCCTCAATCCCGTATTTGGCAAAGGCGGTCACCGCGGCGTCCATGAGCAACGCCTTGGTCCGAGAGCGCTTGTCCTGGTCGCTCGCCTTGGTTTGGAAACGCCTGGTCCGCACTGGCCCGCCTCTTCGCCCGCTTGTCTGGCATAGCTCATCCGAAGCGGCGACGTAAAGCGCTCGGCCGGAATTGACAACGCTCTCAGTTTTGCTATGACGAAATTGAGAGTGATCTCAGTTTCTGGAGGGCGCCCAATTCGCTGGTCCACGGAAAGAAGGACAAAGGGATGGAAACGGCACTGATCATCGACAATACGGATTGTCTCGCATCCGATGGCCGGTCTTTCGAGCGTCGCGATCCGGTGACCGGACAGGTGGCGAGCCGCGCGGCGGCGGCGACTCCCGAGGATGCGCGCCGCGCGGTGCAGTCGGCGGCAGCCGCGCTGCCCGCCTGGAGCAGGCTCGGGCCGAATGCAAGGCGGGACATCCTGGAGAAAGCAAGCGCGTTGCTGCTCGATCGGGCCGCCGAGCTGCAGGGCATCATGACGGCGGAGACCGGCGCCTCGAAACCCTGGTCCGGATTCAATCTCAGGCTCGCAGCCAGCATGCTGCGGGAAGCTGCCGCCCTGACGACGCAGATCAAGGGCGAAATCCTTCCAAGCGACAAGCCCGGTGCCTACGCCTTCGCGATACGTCGTCCGGCCGGCGTGGTGCTGTCGATCGCGCCGTGGAATGCCCCGATCATTCTCGCCGTGCGGGCCTTTTCGACCGCCTTGGCCTGCGGCAATACGGTGGTGCTCAAAGCCTCGGAAATGAGCCCGGGCACGCAGTACCTCCTAGCCTCGGTGATGCGTGATGCGGGTCTGCCGCCAGGCGTCCTCAACTTCATCACCAATGCGCCCGCGGATGCCGGCCGGATCGTGGAAACCATGATTGCCGCGCCCGAGGTCCGACGCGTGAATTTCACCGGCTCGACCCGCACCGGCCGCATCGTCGCGCAACTGGCCGCGCAGTATCTGAAGCCGGTGCTTCTCGAACTCGGCGGCAAGGCGCCGCTGCTGGTGCTCGATGATGCAGACGTCGATCACGCGGTCCGGGCCGCCGCCTTTGGCGCCTACATCCATCAGGGCCAGGTGTGCATGTCCACGGAGCGGATCGTGATCGACACCAAGATCGCCGATGAATTCGCCCAGAAGCTGGCGGCCAAGGCGAAGACGATCGTGGCTGGCAACCCGCATGCCAGCGACGTGCCGCTCGGCGCTCTGATCGGCGCGGATGCCGCGGTGCGGGTCGACGGGCTCGTCAAGGACGCTGTCGCCAAGGGAGCGGATTTGCTGGCCGGCGGCAAGGTCGAGTCGGCCATCATGGATGCGACGTTGCTCGACCGCGTCACGCCGCAGATGAAGATCTACTACGAGGAATCGTTCGGCCCCGTCGCCTGCATGGTCCGAGTCCAAGGCGTCGAGGAGGCCATCCGGGTCGCCAACGATACCGAATACGGCCTGTCGTCCGCGATTTTTACCCGCGACGTCAAGCTCGCGATGCAGATCGCCGAACGCCTCGATTTCGGATGCTGTCATATCAACGGACCGACCGTTCATGACGAAGCCCACATGCCGCTCGGTGGCATGAAGGCGAGCGGCTATGGCCGCTTTGGTGGCCAGTCCGGCATTAACGAATTCACGGATGTGCAGTGGGTCACGATCGAGGATCCGGCCCAGCATTATCCGATCTGACGGCGCAAAGCCTGCGCGGGCCGATCGACGGCCCTGATCCACATCATTGTTTCGGGAGAGAACGCGTGACGACGGACCTGTATGATTTCGTGGTGATCGGCTCTGGCCATAACGGCCTGACCGCGGCGGCCTATCTCGCCAAAGCCGGGCAGAAGGTCCTGGTCGTGGAGCGCAACGATTGGTATGGCGGCGGCGTCGTGACGAAGGAGCTATTTGCACCCGGCTTCAAGTTCGATCTGCATTCCTCGCTGCACGTCAACATCCAGGCCAATCCGCTGATCCTGAACGACGAGCTGGGGCTGTTGTCCAAATATGGACTGAAGTACCTGCACCCCGATGCCGTCTACTCGACCATGTTCGATGATGGGACCTGCCTGATCACCTACAAGGACGTGGAGCGAACCTGTCAGTCCATCGCAAAAATCTCGCCCAAGGATGCCGACGCCTATCGGCGCTTTGCGGGGATGAGCATGAACATCGTCCCGCTGGTCACGCAAAGCCTGTTCGTGCCGCCGCCGCCTCAGGGGCAGTTCTTCGCTCTGCTGGATCAGAGCGTGGAGGGGCGGGAGATCTTTCGCGCCCTTCAGATGAGCAAGCTCGAGATCTGCCGCGAATGGTTCGAAAGCGAAAAGCTCATCATTCACCTTCTGAAGTTCGCGGCCGAGACGCTGACCGCGCCAGAGGACAAAGGTACCGGCTTCATCCTCTATACGATGCCCGGCATGGTGCACACCTATCCGATCGGGGTGCCGATCGGCGGCAGCGGCGCGCTGGTCGATGCGCTGATGCGCTGCCTGAAAGCGAACGGCGCCGAATTCCGCGAGAAGTCCGAGGTGGTCAAGGTCCTGGTCGAAAGCGGCCGCGCCGTGGGCGTTCGCCTTGCCGACGGCAGCACCATCCGCGCGCGTAACGGCGTCGTCGGCCAGATCCATCCGTGGCTGTTGGGGAATCTGGTCGACGGATTGGACGAAGGTCTGGTCTCGCGCGCCAAGCGAACCCAGACCGGCGCCTTCGCGATTATGCCGCAGCACATGGCGCTTCGCGAGCCGCCGAAATACCGCGCCGGCGACGAGGCCGGGCGCGTCATCTTGGCGAATTATGCACCGTCGACGCTGGAGCGCTTCCTGCGCGTCTTCGACAACTTCAGGTACGGCGATATGTGGGCCGAGGGCTCCGATGACACGATCATGGCCTCGCACATGCAGTGTCAATTCGACCCGACCCAGGTTCCTGCCGGCAGTGCGGCCATCACGGTCTACGGCTTCGGTCCGTTCGACCTTCGCAACGGCGGAGCATCGGCGTGGGATGATCGCCAGCAGGAGGTCGCCGACTGGTTGCTCGAGCGCTATCGCCAATACGCCACGAATATCGACGACGCCAACATCATCGGCCGTCGCTTCGACACGCCGCTGGAGATTTCGCGGCATTCGCCGATGTTCCAACGCGGCGATGTGAGCGGCCTCGGCGAGTATCTGCACCAGATTGGCGCGCACCGTCCGACGCCGGAGCTCGCCGGACTCGGCGTTCCCGGGGTGGAGCGGCTTTACCTGACCGGCACGGCCATCAATGTGTCCAGCGTCAGCGGTGCGGGTCGGGCGACCGCGATCAGGATCTGCGACGATCTCGGCATCGATTTCGACAAACTGACGGCTCGATGATGAAGATCTACACGCCAGAAAAAGCCGAGTTGCTGCGAGTCACCGCAGTCCAGACCCATCCCGACGGCGTGCTCATCCAGGGCAAGATCATGGGCAGCATGCCGATGAAGGCGATCTTGCGCCCGGAAGAGCTGCGCGCCGGGTTCGCCTTCCTGACGCCGAGGCTTGCTTGGCGAGTCTTGACGATGCTGTTTACTAGGTCAGCGAAAGGGCGATCTTGACCGTGCAATTCTTCCAGCTGCCAGCGCTGCACTTCGGGGCGGGAGCGGTGCGCGAGCTCGCCGGCGAGCTCAGCCGATTGAACGTCGACAATCCGCTGCTGTTGACCGACCGGGGCGTTGTCGCGAGCGGCACCTTCGAACGCGCCAGCGCCGTGCTCGGCACGAGCCGCGGCGTCGTCTTCGACGCCATACCGGAGAATCCGACATTCGCCGGCGTCGACGCGGCGTTCAGCCGCTTCTGTGAGGCGGAATGCGACGGCGTCGTGGCCATCGGCGGCGGATCGGTCATCGATAGCGCCAAGATCGTTGCCGTACTTGCCAGGCAAGGCGGGACGGCGGCCGATTACGTGGGTTTTTCCGAGCGCATCGGACCGCGAGTCGCACCTCTCATCGTGATTCCGACCACGGCTGGCACGGGTAGCGAAGCGTCGCCCGATGCCGGCGTCCATCCGGATTCCACGAGTCTGTCCTCAGGGGTGACCAGCCGGCACGTCGTTCCCAAGGTCGCGATCTGCGATCCGATGATGACGCTCACGCTTCCGACTCGTCTCACCGCGGCAACCGGGCTCGATGCGCTGACGCATTGTATCGAGGGCTTTCTCGCCGAACCAGCTTCTCCGGTCATCGATGCCATGGCGCTGGACGGAATTGGGCGGGCTTGCCGATACCTGCGTGCGGCTGTCGCTGATGGCGGCGATATCATCGCGCGACAAAACGTGATGATGGCTGCCTTTGAAGGGGGAGCTGCGATCGGCAAGGGCCTCGGACCTGGCCACGCGATCGCGATCAGCTGCGGGGATCAGGGGCTGCATCATGGCGTATTGTCGGCCATCGGCGTCTTGGCAACCGTTCGCTTTCAGACGATCCACGTTCCGGACAAAATCGGAGCTGTTGCACGGGCAATGGATCTTCCGGGAGCGGCCGATGTCGAAGGCGGATTGCGTGTCCTCATGCGGGGCGTTGGCCTTCCCCTCACCCTGCACGAGGCGGGCTATCAAATTCGAAATATGAAGGCGCTGGCGCGCCAATGTGAGGCGAGCCCTTTCAACCGGGCGAGCCGGTATGCCCCCTCCGCAGCTGACTTCGAGGAGATGCTTGCATCAGTCGCGTCAAGCTGAACCGGTTCGTAGACGCGCTCGCAGATGCGGTTGCCCCCTACGACGCATTCTCCGTGAAACCGGAATTGATGTCCGGCGTTGCCGGACTGTTCGAAATGTTTCCAAGTGGCTGGGTGGGGCGAAAATGCTTAGGGTCGAATCTTCGATGGAGCGGAGCCAAACTCTTCGCTAAACCTGCGAGAGAAGTGCGCGAGATTCGTAAATCCCCAATAATAAGCAATCTCCGAAACCGATGCTTTCAGGCGATCGCGCCTGAGAAGATCCTCCTTGCACCTTTCGAGCCGCAAACGCATGATCGTTTCAGAAAGGGACTCTGGCTCGTCTCCAAAAAGCCGGTGAAGTTGGCGTGCGCCGAGCCCCATCTCGTCGGCTATGAATTTCGGCCCGAGCTTGGGATTGCGCAGATTAGCCAAGATAAGCTGCTTGATCCGCTCGATCATGAGCAACTGATAGTTGGTGCGGCTGCCTCTGATCGTCTCATAGGCAAGTTCCAGTCCTTTCCAAACCTCGTCTTCTATCGTCTGATCAAGAGCGCTGTTCTCACTAAAGGGATGATGTCGCCGCAGAATCTTCCGCAGACTCTCTGATACGTATCGCCCGGCGCCAAGCGCACCGTCGAAACAGAATGTCTTGCTGAGATTCCAGGCTGGGAAGCGTTGTCGAAAGTCTTCACCGCGAAGCTCGAATATGACGTGCCGCATCTCCCCCGGGAAACCGTGCATGTAGGGTTGATTGGTGTCGTAGAGGACGCAGTCTCCCTCGTTGAGTACGAGACAGTCGTTGGCCCTATTGACGAACGCCTTGCCACGGCTCAGCAAGGTGAGGAAAACCGCATCCTTTTCGATCCTGCGGATCAGGTCGGGAGTGCGCTCGACGACATGCTGTCCACCCGCGATATCGATCAGCTTCATTGCGCCGAAATCGACGTACTGAAACTTAGCCTGAAGCCCGCTTGGCTCAAGCGACGTGCACCGAAGTCCGACGACCCTATCAGCGCATTTTTCTTCCCAAAAGCTGATGCGCCGGAGCGGTGGAACCGCCGCGGTGTCGAATTTGATAGGCCCTCCCGCACGGCCCTGCTCGGCAAGGCAAGCTGCTTGCATGTCCCCTCCCGGAAATACGTGCATATTTTTGCAACATGCTAGCCGGTTGGCTCAACTGGTTCAACGGCGATAAGGCCGTCCGCTTGCCTTCGAAACAGGCACCAGAAACCGAACGTCTGCACCAGGACGGTAAACTACGTGGTCTGTTCTCCTGAATCCAAGTTGATATCACTCGGGATTTACGACGATTTTCACATCTGCCGGGTTGGACAGCAAACGCTCGAAGCCGTCTTGGACGACTTCCGCCAGCCGGATCTCTCGGGTTACGATGTTTGACGGATCGAACAGACCCGCAGCGACCAGGGCGATAAGGTCCGAATAGACGTGCCGGTAGCCGACACTTGAGATCAGATCGATCTCCCGATTCACCAGCCCGAAAGCGTCCAGACTAGGTGGCTTCCCGAAAAGGCCGACGAGGACCAGGCGCCCTCCCTTTCGCAGCACA
This sequence comes from Bradyrhizobium sp. 14AA, assembly GCF_054185205.1. Lineage (NCBI taxonomy): Bacteria > Pseudomonadati > Pseudomonadota > Alphaproteobacteria > Hyphomicrobiales > Nitrobacteraceae > Bradyrhizobium > Bradyrhizobium sp. 14AA. The sequence continues at coordinate 105,685 of NZ_JAVAYM010000002.1, read as the reverse complement.
TTGAACGCGCTTGTGAGGGCGGACTGAACGCCGACGGCTTCGAAAGAGATGTCGACGTCCCGGACATGGTCGGAAAGAGAATCGCGACCGGTGTTCACCGCGATGGTGGCGCCGAGCCGAGTAGCCATTTGCAGGCGCGCGTCAGAGAGGTCGCTGACGACAATCTCGCGCGCGCCCGCGAGCCTTGCCAGTTGAACAATCAACAGTCCAATGGGCCCGGCGCCCACCACGGCACAGCGCATTCCGGCGCCCAAGCCGCTCCGCCGGATGGCATGCAGGGCGACGGCAGCTGGTTCGAGAACAGCAGCCTGGGTAAAGGACACCTGATCGGGAAGCGCGTGGGCCATATAGGCCGGAACCGTGGCCTCGCCAGCCATGCCGCCATCGCCCATGAGCCCGGCAAAGCCCATCGACTCGCAAAGATTGTACTCCCCGCGCTGGCAAGCGCTGCAGCTTCCGCACCGGTACTCCGGCTCGACGACGACCCGCTGGCCTTCTCGGAAGCCGATCACGCCGCTGCCCACCTCGCTCACAGTCCCGCAGAACTCGTGTCCCAGGACTATTGGCGCTTTGCGCCGCGACAGCGCGTGCTCCTGTAACACCGGGATCGCGTGAGGGCCGTTGACGTATTCGTGGAGATCGCTTCCACAAATCCCGCATTTTGCGACCTTGATGCGCAGTTCACGGGCCGAGAGCGGAGCGCGCTGTCGAGCCTCTACCCTGATATCTCTCGCGCCGTACCAAACGGCGGCGGCAAACCGACGGTCGTCCACGGCAAACCTCAGCGGAATAGCTTGTCGATGTAGGCCGCGCCGATGCCGACCTTGTCGTAATGTTTACGCGCTAGGTCGATGTACGTATGCACGTCGAAATATCCGTCCGGATCACCTTTCTCGTTCAGCCAGATGAGAGGCCCGGTCACGTTGAACTGAACACGCATCGGCTCATCACTTTCATACGCGACCAGCGTATGGCCTTCGCCGGGGGTCTCGTAGACGAAATCACCTGCGGTCGCCGTCCAATCGTGCTCGAGATACCCCCACTTGCCGGAGATCGTGTAGGCGAAAACCTGATGAGGATGGTAGTGGCGATTTACCAGCCCGGCCTTCTTGGCCATCAGGATATCGCACCAGCGGTTTTGCGTCGGCGAGATCCAGAGGGGACGCGTTGAAACCGTTTCCGTGAGCGGGACGTAATAGCGCTCGTCGTCGATGGGCGCGTTCGGGATGTAAACTTCAGGCTGCGCGTCTGGCTGGAAGATCTTCTCGATCGGCTTGATGCTCTTCCAGAATTCGTTTGTGGCCGCCTCGGGCATCGGAATCCTCCGCTTGAGTTGAGGCGGGCACTGTTACACGAACGGCGCGCAGGCTGTTGCAGGGCTGCTTGATCCAGAGCGGCCGATCGTTTCGCTCATAGCGACATGGCTGGTTCTGGCTCGGGACAACGCGGGGAGCCTCGGCTATGAAACCGAGCCGCTGCTTGAGCGCGCCGGTCCAGCCCAGGCGTGTCGCGGACGCGGATACGGCGGCCAATGCAGCTCGAAGAAGCATGGCTAGAGGAAACAGAGGAGGGGAATATGGACAGCAAGCGTCTCAATGGTATGACGCGTCGGTCGATCTTGGCGGCGGGTGTGGCGGCGCTTGCAGCCCCCGCAGTCCTGCGAGCGAAATCATCCAGCACGATCAAGATCGGATTTGTGAGTCCGCGTACCGGGCAACTTAGTCAGTTCGGCGAGACGGACGAGTACGCTCTGAACTGGATCCGCAAATTCCTCGCAGACGGTCTCGAAATCCGCGGCAAGAAATACTCGATCGAGATACTCGACCGTGACGCACAGTCGAACCCCAATCGCGCCTCCGAGCTTGCCGGCGAATTGATCCAGAACGGCGAGGTTCATCTGATGGTGCCTGCTTCGACAACGGACGTGACGCTCCCGGTGTCCGAGCAATCCGAGCTCTACGGCGTTCCCTGCGTGTCATCGACGGCGCCGTGGCAAGCCGTGATCATGCCGCGCGGCGGCGGCCAGTTCCAATGGACTTACCATTTCTTCTGGGGCCTTGAGGACATCATTGGCACGTACGTCAACGTTTGGCGATCGGCCGAAAGCAATCACAAAGTCGGCTTGCTTCTTCCCAGGAATACGGACGGCGAGGTGTGGGGAGACGAGAAGATCGGCTTGCCGCCGTCCATGCGCAAAGCGGGCTTCGACGTTACGGCGCCAAGCAAGTTTCAACCTCGCACCAATGATTTTTCGGCGCAGATCGCGGAGTTCAAGAAGGCCGGCTGCGATATACTCGGGGGCCTTGTCTATCCGGGCGATCTGAAAACCTATGTGCTTCAATCCGCCCAGCAAAACTGTAAGCCGCGCGTCGTCACCGCTGCAGCGGGGCTGCTCTTCCCGTCTGCGGTCGAAGCGATCGGTCCGCTCGGAACGGGAATGAGCACCGAGGTGTGGTGGACACCCTCTTTCCCCTACAAATCATCGCTGACCGGCGAGACATCCGCGGAACTTGCGGCAAAATGGGAAAGCTCAACCGGCAAACAATGGACGCAGCCGCTCGGATACTCGCATGCCATTTGGGAGATCATCATCGACACGCTGCGGCGGAGCCATGATCCGCTGGATCGCGGAGCGATTCGGGATGCGCTCAAGACGACGGATCTGCACACATTGATTGGCCAGGTGAAGTTCGGCGGCGTGCACCCGAACGTCTCCAAGACGCCGATCCTCGGGGGCCAGTGGGTTAAGGGCGAGAAGCGCCCGTTCGATCTCAAGATCGTGGAGACCTCGCTTTATCCGATCATGGAGCCTGAGGGTAAGCTCATGCCAATGGCTTGGTGAGCCGGATGTCGGTCGAACTGAAGGATCGTGCCGTGGGCGCGATCCTGCTTTCCGCTCGTGGCGTCTCGAAGTCGTTTGCTGGCTTGCAGGTGGTGAAGAATGTCGATTTCGATGTCCGAGTGGGCGAGGTGCTCGGGGTGCTCGGTCCGAACGGAGCAGGCAAAACTACGCTCTTCAATCTGATCAGCGGCGATCTCGGATTAAGTTCAGGTGAGATCACACTCGCGGGCCGGCCACTCTCAAGGCTGGCCGCCCATCGACGAGCCGCGCTTGGAATCGGGAGGACCTATCAGATCCCGCGTCCGTATGGGGCCATGACTGCTTTTGAGAATCTTCTGGTCTCGGCGATGTTCTCGGCGGGGAAATCGGAACGCGACTCATATCGAACCTGCCTGGCGGTCCTTGAGGATTGTGGTCTGTCTTCCCGGGCGAACCGCCCGGCAGGCTCGCTGACCCTTCTCGACCGCAAGAGACTTGAACTGGCGCGGGCCTTGGCAGGTGAACCGAAGCTGCTGCTGCTTGACGAAATCGCCGGCGGACTGACCGATGAAGAAGCTGCCGATCTGGTCTCGTTGATTCGAAAAATTCAACATAGCGGGGTAACGATCATCTGGATCGAGCACGTGGTCCATGCATTGACGGCAGTCGCAGACCGCATGATGGTTCTCGATTTCGGCTCCAAGATTGCGGATGGCAGGCCAGGTGACGTTATGGCCGATCCGGAGGTTCGTCGGGCGTACATGGGGATCGAGGCATGACGGCGATCCTAGAGGTAAGGAATCTGTGCGCGGCCTACGGCGACTTTCAAGCGCTCTTCAATGTCGAGTTCGAAATCGCAGCCGGTGAAGTTGTTGCGCTGATCGGGGCGAATGGTGCGGGCAAGAGCACGCTCTTGAAGACCGTCACAGGTCTCATATCCCCCAGCGCCGGCAAGATTGCATTTGCAGGCGAAGTTACTTCGAGAACTCCAGCGTATGCCCTGGTGCGCAAGGGGCTCGCAATGGTTCCTGAAGGGCGCAGATTGTTCAGGGGAATGACAGTGGAGGACAATCTACGCGTCTGCCTTGACTGGGCACGAACCGATGTCGGGCGAACATCGCGATGGACGATCCCGCGAATTCAAGAGCTATTTCCAGTCTTGAAGGAGCGCCGTCGCGAATTAGTCGAAAGACTGTCGGGCGGACAGCAGCAGATGGTTGCAATAGGCCGTGCCCTGCTGGCACAGCCTCGCTTGCTTCTTTGTGACGAGATCTCACTGGGTCTTGCGCCCAAGGTCGTCAAAGAGATTTACCAGAAGCTTCCCGAGATCCGTGCGAGCGGCACGTCCATCGTGATCGTCGAGCAGGACGTGTCTCTCGCAAAATCCTCCAGTGATCGCCTGTACTGTATGCTGGAAGGGCGCGTGACGCTGTCCGGTCCGTCCCGCGAGATCGCTCACGAGGAGATTTCCCGCGCATACTTTGGAGCACATTCATGATGTGGCTGGACGCGCTTGTTCAGGGTGTTCTGCTGGGCGGGCTCTATGCGCAGTATGCTCTGGGAATGGCGTTGATGTTCGGTGTGATGCGAATCGTCAACATCGCGCATGGCGATCTCGTCATTCTGCTGGCGCTTCTCGGAATATCTCTTGTTGGCATGCTCGGAGTGTCGCCGCTTGTTGCTCCCGTTCTGCTGGTGCCGGTGGGCGTTCTCATCGGGTGGGCTCTTCAGCGGGGAGTCCTGAATAGAGTCGTAAAGGCGGACCCATTGCCCTCTCTTGTTGCTACTTTTGGCCTGTCGATCGCGTTGCAGAACCTCATGCTGCAGATCTGGTCGGCCGACACGAGGTCACTCTCACTCGGCACACTTTCGTCCATGTCGATTGAACTCGGTCCGATCTATTTGGGAGTTCTGCCCCTCGGCGTGTTTGCCTTCGCAGTGGCCCTAACAGCCTGTCTTCACTTCGCGCTCCAACTCACGAAGTTCGGACGTGCCTTGCGGGCCGCTGCGGCCGATGGAGAGGCCGCAACTCTATCGGGGGTCGACACCAAAGGCGTCTATGCACTGGCCACCGCCATTGCAGTTGGCATTCTCGGCGCAGCAGCCTTTTGCCAGGCGACCCGCACGACGGTGGCCCCCGCGGATGGTGGCGCTCAGCTCATCTACGCCTTCGAAGCAGTCATCATCGGAGGCATGGGCCATATCAGCGGCGCGTTTCTTGGCGCGATGATCGTGGGCGTCGCACAGGTGGTCGGCTCTCGAGCCGATCCGGGATGGGGCATCCTGTCCGGTCATATCGTTTTTCTACTCGTGCTTGCCTTGCGTCCGCAGGGCCTGATGTCCCGCACCTGAGCAGCCGGCAAATCAATGACTGATTCCAATGTAATTGTGCGGCGGCAGACGACTTCCAGCGTCATTGCGCTGGTGATGAGTGTACTGATTGTCATTGCAATCCCGACCATGCCATACTGGGCTAGCAACGGTCATATTCGATGGGTCATCGAACTGAGCTGTCTCATTGCGATCGCGCAGATGTGGAACCTGCTTGCGGGATATGCGGGCCTCGTATCTGTCGGCCAGCAGGCATTTATCGGCGTCGGCGGCTACGTTCTTTTCGTATTTGCCAACAACATGGGTTTCAATCCGTTTTGGACGGTACCACTCAGCGCGTTCGCGGCAGCCGCAGTTTCGATCCCGGCCTATATGCTGCTGCGTCGGCTTGAGGGTCCTTATTTCGCCATCGGGACCTGGGTCTTTGCGGAAGCTCTCAGGCTCCTGACGGCAAACATCTCCTATGTGAATGGCGGATCGGGAATGTCACTGCGCGTGATGGCGCAGTACACGCCCGATCAACGGGCCTTGGGGCTCACGATGATGAGTTCGCTCCTGCTGTTGTTGACGGTCGGAGGCTCCTATGTGCTTCTTCGCTCGCGCTTCGGGCTCGCTCTCACGGCGATTCGCGATGAGCCAACCGCCGCCGCGAGTCAAGGCGTGAACGTCAAAAGAATCCGACTGATGATCTGGGTACTGGCGGCGGCCGGAACGGGAATGGCCGGGGCATTGTACTACATGGCCCAGTTGCGGATCACGCCCGACGCAGGCTTCGATCCCTACTGGTCCTCGATTTGCATTTTCAGTGTGATGGTCGGAGGCGTCGGCAGGCTGGAAGGACCGATCATTGGTGCGCTGCTGTACTTCTTTGCCACACGCTTTTTCGGGCAGTTCGGGGCAACCTACCTTGTCGCTCTCGGCCTCCTGACCCTCGTTATGGCCTTGTTTTCGCCAGGCGGTATCTGGAGTTTGCTCTCAAGATTGGTGAATTGGCCCTGGTTTCCCGTGACTCGCATCGTGGTCAATCATTCCCAATGAGTGGGAGAAGATCAAGAGTGCAGAAGCGGGGCAGATCGACAGCGTTGCGCCACCGTCGCATGTAATGCGACTTCGGCGACGCCAACGTCGTCGGGGTGAACGGCACGAAAGCCGTGGATGCAGCAAACATCAAACACGGTAGAGAAACTTACCAGCTATTAGCTTGGCCTCGGGCGTCGCTCGCGTCCGATGTGGTGAGCCAGACCTTCGAAATAAACGGCAGGAGACTTTTCAACAGACGCCACTATCGGTTTTCACCAACAAAATAGTTCGAGACGACCTCGGAAGATCGTGGACAGTGTCCGCGTCGAAGAGCCCGATTGCTTTGCCAGCAGCTGCTGGAGGGCGCTCGGCTCATATCAAATCGTTCCATCTGATCGCAATTTGCAAGAACACCAATACTTGCCTACCCCACAACACTGGGTCTACTCCGGATTCTACGCGAGCAGGCGGTCGTAGGTCGTTCTCAAATGACAACGCATCGCTTCTGAGGCTGCATCGCGGTCGCGGCCTGCGGTAGCTTTGATGATCCTGTCGTGTTCTGCGAAGGACCAATAATCGCTGGGCGGTGCCGGCGAACTGGTGTCCAGCTTGTCCCAGACGATCGACGCCCGTACTTCCTCAACGATGCGCTGGAGCACACTCAGTAGTTTGTTTCCCGAAGCCTCCGCGATGAGTTCATGCAGCTGCCTGTCACCTTGTTTGTAAGCCGTCCAGTTTTGGGAAGCACGAATCCGCTTGGCGACTTGGCGCATTGACTCAATTTGATCACCGGTCGCGTTCATCGCAGCCAATCGAGCGCATTCGACTGAAATCGGCGTGCTCGATCGCCTCGTCAACGACAGACAAAAAGCAAGACGGAAAACGCTCTCGCACTATCTGATCAAGGTCGCCCGGCTCGGCGGTTATCTCGCCCGCGCCAGCGATCCGCCACCCGGCAACACCGTCATGTGGCGCGGGCTGTCACGCCTCACCGACATAGCGCTAGGTGTCATGGTCGGAGGAGAATCTGTGGGTAATTGAAAGCTTCACCGGACGGTTACAGCTTATCCAACTCTCCGTTGAAGATCGGTTCCATCCTCCAACATTGGCATGTCTAGGCTCGGGATCTCAGGCTGGCCTTGCCGGCGATCGCTTGCAAATCGCCGACCACGCCTACTGTGGAGTCAAGCACGGACAGAATTTGTGTTTATCGCTTGGCCCACTGACGCCCCATGAATTTGCGCTCCTTGTCGAGGCCGTCCCGCATATCGTTGAATTTCTCGACGACGGCGTCCATGCGTTGCCTAAACTTGGTGCCGGTCAGATCGTGATAGAATCTGCTCCATTTTCGTTTGCTGATCCTGCTGGACCAATCGTGAGCTGCTCACGTCGATTAGACCTTGGCGGAGGGCCACGGCGACGGAAAGAGCGCAACGAGGATGAGCGACCCACACGCCCTCGACGAGGTCGAACTGCTCGACATGCTTGGGTAAAGCTTGAGAGACAAATGGCAGTTGGGCTTGCGTCGTACTTCCGGATTTCCTACGCCTCATCGGCCTCGGAACTTGAGGAGGCCTGTCGGCGAATTGCCGACGCGTCGGGCCAGTTGCAACCGTGGGAGTTTGCCAGATGCTGGGCGATCCGACATCGCACGGACTGTGGGAGTTGACGGCTCCGCTCGCACCTCAGACGGGCCCTCTGGCCGGTGAGGTGGACGTCGATGTCGCCGTCATCGGTGGCGGATATACCGGACTTTCGTCAGCTCTCCATCTCGCGGAAGGAGGAGCGCGTGTTGCCGTGCTGGAAGCGTCCGAAATCGGCTTCGGCGGCTCCGGGCGCAACGTCGGCCTCGTGAACGCTGGCATGTGGGTCATGCCGGACACTCTTGCAGTGACGCTCGGGCAAACCTTTGGGGAGCGCCTGAACGCGCTGCTCAGCCATGGGCCGCAGAAAGTGTTCGATCTGATCGAGAAGCACGGCATTGAATGTGAGCTGGAGCGCTCGGGCACGCTGCATTGTGCGGTCGGACGCAAGGGTCTGGAAGAGATCGAGGCTCGTGCCGAACAATGGCAGCGACGCGGTGCGCCGGTCGAGGTCCTCGATGCCGTGGAGGCGCGCCGGAAGATTGGTGGTGGCGATTACGCCGGAGCGCTGCTGGATAAGCGCGCCGGAACGATTCAGCCGCTGGCCTATGTCCGTGGTTTGGCGCGTGCCGCGCTCGCTGCGGGTGTGAAGATGTTCACCCGGAGTCCTGTTCTGGCTGCCAGCGACGACGGTTCGCGCTGGAAGGTCGATACGGCAACGGGATCGGTGCGCGCCGATTGGGTGATTGTTGCCACCGATGCCTATGCGCGAGGACCGTGGTCGCAGGTCCGACGGGAGCAGATTCATCTGCCTTACTTCAACTTTGCGACCCAACCCCTGTCGGATGACTTGAGAGCATCGATCCTGCCCGAACGGCAGGGGGGCTGGGATACGAAGCCGGTGCTCAGTTCATTTCGCTTCGATCGTGCAGGTCGGCTCGTGTTTGGCAGCGTCGGTGCTCTCGAGGGGAGCGGTGCAGCAGTGCACGGGGCATGGGCCCTTCGCTCGCTGCGCAAAATGTTTCCGCAACTCGTCGACATCAAATTCGAGGCGGGCTGGTTCGGGATGATCGGTATGACTTCGGACAATCTCCCGCGCTTTCACAAACTGGATCGCAACGTGATCGCCTTCAGTGGATATAACGGCCGCGGCATTGCGCCAGGCACTGTCTTTGGCGGGGTCCTGGCATCCTACGTCCTCGGCCATATTGCGGACAAAGACCTTCCGCTTCCGATCGCCGCGGTCGAGGAGCCGCGCTTCCGTGCCGCGCGGGAGTCCCTTTATCGCGCCGGCTCTCAGCTCGTTCATTTGACTGAATCCCGGCTCTGATCCGCCGACGCGCTGGCGTCCTGCATTCCGTGCTGGCAAGCCGCCCGCAGCTCGCGTGCGGATCTCGCGCGGGTTTTTTGCCACGGCCGCGATCACCATGATGGTGTCCCATGGCGCGCTCTGGTCTGGCAGACGCACTGCCGACTAGTTTTGCGACGCCTGCCAAAAATATCTTCAGCGTGGCATTGTGGAATTTGTTGACTATCGGAAAACTTTGGTTCCAAAACTCAAAGCGACCAACCCTCGTGCGCAGCTATCCTGCGCGGCTTGCGATACCCGCGCGGGCATCGTATCGCTCGAACGAGCTGATTGTGAGGGAATCTTGTTACGCCACTTTTCTGCAGCTGAGGTTCATGCTGGCCTCGATTATCCCCGCTTGATCGACGCGTTGGGTGAGGCGTTTCGTCGCGGCGGTGAGGCAATGCCGGTGCGACAAAGTCATGAGGTCGGGACGCCCCGCAGTCCGGGCCACCTGCTGACGATGCCGGCCTGGGAGCGTGGAAAGGCGCTCGGCGTGAAGCTCGTGACCGTGTTTCCGGAAAATGCTGCGCGTGGCCTCGGCGCCGTGTCGTCGCTCTACGTTCTGTTCGATGGAGCCACCGGTCAGCCGCGCGCGATGATCGATGGTGAGGCGCTGACCAATCGGCGTACGGCGGCAGCTTCTGCGCTAGCTTCGCGCTATCTCTCGCGCCGGAACAGCCGCACACTGCTCGTGGTCGGGACAGGACGGGTCGCTGCCTCTCTGCCGGCCGCCCATCGCGCCGTGCGGCCGATCGAGAGGGTGCTTGTCTGGGGCCGCGATCCGCAACGCGCGATGACGCTCGCCGGCACCTTTGCCCGAGAGGGGTTCGACGTTGCACCCGATGCCGATCTGCCCACGGCGCTCGCCCAGGCGGACATCGTCAGCTGTGCCACGACGTCAAGGGATCCGCTCATCGTGGGCCGGCACCTGAAGCCCGGTACACATCTCGATCTTGTCGGGGCGTTCACGCCGCACATGCGCGAGAGCGATGACGATGCCGTTTGCCGCAGCCGTGTCTATGTCGACACCTATGGTGGGGCGCTCGCCGAGGCAGGCGATCTGTTGCAGCCGATGGCCGCCGGTCGCTGGCTGGCCGAGGATGTGCGTGGCGACCTTCACGAATTGACCAGCGGGACGAGGCGAGGTCGCGTTGCAGAGGATGAGATCACGCTGTTCAAGTCTGTCGGGGCAGCGTCCGAGGATCTCGCGGCTGCTTCGCTCCTTGTCGGCGGATGGAATTCGGTGGTTCACGGGGCGGCTTCCTGAGCTGCGCGCGGCCGATGCTCTCTGGCGGACAGGCGGTCCATCCTTCCTGCTCTCTCTTCGGCGCAGAGAGAGCAGGGGGCCGCTCAGTGCCATCGTGTTTCGCGATGGACGATTTCCGGATCGCGCGTTCCCTCGTTGAGTTGCGGCGCCTAGTGTGCTGGCATGCCAGAGAGCGCAGTGAGGGAGAACCATGACCAAGCATTTCGCAACTTCGAAGCGATTCCGGACGCATCGGCCCTGGCTGCTCGGTTTTCTCGCCGCAACTGTTATGGCGGGCGCTGCCTCGGTCGCGGTTGCCCAAACTGGCAAGGAAACCATCACCGTCTATACCGCGCTGGAGAAGGAGCAACTCGCTCCGTACAAGGCGGCGTTCGAGAAGGCCCATCCCGACGTTGAGATTTCCTGGCTGCGCGACAGCCCGGGCATCGTGCTCGCCCGCCTGCTCGCCGAGAGGGACAATCCGCGGGCTGATGTCGTCTGGGGTGTGCCGCTCATGCACCTCGTCGCCCTCGAAAAGCTCGGCATGCTCGAGCCCTATGCGCCAAAGGAGTACGAGAAGCTGAAGCCCCGCTTCCTTGACACCAAGAACCCGCCGTCCTGGACGGGCATGGATACCTGGATGAGCCTGATCTGCTTCAATACGGTCGAGGCGAAGAAGCGCAACATCCCGGCACCTGAGACCTGGGCCGATCTCGCCAAGCCCATCTACAAGGGCCAGATCACCATGCCCAACCCTGCTTCCAGCCACACTGGCTACATGGCAATCAATCACTGGAAGCAGTCGATGGGCGAAAAGGCCTGGTCCTTCATGGATGGACTGCACGAGAACGTCGCACTCTACACCCATTCCGGCTCGAAACCTTGCAAGATGGCCGCGACCGGCGAGTATGTGATCGGCATCTCGACTGACATCACCTCACCACAGCTCAAGGCCAAGGGCGCGCCGATCGACATCATTTTGCCCAAGGACAAGACCGGCTGGGACATCGAGGCCACCGCCATCATCAGGGGCACAAAGAAGCTCAAGGCCGCGCAGGCACTCGCCGACTTCTCGGTGAGCAAGGCGGCAAACGACGAGTACAACAAGTTCATGGCGATTGTGGCCTATCCGGGCGACTTTCCGACGCCGAAGGCCTACCCGCCCGGGGCAGAAGCTGCGATGGCCGATCAGGACTTGACGGCTAGCGCCCTTGACCGTGAAGCGCTGACCGCCGAATGGGTCAAACGCTATGACGGCAAATCCGAGCCGAAGAGCAATTGAACCCGCGGCGGGGCGGACAATCCGTCGCCAACAGACCTCATCCTATCCGCCCGGCGCGCATGCGCTAGGATCGCGTCGGGCCATCTGATATCGTTCGCATCATCGGTCCCCATGGTTTCCTCATCCGGCCAAGATACGCCGCTGCTCACGATCCGCGGCCTGGGCAAGACCTTCGGCCGCTTTGCCGCGCTGAAGGCGATTGATCTCGACGTGCATGAAGGCGAGTTCGTCAGCTTCCTTGGGCCTTCGGGCTGCGGGAAGTCGACGCTGCTGCGCATCATCACCGGTCTGGAACAGCAGAGTGTCGGCGCGATCAGCCATGCCGGGCGTGACATCTCCAGGCTCTCGGCAGCCGAGCGCGGCTTCGGCATCCTGTTCCAATCCTATGCGCTCTTTCCGAACCTCAACGTTCGCCAGAACGTTGCCTATGGCCTGAAGGCGCGGGGGCGTGCTGCCGATTCGCGCGTCGCCGAATTGCTCGATATGGTCGGTCTGCCGGGTGTCGCCGGCAAGTTTCCGTCACAACTTTCAGGAGGGCAGCAGCAGCGCGTCGCACTGGCCCGCGCGCTCGCGCCGAGCCCGAAACTGCTTCTTCTTGACGAGCCGCTGAGCGCCCTTGACGCCAAGGTCCGCATCCATCTGCGCGAGCAGATCAAGGACTTGCAGCACCGGCTCGGCATCACGACCATCATGGTTACGCACGATCAGGAAGAAGCGCTCGCCATGGCCGACCGGATCGTGGTGATGAACCACGGCACCGTCGAGCAGGTCGGCACGGCCGCAGAGATCTACAGCCGCCCCGCCTCACTCTTCGTGGCCGGCTTCGTCGGCAAGATGAACGTGTTGTCAGGGCGAACGTCTGGCAAGCTGTTCATGCCGCGAGACGCATCGGCTGCGCTTGAGTTGGCGTCTGGCGCGCGGGATGGCGCGGCCAAACTCTGTGTACGGCCCGAGGATGTGGAGGTCGCGGCCGCGGACAAGCCCCTCGTCGGCAACGGCGTGAGTGCGCTGGTGGTAGGCGTGGAATTTCTCGGCGCTTTCACCCGCTTGCGCCTCGTCGCACCGGCCTGGGGCGGCGTGGAACTCACTGCAGACGTTGCTGCCCGCCAGATACGTAAACTCGCGATCGGGCCGGGAACCGCAGTGTCAGTGGCGCTCGATCCCGCGCGCCTGCAAGTGCTGCCGGCCGCCAGCGATGCGTGACACCATAGCCCGAGACCGTCGACACCGGTCGCCCCTGCTTTCCGAGTCCATGCTGCGGCTCGCCCTGACGGCCGCCTTGCTCTTGGTGTTGGTCGTGTTGGTGCTGTTGCCGGTTGGCGCCATTCTTGGCAAAAGTCTCGAGGATCAGAACGGAGCTTTTATTGGCCTTGCCAATTTCCGGGACTACCTCGCCAATCCTTCGCTCACGCACTCGATCGGCAACAGCCTGCTGCTCGGTGTTCTGACAACGACGATTACGGCCTCGCTGGCTTTTCTCTACGCTTATGCGCTGTCGCGCAGCTGCATGCCGTTGAAGCCGTTGTTTCGCGGCATCGGGCTTCTGCCGATTCTGTCGCCCTCGCTGCTGCCGGCAATCGCGCTGACCTATCTCTTCGGTAACCAGGGCTTTCTCAAGGATCTACTCAGCGGGAGCTCGATCTATGGGCTGTCCGGCATCGTCGTGGCGCAGGTGTTTTACTGCTTCCCTCATGCGCTGATGATCCTGGTCACAGCGCTCGCTCTTTCGGATGCGCGCCTCTACGAGGCGGCCGAGACACTCGGCGCCTCGCACTCGCGCATGTTCCGTACGATTACGCTGCCCGGCGCGCGTTTCGGGCTGATCAGCGCGCTCTTTGTCGTCTTCACCATCTCTGTCACCGATTTCGGCGTGGCGAAGGTGATCGGCGGGCAGTACAATGTTCTTTCGATCGATATCTACAAGCAGGTCATCGGTCAGCAAAACTTCCGAATGGGTGCCGTCGTCGGCGTACTGTTGCTGATGCCGGCGGTCCTATCCTTCGGCGTCGAACTCTTTGTTCGGCGTCGGCAGACATCAATGCTGGGTGCGCGCGCTGTCGTGCTTGTACCTATGCCACGCCGGGGCTTCGACCTCGCCATGCTGGCGGTGGCGAGCGTGGTTGCCGCGTTCATTCTCTTGCTCGTCGGTACCGCGTTGCTCGCTTCCTTCGTGTCTTTCTGGCCGTACGATCTCAGCCTTTCATTGAAGAATTACGATTTCGCATCCTACGACGCCGCCGGCTGGACCTCCTACGCGAACAGTCTGAAGATGGCGTCGCTGACTGCGCTGATCGGTACGGTCTGTGCCTTCGGTGGCGCCTATCTGGTCGAGAAGGGGCCGGGGCACACGCTGCCGCGCGCGCTCTATCGCGGTCTCGCGATGCTGCCGCTCGCCGTTCCGGGACTCGTGCTAGGCCTCGGCTACATCTTCTTCTTCAACAGCAGAGCGAACCCGCTGAACGACGTCTATGGCGGCCTGTCCATCCTGGTGATGGCGACGGTTGCGCATTATTACACCGTGCCGCACCTGATGGCGGTGACGGCGCTGAAGCAGATCGACGATGAAATCGAGGAGGCGGCGGCGGCCCTCGGCGTTGCGTTCTGGCGAACCTTTGCGCGGGTCACGCTGCCGATCTGCACGCCGACCGTGATCGACATCGCGACCTATTTCTTCCTCAACGCCATGACCACGATCGGCGCGGTCGTCTTCCTCTATGCCCCCGCGACCAAGCTCGCCTCCGTCGCGGTGGTCGAGATGGACGACACCGGCGATACGGCCGCTGCGGCCGCCATGGCGGTCATGATCCTGCTGACGGCAGCGGCGGTGAAGTTCATCCAGATGGTTCTGACCTCGGTGATCGTCGCCCGGACCCAGGCCTGGCGCAGGCGCGGCGAGGGAGACTTGATCGACGACGTCGGGCATGCTTCATCGGTGTCTTGACGATGCGAACCCCGGGACCCGCGATGCGACAACACACGGGAGCTCCGGAGCCGATCCGGATCAATGTCAGCTCCCGCATCGACCTTCTGACGCTAAGGCTCTTCGTCGCCATCATCGAGGAGCGCAGCATCGCGCGCGCCGCAGACCGCGAGAATATTGCCGCCTCCGCCGTCAGCAAACGCATCGGGGATCTCGAGCAGGCTCTGCGCACGGAGCTGCTGCTCCGCCATCGCCAGGGCATCGAACCGACAGCCGCCGGTCAGGCGCTGTTCCAGCATGCGCGGCTCATCATGCGCAATCTGGCGGAACTGGAGGCAGAGCTCGTCGATTTCTCGGCAGGTACGCGCGGGCAGGTTCGGATCTGGGCAAATGAATCGACGCTCTTCGGCTTCATCCCGGAGCAACTCGCAGGCTTTGCGGAGCGCTATCCGCAGGTGCGCGTCGAGCTGCAGTCCAATCTCAGCCCGATGAATATCCAGGCCGTGATGGACAACAGCGCCGACCTCGGCATCTTTTCCGGCGATCTGCCGACCGGGGAACTCGTGGTCCATCCCTGCTTCAAGGACAGGCTCGTCGTGGTCGTGCCAGCCGGGCACGAATTGGCGAAACGGGATGGTGTCGGCTTCGCCGAGTTGCTCGGCTACGACCTGATCGAGCAGGAGCCGCGCAGCTCCATCCAGACCCTGCTGCTGAAGAATGCCGGCGAGCTCGGCAATATCCCGCGTTCGCGGGTCCGGGTCGGGGGCTTCGATGCCGTCTGCCGCATGGTGGAGGCCGGGCTCGGGCTGGGCATCATCCCCGACCGGCTCGCGGCCAAGCTCAGTCCCGTGATGGATATCGTGACCGTCGTGCTGGAGGAGGATTGGGCGGTTCGCGAGCACAAGATTTGCGTGCGCAGCGATGCCGAGATCCCGGTGGCGACTCGCCTGCTGCTTCGCCACCTGCTCGAGGCCGCTCAAGCATCGTGAGCCACGCCGCTCGCTTGGCGAACCACGACTTCCGCCCGACGTTCCGGCTTTCTATCCCAATGACGGAGCCGCTTCAGGCTTCGCCTGACTGGGAGTGCGTGTCGTGTCCGGCACAATGTTCGAGAAGATCTGGAACAGCCACACGGTTTACGAGCGGCCGGACGGGCAGACGCTGCTTTATATCGACCGGCACTATGTTGGTGACGATCTGCCGCTCGAGGCCTTCGAGACCCTGCGGCGCAAGGGGCTCAAGGTCCGCAGGCCCGACCTGACCTTCGCCATGCCGGATCATTACGTCTCGACCCGCGGCCGCAGCCTTGCCGATACGGTCGATGCCGAGCGCCGCGAACTGATCGAGGAACTCGTCCGCTTCACCTCGGAGAATGGGATCTCCCTCTTTCCGCTCGGGGATCTCAGGCATGGTATCATCCACGTCGTTGGGCCGGAGCAGGGGCTGAGCCTGCCGGGCATGACGACCGTCTGCGGGGACAGCCATACCTCGACCCATGGTGCGCTCGGGGCGCTCGGTTTCGGCATTGGCGCTGCCGAGGTCAGCCATGTTTTCGCGACGCAGACGCTCTGGCAGCGCAAGCCGCGCACCATGCGCGTAACGGTCAGCGGCGCGCCCGGGCCGGGCGTGGTCGCCAAGGATATTATCATGGGCATCATCGCCCATATCGGCGTTGCGGGCGCGGCCGGCCACGTCATCGAATATGCCGGCAGCACCATTCGCGGCCTTACGATGGAAGGCCGCATGACCCTGTGCAACATGTCGATCGAGGCCGGCGCGCGGGCCGGGATGGTGACGCCCGATGCCGCGACCTTCGCCTATCTCGAGGGCCGCCCCTTCGCGCCAAAGGGAGCGGATTGGGAGAAGGCGGCCGCGCGCTGGGCAGGGCTGGCGACTGAGGCGGAGGCGGTCTTCGACCGCGAGGTCGCGCTCGATGCCGCCGAGCTCGCGCCTATGGTCTCCTGGGGCACAAGCCCCGAAGATGCTGGGCCGATCACCGGCCGGGTGCCGGACCCGCGTGGCATCGCCGATCCTCTGAAGCGCGCCCGGATCGAGAGGGGCCTCGCCTATATGGGGCTCGACGCCGGCGTGGCGCTGGAGGGGCTGCCAGTCGACCGGGTCTTCATCGGCTCCTGCACCAATGGCCGCATCGAGGACCTGCGCATGGCTGCTTCTGTGCTGCAGGGGCGGCGCACGGCAGTGCCGACGCTGATAGTGCCGGGATCCGGACAAGTGAAGGCGCAGGCCGAATCTGAAGGGCTCGACCGCATCTTTCTCGACGCTGGTTGCGACTGGCGCCATGCCGGCTGCTCGATGTGCCTCGCCATCAACGGTGACATGCTCTCCGAAGGCGAACGCTGCGCCTCCACCACCAACCGCAACTTCGTCGGACGGCAGGGTAGGGGATCCCGCACGCATCTGATGAGCCCGCCGATGGCGGCGGCGGCTGCCGTCGCGGGCCGCCTCGTCGATGTCCGCCAGCTGTGCGAAGCCTGAGCATGGAACCCTTCACGCGCATCACTGCTGCGGCCGCTCCCATCGAGGGCGCCGATATCGACACGGACCAGATCCTTCCAGCGCGCTTCATGCACAAGCGGCGCGTCGACTACGGCAAGTACTGCTTTCACGACCAGCGTTTCGACACCACTGGAAGCACGCGCCGCGACTTCGTGCTCAATCGTCCCGGCTTCCAGCGGCCGGCGATCCTCGTTGGAGACCGCAACTTCGGCTGCGGCTCATCGCGCGAGCAGGCGGTCCACACGCTCGCCGATTTCGGCATCCGCAGCATCATCGCCGTCAGCTTCGGCGATATCTTCCAAACCAACTGTCTCAAGAACGGCCTGCTGCCCGTCTTGCTGCCCGAGGCGGCCGTGCGGGGGCTGCGAGCCAGGCTTGCGGCCTCTCCCGGCCTCCCGCTCACGGTCGATCTCGAAACCGAGCAAGTGATCGAGGCCGACGGCACCGTGCACCCGTTCTCGGCTGATCCATTCGGCAGGTCCTGCCTCCTCGCCGGGCTCGATGAGATCGACTACACGCTGACGCTGCTCGATCGGGTCAGCGATTTCGAGGTTGGGAGGGCGTAACGGCTCGCTCCACCTCCCTCTCTACTAACGCATCGGAGATATCTATGAAATCTATGAAGATCGCAGTCCTGCCCGGCGACGGCATCGGGCCCGAGGTAACGCGCCAAGCTGTCAAGGTTCTGCGTGCCGTCGCGGAGCGATATGGCCTCGCAATCGAATTGAGTGAGGCACTGATTGGCGGCTGCGCTTATGAAGCGCACGGTCATCCGCTGCCGCCAGAGACGCTTGCGCTTGCGCGGGAGGCTGATGCCATCCTGTTCGGCGCCGAAGGAGGCTTCCAGTACGAGGCGCTGCCACGCGGCCTGCGCCCGGGTGACGCGCTGCTGACGCTGCGGCGCGAACTCGATCTTTTCGCCAATTTCCGTCCGATCGTCGCCTGGCCGGAACTCGCCGACGCCACGACGTTCAAACCGGAGGTCGTGGAAGGCGTGGATCTGACGATTCTGCGCGAGCTCACGAGCGATCTCTATTTCGGTGAGCCCCGCGGTATCGAGATGCTGCCCGACGGTTCGCGCCGCGGCGTCAACACGATGAGCTACACCGAAGCGGAGATCCGCCGGATCGCTCATGCTGGCTTCCGAGCGGCGCGGGCCCGCCGCGGGAAACTCTGCTCAGTCGACAAGGCCAATGTGCTTGAGACGATGGAGCTCTGGCGAGAAATCGTGACCGATGTCGGTGCCGAATATCCGGACGTCCAACTGAGCCACCTCTATATCGATGCAGCAGCGATGGCGTTGGTGCGCAAGCCCACGGCGTTCGACGTGATCGTTACGGCCAATCTGTTCGGTGACATTCTTTCCGACGAGGCGTCGATGCTGGTCGGGTCTATTGGCATGCTGCCATCGGCCTCTATCAACACGTCCGGCAAGGGATTATTCGAGCCCGTGCACGGCTGCGCTCCGGATATCGCTGGTAAGGATATCGCGAACCCGCTGGCCGCTATTCTCTCTGTCGCGATGATGTTGAGACTGAGCCTTGGCCGGGAGGATGCCGCTGTCGCCGTAGAGAGCGCGGTGCGCAAGTCCCTGGCCGAGGGGTATCGCACATCCGACATCGCTAGGGCCGGCCGGGCGGTTATCGGTACGGAGGAGATGGGTGACAGGGTGCTCCGCGCATTCTCCGTTGGTTCGTAGCCCTGTTTCACCATTTTGAATGCGAGGACAAGCAGCTGGTTCGGTATCCATCTGCGCGTCTTTCGTTGGACGGTTCGCGCGACCGCTGAGTTGAAGCACGAGGTAGTCTTGTTGCGTTATTTCTCTCCCGAGGAGGAAGGTTTGTATTTTTCTTGTCGACAAATAAAATACAAGATACGTCACCGGCTTCTCGCCGGAGAGGTTATTCATCGTTTGAGAGGGGCCTGGCGCGGCACCGTCAACCTGCCCGACCGAAGGAGATTGTCGTGAAAGCGAAGGTTTTTTCCGGTGTCATCCCCGCCTTGATGACGCCATGCAAGGACGACCGCTCACCGGATTTCGATGCGTTGGTTCGCAAGGGCAGGGAACTGGTCGAAAAGGGTATGTCAGCCGTTGTCTATTGCGGCTCGATGGGGGACTGGCCGCTGCTGACCGACGCTCAACGCCGGGAAGGTGTCGAGCGCCTGGTGAAGGCCGACGTCGCCGTGATCGTCGGCACCGGTGCCGTTAACACCGCCTCAGCCGTCACCCATGCCGCGCACGCCCAGAAGATTGGGGCACAGGGGCTGATGGTCATTCCGCGTGTTCTGTCCCGCGGTTCGGTCGTCGCTGCCCAGAAGAACCACTTCAAGGCGATCCTTTCCGCCGCCCCGGACCTGCCGGCCGTCATCTATAACAGCCCATACTACGGCTTTGCCACGCGTGCCGACCTCTTCTACACGCTACGCGCGGAACACGCGAACCTCGTCGGCTTCAAGGAATTCGGTGGCGCGGCCGACATGCGCTATGCGGCCGAAAACATTACCAGCCGCGACGATGACATCTCGCTGATGATCGGCGTCGACACCAACGTGTTTCACGGCTTCGTCAATTGCGGCGCGACTGGCGCCATCACAGGCATCGGCTGCGTCCTGCCGAAGGAAGTTCTGCACCTGTGCAACCTGGCGCAGGGCGCAGCGGCTGGCGACTCGGATGCCCGCCAGCGCGCGCTGGAGCTGGAATCGGCCCTTGCCGTGCTCTCCTCTTTCGATGAAGGGCCGGATCTCGTTCTCTACTTCAAGCATATGATGGTGCTGAAGGGCGACAAGGAATATGCGCTGCACTTCAACGAGACGGACGAACTCTCGAAGAGCCAGCGTAACTATGTCGAAGCTCAGCTCAAGCTCTTTGATACGTGGTATGCGGGGTGGAGCAAGCTCCCGGGCGCCGTACAGAAATACAAGGCCTGAGCCGTATTTCCGTCCAAGTAGAGGCCCCGGGCGCGCCCGAGTCGTTCATTGTTCGGTATCCCGAAGCTCTCAGCGGACTCAAGCTGATGCAAACGCCGAATGTCGTTGTGGTCGGGGCAGGGGTGGTCGGCCTTTCCGCCGCCATCGCCGCGCAGGCGCGGGTCTTTCCGTGACCATTATCGAGCGCGAAGCGCCGGCCGCCGGCGTCTCCGCCGGCAATGCCGGCGCCTTCGCGGATATCCTACCGCTCGCCTCGCCCGGTATCCTGAAAAAGGCGCCGACCCGTTGGGACCACTCGCCGTTCCGCCATCATATGCTTTCTGGATTGCGCCTTGGATGTTCCGATTCTGGCGCGCCTGTTCTCCGAAGCGCGTCACCCATTCCACCTGCTGCGCAGGGCATCGCGCAGGTGGTCGGCTCTCGGGCCGATCCGGGATGGGGCATCCTGGCCGGTCGTATCGTTTTTCTACTCGTGCTTGCCTTGCGTCCGCAGGGCCTGATGTCCCGCACCTGTCGCGGCCGAGCTTCCTGTGCGCTCGAGTAGTTACATCGCACCGGGAATGATCAAGAGCGGGCTTCTGTCGGCAACGACTGCGAACTTTTTCGGGAATGGTTGCTGAAAGCCCTCTGTAATCTCGCCCGAATGGCATTCGCAGCCTTGCGGATCACATCAAGCATGCGTCCTGATGAACGGCCAGGAATTTGCGACCGCTGTGCAGTATGGCGCAGCCCTGATCGTGATCGACAACGCGCAATACGGCACCATCCGCATGCATCAGGAGCGCGACTATCCCGGGTGCGTCGTCGGCACGCAGCTCAAGAATCCCGATTTTGCGCTGTATGCCAAGGCGATCGGCGGTCATGGCGAACGTGTCGAGCGTACCGAGAAGTTTGCGCCGGCCTTCGAGCGCGCGCTCGCGTCCGGCAAGCCGTCGATCCTGCACTGCCTGATCGATCCGCGCGCGATCTCGGTGGCCAAGGATTTTGTATGAGTGGGGTCGGGTTCACTCACCTCGACGATGATTGGCCGCCGCCAAAATGGTCATGAACTGAATTGATAGGGCCGCCCCGCCCTTCACGGTCGATACTGCAGCGCTCGATGTCGAGTTGGGCTATAAGTGCGCCTCATTCCGTCAGAACGAATTTCAGGATCAGTCGCCTCGTCCACCTTGGCGAAACGATCGGGCAGAGGACGCAATGGTTCTCGCAGAATGGAAGCGTTACGCAACTAGCCTTGCGCCATAGCCTTGTCGGGGGAAAGGCCGGCAGGGGCTCTCCTTGAGATTCCAAAACTGCGAAAGAAGGCCTGAGCGCCGGCTGGCAAGCCAGGCTGCGGAAGAGAGATTCAGATCGCGCGGATAGCAGCAAGTGCTGCGAAGGATTTTCCTCGCGCGACGAATGCCCATTTTTCGTCGGCTAACCCACTGGTGCGATCCGCAGCTTTGATTGTTCTCAACCCGTGGCCCTCTCTTAATCAGCCGCTCTATCGGGAGTTTCAGATGCTTACGTCAAGGCGTTTCCATGCGCGATAGCGCGAGCGCCATGGCCAAGTGAATCTCAACAGCAGGCGTTGCTCAATCGGTCGTTTCAAGCTGCCCGTGAGGCCCTTTTTCACTTGGAAACACCAACCAACCTATTGAAATTACTGAAGCATGAATCGACCATTTTTCGCAAATGCGCGTTGAAATCGTTGAATAATCAAACAGATTTTGATTCCGCCATTCTGAGCTCGCTCAGCCCACTCATTTGGCGCTGAAATCAAGATCTTGCGCGCCGGTCGGCTATTCATTTGGAAGCCCACCATTTGGAAAGGCGTCGCTCGGCCGACGAACGACATCCAGTCCCAGCGCGCCCATCAAGAGATCTCATTTCCTGGACAGCTCTCGTTCCCGTCGTGGATTGCCGCAATGAAATCGCAACGAATTAGGCGAAACGATCGTGAACAGAACGCGACCGCCGGGGCCTCCGTTTCAAGAAAGTCAACAACTTAGAAGATACTCACTGCGTTCGGGACGCAGGGCAACCCCAGTGACCCTCCCGCAGAATCTCGTCAGCTGATCCGAGGTTTTGGATTTTTTGACTTGACGGCAGAGACTTATCAGCTGTTAATAGTCCGAACGATCGGACTAAGAAAATGAATGTCCTGCCACCTGCTTCACGTTGCGACCCTTGCGCCCTGATTGAACCGGCACGGGTTCACAGCCGCCTCTACTACGATCAGACCATTTTCGGGCAGGAGCTCGAACGCATCTGGTATCGGAGCTGGGTCTATGTCGGACATGTCAGCGAGGTGCCGAATCGGAACGACTATGTCACGAAGTCGATCGGGCCGCTGCCGGTGCTCCTGGTCCATGATCGAACCGGGCAGATCACACTGCTGCTGAACAAGTGTCCGCATCGCGGCAATCAGCTCTGCGCCTATCGCGAGGGCAATCGCAGCACCTTCACTTGTCCGTATCACGCCTGGACCTTCAGCAACACCGGCGAACTCGCCGGATTCGCCTATGCGGATGGTTACGAGGGCGTCGACAAGAGCAAGTTTTCGCTTGGCAGGGTCCCGCGGATTGGCATCTATCGCGGCTTCGTGTTCGGCTCGCTCGCAACCGACGGGCCCTCGTTGGACGAATATCTGGGCGGCGCCAAGGCTTCTATTGACCAGCTTCTCGATAACTCTCCCGAGGGTGAGCTGGAGCTGACGGCCGGCTTTCTGCAGCATCGCACCAAGGCGAATTGGAAATTCATGCTGGAGAACGAGACCGACGGATATCATCCCGGTTTCGTTCACAGCTCCGTCTTCCAGGTCACCGACAGCGCCATCGGCAAGCTCTATGGACCGCAATCGACCGCGCTAACGCGCGATTTCGGCAACGGCCATACCGAGTTCGATCTTAGGCCCGAATGGCGTCGCATCGGCAAGCCGCTCGCTTGGTTCGGTGCGACGGAGGACCGGTTGCCCGATTATGTGAAGGCGATGCGCGCAAGCTACGGGGCCGAACGGGCGCGCGAGATCATGATCGACGGCTCGCCGCACACCATGATCTTTCCGAATTTGTTCATAGCCGAAATCCAGATGTTTGTATTGCAGCCGATCGCCGTCGACGAGACGATCCAGCATGTCACCGCCCTGCAGTTCAAGGGAGCTCCGGATTTCAACCGACGTCTGCGACAGCAGACCATGGGCTCGGTCGGGCCGGCGGGTTTCCTGCTCGCCGATGACACCGAGATGTACGAGCGCAACCATCGTGGCGCGCTCATCAACGATCCGGAGTGGCTTACCTTGAGCCGCGGCCTGCATCGCGAACGTCATGACGAGAACGGATACCTCATCGGTCATTCAACCGACGAGGTGCCGCAGCGGGGCATCTGGCGGCACTACGCCAGGCTGATGGCGGCGTGAGGCTCTTGATGGACCAGCAGATGATCTTGACGGCTGCAAAGCCGAGCGGAAGCGGGACGACTATCTTGCTTGAGCGGATCGAGCAGTTCCTATTCATGGAAGCGCGACTGCAGGACACACACGCCTATGACGATTGGGAAGCGCTGTGGACGGATGATGCGATCTACTGGGTCCCGGCGAACGGCGCGACTGATCCCGAAACTCAGATGTCGATCATCTATGATAATCGCTCGCGCATCCGCGTGCGGATCAATCAGCTCAAGACAGGCCGGCATCATACGCAGACCCCGCGATCGGAGCTTGCTCGCATCGTATCCAACGTCGAGTTGATCCGGCAGGCCGGCGACGAGGTCGACGCCCACGCCAACGTCCTTATTTTCGAGGATAATCTGCGCGGCGAGACCTTGTGGGCGGCACGCAACGAATATCGCCTGCGCATGACGACGGATGGCTTCAAGTTGGTCCGCAAGAAGGTCTCGCTGGTCAACAACAGCAAGCCGATCTTCACGCTCTCTTTCCTCGTCTGAGGTTGACTGTCCATGACCGATCAAGTCGGCGCAGACCGTGCAGAAGACTGGATGGCCGCGGGGCCGGTCCTGCTGAGCTATGGCCAGCATGTCGCGACCCTGACGCTCAACCGACCCGAAGCCTCCAACGGCATGAATATCGCCCTGATGCGCGCCCTGCACGAAGCGGTGATGCTCTGTCACGCGGATCCGCGGGTTCGGGTGGTTCATCTGCGCGGCAACGGCCCGAACTTCTGTGCCGGCGGCGACGTTCGCGAATTTGCATCCAAGGGCGAGCAGCTCGGTGACTTCCTCCGCGAGGTCACCGCCTACCTGCAGATGGCGGTTGGGGCCTTGATCCGCCTGAACAGCATCGTCGTCACCGAGGTTCATGGATATGCTGCCGGTGGCGGCGGGCTTGGTCTTGTGTGCGCCTCCGACATCGTGATCGCCGGAAAGTCCGCGAAATTCCTCGCCGGCGCCACGCGCGTCGGCATGGCGCCGGACGGCGGGGCTTCGGTCATTCTGTCGCGGCTGGTCGGCTTCCGCCGCGCCGCAGATATCGTGATCTCGAACCGGGCGGTTGCGGCCGAGGAGGCGCTGTCGATCGGCCTGATCACACGTTTGTCGCAGGACGAGGAACTCGCCGCCGACGCGCGCGCGCTGGCGTTGAACTATGCGAAGGGCGCGCCAAAGGCGATGGCCGCGGCCAAGCGACTGCTCTGGACCGGCCTTGGCATTGGCGTCGAATCCTGCCTGCCGGAAGAGGCGCGAACGGTCGCGGAACTGTCGGCGACTGCGGACGCCCGCGAGGGGCTTGCCGCCGTGCTGGAAAAGCGCGCGCCGGTCTTCACCGGACGCTGAGCATGGCAAGCGCGATCCGCGCATTGGTGACCGGAGGCGCCAAGGGCATCGGCGCCGCGGTTTGCCGCCAGCTTGTACGCGACGGCATGATGGTCGCTTTCTGCGACCGCGACGAGCCGCGCGGCAAGGCCCTGGCGGACGAGATCCGCGCGGATTTCGCACCTATCGATGTCACGGACGATCGGGCGGTGGCTTCCTGGCTAGAGGCGGCGGGTCCCTTCGACGTGCTTGTGAACAATGCCGGC
Organism: Bradyrhizobium sp. 14AA; assembly: GCF_054185205.1. Classification (NCBI taxonomy): domain Bacteria; kingdom Pseudomonadati; phylum Pseudomonadota; class Alphaproteobacteria; order Hyphomicrobiales; family Nitrobacteraceae; genus Bradyrhizobium; species Bradyrhizobium sp. 14AA. The sequence continues at coordinate 80,674 of NZ_JAVAYM010000002.1, read as the reverse complement.
GTCGACCAGCACGCCTTCTTCACCGACACCAATCGCGCAGACTGGCGCCGACTGCTGGCCGTCAATCTCGAGGCCACCTTCGCCTTCACGCATGGTGTGCTGCCGCACATGCAAAAGCGCCGCTATGGCCGCATTATCAACATAGCCTCCGAGGCCGGCCGGCTCGGTTCCAAGGGAGGGGCAGTCTATGCCGCTGCGAAGGCGGGCGTGCTTGGCTTTACCAGGTCGATTGCGCGGGAGAACGCGCGATTCGGCGTGACCGCCAACGCCGTGCTGCCCGGCCCGATCTGCACGCCGATGGTCGAGAAGGCGATCGAGGAGTTTGGCGAGAAGGTGCGCGCCGATCTCGAAAATCTCACACTGCTCCGGCGTCTCGGCACGCCGGAAGAGGTGGCCGCAGTGGTCGGCTTTTTGGCTTCACCGGCCGCGTCCTTTGTCACCGGCGAGGCGATCGGTGTTTCCGGCGGCATGGGATGCGGCGTGGCTCTATGATTCCGATGGCTCCTGCGCCCGGGCTCTGCCTGGCACGCGGTCCATGATGAACTTGCCCAGCTCGATCAGTGATTCTCTGCTTTCCGGGAGGTCGCCGAACATCTGGAAATGATGGAACATGCCGCTCCAGACATGAACCCGCACATCGACGCCGGATCGCCGCGCGCGCTCTGCGAGAAGGAACGAATCGTCGAGCGTAATGTCGTCGTCACCTGCGTGAACCAGGATGGGCGGCAATCCCGACAAGTCCGCTTCCACCGGCGAGGCGCTGGATGCCCTGGTGCCTTGATCGCGGCCGAGATAGGCGCGCGCCATTCTGGCAAGCTGTTCAGGTCTCGAGAAGATGTCCACCGCCGCGCGGCTTTCGTAGCTTGCGCCGCGCATCGCAAGGTCGAGCCATGGTGAAATCAGCACGGCACAGGCCGGCATGGCGAGTCGCTGATCGCGGGCGCGAAGCGCGACCTGAATTGCAAGCGCTGCGTCCGCCGAGTCGCCTGCGATCGCAATGTGCGAAGCCGGCAGGCCCTGGTCGAGCAGCCAGCGATAGGCGGCAGAAGCATCCTCGATCGCCGTAGGGTATTTGTGCTCAGGCGCCAGGCGGTACTCGAACGCGAGGACGCGCGCTTCGGCGGCGTCGGCGAGACGCCGCATCAGGCCGAGGTGGGAGCGGATCGATCCGACCTGGAAGGCGCCGCCATGGCAGAACAGGATGGTTCGCCCGTTAGCATCGACTGATGGTTCAATCCAGGCAGCCCGCATGGTTCCGATGGCGACCGTCTCGAAATCACCTGGTTCGTCATCGGCAAACAACGTGTCGAAACTCGCGCGAACCTCGGCCAGCGAGGTCGCCCGGGACCACGAGGCGGTCGCCGCGGCAATGCGCCGTCTGATGCTGGCAAGCTCGCCCTCGGTATTGCGCACCATTTCGTCCCCGGTGTGTCTCGATCCAGAAGGCGGTGAGCGGGAGCATCAAGCGGATCAGAAGACCTTCGACTTGGCGTAGCCGTCGAGGAACAGGCTCACCGCGCGATCGGCGAGCTCGGTCGGCAGCACGCGCCCGTCCGGCCGGAACCAGGTGTAAGTCCAGTTGATCATGCCGAAGAACAGCATGGAATCGATATGGGCGCTCGAGGCGTCCTTGGCGCGGTCCGGGCGGATTTTCGCGAGAACATCGGTGACGATCTGGATGAGCTGGCGCTGCTTTTTGATCACCTCCTTGCGGACATTGGCCGGGAGAAATTCCAGGCAGGTCAGCATCACCGCGTGCTTGTCGCGCGAGACGGCATAGATCTCCATGAAGAAACGGATCAGCCGCCGAAAGCGCGCCACCTCGTCCTCGCGGGCGGCCAGGATATCGCTGCATCCGGCGAGCAGCTTGTCGACATGCTCGGTCAGCATGAAGACGAGGATTGCGTCCTTGGACTCGAAATAATGATAGAGCCGTGATTTCGAGCAGTTGCAGGCCGCGGCGATATCGCTGATCGAGGTGGCGGCATATCCGCGGTGCGCGAACAGCGAGGCGGCCTGCTTGACGATGGATTCCTGTATGTTGTCGTAGTCCGGCGAGCGCGGTCTCGTCACAAGCTGTCCTGCATGATCGTTCGAACGGTCGGACTATATAGACCCGCGCCCGACCCGAGGCAAATCGCGCCGTTCATGCCGATACCGCCGCCTCGCCCGCCTCTGCACGATGCAGCACGCGTGTCGCCTTGGCCTCGTAGCGGGGAAGGGTGCCCTCCGAAAAGCATTCGACGACCGCGTTGAAGCCGAGGCGGGCGCGGATTTCGCGGCGGACTTCGGTGACCAGATCGTCCGTGGGACGGTTGGCGCGCGCATCGGCTTCGATGGCGACGCACATCGAGCCAATTGTGGTCTTCTGCTTGTCGACATAGATCTGCCAGGCTTCCTTCACGGTCCCCGGCGTCGCGGCGACGATGTCCTCGATCTGCGAAGGGAACACGATCACGCCCTTCACCTTGATCATATCGTCGGTGCGGCCGATGATGCGGCCGATCTTGCGCATGCCGCGACGGCCAGATTTGCAGTCGAATGGATGCGCTGAGAGGCGGACGAGGTCCCGCGTTCGCCAGCGCACCACGGGCGAAGCCTCGCGCGCCAGCGTCGTGATGACGATCTCGCCGACCTCGCCCGGCGCGACCGGCTTCAGGGTCGTCGGGTCGAGAATCTCGGTGATGATGGTGTCCTCGTTGACGAGCTGCAGCTCATCATCGGCATGGGTGAACGGGGTCGAGATCGCCAGCACCGGGCCGCCGGCTTCGGTCGTGCCGTAGATGTTATGGCTGACAAAGCCGTCCGGCATCTCCGCCTCGAGCTGGTTGCGGAATTCAGTCGAAACCGACTGGCCGCCAAGAATGGCGAGCTTGATCGACCACTCCTTCCTCGGATCGATCCCGACCTGCTTGGCAATCGTGATCAGCGACATCAGCCAGAGCGGCGACATCGAAGCGACGTCATAGCTGTGGTCGCGCAGCCATTTCACCACGAGTTCGCCGCGGCCGGGCCCGATCGGAAAGCTCGTGCAGTCGAGCGCGGCGAACCCGACGTCGAGCGCGGGTCCGCCGATCCACAGCCCATAGCCGTAGCCCTGGTAGGCGCGCTGGCCGCGCTGCACGCCGGCAGCCGACAGGATGCGGGCCATCTGGTAGCGCAGCAGCCGGCCGTAATCGTTCTCGGTCATGCCGAACAGGACCGGCAGCCCGGTGGTGCCGGACGTCGCCATGAAACGTCGCACGGAAGGCATCGCGGCGGTGAGAAAGGGAAACGGATAGCGCCCGTGCAGCGCGCTCTTGTCGAGGAATGGGGCGTGCGCCAGCCCATCCGCGGCTGCGAGATCCGACGGCTTCATTCCGGCCGCGGCGAAATGCGTCATCCAGTCGGGCTGTCCCTCGAGCCGGCCAGCCAGCTCGGCCAGCCTTTGGCGCTGCAGCGTCTGGATCGCCGGATAGTCGAGGCTTTCGATGTCAGCGTGAATCATGTCGGTTCCTCCCGCGCAGGCGCGCCGACGGCCGGTCGCGGCCCTCGGAACGCTTCGCATTTTCATTTTTCATCTTTCTTAGACCGAACGTTTGGTCTAAGTAAAGGGGCAAGCTCGTTCGCAGGGGTCCCGATGAAGGGGCGTCGGCGAGCGAGGTGTCGTTCACGCCGGCGGAAGCGGCCGGCACAGAAAAACAGTGGGGTGGAGGAGGATTCATGAAGAAATTGCTGATCGTCGCAGGCGCCGTCGTGGCGCTGGTCACCGCGGCCCGCGCGGAAGTCAGGATCGGCGTGATCGTCTCGGCCACCGGGCCGGCGGCGTCCGTCGGCGTCACCCAGCAGCGCACCGTGCCGATCCTCCCGCAGAAGCTCGGCGGGCAGGACGTCCGCTACATCCTGCTCGGTGATGCATCCGACACATCGACCACGGTGACCAACGCACGCAAGCTGATCACGGAGGAAAAGGTCGACGCCATTGTCGGCCCGAGCCTCACGCCCAATTCCCTGGCGCTGCTCGATGTCGTCGCCGAGAGCAAGACGCCGATGATCAGCCTCGCCGGCTCGGCGCTGATCGTCGATCCTCCGGTCGACAAGCGGCGCTGGGTGTTCAAGACTCCGCAGAGCGATGCGCAGATGGCGTCGATCGTGCTCGCGCACATGAAGCGCAAGGACATCAAGAGCGTCGGCCTGATCGGATTCAGCGACGCATATGGCGAAGGCTGGATCAAGGTGATGACGGGCCTGCTTGAAGGCGCCGCCATCAAGGTCGTGGCGTCCGAGCGCTATCAGCGCACCGACACGAGCGTGCTCGGCCAGATCCTCAAGATCACTTCGCAAACCCCCGATGCGGTCTTCATTGCGGCATCCGGCACGCCCGCGGCGCTTCCGCAGACCACGTTGGTCGAGCGCGGCTACAAGGGGCTCGTCTATCAGACCCACGGGGTCGCCAACAACGACTTCCTCCGTGTCGGCGGCAAGGCGCTGGAGGGCATCTTCGTGCCGGCTGGTCCGGTGCTGGTCGCCGAGCAGTTGCCCGACAGCCATCCGGCGAAGGCGGCCGGACTCGATTTCATCAAGCGCTATGAAGCGATTCCGGGCGCGGGCGCGCGTTCGACCTTCGCCGCCTATCTCTGGGATGCGCAGCTCATCCTCAACAAGGCGATCGCTGTCGCTTCCGATATCGCCAAGCCCGGCACGGAGGAGTTTCGCGTGGCGCTGCGCGACGCCATCGAGAACGTCAAGGACGTCGCCGGTCCGAACGGCGTCTACAATATGTCGCCGAAGGATCATCTCGGGCTCGACGAGCGCTCGCGCGTGATGACGCAGATCGTGGGTGGCGAATGGCGCCTGGTGCAATGATGTGGCTTGCGAGACCGACGTGCCTAGCACGCCTCCGAGAATCGGATGAGGCGGCATGAACACGGATGTTGCCTTGATCCTGCTGCAGGATGGACTGGTCAGCGGTGCGATCTACATTCTGCTGGCGACCGCGCTGGTGCTGGTGTTCTCGGTCACCCGCGTGGTCTTTGTGCCGCAGGGCGATCTGGTCGCGTTCACGGCGCTCACCTTGTCCGCCTTCGAGGCCGGTCAGCGGCCCGGCACGGTATGGATCGTGACCTTCGCCGCCGCGATCGCACTGGTGCTTGAAATGCTCGAGGCCGCGCGGCAGCGGGATCGCGCCCGCGCGGTACGCTCGGCGCTGCGCTTTGGCCTCGTTCCGGCCGTCGTTGTGCTAATCGCGCTGTTTCTGGTGCCGAAGACCGCGCCGCTGGTCTGGAAGATGGCGGTGAGCGCGGGCCTGATCACCTGCCTCGGGCCGCTGATCTACCGGATCGTGTTCCAGCCGATGGCGGCGGCCTCCCCACTGGTGCTGCTAATCGCCGCGATCGCGACGCATCTCGGGTTGAACAGCATCGGGCTGCATGTTTTCGGCCCTGAGGGCGTGCGCACGGAAGGCTTTTCCGGCGCGCCGCTCGCTCTGTTCGGCATGATCGTGACGCCGCAGGCGGCCGGCGTGCTCGCGAGCAGCGTCGTGGTCGTCGCCGCGCTCTATCTCTTCTTCCGCTTCTCGCTGCGCGGCCGCGCGCTGCTCGCCGCGGCCCATAACCGTCGGGGCGCGGAGATCGTCGGTATCAGCACGGTCGCGGTTGGCCGGACCGTGTTCGTGCTGGCCGGCCTTGCCGCCGCCATCTCCGGCCTTCTGATCGGGCCAACGACGACGCTCTATTATGACTCCGGTTTCATCCTCGGCCTGAAAGGCTTTGTCGGCGCGATCGTCGGCGGCATGGCTGTCTATCCGCTCGCCGCCGCCGGCGCGCTGCTGGTCGGCACGGTCGAAGCCTTCGCCTCGTTCTGGGCGAGTGCATACCGCGACGTCATCGTCTTCCTCCTCATCATTCCCGTGCTGTTCTGGTGCTCGGTCTCGGCGCTTGCGCCGGAGGAAGGCCTCGAATGACCCGCGCCTTGATCCGTTTCGCGCCCCTGATCGCGCTGGCGCTGGCTGCCCTATCGCCGCTGCTCTTGCCGACCTATCAGGTCGCGGTCATCACCTATGTGATGATCGCGGCCGTCGCCTGTCTTGGCCTTGTGCTGATGACCGGCATCGCCGGCATGGTCTCGTTCGGTCATGCCGCCTTTGTCGGGCTCGGCGCCTATGTGTCGGGATATCTGTCCTCGCAGCTCGGATGGCCGGCCTGGATCGGGCTTGCCGGCGCCGTGGTCGTCGCGGCCTTTGCCGCCGGATTGATCGGCGCCATCACCGTGCGCATGAGCGGACATTATCTCGCGCTGGCGACGCTGTGCTTCGGCATCAGCTTCTATTTCCTGGTCGGCAATTCCGAGATGCTCGGGCGCTTCAATGGCCTGACCGGGATTGCACCCGTCAGCGTCGCGGGCTTCGAGCTGCGCGGCGAGCGGCAGACCTATTATCTCGTGCTCGCGATGCTGGCGCTGGTGATCGCCTGGTGCCGCCAACTTCTCTCGTCGCGGACCGGGCGCGTTCTGCGCTCGCTGCGGACAGGGCCCGTGATCGCCGAGACCTTCGGCGCTAATGCCCAACACTATCGCCTGATGGCCTTCGTTCTCGCCGCGGTCATCGGCGCCATCGCGGGCTGGCTCTACGCCCATGTGCAGCGCTTCCTCAGCCCCACGCCGTTCGGCCTGACCGCCAGCATCGACTATCTCTTCATGACCGTGATCGGCGGCAGCGGGCAACTATGGGGTGCGCTACTCGGAGCCGGGCTCGTGACGATGATCAAGCACGAGTTCCAGGATCTCCTCAAATTCGTGTTCGGCCCCACCACGCGGCTCGAGCTGCTGGTATTCGCGGCGATCATGATCGTCGTGCTGCAGAAGGCCCGCAAAGGCCTCTGGCCGTTCTTGGAGCAGAGATTCGCGCCGCATCTCGCTCCCGTGGCGGACATCGAGCCGGCTGTGCTGCCGCGCCGCCGCGCCAAGCCCGAACATGGCTTGACCGTGATCTCGGCAAGCCACCTGCGGCGAAGCTTCGGCGGCCTCGTCGCCGTCGACGACATCAGTTTCGACGTCAAGAGCGGCGAGATCCTCGGCGTCCTCGGCCCGAACGGCGCCGGCAAGTCCACGCTGTTCAACCTGATCAGCGGCGCTCTCTCGCGCAGCAAAGGAGAGCTCAGCTTTCTCGGCAGCCCGCTGTCGAAAGTGAGCGCGCGCGACATGTGCCGGCGCGGCCTGTCGCGAACCTTCCAGCATGCCGTGCTAGTGCAGGATATGACGGTGCTGGAGAACGTCGCGATCGGCGCGACCCATCTCGGCCGTTGCGGTCTCTTCGCCAGCTCGCTTCGGCTCGATCGCGCCGAGGAGCGGCAATTGCTCGGATGGTCGATGCATCTGCTCGATCGCGTCGGGCTCGCGGACAAGGCGTTCGAGCTCGGGGGCAATTTGTCGCTCGGCCATCAGCGCCTGGTAGAGATTGCCCGCGCACTGGCGGCCGATCCGGTGCTGCTCCTGCTCGACGAGCCCGCCGCCGGGCTGCGGGCCAACGAAAAGGCCGTGCTGGCGGAGCTTCTGGCCGAGCTGCGGGCCGAAGGCCTCGCAATCGTGCTGGTCGAGCACGACATGGATTTCGTGTTCAGTCTCGCCGATCGCCTGATGGTGATGAATTTCGGTCGCCGCATCGCCCTCGGCCGGCCCGAGGAGGTGCGTGCCGACACCGGCGTGCAGGAAGCCTATCTCGGAGTGGCGGCATGACGGCGCTTCTCAAGATCGAGCGCTTCTCGGTCCGCTATGGCCGGCTGCTCGCGGTGAACGATGTCTCGCTGGAAGCCTGCGCCGGCGAGGTGACGACGGTGATCGGTCCCAACGGTGCCGGCAAGACCTCGCTCGTGAATGCGATCATGGGTCTCGTTCCCTTCGAAGGCGGCCTTGCCTTTCCGGTCTGGCCGGAGGCATCGCGTTCGATCGAGGCGCGGATCAGGGCTCGTGTCTCCCTGGTGCCGGAGACGCGCGACCTGTTCGGGCCGATGAGCGTGCTCGACAATCTCAGGCTAGGCGCCTTTGCGCTGCGCCGGGAGGCCGGGTTCGACATGGCATCACGGCTGGCCGAGGTCTTTGCGCTGTTTCCGCGCCTCGCCGAGCGGCGCGACCAGCGCGCCGACACGTTGAGCGGCGGCGAGCGGCAGATGCTGGCGCTCGGCCGCGCGCTGATGCTGCGCCCGTCGTTCCTGATGCTCGACGAGCCCAGCCTCGGTCTTGCGCCGATGATCGTCGCCGAGATGTTCCGCATCATCCAGCGTCTGAGGGAGGACGGCGTCTCGATTCTCCTGATCGAGCAGAACGCACGCGCCGCGCTGCGCATCTCCGATCGCGCCTATGTGCTGGAGAACGGTGCTGTCCATCTCACGGGCAAGGCCAGCGAGATCGCGGCCGATCGTCGTATCATCGACGCCTATCTCGGCGGCTCGATGGCGAGCGCCGTTGATGGCCGCCAACGCCAGTTGGGGAGGCGATGATGAAGCGCAACACCATGCAGGCCATCGCCTGCCTCGGCGCCCGCTTCGGCGATCAGCTCTCGACCGCCGATGCGGTCCGTCGCCATCACGCCACCGGTGTCACGGCGCATCGGACCGAGCCTCCAGATGCGGTGCTGTTTGCGCGCGCGACCGCTGATGTCGTCGATGCGGTGCGGATCTGTCATGAGCATCGCTGCGCGATCGTGCCATTCGGCACCGGAACCTCGACCGAGGGACAGATCAGCGCGGAGCAAGGCGGTCTCACCATCGATCTCTCCGGCATGAACCGCATCCTGCGGGTCTCGCTAGATGATTTCGACTGCACGGTGGAGGCGGGCGTGACGCGCAAGACGCTCAACGCCTCGCTGCGCGATACCGGCCTGTTCTTCCCGGTCGATCCGGGAGCCGATGCGTCGATCGGCGGCATGGCGTCGACGCGGGCGTCCGGGACCAATGCCGTACGCTACGGAACGATGCGGGACGTCGTGATGTCGCTTTCGGTGGTGCTCGCCGACGGCCAGGTGATCGAGACGGGAACGCGGGCGCGGAAATCCTCCGCCGGCTACGACCTGACGCGCCTCTTCGTTGGTGCCGAGGGCACGCTCGGCATCATCACCGAGGTGACGCTGCGGCTCGCACCCATTCCGCAGCGCATCGCCGCGGCGGTCTGTGCGTTTCCGACCGTTCGCGCCGCGGTATCGACCGTGGTGGCGGCCCTGCAGAGCGCGATCCCGCTGGCGCGCGCCGAGCTGCTGGATGGGCTGCAGGTCGAAGCCTGCAACCGCTACTCAAAGCTGGACCTCGCCGTTCGCCCGACCCTGTTCCTTGAATTTCACGGCACAGATCGCGTCGTCGACGAACAGGTCGAACTGATGGCCGAGATCGCGAAAGAGCACGGCGGCGGTGACTTCCGCTGGGCCACCGCGACGGAGGAGCGCAACCGGCTCTGGCAGGCGCGGCATGATATCTGGTGGGCGGCGCTGGCGTTGCGTCCGGGCTCGCAGGGAGTCCCGACCGATATTTGCGTGCCGATTTCGGCGCTGCCGGACGTGGTTGCCAGGACGCAGGAGGATGTCGCCGAGCTTGGCCTGATCGCCCCAATGTGCGGCCATGTCGGCGACGGCAATTTCCACCTTTGCATCCTGGTTGAGCCCGATAATCAGGGAGAGCAGGCGCGCGTCGCCGAGCTGAACGGGCGCATGGTCGCGCGCGCCCACGCGGTCGGCGGTACCTGCACCGGCGAGCATGGCATCGGCACCGGCAAGATCCGCTATCTCGCCGCCGAGCGCGGCGAAGCGATGATGGCGCTTGCCGCGGTAAAGCGCGCGATCGATCCGCGTAACATCATGAACCCCGGCAAGATCCTGGATACCGAGGCTTACCGTCCCTACCAGTAAACGGCGTGACGCGCGGGAGCCCCCGCGCCAACAACGAACAGAGCAGTTTGTCATGACTCTTCTTGAACCCGGCCAGCCCAGCGTCGATCTCGACTATCGACTCGAAAATGCCGTCACGAGGCCCGAGGGGCGCGTCTTTGCGTCGGGCACGCAGGCGCTGGTGCGGATGATGATCATTCAGCGCCTTGCCGATCGCCGCGACAACATCCGCTCGGCAGGCTTCATCAGCGGCTATCGGGGCTCGCCGCTGGCGGGGGTCGACACCGAATTGTGGCGCGTCAAAGCGGCGCTCGCTCAGCACGAGATCAGGTTCCTGCCGGCAGTGAACGAGGACCTCGCCGCGACCGCGGTCGCCGGCACGCAGCGCGTTGGCGGCGACCCCCAGCGCACGGTCGATGGCGTGTTTGCGCTCTGGTACGGCAAGGGGCCGGGCGTCGATCGCGCCGGCGATGCCATCCGGCACGGCCATGCGGCAGGCGCCTCGAACAAGGGCGGCGTGCTGCTCGTGGTCGGCGACGATCACGCCGCGACGTCGTCCAGCATTCCGAATGCCAGCGACAATTCGCTGATGGGATGGAGCATGCCGATCATCCATCCCGCGAGCGTGGACGAATATGTGCCGTTCGGCCTGTGGGGCTGGGCCGCCTCGCGCTTCTCCGGCGCCTGGGTCGCGTTCAAGGCGATCTCCGAGACGGTCGAGAGCAGCCGCAGCTTTACGGCCGAAGCCTTGCCGCACTTTACCGTCCCGGCGCGCGAGAATCTGGCGCGCGACGACCTGGGCTACGACACGCGCGACTTCCTCACGCCCGCGATCGAGCTTCGCATGATGCGACGGCTTGAGGCGATTTCGATCTTCGCGCGCGCCAACCCGCTCGACCGGCTTCTGATCGGCGCGCCGCGTGCCGACATCGGCATCGTCGCTGTCGGCAAGTCTGCGCTCGATCTGATGGAAGCCTTGTCGCGCGCAGGCCTCTCGCCGCAGCGCTTGGCTGAAGGCGGCGCGCGCATCTGGAAGCCCGGGCTTGTCTTCCCGCTCGATCGCGAGGGCTTTGAGACGTTTTCCGCCGGGCTGAAGCACATTCTAGTCGTCGAGGAGAAGACCAGCCTCGTCGAAGGCCAGATCAAGGAGATCCTGTTCAATCGTCCGGCGGATGTCAGGCCAAGTGTCGCCGGCCGCCACGATCTCGACGGCGCGCCGCTGATTTCCGCGCTCGGCCAGCATCGGCCGTCATCGCTGCTGGTGCCCTTGTCAAAATGGCTGGCAACGGTTCGTCCCGACCTTGCGCTGGCGGATGCCGCGGCCTTGTTCGAAAAGCCGCCGGCGCTCAGCAACGCGGCCGACGGCATGCGCCGCCTGCCCTATTTCTGCTCGGGGTGCCCGCACAATTCCTCGACCAGAGTGCCCGACGGCAGCGTCGCGCTGGCCGGGGTCGGCTGCCACTACATGGCGAGCTGGATGGACCGGCAGACCTCCGGTCTTACCCAGATGGGCGCCGAGGGCGTCGACTGGGTCGGGCAGTCCGGATTCACTGCGACGCCGCACCTGTTCCAGAACATGGGCGAGGGAACCTATTTTCATTCCGGCTATCTTGCGATCCGGCAATCGATCGCGGCCGGCAACAACGTCACCTACAAGATTCTCTTCAACGACGCGGTGGCGATGACCGGCGGCCAGCCGGTCGATGGCCAGCTCACTGTGCCGCAGATCGCACGCCAGATGCTGAGCGAGGGCGCCAGGAAGGTGGTGGTGGCGACCGACGACGTCGGTCGCTACGCGACAGTCGCACTGGAGCCGGGCGTCACCGTGCATGACCGCCACGAGCTCGACGGGATCCAGCGCGAGCTGCGCACCATCAAGGGCGTCACCGTCCTGATCTACGATCAGACCTGCGCGGCGGAGAAGCGCCGCCGCCGCAAGAAGGGAACCTATCCCGATCCCGACAAGCGCATGTTCATCAACAGCGCAGTCTGCGAAGGCTGCGGCGATTGCGGCCAGGCGTCCAACTGCCTGTCCATCGTCCCGCTCCCGACCGAGCTCGGCCTGAAGCGGGCGATCGACCAGACCTCCTGCAATAAAGATTTTTCCTGCGTCGACGGCTTTTGCCCGAGCTTTGTCTCCGTGAGCGGCGGCAGGCTGCGCAAGCCGCAAACCTCCGGCACGGACTGGATCGCACGCGCCGAGCAGCTCGCGAAGCCGGAGCTCGCAATCCCTTCGGATCGTCCGCACAACCTGCTCATCGCGGGCGTCGGCGGCAGCGGCATCATCACGGTCGGTGCGATCGTCGCGATGGCGGCGCATCTCGATCGTCTCGCGGTCGCCGAGCTCGACTTCACGGCGCTGGCCCAGAAAGGCGGATCAGTGATGTGCCATCTGCGGCTCGGCCGTGCCGGGACGGAAATCAACCAGCCTCGCATCGATTGGGGTGAAGCCGATGCGGTGATCATGGGCGATCTCATCGTCGGCTGCCTGCCGGACAGCCTCGGCACCATCCGCCACAGCACGACGCGGGTACTTGCCAATACGCATATCGGCTCGACGGCGGAATTCACCCGCAATCCGGATTTCGAGTCCCGCGCGGATGAGCTGTTGCAGAAGGTGCGCCATGCCGCCACGAGCGAGATGCTGACCGGCTTCGACGCGCATGCGCGCGTGCAGGAGGAGTTCGGCGACACCACCGGCGTCAACATGTTCCTGATCGGACATGCCTGGCAGCAGGCACTGATCCCGGTCAGCGAGGCGGCGCTGTCGCAGGCGATCGCGCTCAATGGCGTTGCGATCGACGCCAACCGGCGTGCGTTCGCATTCGGCCGCGTCATTGCCGCCGGCGGGGTGCGGTCGGCGCCGACCGTGGTCGTGCCGGCGCAGGCGGAAGATTGGCGGGCGCTGCTCGAACGGCGTGCGTCGCAATTGGGCGATTATCAGAATGCGCCCTATGCAGCGTCATACCGAGCCCTTGTCGAGCGATGCGCCGCGGCCGAGCAGCGGCTCGGCCTCGGCGCCGGCCTGCCGCTCACGCGCGCGGTCGCGGACAACCTGTTCAAGCTGATGGCCTACAAGGACGAATACGAGGTCGCCCGGCTTTACCGGTCGCCGGAATTCGCGGCCGCGCTGAAGCACCAGTTCGAGGGCGACGTCGCCCTGCGCTTCCATCTTGCGCCGCCCTTCATTGCAAAGCCCGGCCCGAACGGCGCCGCGCCGCGCAAGCTCAGTTTCGGCCCGTGGATGATGCATCTGTTTGCGCTGCTGGCTTCGCTGAAATTCCTACGCGGCACGCCGTTCGATCTCTTCGGCTACACCGAGGAGCGCAAGGCCGAACGCCGTCTGATCGGCGACTATCGCGCGCTGGTCGAACGGCTGCTGGCCGGCTTGTCAACGGCGACGCTCGATACGGCGGTGCGTCTGGCGGCCCTTCCCGAAAAGATCAGGGGGTTTGGCCATGTCAAGGCCAGGAGCCTCGCCGCCGTCGAGCGGGAGCAGCAGCATCTGCTCGCGCAGTTCGATGCGATCCGTGCGCCGCTCTCCGGGCAGAGCAGAGGAGCGGCGTAGCAAGGTCATGCTGACGGTCGTACGATGTCTCTACAGGCCCGGCGGCGCGGAGGAGCGGCTGCATATCCGCGACGTCCATGTCGAATATATGATCGCCAATCGCCGCGTTGTCGAACAGGGCGGCGCGCTGGTGTCGCCGGACGGCGCGGTTGAAGGCATGTTCCTGATGCTGCGGCACGACAGCCCGGCGGACGTCGAGGCCTTCCTCGCAGACGAGCCCTACACGCGCGCAGGCCTGTTTGCGACCACCACGATCGAATTTTTCGATCGCTTCGTGCCGCATGCCGATCCGCATTTCCTCGAGAAGCTGCTGTTGGCCGCACGGGAATGGATCGCCGCGAATCGGGGAAAGGCCGGAGCGAAGGCATGATGCAGCCGAACGCGTCTGGCCGCGAATTGACAGCTCGATTCCGCCTGCTCCAATCCCTCATCACGCGGCGCGAAAGCGCATGGGCTGAAACCGTGGGCGCGGGTGGTCGCGACGGCGAATATGGGCGACTCGCCGACCCTGATGCTTAACGCGCCGGTGCCGGCTACGTGCAAGGTGCTGGTTAAGGCGGGGCTGACTATCGACGACATCGACCTGTTCGAGATCAACGAGGCGTTCGCTGTGGTTCCTGAGAAGTACATTCGCGACCTCAACCCCGACCGCGACAAGGTGAATGTGAATGGCGGCGCGATAGCTCTGGGCCATCCGATCGGTGCGACTGGCTCGATCCTGATCGGCACACTGCTTGACGAGATGGAGCGGCGCGACCGCCAGCGCGGCCTCGTGACCATGTGTGCCGCCGGCGGCATGGCACCGGCGATCATCATCGAGCGGGTATAGGCCGCCTATGTCGATCTGCCAACCACGACGAACTTTACAGTTGGATTTCTCATTGTAAGCCATTGATCTCTAATGATCGGATTTTGGTTCAGTTGGAAAAATTCTCGTTTAAAATCAATGATCGTATCGTGTCTCTTAATCAGCGGGTCCCAGGTTCGAGCCCTGGTGCGCCCACCAAGCAATATCAATTGCTTAAAGCGATTCCGTATCGGAACGGACCTTTTTAGTTGGGAATCTCGCTACGATTGTTTGCGATTTCGCCGACCAATCTACGATTTGTTGCGATCAGTTGGACGCTTGATGGGTGCGGTGACAATAGGTCGCTGACGCCCAACGTCAGCTTTTCGAATTCGAAAGCGCCACGCTGGTCCACAAATTTGCCGGCGTTCTCGCCAGCGATGCGGAAGGCTAGCAGCCCGAGCTCGACCGTCATCAGTCCCGTCCCGATCAGCGCGATGACCTGAGCGGCAAACAGATGACGGTAGGTGCGTCGGCGAGGACGGACAGCATTGCGCTCTACTCCGCGGCGCGATCGTGGACCAAGGACGGAGGCGAGCCGCTACGCCGCGCGGTCGAGGCCGGAGCGGCGAACCGGGCGTAGAGCGCCGGCAGCACGACGAGCGTCAGTAGCGTGGCGGTCAGAAGGCCGCCAATCACGACGGTCGCGAGCGGCTTCTGGACCTCGGCGCCCGTGCCGGTCGCGAGCGCCATCGGCACGAAGCCGAGCGAGGCGACCAGCGCGGTCATCGCGACGGGGCGAAAACGCGTCAGCGCGCCTTCGTGGATGGCGCTCTTCGGATCCGCGCCCTCCGCGATCAGCTTGCGGATCTGCGTCAGCATGACGAGGCCGTTCAGCACGGCGACGCCCGAGAGGGCGATGAAGCCGACGGCCGCCGAGATCGAGAACGGCATGCCGCGGAGCCAAAGCGCCGCGATGCCGCCGGTGAGCGCGAGCGGCACGGCGCTGAAGACGAGCAGGGCGTCCCGCGCCGACCCGAGCGCGCCAAGCAGCAGCAGGTAGATCAGCGCGAAGACGCCGGGGACCACGAAGACCAGGCGCTGCCGGGCGACGGCGAAGTTCTCGAACTGGCCGCCCCAGGCGAGGTAGCTTCCAGACGGGAGCTTCACCTGCTCGCCGACCTTCGCCTGCGCCTCCGCCACCAGCGATCCGATGTCCCGCCCGCGGATCTCGGCCGTGGCGACGACGCGCCGCTTGCCGTTCTCGCGGCTGATCTGGTTGTAGCCGGTGGTCTGCTCGAACGAGGCGATCGTGCGCAGCGGTATCGATGCGGCCGGCGCGTCGAAGTTCGCTCGGGGAAGCGGAACTGGCAGTTCCTCGAGCGTAGGGATGTCGTTCCGCAGCGCGTCGGCGAGCCGCACCACGATCTTGAATCTGCGGTCGCCCTCGAACACCAGGCCGGCGTCCGTGCCGCCGATCGCGGTCTGCACCAGGTCCTGCACCGCCGCCAGGCTGAGACCGCGCCGCGCGATCTCGGCCTTGTCGATCTTGATCTCCAGGAACGGCAGACCGGAAGTCTCCTCGACCTTCACGTTCTCGGCGCCCTCAATCTTGCGCACGACGTCGGCGATCTGGCCGGCGGTCCGCTGCATCTGCTCGAAATCATCGCCGAAGACCTTGACCGCGAGGTCCTCGCGGACGCCGGCGATGAGCTCGTTGAACCGCATCTCGATCGGCTGCGAGAAGCCCAGCTTGTTGCCCGGCAGCTTCGCGGCCTCGGTCTCGATGTGCTTGATGAGGTCGTCCTTCGTCATCGAAGGATCGGGCCATTCATCCTGAGGCTTGACGATGATGTAGGTGTCGGAGGCACTCGGCGGCATCGGATCGGCGGCGAGATCGGGCGTGCCGGTTCGCGAGAACACAAAAGCGACCTCGGGCAGCTTGCTGACCTGGCGCTCGATGAGGAGCTGCATGGCCTGCGACTGCGTGAGCGCGGTGCTCGGCACGCGCTTGACCTCCATGACAATGTTCTTCTCGTCCAAGGTGGGCGTGAACTCCTGGCCGAGGCGCGTGAACAGCAGCGCCGCTGCGGCGAACAGCAGCGCAGCGACTGCGACAATCGGCAAAGGCCTCGCGATCGCGCCCGAGAGAAGGGGCGCGTATAGGCGCTTCAGCGTCCGGACGATGACGTTCTCGCGTTCGTTGACCGAGCCTCCGATCGAGATGGCCACGGCCGCCGGCACGAACGTCAGCGAGATGACGAACGCCACGGCCAGCGCGATCATCACCGTCAGCGCCATAGGCTCGAAGGTCTTGCCTTCGACGCCCGTAAAGGCGAGCAGCGGTGTGTACACCAGGATGATGATCATCTGGCCGTAGACGGAGGGACGGATCATCTCTGATGTCGAGACCTTCACCGTCTCCAACCGCTCTTCCAGCGACAACCCGCGCCCCAGGTCGCGCTGGCGCTCCGCGAGATGGCGCAGGCTGTTCTCGGCGATGATGACGGCGCCGTCGACGATCAGGCCGAAGTCGAGCGCGCCGAGGCTCATGAGGTTCGCGCTTATCCGGCCCTGCAGCATGCCGGTCGCGGTGATGAGCATGGTGACCGGAATGACGCAGGCGGTGACGAGGGCCGCGCGGAAGTTGCCGAGAAGCAGGAACAGCACCGCGATCACCAGCAGCGCGCCTTCGGCCAAGTTCTTCGTTACCGTGTGGATGGTCGCATCGACGAGCTGGGTGCGGTTGAGAACCGTGTGGGCGTAGATGCCCGGCGGCAAGGTCTTGCTGATCTCCTTGATCCGGACGTCGGCCGCGGCGGCGACCGTGCGGCTGTTGCCGCCGATCAGCATCAAGGCGGTGCCGAGCACGACTTCCCGCCCATTGACGCTGGCGCTGCCGGTCCGCAGCTCCTTTCCGATCGAGACGTCGGCGACGTCGCTCACGCGGACGGGCACCCCGCCGCGCGTCGTCACCACGATCTGTTCGATGTCCTCGAGGTTCTCGACGCGGCCGGCGGCTCGCACCACGTAGCCTTCGCCGTTCTGTTCGATGTAGTTCGCGCCCCGGCTGGCGTTGTTGGCTTCGATCGCGCCTACCACCTGCTTGAACGACAGCCCGTAACCGACCAGCTTGGCGGGGTCCGGCTGCACCTGGAATTGCTTGACGAAACCGCCGATGGCATCCGCACCGGCGACGCCGGGCACGGTCTTCATCTGCGGCCGGACGATCCAGTCCTGCACCGTGCGCAGGTACACGGTGCGCTGGAAGTCGTCGGTCAGCCGCTCCCCCTCCGGCGTGAGATAGCTGCCGTCGGACTGCCAGCCGGGCTGCCCGTCGCGAATGGGCGCGGAAGTGCCCGGCTTTTCGTATTCGACGGCCCACCAGTAGATCTCGCCGAGCCCGGTCGAAACGGGTCCCATCCGGACGTCGACGCCGGGCGGCAGGCTTGGCCTTGCGTCGTTGAGCCGTTCGGTGACCAACTGCCGGGCGAAGTAGATGTTGGTGCGGTCGGCGAACACGGCGGTGATCTGGGCGAAGCCGTTGCGCGAGAACGAGCGCGTCGCCTCCAGCCCGGGCATGCCGGCAAGCGCCGTCTCGAGCGCGACGGTCACCTGCTTTTCGATCTCGACCGGGGTCAGGGCTGGCGCGGTCGCGTTGATCTGGACCTGAACGTTGGTGACGTCGGGAACGGCGTCGATTGGGAGCCTGGTCAGCGACCAGAATCCGGAGGCCGCCGCGACGAGTGTCGCGAGCATGACCAGCCATCGGCGCCTGACCGAGAAGTCGACGATCCGTTCGATCATCGCTCAGTCCTCCTCGCCGGGCTTGGAAAGCTCGGCCTTGAGCGAGAAGGTGTTCGAGCTTGCGACGGTGTCGCCGGCGGTGAGCCCCGAGGCGATCTCGACCACGGGGCCGTCGCGTCGACCCAGCACGACGTCGCGCTTTTCGAAGCCTTCCTTGGTGCGGACAAACACCGCCTTGCGGCCGTCGACGGTCTGGACCGCGGCGAACGGCACAGCGACCGGCACTTCCCGCTGCTCGACTGCGATGGCCGCGGTCACGAACGATCCCGGACGCCAACGGCCGTCCGCATTCGCGAGCGAGGCTACCACCCGCGCGGCGCGCGTCTCCTTGTCGAGTAGGGGGCTGACGAACACGATCTTGCCCAGGCCCGTCTCCGCGACGCCCCTCAGCGTGATAGCCACCGACTGGCCTTCCTTCACCAGGGGCAGGTCGGTCGACGAGACGGCCAGTTCGACCCAGACCCGGCTCAAGTCGACGATGACGAAGAGCTCGGTCTCGAGATTGTCCCGGCCCACGGCGGTGCCGGCTTCGACTTTACGCTCCGCGACGCGTCCGGAGATCGGTGCTCGGATGTTTTGACTGCGCATCGTACCGTCAGGCGCCTGCGGTAGGCCTGCGATCTCTGTGTCGGTAACTCCCAGAGCCATCAGCTTTTGGCGGGCAATGCCGAACCGCATCTCTGTCTGCGCCGCAGCGTTGCGTGATTTGATGTACTGCTGCTCGGGGATGGCGCGACCTTCCCAGATCGACTTGTCGCGCGCCGTGAGTTCCTGTTGGAGCTCGTTGGAGAGTTTCGCTGCGAGATATTCGCTCTTGGCGTCGGCGACTTCGCGGCTCTCCAATATGGCCAACACCTCGTCCTTGACGACGTCGTCCCCGATGTTCTTGCGCAGTTCGGCGACCGTTCCGGACAGCTTGACCGAGACGTGGGCCACCCGTCCTGCATCGGGAACGATAGTACCGGGCACGGTCAGCCGCCACGCTATCGGGGCAGGACCCGCTTGGCGCAGCTCGATCTCGGCAAGCTTGATGCGTTCGTCATCCATTACGATGACAGCCGGCTTGCCGTCCGGCTTTGCAGCGGATTGCGCGAGCACCGGCGAGATCAAGCCCGTCACGGCGAGTAGCGCCGACAGAACCGCGGCGGCCGGTCGGTAGGCCGAAAGCATCGAAAACTCCGCGCTAAAGGTACCGTGAAATCGCCTTGAACTCGGCGAGCACGTTTTTCGTGGATTTACCGGAGCCGCCGTTCGCGGCTGAGTCCAGACAGTGGTCGACGTGATCGTGGATGAGGGCCTTCTTGGCTTCGGAGATTGCCTTCTCGACGGCGTGGAGCTGCTGGGCCAGGTCAAGGCAAGAGCGACCGTCATCGAACATCGCGATCACCCTGCGCAGGTGCCCTTCGGCCCGTTTCAGCCGCTTAACGATCTCCGGATGACTTTCGTGGATATGCTGCGTCATGACCTATGTCCTATCCCCGGGGAGGGGATACACGTTGAGGGGCAAGTAGCCAAGCCCCTACATGGCTACCAATTTGCCGCAGGCGGGAGGCCGAGGACATGGCCCCCGTCACGGATCGTGGCAGGAGCGCTCTTCAGTGGGAAATTCGATCGAGACGAAGCCTATGTCGATGATCGGTGAGCAAGCGTGCGCCACCCAGGACGGCGACCAGCGTTCCCAGCCCGGTCCCGCCGGCGATCAGGAACATGATCAGCAATTGATATTTGACGGCGTCGACAGGCTCGACGCCTGCAAGGATCTGGCCGGTCATCATCCCCGGCAAGGAAACGAGGCCGATCGCCGCCATGCTGTTCATGATCGGCATGAAGCCGCTTCTCAAGGCGTCGCGGACAACGGGCAGAAGGGCCTGGTGCCGGGTGCCGCCGAGCGCAAGACAGGCTTCCACGGCGGCTCGTTCGCGCACCAGGCTGTTCGTCAGAACGTCTAGGCCCAGGCTTATTCCTGTCATGGTGTTGCCGAGCATCATGCCCAACAATGGCAGGGCATAGCGCGGATGATACCAGGGATCGGGGCGCAGCTCCGTCAGGAGCGCGAACATCGTGACGGTGCCGGCGGCGAGCAGCGTGCATCCCGCGCCCAGGCCGTACTTCCAGACGCCCACAAGTCGCCGCTTCTGCCGCGCGACGATCTCTCGCGAGGCGAAGACCACCATGATGAGGGCGGCGAGAGCCGTCCAGAGGGGCGACACCGCAGCAAACAAGAAGGTCAGCACGTATCCGACGAGGACGAGCTGAACCACCATGCGCACGCTCGCGATGGCCAATTGCTTCTCAAGCTTGAGGCGGAGAACAAGCGAGAAGACGCCGTCCATGACGACAAGGAGCGCGGGTAGGAACAGGTCGCCGTACGAAAGCTGGATGTAGGTCACGGCCGGTTTTCCTCGATCCCGCCGTCGGGCCTCATCACAAAAATCCTGGTCCCGACCCGGCGGGCTTGGGCGCCGTCGTGGGTAGTCCAGAGAACACTTGTTCCACCCGAGACGCGTTCGGCAATCACACCTTCCACGACCGCAGCGGCTGCCGGGTCGAGGGCCGAGGTCGGCTCGTCCAGCAGAAGAACCCGCGATCGCAGCATGAGCGCCCGCGCAAGTCCCAACCGCAATCGCTCGCCCGTCGACAGTCTTTGGATTGACCATCCTCCGCAGTCGTCCGGCAACCCCAGTCGCGCGACCAGCGGAAAGGCATCCTCCCAGGCCGCGAAGTGATCTTGCACGGTGTTGGACCACCAGCCCGGCTCGGCGGCCAGGTAGGTCACCCGCCTTCGCCAGGCCGGGGCGGGCATTGCCTCTCTGAGCATGCCGTCCAGCTTTACTGTTCCTTCGTTGGGATCGAGATCCGCGAGGGAGCGGAGCAGCAAGGTCTTCCCGACTCCGGAGGGCCCCTGCAGGGCGACGCATTCGCCGTCCTGCAGGTCGAACGACACGGACAGGTGCAGACGCTTGAGCCTTCTGACCGTCAGCATGCGTCAGATCTTGATCTGCAACCGGTCGGCAACCCGCCGAGCGATCTCCGCCGGCGCCTCGCTCGGATAGGGATGCACCGAGCTGACGTTGATCTCGCCGAGCACGTAGCTGTCGCTCCCGTCGGCCTGGATGGGGCCGAGCATGAAGTCGGCGTCCCAGATCGCCGGCAGGTCACCTCGCGCGATCTCCAGCAGGGAGGTCAGCTGCGGGGTCCATTCGTCTTCCATCAACTGGCGCAGCCGCTGGAAGCGCGGGTCCGCGTTCGACGAGTAGAGCCGCGGTCCGGCCTCGGAACGCGCGGTCGGCGTCTCGACCAGGGCTTTGACTTTGTGGTGGCCGAAGCCGGCGCAGCGATCGCCTGCCATGTAGCAGCGTACCACGCCCTCACTGAGGCGAGGCTGGAACGCCTGGTCGATCACGCTGCCGTTCTCGAAATACTCCGCGCAGCGACGAAGGAAATCATCCAGCGTCAGTTCCTCGGGTGTGTCCTTGGTCGCGTCCAGGACCTTGATCATGGAGGAGGTCGGCAGCTTCTCGACCTTCCAGACTCCTTGGCCGCCGTTGCCGCGGTTGCGTTTGATCACGCGCGGTCCGGCGGCGAGACGCGCCGGCAGCTCGGCGCGCATCGCCTCGGCGGACTGATAGAGCGCCGTGTCCGATCCCCAACCCATCGCGCGGGTGCGATACAGGACCTCCTTGGTGCCCATCTTGAGGATGACGTCCGGATGAGCGCTCACCCACACGCCCTGCGCGGCGACGTCGCGCAGCAGCGCGTCCAGCGCGCCGCGATTTCGGCCGTCTTGAATCGGGTTGACCCAGACGAGCACGCCATCCACTGCGAGAAGTTCTTTGCGGACGGCGTCGGCGACTCTTTCGTCGTAGATGACGGGCCGCCCTTCGACACCGACAGCGGCGAGCGCTTCGAAAACGTCAACAAAGCGGCCGCTTTTCGAGGTGGCTTCTCGACGAGCGGCGGCATCTCCTCGCGAGAGGATGGCGATGGTACGCCGGGGAGAGGATTGTCGTTCGGTATCCATGCGCAAGCTCCACGTTGTTGCGTGCTGCGCAGAACTTGGACCGAAGTCTCGCCGGGAGTCTGCTTGGTCCCGGACCGGCAGTCTACGTGAACTCCTCCGGCCCTTTCAAGATCACAGCGGACGAACCTTGATCTGGCTCAACAACGCTTGGCGCCCCCGTCGAATCGTGGGGGCATGAAAGAAACGGACCGACCAGAGCGAGATAGGGACGTTCCGGAGCCTAAGCTTTCGCGTCTGGAGGAAGCCGTAAAGCTTATCGAAGAGTATGCGAAGGATCTCCGGGAAATCATCAAGAAGCTCGGTCGGAGGCTTCATTGAGGCCCAACGTGAGGCCAATTGTCGGCTTAGTTCCTAACGTCGGATGAAATCTCCGTGACGCTCGTCCGATGATTTCTTGGAATCCTCAGCCACCCTTGGGTTGACAGCCCCGTCATCTGGGCTTTTATTCGCGGTACGGGGATGTGCGATCTCCCCGCGAGGCGTCATGCCCAAGAATCGCGTCCTGATCACCAAGGGCGCAGCATGTCAGCATCGTATACCTCTATTTCCCCCGATAAACTGTCTCGATTGGTAGGCACTGCTGCCGCGCCGACGCTCATTGATGTCCGCATCGACGAGGACTTTTCGGCCGACCCGCGTATGATTCCCGGCGCCGTGCGGCGCTCGCATCTCGACGTCCAGGATTGGGCGTCCCGCTTGACGGGCCAATCCGTCGTCGTGGTCTGTCACAAGGGCAAGAAGCTCAGCGAGGGGACGGCGGCCTGGCTCCGTTGCTGCAACGTCGCCGCCGAGAACCTTGAAGGTGGTCAAGTCGCCTGGAAGGAAGCGAACCATCCGACGGTGCCGGCAGCCAGGATTCCCAAGCGCGACGGGCGTGGTCGCACGGTGTGGGTCACGCGGGCACGCCCCAAGATCGACCGGATCGCGTGCCCATGGCTGATCCGGCGCTTCGTCGATCCCACTGCGGTCTTCCTGTTCGTCGCGCCCTCTGAAGTCGAGGCGGTTGCCGAGCGTTTCGAGGCCACGCCTTTCGACATCGAGAACGTGTTCTGGAGCCATCGCGGCGAGCTCTGCACCTTCGACGTCATGGTCAAGGAGTTCGGCCTGTCGTCGCCCGCGTTGGAGCGGTTGGCGACGATGGTCCGCGCCGCCGATACGGGGCGTCTCGATCTGTCTCCGGAGGCGCCGGGCCTGCTCGCGGCATCCCTCGGCTTGTCTCGCATGTTCGACGACGACCTCGAACAGTTGAACGCGGGTCTCCAGCTTTACGACGCATTCTACCGATGGTGCCGCGACGCAACCAAGGAATTGCACAACTGGCCGACCAACAAGGGCAAGTGAGGCCGAAGGCCTGATGACTTCTGGGGCAGGGACAACCAGGAGATCAGACATGCGAACATCGACGATCTATGGGGCGGCGCTCTTCGTGGCGCTCGCAGCGGGCCTCTCGCCCGCCCGCGCCCTGACCCAGGAAGAGTTGGTCGCGAAGATCCAGGCGGCCGGCTACTCGCAGGTTCAAGACGTGAAATCGACGGCCGAGGGCATCACGGCCAATGCGGTGAAGGACGGCAAGCCCGTGAAACTGCTCGTCGACAGCAGCGGCCAGATCAAAGAACGAAACTGAGTTCGAGGAGCAGTACGATGAAACGGACAATTCACGCGCTGATCGCGCTCGGCGCCTGCCTCCTGGCACCTGCTTCCGGCAGCTTCGTCTCGGCGGCTCATGCGCAGAGCGTCGACTGGCAGAAGGTCGACGAGACGCTGGGGCGGAAGGCCGCCGTCTCGGACGACGTCCACCGCTATGGCTTCCCCCGTACCGATCTTTCCGTGACGCTGGATGGCGTGGCGATCAAGCCGGCGCTGGCCCTCGGCGGCTGGGTCGCGTTCAAGCCCGGGCACGGCGGCGCCATGGTCATGGGCGACCTTGTGCTGCTCGAGACCGAGATCAACCCTGTGATGGCGAAGATGATCGCGAGCGGTCTCGAGATCACCGCCGTCCACAACCACCTGCTGCGCGCGAGCCCGGCAACGTTCTACATGCACGTCGCTGGCCACGGCGACCCCGTAAAGCTGGCTTTGGCTATCCACGATGCGCTGGCCGAGAGCAAGACGCCGCTGACGGTGGAGGCGCCGGCGAGCCCGCCGCCGGCCGTCGACCTCGACACGGCGAAGCTCGACCAGATCATCGGCGTCAAAGGCCAGGCCAACGGCGGCGTCTACCAGTTCAACGTCAAGCGGCGCGACCCGATCACGCAGGACGGCATGCCGTTGACCCCCGTCGGTCCGATGGGCGTCGCGATCGGCATCAACTTCCAGCCGACGGGAGGCGGGAAGGCCGCCATCACGGGCGACTTCGTGTTGACCGGCGACGAGGTCAACCCGGTCATCCTGGCGCTGCGGACACACGGCATCGAGGTGACCGCGCTGCACAGCCACATGCTCGACGAGCAGCCGCGGCTGTTCTTCATGCACTTCTGGGCGAACGACGATGCTGTGAAGCTCGCCGAGGGCCTGCGCGCCGCGCTCGACAAGACCGCCAGTACGAAGAGTTGAGCCACTGATTGAGCGAAGGAGTTGCCTGATGCCTTACGAAACCAAGCCGCTGCCGTTCGACCCGAAGTCGATCAGCGGAATATCCGAGAAGGTGCTCGTCAGCCACTATGAGAACAACTACGGCGGCGCGGTGAAGCGGCTCAACGCGGTCAGTGCGCAACTGGCCGAGCTGGACTTCGCCAAGGCACCGAACTTCGTCATCAATGGCCTCAAGCGCGAAGAGCTGATCGCGGCGAACTCGATGATCCTGCATGAGATCTACTTCGACGGTCTCGGCGGCGCCAGTAGGCCGGGCGGGGCGCTCGCTGAGGCGATCGTGCGCGACTTCGGCAGCATCGATCGCTGGCGGACGGAGTTCGCTGCGATGGGCAAGGCGGAGGGAGGAGGCTCGGGGTGGGTGATCCTGTCCTACTCCCCCCGCGACAAGCGGCTCGTCAACCAGTGGGCGGCCGATCATACGACGACGCTCGCCGGCGGCCGTCCAGTGCTGGTGCTCGATATGTATGAGCACGCCTATCACATGGACTTCGGCGCTGCGGCGGCCCGCTATGTCGACATCTACATGGAGGCCATTCGCTGGGACAACGCCTCCGCGCTCTACGATCGATACGCGAAGGAAATCTGAAAGGATAGATGAGGTGAGAGGGATGAGAAACCTTGCCATCGCTGTGTTCTCGCTGGCCGGTCTGCTTGCCGCCCCACAGGCGGCTCACGCGCAGACCTGCAAGGTTTGCGCTGACCAGCGTGCTGCCTGCATGAAGAACTACGCCGGCCCCGCCTGCAAGACGGAGTATGAGATCTGTCGAAAGGCATGCAAAAAGTGAGGCTGGCGGAGTCGAAGAGCCAACTTGCGAGGTGCCTCATCGCGGCATTCGCTACCGGCATCGGGGGACTGGTCACCCTCGATGCCGGCTTTGTCGCGGCCGAGAGCGTTCGGACGTTGACCGGCGCGCAGATTCGAGCGGCTTTCACGGGGAAGCAACTGACCGACGAGGTCCACTATCGATTTGTTTATGACGGCGACGGGACGCTGCGAACTTATTCGATGGGTGTGAAGCAGGTCGGAAAATGGCGCATCCAGAAGGATGAAGTTTGTCTCTACATCAAGGACATGGGCGACGACTGCTACCGCGTGACGCAGAGCGGTAAACGGTTCGAGCTGAAGCCGACCGGCCCCGGCGGTCCGATCGACGGCATATTGGAGCCCGCATATCACGGGGATGGGGAGAAGCGATGACGACGACGACAACGACGAATGCCGACCGCGGAAACATGGGCGAGCTGGTGCGCTATTTCCTGCGGCTGGGCTTTCTCGGCTTCGGCGGACCGGTCGCGCTGGTCGGCCAGATGGAGCGCGAGCTCGTCGACGGCAAGAAGTGGCTTACCAAGGAGGAGATGCGCGAGACCATTGCCATCTGCCAGTCGCTTCCGGGGCCGCTGGCGATCCAGGTCGGTATCTTCATCGCTCACTTGCGCTGCGGTTTCTGGGGCGCATGGGCCGGCGGTTGGGCGTTCATCCTGCCGAACTTCGTCATCGTCGCGGCCTTGGGTGCGCTCTATGTCCACCTCGGAGATCTCAAGGCGGTCACTGGAATCTTCTATGGCGTCAGCCCGGCCGTGATCGCCCTCATTCTGCATTCCTGCTACCGGCTTGCCAAGCTCGGCATGGAAGACTGGCTGCAATGGGCGATCGCTGCCGTTTGTCTTGCAGTCACCGTGATCCTGAAGGCTGAGGTTGCGTTTCTGTTCATCGGGGCGGGGATCGTCGGGATCATCTACTACGGCAACATCAAGCGCCCGCCGGTCGCTCTCCAACTCGCGGTCATCCCGGCGGCGGCGCCCGCAGCGGCACCGGTGGCCACCGGCTCGACGCTCGGCAAGCTGCTGCTGTTCTTCCTCAAGGCGGGCTCGCTCACATTCGGCAGCGGCCTGGTGATCGTTCCGTTCCTCGAACAGGGGCTGGTGCAGCAGTATGGCTGGCTCAACGAGCGCGAATTCCTGGTTGCCGTCGCGATCGGCATGATGAGCCCAGGGCCGGTCGTGATCACGGCAACCTTTGTCGGCTATCTGGTGGCCGGCTTCTGGGGCTCGCTAGTCTCCACCGTCGGCATCTTCCTGCCGTCGTTCCTGCTGGTCCTGATCGTGGCGCCGTTGCTGGCGCGATACCGCAAGAATCCGAATGTGCAAGGCTTTGTGAAGGGTGCCTATGCGGCGGCCATCGGAACCATTTTAGGCGCGAGCTTTCTGCTCGGTAAGATCGCGATCGGCGACTGGCTGACCGCGCTGATCGGCATCGTGTCGCTGGCCGTGCTGTTCCGCTGGAAGGTGAGCAACCCCTTGCTCATCGCCGCGACGGCGGTCATTGGGCTGGTTGCCTATCCTATCCTGCAACCGGTATGGGTGCTCACAGGGCTGAAGTGAGATGCGGATGGCGCGAACGCCGCTCGGGAATTCTCAGACAAGGTTGCGCCTGGCGATCATGGCCCTGGCGGCCTTGCTGACATCGCTGGCTACCGCGCCGGCGGCCGAGGGCGAGACCGTCGTCTTCGTCTGCCAGCATGGGGTGGTGAACAGCCAGATCGCTGCGGCGTATTTCAATAAGGCCGCGCAGGAGCGGGCGCTACCGTTCAGGGCTGTCTCCCGGGGCATCGATCTTTACCGGTCGCTGCCGGTGCCGGTCCAGGACGGCCTTGCGCTGGATGGTCTGGAGCCGGTTAACAAACCGCAGCAGCTCGCCGTGGAAGACATGGCCGCGGCAGGCGGGGTGGTGGCGTTCGATGTAATACCGGCCGACCGGCGAGGGGGCGTCAACGTGACCTACTGGTCCGGCGTCCCCTTGGGCATCGACGATTATGAGACAACCCGGGATCAGATCGTCCAGCGCATCGACGCCCTTATTCCGACGCTGGCGGCAGCGGCGGAAGCCACGGGGACCAAAGTGACTCTTGAGCTCGAAACCAAGATCCCGCTCGGCGATGTCCGCGGGCGGATCGATCATCTGGCGGTCGACCTGAAGCGGCAGCGATTGTTCGTGGCCGAACTCGGCAATGACAGTATCGGCGTGGTCGATCTGGCCGCACATAGCCTCCTCAAAACCATTACCGGGCTGAGCGAACCCCAAGGCGTCGGCTTCGAACCATCGACAGACACGCTCTACGTCGCAAATGCCCGCGACGGATCGGTCCGGCTCTACGACGCCAGCGACTACAAGGCGACCGGACGGATCGAGCTCGGCAGCGATGCCGACAACATCCGGATCGACGCGGCCGCCAAGCGCGTCGTCGTTGGCTACGGCGACGGCGGTCTGGCGGTCCTCGATCCGTCGACCCGCAGCAAAGTCCAAAGTGTCCCTTTGGAGGCGCATCCGGAGAGCTTCCAGATCGAGCCCAACAGCGGGCGCATCTTTGTCAACCTACCTGACGCGCGCGCGGTCGCGGTGGTGGACAGCGCTTCAGGGAAGCAGATCGCCAACTGGCCGATGGACAAGGGCGGCAATTTTGCGATGACGATCGATCGAGACCGGGGTCGCGTGCTAGTGGCATACCGAAAGCCCGCCGAACTTGCGGTCTTTTCAACCGATGGCAAACCGATCGCGAGTGCGGAGACCTGCGGCGACGTTGACGACCTCTTCGTCGACGCAAAACGTGAACGTGTCTACGTGAGCTGCGGCGGCGGCTCCATCGACATCTTCGAAGCTGATGGATCGGTTTATCGACGGATCGCACGCTTGCCGACGGCAACAGGCGCGCGAACGTCGCTCTTGGTGCCGGAGCTGGACCGCTTGTTCGTAGCTGTGCGTGCCGGGCCGGGCGGTCCAGCAGCGATCTGGGTGTTCAAGCCTATGCCTTGAGATCGACTAAGTAGGAGGCTCGCATGCGCAAACGGAGCCGAGGCTTTCGCAGCTCCCGGAAAGAGCTTGCCCCGAGCTTGGTTGTCGCGCTTGGGCTGGTCGCGTGGTCTGCTCCAGTGTCGGCATATCGCCCCTTCGACGGCACCGATGCTGCTGTTGCAAAGAAGGGAGAAATGGAGATCGAGCTGCAACCGGCCGGGCGTCTGCGCGACGAGAGCGGTGCAAGCCTGATCGCGCCCGCCTGGGTCGTAAACTACGGCTTGAGCGAAGACTGGGAAGCCGTTTTCGAGGGTCAGGGACAGACGCCGCTTTCTCCACCTGGCCCAACCAGCCTGACCGCAGCCGGAGCGTTCCTCAAGCATGTGGTGGTGCCCGGGAGCCTGCAGGACAAGACCGGCCCGAGCATTGCGACCGAATTTGGTGTCCTGTTACCTGACAGCACTGGGGATTCAGGCGTTGGCTTGAGCCTGGCCGGGATCGTCTCGCAGCGCTGGGATTGGGGGACCATCCATCTGAATGCCGAGACGGCTCTGACGCGTGACCATCATGGCGACCTCTTCCTCGGAGCCATCATCGAAGGACCGGCAACGTGGACGGTGCGCCCCGTCGCCGAGATCTTCTATGAGAACGAGTTCGGAAAGGAGGAGACGTTTTCCGGCTTGGTCGGATTGATCTACCGCGTCCGAGACGATCTGAGCTTCGACGTCGCGGTTCGTCATGCGCTCACCGGGGGGCACCCGGTGAACGAGATCCGAGCGGGCTTGACCTTCGGCTTTCCGCTCTCCTTCTTCGAAGGTCACGCCGCGCGCCAGGCGCCGCCAATTTCGGCTCGATAGCTACTTGCGGTCCTGGTTTTCGGGACGCGCGCGCCAGTCGCGGCCGACGGTTTCATGATCCTCGCTCGGCGTTGCCTGATTGGCGTGGTCGTTCTCGCCGCCTTGGGCCTTCCAGTCACGTCCAATCTTGACGTCTTCGGCGCGGCTTCGATCCTGCTCATGGGATTGCTCAGACTGTTGCGGCGTTTGGGACGGTTGTACCTGCGTGGACTGGGCTTGTGCACAGGTTCCGGCGAAGGCGAGAGCTAGTGCGAGCGTTGACGAGAGTGCGAGCGATCTGGATTTGCTCATAGGTATCTCCCTTACTCGTTAGGACAGTGCACCAACTCGCTGTCATGAGCATTGTTCGAAAAATCAGCGCTGTTTTGGTCCCGCAATGCCACGGCGGGAATGGTCAATATTTGGGCCGGTGCGAAGTTGCCCATTCTCGCGCGTGTTCGATTGGCAGACGCTGCACGGACGCGCGCACCTTTTGCGTCGCCGGCAGATTGTCCATGCGCTCCCGCCAGCGGCAGAAGGCCGGGAACTTCGGGTACATCGACTGCCCTTCCGCCGTCAGACTGAAGGCGAACGTGCTCGGCAGCAGATAGAAATCCGCAATCGAGAGTTCGTCCCCGAGCAGAAAGTCCTTGCCGTGCGCAAGCTGGCGTTCGGCGACGGCAAGGCCGGTCTCGACCTTGGGCAACGCATGCGCGACGACCTTCTCGTCGGAGGCAATGCCGAGTTCCGGGAAGACCAGACGCTCATGCGTCACGTGGTAGATCATGTAGGGGTAGTAATAGTTATTGACGGCGCTGATCCACTGGTTCATGCGCGCCCGCGCCTTGATGTCTTTTGGCGTCAGCGACACGCCGCCAAAGGCCTCGTCGACATAGGCAGCGATTGCGCTCGTTTCATAGATCGTGAGGTCACCGTGGCTCAGGATCGGGACGCGATTGAACGGGTGCAGCGCCAGATGATCGGGCTTTCCCATGACCGGCTCGAGGTCTTGGAATTGGTAGGCCACGTCCTTGTGCGTCAGGATCAGTCTGATGATGTTGACGAAGGTGCTGCGGGGAAAACCGTAAACGATCGGATCGGGCATCCGCTTCCTCCCTTTCGAGTTTGTCGATCAGAGCATGAACCAGAGCCAGAACGGCTTGGCAGCCTCGCGAATAGCCTCTTCTCGGGTTAGCCCGAGGTCGTTGAGCAGATGCGGGTCATCCGCAATGTCCCGCAGGTCCTTGCGTTCGTACTGTCGGTCGAGCCAGATCCACCATCCGCGCCGGCGAACGGCCGGTCGGAGCCCTGAGCTGGATTGATGAAGTGGGATGGCCGGGTCGGCGCCCTGCGGGGGCGGGATCGATAGTGTGTCAGTCAGCAGGATGGACATGGTCGGCTCCAAATGAGCTTGAAATGCTGTGCTGGAGCTGTTCAATAATGGTGCGGGGTGCTTCCCCGCAAAGCATCGTTTCTCTTGCCTGCCTTAGTTTTTCTCATGAAGTCGGTCCGATGCGTCCACGCCTGCCGCCGCTCAATGCCCTGAAGGCCTTCGAGGCGGCTGCGCGCCACGAGAGTTTTACGCGCGCGGCTGAAGAGCTTTGTGTGACCCAAGGCGCGGTGAGCCATCAGGTGAAAGCGCTTGAGGCCGAGCTTGCGCTAAAGCTGTTCAACCGAGAGCGGCAGCGGCTGATCATCACCGAGGCCGGACGCGATTATCTTGCGGTCGTGCGTGACGCGCTCGACCGCATCGCTATTGGCACCGAGCGCTTGTTGCAGCGGCAGAATGCCGGTGTGCTCACGGTTTCGACGTCGCCGGACTTCGCCGCCAAATGGCTGGTGCATCGGCTGGGCCATTTTGCCGAGGCGCATAGTGGCATCGACCTGCGAGTTTCCGCCACGCTGCATCACGTGGACTTCGCGCGGGAGGAGGTAGATCTCGCGGTGCGCCATGGCGACGGCAACTGGCCGGGGCTGGACGCGGTACGACTCAGTCCGGAGCAGTTGTTTGCCGTGTGCAGCCCGAAACTGTTGTCCGGCAAGCGACGTCTGAGCAAACCCGCTGACATCCTGAAATTTCCGCTGATCCACCTGGACAGCCGGGGCGATTGGAAGAACTGGTTTCAGGAAGCCGGACTTGACGATGCTGCCGCGATCCATGGACCGGTCCTCAATCGTGCCAGCATGGTGATCGATGCGGCAATCAACGGGCAAGGCATTGCGCTGGCGCGCACCACGCTGGCAGCATGGGACCTCACCAATGGCCATCTGGTGCGGCCTTTTTCGCTCTCGGTATCGTTGTCGAAGACCTACTGGATCTTGTGCCCAAAGGCGACCGCGAACCTGCCGAAGATCGTGACGTTTCGGGACTGGCTGCTCGCGGAGGCAGCAAGCGAGCTGCGCCTCCTCAAGAAGCTCGGCCCGATCTCTCGTCGGCTGAAGTGAGTACCAGGACGCTTGCCGCGCCACGTATTGCCGTGATCGCGTGACGCTGATAGCTTGACGGCAGGGGACGAGCAGACTCCCCGATAGACGGCGTACCGTCCAAGCTCTGCGCAGCACTCGGATTCGAGGAGATTGCGCATGTACGCCCTAACCCGCAGAATTCATCGCTTTCCAAATCGCCATGTTCCGCGGCGCGGCGCATATTCGCGCGTTCCGCCCTTGAAGTAGGCGGATCAGAAATAACCTCTGCAGATTTGGGGATATGCAGCCTCCCCATGAGATGGGTCATCCATCCAAGTGCTCGTTACCTCGCTCGGGGAGCGCGATCTATGGATGGATTTGTCTTTTTTGTTTTCGCTCTTGCCGCCCTCGCTGGCGGCTTCGTCAGCGGCTTTTCAGGCTTTGCGATGGGGCTGGTCGTGTCGGGCGTCTGGCTGCACATCATCACGCCGATGCAGACCGCGACTCTAATCGCCGGCTACGGCTTGCTCACGCAGGGCTACGGCATCTTCAAGCTGCGGCATGTCCTCGACGTGAGAAAGGCCTGGCCGCTCGCGCTTGGGACCGTCATCGGCATTCCGATCGGCGTGAGCATCCTAGCGTACCTGAACCCGATCTATCTCCGGTTCGGCGTAGGCGTGCTGCTGGTGACCTACTCCATCTACGGGCTCGCACGTCCCGCGTTCGCGCCCATGAAGATTGGCGCCGGAGCCGATATCGCGATCGGGATCTCGAACGGTCTCCTTGGCGGTTTGACGGGCTTGGGCGGCGTTATCTCGACGATCTCCTGCCAGTGGCGAGGGTGGCCCAAGGATCTGCAGCGGGCGGTGTTCCAACCTGTGTTGTTCGTGGCGTTCGTGGTGATTTCGATCTCTCAAGCCGCCGCTGGGAGCATAACGAAGGAAACTCTGGTGCTGTATGCATTGGGCGTTCCGTTCATGGTCGCCGGCCTTTGGTCCGACTTCAAGCTGTTCGGTAAGATCGACGACGAGACATTCCGCAAGATCGTATTGGTGCTGCTGCTGTTCGCGGGACTCTCCTTGATCGTGTCGACATTGCCTTTTTCGTTCCGCTGACGGCGAGGGCAGGTGCTGCTCTTCCGCTGCGCGGTCGTGAACCAAGGGCGGAACGGCACCGCGGCGCCCGCCCCGGTCGCTGTCGCCGCCTTGGGCCTTCCCAGTGGCGAGAAGAATGGAGGAACCTTTCCAGAATGTGTTCCCGGAGCAGGCCTTGGACTCGCTAGGTGATCTCTAGAAGCGCAATCTGTGAACTAGATCATTTGAGGTTGATGGAGATCGCGCCTATCCAAGGAAGGCGAGTTCGAGGATTGCACCAGGAGGCGGGCAATGCCGATCACTACGGAGAGGACCTCGTTCACCAAAGACGTTCAAGGCCGCTATCTCTGCAACGATTTCGCGGAGGTCGACGCTTGGAGGGCCGCAGGCGGTCGTCCTTTCGATTTCATCATCGTGGGGGGCGGGACGTTCGGCTCGGCGATCGCCGAGCATCTCTGGTTTCGTCAGAAACAAGCTGGCGGAGGATTGCGGACGCTGATCGTCGAAGCCGGACTGTTCACCGTGCCCGAGCACGTCCAGAACACCGGAATTCAGGGATTCGCCGACCCGGCCACGCCTTTCTTCCTGAACGAGAGCCTGCCGCAGCCGGAGCAGCCGCGTAACGAGGTTTGGGGCATCCCCTGGCAATCGACCATCCCCTTCAAGGGGCTCGCCTACACCGTGGGAGGCAGGTCACTATACTGGGGCGGATGGTCGCCTCGTCTGCTCGACGAGGAGATGGCGGGTTGGCCCGCAAATACGGTGGCCGATCTGAAAAGCCGCTATTTCGATGAGAGCTCGCGGCAGATCGGCGTCGACGAAGCGAACGACTTCATTTTCGGCGAATTGCAGAACGCGCTGCGTCGTCAGCTCTTCGACAGTCTGTCCAGCGTTCCCGGGGCGTTTGCGCTCGACGCGCTGCCATCGTCGCCATTACTAAAGCCCGGGTCGGATCCTGCACAGTTGCTTGGACTGACGTCGACCGGCGGTCTCTCGCAGAACGACCTCCTGAACCTGCTGAAGCTCGAAGCGCCTCTCGCAGTGCAGGCGCGGCCACCGCATGCAGGCTTCTTCCCGTTGAACAAGTTCAGCGTCGTTCCGCTGCTGATGAAGGCGGCCCGCACCGCGGCAAGCGACTCCAACGGCAATGATGCGGTCAAGGAATTCATGCTGCTGCCCGACACCCACGTCCTGACGTTGCGCACCGTACCGACGGCGAGAGGTTCTCGGCGCGTTACCGGCATCGATACCAGCCGCGGCCCGATTGACCTGGCGCCGGGCGGCGCCGTGATCATGTCGCTCGGCACCATCGAGAACGCGCGGCTTGCTCTTGCGTCATTCGATGCAACCGGCCTGCCGACCTTGCCGCTGATGGGCAAGAATCTGATCGCTCACCTCCGGTCCAACCTCGTCATCCGTGTGCCGCGGGCGGCGATTTCCGGCCTTTCGCCGGCGGCGAGCGAACTGCAGACAGCGGCGCTGTTCGTGAAGGGACGGGCCACGCGTCCGAACGGTGATCTGATCGGCCACTTCCACCTTCAGATTTCCGCGAGCGGCGGGGGTAACACTGTCGGCGCTGAGGACGAGCTTTACCGCAAGGTCCCCGATGTCGACTTCTACGATCAGCTCCGAACCTCGACCGACACTCATGTGGCAGTCGCAATCAGGGGTCTGGGAGAGATGGAGCCGGTGGATCCGGCCAACCTCGCTGCCCACCCGAGCCGCGTCGATCTGAGCGCGCGTGCTGACGAATATGGAATCCGTCGCGGATCGGTCGCGCTGGTCCCAACGCAAAGGGACCACGATCTCTGGGACGCAATGGATGCGGCCATGCAGCAGGTCGCTGCCATCTTTGCCGGCGGGCAGCAGATGCAGGTTCTTCAGAGCAATCGAGACGGGCTGGGGACGACGCATCACGAAGCCGGAACGCTTTGGATGGGGACCGATCCGGCTCTGAGCGTTACTGATAGCGGCGGGCGCCTTCATCATACTGAAAACCTGTACGCGGCAGGCCCGGCGCTATTCCCGAGCATTGGCTCGCCCAACCCGATGCTGACCGGTATCGCGCTGTCGCGGCGCACTGGCGACCTCATCATGACGCCACCAGCATTCGTCGCCGATGCGGGCTTCGAGACGCTGTTCGACGGCACCTCGCTCGGCGACTGGACGATGTCGACGATCAGCAATCAGCCTGGTCGAGACGACCCCGGTTCATTTCGCGTCCGACGGGGCGTGCTTGAGGGGCGAACGGGAACTGATCTGGGCCTGCTCTGGCTTACACGACCGACGCCAGGACGCTACGTGCTGCGCCTGCAATGGATGATGACAGCGCCTGACGACAATTCGGGCGTATTCATCGGTTTCCCGGACCCGCGGAACGAAGGTTACGACAACACGGCATATGTCGGCGTCAACTTCGGTTTCGAGATACAGATCGACGAATTGGCCCGGCCTGACAATGCGCCGATCCACAGAACCGGCGCGGTCTACCCTTTCAAGGGCCCGACGGACGGTCCAATGGTCGTCCATCCGCCAGGAGAGTGGAACGACTATGAGATTACTGTCGACGGCGCTGACATCACCGTCGTGCTGAACGGACAGACGGTGAATGTTTTCCATTTCGCCGGCGATGCGCAGTCTCCGCGTCGAGGACTTCCATCAACCGCGCAGGACCCGCGTTTCATCGGCTTGCAGACACATACCGGCCGCGCGCTCTTTCGCAACATTCAGTGGAAGACGTTAGAAGGCATCGTGGCATGAACCTAATGCCACTAGGATCGCTGGGCGCCGTCGAAACGAACGGCACAGTGACGTTCGGGTTCTGGCTTCCGTGGGTCGCGGCGAGCGACGGCAACATCGTGACCGTGAAGATCATTCATGAGGCGGATCAGTTTCTCCAGGACCTGCCAGCCCGAGAGTTTCAGCTCGCGCACGGTCTTCGCCCTCCCTACGGAGATTTCTGGTCCGCCACGGTGCCCATCGCCGGGACCGTTCCGGCGGTGGCTGGCTCCGCCTGGGGGACGCCGGGCCGTTACGTGTATCGCTACACGATTACGAATCCGAACGTCGACACGCTCGATTGGATTATCGACCCGTTTGCGCGCGAATTCGGTGTGGGCAAGCAATCCGCCTTCACGTTGGGCTACCAACCTTACGTCTGGAATCCGGGCGAGACGCAATGGCGAACGCCGGCGCTTGCAGCAGCGGGCCAACCGGGGAATAGGTTCGGAGGTCATATTTGTAGGGAGCGTAGTTGCCGTGCCAGGCCACCACGTCGAGGGGAGAATGAGCAATATCCGCCACCCAAAGCGCTCCCCCATTTGACCAGCATTTTGGAGGGGGCGTCTCGATCTTCGTACGCCGCGACGGGCGTAAGAAAGTCTCTGGAGTTCGCGAGGCAATTTGCTCCGGCCCGACACTGGGCCTGGAAGTCGCCGGCAAACTGAACAACGCCGTCGTCGCCTTCGGCGCCAAGTCCGGAGAGAAAGAGAGTCCGGCGCGGACCAGAGATCGTCACGGTGCCAGCGACCGCCGGATCCACATCGTCCGGGCGGGCCTTCTTCGCGAAGGCCCGGCATTCGGTCGCGATCGGGCACCATCGCGACAATATCGTAGGTGAAGGTCTCGCCGATGGCGCTGAGCTGCGAAACGTTCAGAAGGGTGCCGGGAACGCGGACCAGATCCTCCTTGGGGAGCTGCGCGCGGCACTTGGCCGAATCGGGCTGCCGCAGTCTCCCGTCACGAAGGTCGTTGAGCGGATGACGTTGTCGTTGCTGCCGCCGGGCGCCACCATTTCCGCCTTCATCTTCTTCTGCACATACCCGCACTGCCCGATGAAGTCCTGTGGGAGCATTGCGATCGGCAGCCCCGTGGTGCCCGATCCCTTCTGGACTGCATGAAGTCCGGAAACGCAGGTCGTGCTGTCGCGGCCGGAGACTTCAAGCACCTCGGTTGCGCCGACATTCCATTTTCCGAGCGTCTCCTTGTTGCGGAAGATGGTGAAGGCGGTGTCGTTGCCTGATGCCGCGAGCGACGCCGTTGCCTCGATTTCGATCATCATGCCGGCGTGAGCGAGCTGGGAGATGTCCGCGACGGTGAGGGCGGGGCGCGGTAAGTCCGCAAAGCGCTGATCGATGCATGTGTAGAGATCGCCGACATTTCGGGCGTCGATCAGGTAGACCCTGAGCATGGCGATGTCACCAAGTCCCGCGTTGCGCGTCCCCAACATTCGCCCGAAATTTTTGAGCGCATAGTCACACTGCTTGGAGAATTCGCCGCGGTAACGGACCTGAGGAGCGTATTGCGTCGTGCTGTCCTCGTCCTCCGCGCCGACGCCCGAGACGAATATCGTCCTGCTGCGGCCGTTGATCGCGACGATGTCGGAAATCTTTCCGTGATGAGATGGCACAATGGCTACAGTGCGCGTTGAAAACGGCACATCATCAGCGCGCGCGCTGGGGGACGACAATTGGAGCGACACGACGGTCGCGAGGATCGCTAGAACTTGAATGCCTGTCTTCACTGTCGCTGCCATATTCTCATCATGTGCGCGCGACTCTTGCCGCGCTCGCGCGTCAGCGAAACGCACCGTCTTTCCTGGATCAAGCCTAACCTTTAGATACGATCTATCTAATATCCAGATGGCATCAGGCGGCCGGCAGTGCCGCCGAGCTCAGCTCGACAAATCGCATCAACTGATCGGACGGGCGGTCGCGGTTGTACGCGAGGTAGCGATGGCTCTTCGATCCGAGCGAGGTCACCGAGCGCTGGACGACGTTACGGACGGCAATCTGGCCGTAGCATTTAGGGAGCACGGCGATCCCCAGGCCGGCGGCCACAAGGTCCAGTATGGCGCCGCCGTCCTCCGCTTCCTGAACCATTTTGGGCGCAAATCCCGCACCGCTGCAGAGGTGAAGGACATGACCGTTGAGCCCGCGTCGGCTCGCATTGGCGAAAAAGATGAATGGCTCCGCGGCCAGGGCCCGGACGTCAATGGCCCCGCGCTTGAGAAGAAGCCGATGGTCCTTCGGGACGAACACTTCCAGCGGGTCGGACCAAAGGCGAACAATGGTCACGTTCTGAGGCGGACGTTGTGTGCGGCCTGATCACCCGTGCGGCATTTCCATTGCTTCTGAGTTTTCATCCCGTTCGATAAAGCCCGCAGATCCCATGGTACCGGCGACTATGTGCTCGTTGTAGAATGGGAGATGAGGGCGAGCAAAACGGACAATCTGTTCGGGCTGCCGCGCAGCAAGTCATCGCTGTTGCATGGTCGCAGCATGCCCCTACGTCCTTCGGGTTCGAGCGCGTTCACAGATCAAATCGAAGCTGCCTAGACGAAGCCGAATAGCAAATCCTTCCATCGTCCGTGAGTTTGGCAAAGGACGACAGCCGCCCGTCTTCCCTGGTCGTTGCGTCGATGAGATGAATAACCTGATGTCCGCTGACGATAAGATAGTCCGCAATGATCTGCCTGTGGCAGTCGGTCCATTGCCTTTCCGCGCACATCAGGGCCAGCGGCGGTGCGGAGAGCTGACGGAGATGGCGAAGCGCGTCTTGGAAGCGGTCGGTCATGGCGTAATCGGCGTAGTTGCGGAGAAATCCCGCCGGCCATCCGGCGTTCGGGCTAGGGGACATTGTCGTCGGTGGCCCGCGATAGCCGCCAAGTTCCGGAAGGTGGTGATAGGCAATACCGATGGATGCCAGAGCCTCTCTCAGGGATCCGAAGTTGAAGTGAGGGTTTCGTCGCGATGCCGGAAACTTTCGCACGTCGACCAGCGTCCGTACGCCGGCCGAATGGAGTACATCGAGAAATTCGGGCAGCGACCTGTTGGAATGGCCAACCGTGACGATCGTTCCGGTGAACAGCGCGCAAGTCATGTCGCTGAGATCTGGAGCATCTGCACCGCCGTACTGATGGATTTGTACAATTCGTCGACGAGCCGGGGCGCGCGAAATCGGTAGAGCCTTCCAAGCACCAGGTTTTGTGATCGGTTCAGTTCCGGTAGCGGACGCGAAATGAGCTTGCCGTGTCCTGCTACGTCGTACGGCGGAACGAAGTTCAGGAGTGAGTATCCGAACCCGTTGGCGACGAGGCTGCGAACCATTTCGAATGAGTCCGTCCGTTGAGATATCTTGGGTGTCAGGCCCTTGCTGGCGAAGAGCGACAGGAAATAGTCGCGTGTTCGCGGTTGATCAAGCAGCACCATCGGTTCGTCGACGAGGTCTTGCAACGAGCACCGTTGGCTGTGGGCTAGCGGATGCGACGCGGGCAGGACCGCCTGAACAGGCATCGGGCGCAGCGGAGACAGGTGCAGCGTCGTCGGAATATCGTAGTCGTAAACGATAATGAGATCGAATCCGCCGGAATGCAGGCCATCGAGCAGCGCCTCATGCTTGTCCTCACGCCAGCGCAGCTGAATCTCGGGATGGTTCGCGGCCACTTCTTTGAGAACCAGTGGAACGAGATACGGAGCAATGGTGGTGAGGCAGCCGATGTTGATGCGGCCGACCGCCTTGTAAGGACCTCGCTGCGCGACCGATTCAATTTCCCGCGCATGAAGGAGAATGTTACGGGCGTGAGCAGCGAGATCCTGGCCCGCCGAGGTCAGGACCAATCCTCTCGCGTGGCGCCGCACGAAGAGCTGAACCTGGAGAAATTCCTCCATTTGAGCGATGGCGGTCGAGATCGAAGCGGATGAGACGTTGAGCGTTTCCGCGGCGCGGAGAACGCTCTCGCGGTTGGCGGTTGCAAGAAAGTAGGTCAGCTGCCGCAGCGAGAGCTTCGGGACGTTCTCTCCGACTTCAAGCTTGTCCTGGTATTTGTCTGGACTCACGGCCGATCCCTCTCTCAAGTCTGGTTGGGCCTGATTGCCTGTCCCGCACGCAAAACGCTGCAACTGCTTTGGGCATTTCGAGTGAGGTCTAAGCAGTTCAAAAAAACCAAACCAAAGCGACCTGTAATTATAATTGGCAGAACCAAGAGCGAAGGCAATAGTCGAGTGGAGTTTGACGCGGTGCATTGGCGCCGAATGATTGGAGCTCGCAATGGTTGCGCAGAAGCAATTTCTCACCACGGCGTATGGCGGATATCTCAAGCAGGAGACTCCGGCCGAGAATGCAGAGCTGACCCACGTCGAGAAGGGCTCGCCGGCCGGCGAGTTGCTGCGGCGCTATTGGCAGCCGATCGCCTTGACCTCGGAAGTCGGCGAAGTGCCGCTGGGCTTCCGCATGTTCGGCGAAGATCTGGTGGTCTTCCGCACCACCAAGGGTGAGTACGGCATTCTCGATCGTCATTGCAGTCATCGCGGTACGTCGCTGGAGTTCGGCCTGCCGACGGAAGACGGCCTGCGCTGTTGCTATCACGGCTGGCTGTTCGGCGTGGACGGCCGCGTGCTCGAAACGCCCGGCGACCCGCCCGGAAGCGCGCTGAAGGATCGCCTGTTTCACGGAGCCTATCCTTGCAAGGAATATAAGGGCCTGATCTTCGGCTATTTCGGCTCACCCGCGAGCGTTCCGGATTTTCCGATCTACGACAGCTACGAATATCCGAACGACAAGCTCGTTCCCTATTGCGTCACTTATCCCTGCAACTGGCTCCAGGTGCAGGAAAACGTCATGGACCCCGCGCACGCGGTGTTCCTGCACACCCGCGTCACCTTCTCGCATTTCTCGGACACCTGGGGAGAATTGCCGGTCATGGACTTCGTCGAAACCCCGACGGGCATGATCTACGTCACCACGCGGCGCTGGAAGGACAAGGTGTGGGTGCGCTCCAACGACATCATCATGCCGAATCTCGCCCAGGTTGGGCATATCTGGGAGGATGGCCAGGACGCCAAGCAGTTCGGGC
Source organism: Bradyrhizobium sp. 14AA (assembly GCF_054185205.1). Taxonomy (NCBI): domain Bacteria; kingdom Pseudomonadati; phylum Pseudomonadota; class Alphaproteobacteria; order Hyphomicrobiales; family Nitrobacteraceae; genus Bradyrhizobium; species Bradyrhizobium sp. 14AA. The sequence goes on along the minus strand of NZ_JAVAYM010000002.1, from coordinate 40,074 downwards.
GCGTTGGTATCACGCGCTGGACCACGCCGATCGACAACACCACCTGCAAGGTGATCGGCTGGCGGCACTTTCATCCCGAGGTCAATCCGCGCGGCATCGGCAAGGAGGAGGAGTGCGGCCTCGAGAAGGTCGATTTCTACGGGCAGGGCGCTGGTCAATCCTTGGAGGAGCGTCAGCGGTTGCCCGGCGACTACGATGCGATCGTTTCGCAGCGTCCGATCGCCCGGCACGGGCTCGAGCATCTGACCTATTGCGACAAGGGCGTGGTGATGCTGCGCAAGCTGTTGCGCCGTGACATCCGCAAGCTCGCCGCCGGCGAGGAGGTGCCGACGTCGACGCTGCGGTCCGGCGGCCTTATCCCGACTTATTGCCACGATACGGTGCTTGCGATCCCGCCGATCGCGGGGGTCGACGATCTCGAATTGCAGGAAGAAATCGGGCGACGCGTAACCGAGATTGTCGTCGAGGGTGAACACCACACGTCCGACGATCGGCTCGCGATCGTTCGCAATATGCTGACGGAGTACGAGCGCTCTGTCGCGTCACAGGCCGCGGCCTGATCTGAACCCGGAGAGCCAAGCGTGTCGACCAATAGTCCCATTCATCCCGGCGCAGTGGCCTGGACCGGCGAAAATCCCGGCATCTATCTGAAGGACACTCAGGATGGTCCCTGGACCGGACTGATGTGCTTCTTTCGTATCCTCTATTCTGAGCACGGCATGGGCAGCGGCATCGTCGTGCTCGACAAGCCCGGCGTTGCCAAAGGCTATCCGGAAGCCGTGAATGTTTGCATCAGCGACAACGAACTGCTGGCGCGCTACTTGATCGCCGAGTTCTTCTCGAAATTCGCCTCCTTCCGTGTCTCTCCGGGTATCCAGTCGGTCACCCACCTGCCTATGATTGAGTGCCGGCGGGAGGGCAGCACGCGGTCGACCTATTCGGAGATCGTCCGCAGCGAGGAGCTGGAGGTCGTCGCGACCTGGACCAAGCTCGGCGCGCCGTATGCGGTGGACATGCCGGCCGAGAATGGCCCCACCAAGATCCACCAGATGTACAGCCTGTTCCTCGATGCTGCCGAAGGCTCGGTCACCATCAATGGCCGGCCCCTGTCGGGCAAGGTGGTGCAGCGGGATTTTGCCGGTACCCGCAAGAGCACGGCATTCCTTGCGTTCTCTGAATCGTGGATGCAGGTCTGATTGGAGGATCCATGTCCGACGCATTGCAGTTTCTCATCAGTGGACTGGTCGTCGGCAGCATCTATGGCCTGATCGGCGTCGGCTTCACCTGCATCTACAACGTCACCGGCATCGTCAACTTCGCCCAGGGTGACTTCGCCATGGTCGGTGCGATGAGCGCGATCGCACTCCAGAGCGCCGGCGTGCCGATGTGGCTCGCCATCATTCTCGCGATCCTGATCACGTGTGCGGTCGCCGTGCTGATCGAGCGCGCAGCTGTTCAGCCGGTCCGTGGCGACGTGATGCGGGGCATCATCGTGACCATCGGCGTCGGCGTGGTCCTGCAGGGCATCGCCGCCATCATCTGGGGAACGGATGCCGAGCCAATGCCGGCCTTCTCCGGTGAGAAGCTCATCCATGTATTCGGGGCCACTTTGATGCCTCAGTCATTGTGGGTGCTCGGCACTGCCGCGGTCGCCATGATCGCGCTCGACCTGCTGTTCCGTCGGACCTATCTCGGCCAGATGTTTCGGGCCTGCGCGATGAATCCGTTCGCTGCACGGCTCGTTGGGATGAAGGTCGAGACCATGAGCCTTGTCGGCTTCCTGATGTCAGGCGCGCTCGGAGCAATAGCCGGCATCGTCGTGGCGCCGATAGCCCTGACGCAATACGACACCGGGTTGCAACTCGGCATCAAGGGGTTCGTCGCCTGCATTGTCGGTGGCTTCGGCGGCCCTATCGGAGCGGCGCTGGGTGGAATCGTGCTCGGTGTGCTGGAGGCCTTCTCCGCCGGCTATATCAGTTCCGGCTACAAGAACGCGATCGCCTTTGCTCTCCTGCTCGGCTTCCTGTTGTTCCGGCCCGGTGGCCTGTTCGGCGAATATGAGCGGGTGCGTGCATGAGGCACTGGCGCATTCCGGCACTGATCGTGCTCCTCCTGTTCTGCGCATTATCCCGCAGCAGCTACCTCGTCAGCCTGGCGGTCGTGATCGGCCTGCAGGCCTTGCCGGCGATCGGGCTCGCCCTGATCTCCGGCTTTACCGGGCAGATATCGCTCGGCCATGCCGCGTTCTATGGGCTCGGAGCCTATGGTGCGGCACTGATCGGAAGGTGGTTTGGTGTTCCGGCGTGGCTCGACATCCTGCTGGCGACCGCCCTCGTGTCCGCGATCGCATGGGCCATCGGCTGGCTCGTCTTCCGCCTCAAGGGCCACTATCTCGCCATGGCGACGCTGGCATTCGGGATCATCGTGCAGGTTGGCTTCGTCGAACTGCGCGACCTCACGGGCGGGCCCAACGGGCTCACAGGCATCGCCCCGCTCGCGCTGTTCGGCTACGCGCTCGATGGCGATTTCGTCTTCCTGCCGGCTGTCTGGGTCGTGACCATCGTGACGATCATCTGCGCGGAAAATCTCATCGCCTCGCCGAGCGGGCTTGCGATCCGGGCGATCTCCGAAAGCGAGATCGTCGCGCGTTCGGTCGGAAACGACGTCCAGTCGGTCAAACGCATGGTGATGATGTTGAGCGGACTCTGCTGTGCGCTGGGCGGCGGGCTCTATGCCCATTATGTCGGGTACCTCAGTCCTGGCCCCTTCGACGTCGGTTTCTCGGTCAAGCTCCTGTTGATGGTGGCGATCGGCGGCTTTGCCGACATCTGGGGTGTTCTGTTCGGTGTGTTCTTCATCACGCTGATCGGCGAGTTCCTCAGGCCGCTCGGCGCCTACGATGTCGTTGCTTATGGCCTGTTGCTGGTGGTGAGCGTGATCTATTGCCCGAACGGACTGCTGCGCGGCGTGTCAGCACTGGTTGCTCGCGGCGTTCGATTCTCCGCGGAGGGGCGGCCGTCATGAGCGAACCGCTTCTGTCGATCGACCGTGCTTCGGTGAACTTCGGGGCCTTCAAGGCGCTCACCGACGTGAGCTTCAGCATCACGGCCAACGAGCTGGTCGCGCTGATTGGCCCCAACGGCGCCGGCAAGACCACGCTCCTCAATGTCCTGTCCGGTGAAATCACGCCGCAGACGGGTACGGTCCGCTTCGGCGGTCGCGACGTGACCGGCGAAGCACCGCACCGCATTGTGGCCCGGGGACTGGCCCGCACGTTTCAGGCCGCCGAGCCGTTTCAGCGCCTTACGGTGCGGGAAAACGTCATGGTCGGCGGTGTAGCGGGTCATCGGGTCAATCTTTTGTCGGCGCTGATCGGGCGCGGCCGCGCTTTGCTCGAGGACGGTGCGTTGAAGCGCCAAGCCGATGCGCACCTCGCCATCGTCGGCCTGACCGAACTTGCGGATCAGCCTGCATCCGTGTTGACGGCGGGGCAGCGCCGCCTGCTCAGCATCGCGCGCCTGCTCGCCTCCGGCACGAACATGCTGGTGCTCGACGAGCCCGGCGCCGGGTTGAACGATCTCGAGAAGCGGACGCTCGGTGACATCATCCTGTCGCTGCATGCGGCCGGCAAGACGATCCTGTTCATCGATCACGATATGCCCCTCGTCAGCCGTCTTGCGCAGCGCATCCTGGTGCTCGACCAGGGGCGTATCATCGCCGATGGCGAACCTGAGGCGGTCAGGAGTGATCCGCGTGTGCTGGAAGCCTATCTGGGCCAGCGTGCGGCGCCGATGCCGGCGAAGACGGCTCCGCTTCGTCCACGCGTCACAAAATCGCTGCTGGAGCTCTCCGAACTCACCGTCAGTTACGGTGGACTGACCGCATTGGACCGTGTTTCACTCACTGTCGGGGAGGGCGAGATCGTCGCCTTGGTCGGCGCCAATGGTGCGGGCAAGAGCAGCCTGCTCCGCGCCGTGGCCGGTATCGAGACATCGACGGCCGTCGGCGCGACGTTCGACGGTGCCGAGTTCCGCTGCGTACCGGCGGATCGCGCGGTCGCCCGGGGCATTAGCCTGGTGCCGGAAGGGCGAGCCCTGTTCTCCTCTCTTACGGTGACGCAGAACCTCGCGGCCGGCCGCTATGCGCGCCGCCGTGCCGAGGGGTTTCGCCATGTGATCTGGCGCAGCGCCCGGGAGCGGCGGGTCTTCGAGGAAAGACTGGAGGCCGTCTATCAGCTTTTTCCGGTTCTGAAAGAGCGCTCGCTGCAGCTTGCCGGCACGCTCAGCGGCGGCCAGCAGCAAATGCTGGCGATCGGCAGGGCCCTGATGGGACAGCCCCGGCTTCTGATGCTCGACGAGCCGTCGCTCGGGCTCGCGCCGCAGGTTCTCATGGAGATCCTGCGCTGTATCGAGCGGCTGCGCGACGAGGGGCTGACGATTTTGCTGGTGGAGCAAAATGTGTCTGCAGCGCTGTCGGTCGCTGATCGAGGCTACGTGCTGGCCAATGGTCGCGTGGTTGCCGAGGGCACCGGCCGGGCGCTGCTCGATGATCAACGGATCACCGCAGCCTACCTCGGGTCGAGCGAGCCGGTCTCCGGTCGTTCGGACCAAGTTTCCCGCGCAGCGGCGATGTGAGGAGAGTGCTGTGACTGACCTCTCGACAGCGACTGACGACGTTCTGGATACCGGCCTTCATACCGCAGATGCCGATGCACTGAAACGCATGCACGCCGTGCGCCCGGTGTGGCGCGGTATCGCGCTCGCGCGTGACGTCATTCCGTTTTCCGGTCGGACGATCCTCCACGCCGGCCCACCGGTGCGTCCCGGCCGCATCGCGCAGCCGCTCGCGAACAGCGCCATCATGGCGATGATTTACGAAGGCTGGGCTCAGGATGCGACCTCAGCAGCCGCGCAGCTCGATCGCGGCGAAGTGCAGCTCCGACCCGCGCAGGATCACCGCACGATGGTACCGCTCGCGGCCGTGCTCTCGCCGAACATGGCGGTCCAGGTGGTCGCCGACGCGCGCAACTCCGAGAATGTCACGTTCAGCCCGCTCAATGGCGGCATGGCGTTGGCGCAACGACTTGGCCTGTGCAACCGCCAGGTGCTGTCGCATCTGCGCTGGATCAACGGCAATCTCGCCTCCACGCTGGAGATCATAGCCGACCGTGACGTGCCGCTGATTGATATCGCCGATGCTGCTTTGGCGGATGGCGACGATTTGCACTCGCGGACGATTTCGGCGACCCGCCGCCTTGTACGGGCGCTGGCACCGCGGCTCGGCGGCGATACGCCGGAACGGCGCTTTCTCGACAAGGCCTCTGCTTTCTTTCTCAATATCTGGATGGCGGCTGCGGCATGTATCGCGAGCGCGGGAAAGGGAGAAGAGAGCAGCCTCGTCACGGCGCTCGGCGGCAACGGTGTCGAGGTCGGTGTGAAGCTTGGTAGCCAGCCCGATCGCTGGTTTACCGCAACTGCTACGCCGCCCGCGGGCAGCCTCGTAGAAGGCTTTAAGAACGAGGATCGGCTCGGCGCGATCGGCGACAGCGCGCTGTTGGATGCCATGGGGTTCGGCGCGATGACCGCCGTATCGATGCGCGGCACGATCCCCGCGGTAAACGATTTCGCGGACCTGCTGCCGCGCCCGCACAGCGCCTTCACGAGCAGCGGGCTCCATCTCGGAATGCCGGCGCGGAATATCATCGCGCATCATGTCACGCCCGAGATCGTGCTCGGCATTCTCGATCGCAACGGCGACAACGGCAGGATCGGCGGGGGAATCTATCGCCCGCCTCTTTGCCTGTTCGCGACCGCAGTCGCGGCGCTTGAATTGAACCTGACACCACCAAAGAGGGGTTGACGATGACCATCAAGTTCGCATTGGCTTCGTTGCTAATTGCTGCGGCAATGGCGACCGCACAGGCGCAGGAAACCATCAAGATCGGTGGCCTGCTGGAGACTTCAGGGCCGCTCGCTTCCCTCGGTCAGCCCGGACTGGACGGCGCTATGCTCGCCGTGGAGCAGATCAACGCCAAGGGCGGCATCGCCGGACGGAAGCTCGAACTTGTCAACCTCAACACCGAGGGTGACAACACCAAGTCGGTGACCGCGGCCAAGCGTCTGCTCGAGCAGAACGATGTGGTCGGCCTCGTCGGTCCGATGAACAGCGGCTCGTCCTACGCCATCATTGATACCGTTCAGCGCGCATCGACCGCGATGATCTCAAATGGTGGCTCGCGAGGCATCGTGCTGCCGCCACAGGACAAGAAATGGATCTTCCTCTCACCGCTGACTGATGTGCTGGTGCAGAGCGTGATGATGGCGGACATGAAGCAACGGGGCGTGAAGAACGTGGCTCTGCTGCACGCGGATTCTCCGTTCGGAACCAGCGGGCGCGATCAGCTCGAGAAGAACGCCGCCTCCTTCGGGATCACGATCGTGGCGCAACAGGCCTACGGCAATGACGACAAGGATATGACGCCGCAGCTTACCAAGATCCGTAGCGCCAATCCCGACGCGGTTATTATCTGGGCGACCGGGCCGGGGCAGGCGATTGCGGTCAAGAATTATCGGCAGCTCGGCCTGACGGCGCCGCTCTATCTGTCGCACGCGGCCAACGACTTCAACTTCTTGAGACTGGCGGGCGGCGCGGCCGACGATATCCTGATCCCGTCTTCGAAGATCTATGTCATTGACTCCCTGAAGGATACCGACCCGCAGAAGACCGTTCTGTCGTCCTTCGTCCGTGACTACCAGGCCAAGTACGGCAAGCCGCCCGCGACGTTCGCCGGCAATGCCTACGACGCGGTCAACATGATTGCAGAAGCCATCCGCAAGGCGGGTCCCGATCGCACCAAGGTCCGGGACGCAATCGAAGGCCTCAAGGACCATGTCGGCGTCACCGCGGTGTACTCCTACGGTGCGGACGATCATTTCGGCGCCAAGGCCGATAGCGTTGTTCTGTTGACCGTGAAGGACGGGAAGTTCGCGTTGGCGCGCTGACGAAGGCTGGAGGAGCGGAATATGCCGACGATCACGTTGCAGTTCGAGGATGGCGATCGTGTCGCCCTCCCGGCGAAGGACGGCGAGACTGTGCTGACCGCAGCGCGTCGCGCTGGAATTCCGCTAAGCTCGGATTGCGAGGTTGGGGACTGCCAGACCTGTCGTGCGACCTGTGTTGCCGGAGAGATCGAGTACGACGAACTGGCCACGGTCTCGCTCAATCAATCCGAAATCGACGCCGGCGAAATTTTGCCTTGCGTGGCGTCGGCTGCAACCGATCTCGACATTCGCGTTCCCTACGAGCGTGGCAAGCTGATTGCGGCGAAGCCGTTCTCGATCAGGGTGCAGGAGATCCGGAGATTGAGCGCGTCCGTCGTCGGCTTCACGGCGGACGTGCTCGGTCTCTCTCCGTTGAAGTTTCTGCCCGGCCAGTATGTTCATCTCCAGGTGCCGGGCACGTCGGAATGGCGGTCCTATTCGATGGCCAACGCACCGGGCGAAACGCGGACGCTCGAGTTTCTTGTTCGAGTCCTCGACGACGGGATCATGTCGCGCTATCTGGTCGAGCGGGCCGCGCCGGGAGACGTCATCCAGTGTCGAGGACCGCAGGGCACGTTCTACTTGCGAAATGGGGCTCGGCCGATCCTCATGGTCGCCGGCGGCACAGGTGTGGCTCCGATGATCTCCATGTTGCGCCAGATGATCGCGGCCGGAGAGAAGCGGGCAGTCAGGCTGTGTTTCGGGGTGAACGAGGACAAGGATCTGTTTCTTTTGGAGGAACTCGCCGGTTTTGCGCGTGTCCTGCCGGAATTTGACTTCAAACTTGCGATCGCGCAGGGCTTTTCGAAAGCGGGCGCGAGATCAGGATTCGTTACCGATCTGATCGGATTGGAAGGTCTGGCCGATACCGAGATCTATCTTTGCGGGCCGCCTGCCATGACCGATCGAGCGAGGGAAAATGTCTTGTCGCAAGGGGCCTGTCCTGCATTGATCTTCTCGGAGAGGTTTGTTCCGAGTGCGTGAGTGCGCTGCGGGAGTTCGAAACGAGCCACAGGCCTGGAGCGCCGTCGGAAAAATTGCTGTGAGAGTACGGCTCCGCCAGATGCCGACGCAAAGTTATGTCGGATTTTAGCGAGCACACAGTTGGGTTGGTGACGGCGCCATTCTCGCTCCGGCGAGTAAGTCTGATTGTGCTGTAACGTCACGGAAGCTTAACGCATTATGCGATTTCATTTCATCGTCAGCTCTCGTTGCATGAGCGTCGTAGATTAGCGTGCTCTAGCGAGCAAAACGGACGTCCGAGAGATCTGTTGCTCGCTCGTAGTGCGGCGATCAGGGCACGAAAAGTTCCTGCGGCAATCGCGTCTCCTCGCAATCAAGTTCGGGTTTTACGGTTCCGAAATAGCCAACGGCGAAGAGATATGGAGAAAAAGATTGCGCTCGTTACGGGCGTATCCAAGGAGAACGGTGCCGAAATCGCCGCCCGGATCTTGGCTCGAGGAGCCGCAGTCGCCTTTCATTACAGTGCCAGGAAGCTGGCCACGGACCAGGTGGTCGCCGCGATCATGGTCAAAGGCGGCAGGGCTGTTGTCGTCCACGGCAACTTGACTGGTTGCGCGTTCACGAGAGTTCCGAAGCTGCGCGTGTGATGCGCCGACACGCATCTTTGAGTTCGACGGCGGAGGTCGCGTAGGAAATCCTGAAATAGGGTGCGAGACCGAACGCCGACCCGGGAACAACCGCGACGCCCGCCGCGTGCAGGAGATGCTCGGCGAAGTCCTTGTCGCTCGTCAGCATTCGCCCCTCGGGCGTGGTTTTGCCGATCAGACCGGCGCAGCTCGCAAAGGTGTAGAAGGCGCCCTCGGGGACCCGGCAGCTGATGCCGTCGATTGCGTTCAGTGCGGAGACGACGAGATCGCGCCGTTCCTGAAAGGACCGGCAGCAATCGTGGACAAAATCCTGCGGGCCATTCAGCGCCTCGATCGCTGCGGCCTGACTGATCGACGAAGGGCAGGAGGTCGACTGGCTCTGGACGACGGCCATGGCCCGGATCAGAGCGCTTGGCCCGCTGCCATAGCCGATGCGCCAGCCGGTCATCGCGTAGGCCTTCGAGACGCCGTTGACGGTCAGCGTCCGGTTACGCAGAGCCGGCTCGATCGCGGCCGGCGTGGCGAAGCGAAAGCCGTCATAGACGATATGCTCATAGATGTCGTCGACCATCAGCCAGACCTGCGGATGCGCGAGGAGCACGTCGAGGATCGGCCGGTAATCAGCCTCCGCATAGGCCGCACCGGATGGATTCGACGGAGAGTTCAGCATGATCCATCGCGCGCGGGGCGTGATTGCTCGCTCGAGATCTTCGGCTGAAAGCCGAAAGCCGTTGGCTTCCGAACATGGGACCAGCACCGGGGTGCCGCCGACAATCGCTACGATGTCGGCGTAGGTCACCCAGAACGGCGTCGGGATGATGACCTCGTCGCCAGGGTTGATCGTCGCCATCATGGCGTTGAACAGCACCTGCTTGGCGCCGGCTGACACGGTGATCTCGTCTTGCGCGAAATCGAGCCCGTTGTCCCGCTTGAACTTGGTGCGGATCGCAGCCTTGAGTTCGGGCGTGCCGTCAAGAGCGGTGTACTTGGTCGCGCCGGCGCGCATGGCGCGCTCGGCTGCATCCTTGATGAAGTCCGGCGTATCGAAGTCAGGCTCGCCTGCACCGAGGATGATGACGTCGCGGCCTTCTCGCTTCATCTCAGCGGCAAGCCCACTGATCTTCAGGATCTCCGACACGCCAATCGACGAAAGGCGCTGTGAGGGGCGGAATGAGGTTGAAGTGGGGAAGGGCGCGTTCATCAATGGTCCTCTACGCCACGTCGAACTTGACGCCCTGGGCCAGCGGCAACGTCCGGCCGAAATTGACCGTATTGGTCGCGCGGCGCATGTAGGCCTTCCAGGCATCCGAGCCCGACTCGCGTCCACCGCCGGTTTCCTTCTCGCCCCCGAAGGCGCCGCCGATTTCGGCGCCGGATGGACCGATATTGACGTTGGCAATGCCGCAATCCGATCCGCGCACCGACAGGAAGGCTTCGGCTTCGCGGAGGTCGTTGGTGAAGATCGAGGACGAGAGGCCCTGCGGCACTGCGTTGTGCAGGTCGAGCACCGCATTGAAGTCGTGATATTTGATCACGTAGAGAATGGGCGCGAAGGTTTCGTGCACGACGGGGCCAGTCTGTTCTGAGATCTCGACCAGCGCCGGGCGAACATAATACGCCTCGTCGGCACCATTGGAGAGAACGCGCTCGCCGCCGAATACCTTGCCGCCCGCGGCGCGCGCCTCGTCCAGCGCTTTCTGCATCGACGTGAAAGCTGCCGCGTCGATCAGCGGCCCGACCAGGGTGCCGTCCTTGAGCGGATCGCCGATGGTTACGGACTCATAGGCGCGCTTCAGTCGCGGCACGAACGTGTCGTAGACGCTGTCGTGGACGAAGAGGCGTCGCAGTGTCGTGCAGCGCTGGCCTGCCGTGCCCATGGCGGCGAAAGCGACCCCGCGCAGTGTCAGGTCGAGATCGGCCGTCGGTGCGACGATTGCGGCGTTGTTGCCGCCCAGCTCGAGGATCGCGCGCGCGAAGCGCTTTGCCAGCCGCGGGCCGACAATACGCCCCATTGCCGTCGAACCGGTCGCCGACACCAGCGGGACCCTGGCATGATCGACGAGGATTTCACCGATCTCGCGGCCACCGAAGAGAACAGCGGACAGCGCGTCCGGCGCCTTGCCGCCTTCCGCCTTAAAGCGCTCCAACGCACGATCGAACAACGCTTCCGTCGCGAGCGCCGTCAGCGGCGTCTTCTCGGACGGTTTCCAGACGATGCTGTTGCCGCAAATCAGCGCCAGCGCCGCGTTCCACGACCATACCGCGACGGGGAAGTTGAACGCCGAGATGATCCCGGTGACACCGAGCGGGTGCCAGCTCTCCATCATCCGGTGCTCGCTGCGCTCGGTTGCGATGGTCAGGCCGTAGAGCTGGCGCGACAGGCCCACCGCGAAGTCGCAGATATCGATCATCTCCTGGACCTCACCGAGGCCCTCGGAGGCAATCTTGCCGGCCTCGATCGATACGAGCCTGCCGAGTGCCTGCTTGTTGGCGCGCAACTCCTCGCCAAGAAGGCGGACGAGTTCGCCGCGCTTCGGCGCGGGCACCAGCCGCCATTCGAGGAAGGCCGCGTGCGCCCTGTCGATTGCTGCCTGAGCGTCTGCGGAGCCGATCTCGTTGACATGGCCCGTGATCTCGCCGGTGATCGGCGATCGCGCAATCAGCTTGCCGCCGGTATAGCGGTTGCGCTTGACGCCGAGTGAGTTCAGGAGCGCGTCTGCCTCGCCCGCAAGGGAGTTGACGGTACGTGTTGCGGTTTGGGTTGTGGTCGTCATCGCGGTGTTTCTCTTGAACAGTTGAAAGGCGGTTCGATCAGGCGATGGCCCGGCGTGCGAAGTGCGGTGACCCGAGCTGGACCAGAGCTTGTTCCAGGGAATCTCGTTCCGCCTGCGCGTACAGCTTCATCTCGTCGTAAACCCTGGCACCGAGGGCGGCTTCGAACGCAGCCTGGTTGGAACGCGCGGCATAGTTCTGCTGCTGATCGGTGCCGAGATTCGACTGGAAGATTCCTGCCGCGCTGACAGGGAGGAAATCCTCGTAGACGATCGGATCGTAGCGCAGAAATCCCGCAGCCACCAAGTCATCAAGGTTGGATGGCGGAGCCTGCCTCTTGCCTGCCTCAATGCCTGCGGGCATCGCCGAATAGCGGAAGAAGGCGAGCCCTTGTGATCGGAGCTCCGACCAATCGTCCGGGAACGCCTTGAAGCGCTCGGTCAGTTCGGTGTCATAGTCGCGCGCGGGTAGGCCTGCCTGGCGCGTGGAGGCGAGCAATCGGTCGTAAAGCTCGCGACCTTTGGGCGTGAGGGCAACACCGCGCTGCTCGATCTCGCCGAAGCGGGCCGTATGCGTCCCGGCGACCTTCGCGGCATTTGCCTGCCCGAACAGGATCGGCTCCTCGATCGCCTTGAAGCTGGTCTGACGCAGCAGGATCGGACAGTCGCGGCGCGGCGGCCCTTCGATGATCGCCTTTGGCGCAATGCCGCGTCGTGGCATCCCGGCCTGGACGGCATCGATGTCGAGCGTGCGCGGTGTCAGATGGTTGATGTGAGGGCCCCTGAAGCTCACCACGTCGGCGATCAGCCGATGGGCGTCGTGCAGCCGCTTGTAGACCTCGAGGCTGACCGTCGCCTCGCTATGCCAGCGGAAGGTATCGAGCGCTTCGCGCACGAACTCCTCTGCCTGCGCGACGGTCAGGTGACCCTCCGTCTCGAAAATGCTCACGAGCTCGAGCGCGCGCGGCGTAAAGATGCGGCGCTCACCGAGGATCCGCTCCGCATGGGCGCGAAGGGGTTCATCCTCGATCAGGTCGAGGCGCAGCAGCGAGGTGAATACCCGGAACGGGTTGCGCCGGAGCGCGGCATCGTCGGTCGGCCGAAAGGCCGTGGCATGGACGGGCACCCCGGCCACCGACAGATCGTAGTAGCCGACCGGGTGCATACCCATCACCGCAAAGACGCGACGCATGTCGAAGAGTTCGTCCGCGCGCCCCAGGCGAATGGCGCCGTGGCGCTCGACGTTCAACCGCTCGAGTTCATCGTTTCGCTCGAGAATCGCATGAAGCTCCTCGTGCTGACGCAATGTTTCGCGATTGGTGTCGTCGACGAGCTCCATCAGCGTGCCGTATTGCGGTACTTCGACCCGGTACATGTCCGACATGGCGCGGGAAAACAGAGTGCGGATCTCGTCCGCGTCCGCGCGCAGCGCTGGCATCAAAATCTCCGTTGACTGCGGATCAGGCCCTCATCGCGGGCCTGATCCTTTGGATCATGCAATTTCATCATGAACTCGATGATTAGACCTTGCCTGTCCGGCCAATTCAAACGATGTTTATTCAGAAGATCATTCTGAAATGGAATGAATAGCAATGGACCCGCAAATACCTCGTCGCTTTCTTCCGTCCACCGCCGTGTTGTCGGCGTTCGAGGCCACGGCGCGGACCGGCAGCATGACGCTCGCCGCGCGCGAGCTTCGACTGACCCAGAGCGCCGTTAGCAGGCAAATCAAGATACTGGAAGAGCAGCTCGAGGTCGAACTCTTCATCCGTGAGCGGCAGACAGTTCGACTGACCTCCGTTGGCGAATCCTATGCCCGCGAAATCCGCGACGCACTCCACAAGATCAGCGCCGCCTCCTTCAATCTCCATGCGAACCCGCGGGGAGGGACTCTCAATCTCGCCATTCTGCCGACCTTCGGCACCCGCTGGCTCGCGCCGCGCCTGCCCGGGTTTCTGGCCGCCAATCCCGGGATCACCATCAATCTCACGACCCGCTTGTCCTATTTCGATTTCCGAGCCGAGTCCCTGGATGCAGCGATTCACTTCGGTCAACCGGAGTGGCCCGGGGCCGAGATGGCTCTGTTGCGATCCGAACAGGTCGTCCCTGCGTGCAGCCCTGGGCTGAAGAAGCAATTCGGCTTTCGGATTGCGGGTGACCTCCGAAGGGCCCCGCTGCTGAGCATCTCAACCCGCTTCCACGCGTGGGATCGGTGGTTCTCCGCTCACGATGTGCCAGCCAGAGCCGCCCAGGGCATGGTGTTCGATCAGTTCGCGACCGCGTCCCAAGCGGCGATCGCCGGCCTCGGCGTAGCGCTTCTGCCGACCTTCCTCATTCAGGACGAACTCGCGACCCGCAAGCTGGTCCGTGCCCTCAACCTGCCGATGGAAAGTCCCGAACGCTATTACCTGGTTTGGCCGTCCGACCGGACGAAGTACCCGCCGCTTGCGGCTTTCCGGGACTGGCTGATCGCGGAGACCGCGCCGGACCGCTAACAATGATGTGCTGGACCTTTCCCCGACGGGGCGCAATAATTTCCCTTCGTTTTGTCCATAAACAGGCACTTTGGAGAGTTTTAGATGGCGCGTCCGGCGGATGCCAGGAAGGACCAGGATCTCCTCAACATCCTGATCGCAAATGCTCGGACGTCGATCTCCGATATCGCCAAGGTGCTGGGCGTATCCCGCGCGACCGCACAGGGACGTATGGCAAGGCTGGAGAAGCAGGGCACGATCGCTGGCTACACGGCGATCTTGGGCAAGCAGGAGCATGTTACGTCGATCTCGGCGATCATCCTGATCGAGCTGGAAGTGAAGCAGCAAGGCAACGTCATTGCGGCCCTGCGCAAGAAGGCCGAAGTCGTTCACTGCTACACGCTGAGCGGTCCGTTCGATCTGTTCGTGAAAATCAATTGCGCGACATCAACGCATCTCGACGAGATCATCGACTGGATCGCCGAGATGGAAGGGGTTCGCCGCACCACGTCCTCCATTCTTCTCGCCAGAAAATTCGAAAGGTGAGCAGGGCTTAGGCAAAACACTGCCTTGAAGCCGTCATTTCCGCTCCATTTCTTGGCAAAATTCCTCGTTTCCCATCGAAATAGAAGTTACCCCGGCGGATTGTAACTATATTGTTCCTATAGCCGGCGGTTTGGATATTTATGTCGCGCCTATGCTCCTGAATAAAAGAAAGAACAAGGAGCATTTGAAAATGAATGGTGCGACCGCTCTCGTGAGCATGCTCTCCGGCTATGGCGTGGACGTTATTTTTGGCGTGCCCGGCGATACGAACGTCGCGCTCTACGAGGCTCTCAGAACGACAAAAGGGGCTCCGCGCCATATTCTATGTCGTGACGAACGCTCCGCGGTCTTCATGGCCGACTGCTACGCGCGCCTGTCTGGAAAGCCCGGCGTTGCAGAGGTGCCCAGCGGGGCCGGCGCGCTCTACGGCTTGCCGGGCGTGGCTGAAGCCAACAAATCCTCGGTGCCCATCATCCTTCTCGTGAACGACATCCCGCAGCCCGGCGTCGGACGCGGCACGCTGACCGAACTGCCGGTCCAGGATTTGTTTAAGCCCATCAGCAAGCGGGCGGAGACGCTCTCCCATGTCGCGAAGTTGCCTGAGGTCGTCCGCCGTGCCTTTCGCGAAGCGACCGGCGGTCGTCCGGGCGCGGTCGTCCTCGCGTTGCCGGAGGATATTCTCTACCAGGATCTACCGGGCGAAGGGGTGTCGCTGCATGTCGAGCCGCAATGTCGGCAGGCACCGTCCTACCGCAGCAGGCCCGCGGACAGCGATCTTGAAAGCGCACTGAGTGCCATTCTCGCCGCCGAGCGTCCGCTGATCGTTGCGGGCGGCGGCGCCAATCGATCCAGTGCGGCAGCTTCCATCACCACTTTTGCCGAGCGGCTCGGCATCCCCGTCGTCACCACGATCACCGGGCAGGGCATCATTCGCGACGACCACAAGCTTGGCATTGGAATCATCGGCGACAATGGCTTTCATCCGCATGCGGTGTGGGCACTCGGGCGCGCCGACCTCGTGATCTATGTGGGTTGCCGTATGGGGTCGGTCGCCACGATGAACTGGCAGTGGCCCGTCCCGAACGGAGAGACGAGGATCGTTCAGGTCGATCTCGAACCGGAAGTCATCGGCAACACCTACGCCATCGACTTTCCGCTGGTCGGCGATGCTCGTGCCGTCATCGATGCGCTGCTCGCCATGGTGCCGGTGGCCCGCGGGCCCGGCACGGCCGGTTGGGTCGAGGATATCAACCGGCGCCGTGCGGAGTTCTGGGACGTGATGGCGCCGCAGCTGGAAAGTGATGAGGTGCCGCTGCGTCCCGAACGAGTCATCGAAACACTCAATCGTTGCCTGCCGACGCCCTGCAACGTGGTGTCGGACGCCGGAACGCCGACGCCCTATGCGACGCGTTTTCTCCGCCTTCGAGATCCACAGTCCAAGCTCGTGATCCCTCGCTTCTATGGTGGACTTGGCTACGCCATCCCGGCCGTCATCGGGGCCTATTTCGCAGCGCCGCATCTGAGGCCCGTGGGCTTGTTCGGCGACGGCTCGCTCGGCATGTCCGCCGGTGAACTGGAAACGCTCTCGCGTCTTCAAATTCCGGCTGTACTGATTCATTTCAACAACGCCTGCTTTGGCTGGATCAAGGCGCTGCAGCGGGTCGTCGACCGCGATCATGCCCGCAAGGGCTCCGGCCGAGGCGAGGCTGCACCGAGCAACGACCCGACCTTCAGCGTCGATTTCGGAAGGTACGACATGAGCAAGCTCGCGGCCGTCTACGGAATCCGCGGCTTCCGCGTCGAGACGCCTGCGCAACTGGAGACGGCTCTGCGTGAGGCTTTCGCGCTCAACGAGCCGATCTTCATCGATGTCGCGGTCGAATCCATCGCCGACCGCCTGCCCCCGGTGTTCTCATGGTTGAAAAAAGTGGGGGCCGATCCGGCAGCGGTCGGCGTCCAGGCTGCTCTCTAGAGAGGTTCAAATATGGCTCATTCATCGCGAAACATCGCTGTCCTCGGCGCCGGGCAGATCGGTGCCGTAATCGCCGGGATGCTGGCGGAGCAGGGGCACAAAGTCACCTTGGCTGACGCTTCGGAGGCGCAGCTCCGCTTGAGTGCTGGACGGACCTTCGCTACCAAGGTCGTGGATGCTGGGGACCTCGACGCTGTGCGCGCCTTCCTGAAAGACCAGGATATCGTCGTCAGCGCCTGTCCGTACTTTCTCAACCAGGGTATCGCGCGAGTAGCTGTGGAGACCGGGACGCACTATTTCGACCTGACCGAGGACGTGGCGACGACGGCCTACATCAAGGAGATCGCGGCGGGCGCGGATGTGATGCTGGCGCCGCAGTGCGGCCTAGCGCCGGGCTTCATCTGCGTGCTCGGTGCCGACATGGCGGCGCGCTTCGACAGCGTGAAGACCATCAAGATGCGTGTCGGCGCGCTGCCGCTCTATCCGACCAATGCCTTGCGCTACAACGTGACCTGGTCCGTCGACGGCTTGATCAATGAGTATTGCAATCCTTGCGAGATCGTCTTCGACGGCAAGCCGATCGCGGTGCCAGCGCTCGAGGGCGTCGAGAGCGTCATGATCGACGGCGTCGCCTACGAGGCCTTCAACACGTCGGGCGGGCTCGGTACGTTGACGGAGACGCTCGCCGGCAAGGTCCGCGACATGAGCTACAAGACGCTGCGGTATCCCGGCCATTCCGAGATCATGAAGCTCCTGCTGCAGGGGCTGGGGCTCGCCGACGACCGGGAGACCATGCGCCGCATTCTCAACCGCGCCGCCCCGTTTACCCGCAAGGACGTCGTCGTGATCTTCGTCACCGGTATCGGCGAACGCAACGGTCGCTTGGAGGAAGACAGCATCGTGCTGCGCTACGATGGCAGACCCGAGCTCGGGGCGATCCAGCTCACCACGGCCGCCGGCTGCGTCGCGATGGTCGAGCTGTTTCTCTCGGGCATGCTTCCGGCAAGAGGCTTCGTGCGGCAGGAGGATGCGAGCTTGTCCGACTTCCTGTCCACGCATGAGGGCGGCAGGTTGGTCAGGGAGGCCCGTAGCTCCGAGACGAGTGACTTTGCCGCAAGATTCGCTACCAAGAGGGCGGCGTGAGTGCGGCGTTGCCCGCAGCATTGGATCGCGGCTTGAGGAATTTAACTGAAAGAGGGGGAGTTTGATAATGGTTAGTCGTCGTGAAGTTGGATCGCTTGTAGGGCTCGGCGCCGCCGCCGCTGCGATGGCTGCAAGCTCAGCCGTGTCGCCTGCCGCAGCCCAGGCACAGCCTCCGGCTGAGAGTACTTTCGCGCAAATTCGCAGGACCAAGAAGCTTCGCATTGCCGGCATCGTCGGCACGGAGCCGTACTACCACAAGGACATCGCCACCGGCCAATGGTCGGGCTTTTGCGTGAGCATGGCGACGGATCTCGCCAAGGCGATGGAGGCCGAGGTCGAGATCATCGAGTCGACCTGGGGCAACTCGGTGCTGGATCTTCAGGCCAACAAGATCGACATCATGTTCGGCCTCAGTCCGACGCCGTCGCGCGCGTTGATCGTCGAATTCACGCGTCCGATCATGAACAACACTTTTACGATCATCGCCAAGTCCGGTTTTGAGCCGAAGACGTGGGAAGACCTCAACAAGCCGGAGGTGCGGGTTGCCGTCGACATCGGCTCGACGCACGATCTCTATGCCCGGCGAACCCTTCCTAAGGCGACGTTGGTTGCCCTCAAGTCCCCGGATGAGGCCGTGTTGGCGGTGCAATCGGGGCGGGCGGATTGCCTCATACAGGTAGCGATGCTGTCGCTGGTGACCGTCAAGAAAAATGCCAAGGTCGGTAAAGTCATCATCCCCACGCCGGTTGCGTCACAGCCGACCTGCTGTGGGGTGCGCGTCGATGTCGATACCCGCTTCCGCACCTACGTCGACAATTGGCTCGAATATAGTCGCTCCCTTGGAGCCTTGCGCGAGTGGATCCTGTCGAGCCTTTCGCTCGTCAATATCCAGGAGCAGGACGTTCCTCCCGGCCTCCAATTTTGACTTTCGACCGGGCTGCCCGCGTCTCCGTTGACGCGGGCAGCTTTGTATCAGGAAGCTGTTGAGTTTTGAACCAATCAGCCTCCGGCGCGAGAGGACACTTGATTGATGCAACATGAACGACGTCCTCCACTGGGCATCATCATGCTTGATATAGCGATCGACCGGCCGCCGGGAGATGTGGGTCATCCCGCCAGTTGGCCGTTCGAGGTCATCTTCAGGACCGTCCCGGGCGCGTCCGCGCGGAAGATCGTGGATGGCAATGACGCCGATCTGATCGAAGCATTCGTCGCAGCCGGCGACGCGCTGCATGCGCAGGGGGCGATCGGTCTGACAACGTCATGCGGCTTTCTGGCGTCGCGCCAGCGCGAGCTTTCCGCGCGGATGAAGCTTCCGCTCGCAACGTCGAGCCTTCTGCAACTGCCCATGGTCGAGCGTTGCCTTACGGCCGGCCGCCGCGCCGGCGTCATCACCTACGATGCGAAGGCGTTGACGGACAGGCACTTCGTTGAAGTCGGCGCCGATCCGGGGACGCCGCGCGTCGGGCTGCCGCCGAACGGCAGCTTGCGTGCTCACATCGAG
Organism: Bradyrhizobium sp. 14AA; assembly: GCF_054185205.1. NCBI lineage: Bacteria > Pseudomonadati > Pseudomonadota > Alphaproteobacteria > Hyphomicrobiales > Nitrobacteraceae > Bradyrhizobium > Bradyrhizobium sp. 14AA. The sequence continues at coordinate 21,014 of NZ_JAVAYM010000002.1, read as the reverse complement.
GGCGGCCGGTCCTATGATCGCGACGGGCTGCGGCGCGATGTGCATGCGGCCGTTCGCGCGCTGCTCTCCGAAAATCCAAACATCGGCGCGATCGTTTTCGAATGCACAAATCTTCCGCCGTTCTCGGATGACGTGTCTCGTGGGTTCGGGCTTCCCGTCTACGACATCATTACGCTCGGGCGCTGGTTTCATTCGGGGCTGACCCAGACCGGCTATTCGCAATCGATTGGCAAGGAATAGGTCCGATGCATTACGACTGGAATTTTGGGTTTCTTTTGCAGTACAGCAGGATCATCGGTGTCGGCGCCGCCTATACGATTGGTTTTACGATCCTGACTGCTGGAGCCGGATTTGTTGTCGGATGCGTGGTGGCGATCGCGAGCTTATCTAACCTGAGATTTATTTCGGCTCCGCTCGTGATGCTGGTCGAGGTCTTTCGCTGCACGCCGGTGTTGGTTCAATTGGTGTGGATCTATTACGCGCTTCCGGTGCTGATTGGTGTCGAACTCTCGCCCGCAGTTGCGGCCTTCATCGCGCTCAGTTTTTACGGGGGAGCCTTCTATTCGGAGATCATTCGCGGCGGGATCGTGTCGATCGATGCGGGGCAGTGGGACGCCGGCCGCGCGCTCGGAATGCGCCGCTTCGACCTGATGAAGCGAATCGTGATGCCACAAGCGTTGAAACGGATGATCCCGCCTCTGGTCAACCAGGCCGTGCTGCAACTGAAAAACACCTCGCTCCTATCCGTGCTGGCGGTGCCGGACCTGCTCTACCAGGGGCAACTCATCACCTCGGCGACCTACCGGCCGCTGGAAACGTACACCATGATCGCCGTGATCTACTTCATCATTCTATTCCCCATGACTCGTTTCGCACGCGTTCTCGAGGCGCGGTTTGCGCATTGAAGCATGGCGCTACCAACGACAGGAGAATGCTGCCGTGTCTGATTCCGCGATGATCGAGCTCATTCAGGTGAAGAAGTCGTTCGGGGCCTTGAGCGTGCTCAAGGACATCTCTCTTCGTGTCCCCCGCGGGGGTGTCATGGCTCTGATCGGTCCCAGCGGCTCAGGCAAGTCCACGTTGCTCAGGTGCCTCAATCTGCTGACCCTCCCGGACAGCGGTGTCATCCGGGTTGGTCAAAGCAGCATGGACTTCACCAATGGGCACAAGCTTCCAGGCGACAAGGAGCTTTCGGCATTCCGCGCGCGGACCGGCATGGTGTTCCAGAATTTCAATCTGTTTCCGCACATGTCGACGATACAGAACGTGATGGAAGGACCGGTGACGGTGCTCAAGGTTCAACCAGCCATCGCGCGCGAAAGGGCACTCGGGTTGCTGGACAAAGTGGGGTTGAAGGACAAAGCGGACGTAGCGCCTGACAAGTTGTCCGGGGGCCAGAAGCAGCGCGTGGCGATCGCGCGCGCCCTGGCGATGGAGCCGGAGGTCATGCTGTTCGACGAAGCGACCTCGGCGCTCGATCCCGAGTTGGTCGGAGAGGTCCTCGCGGTGGTCCGCCGACTCGCGGCGGAAGGGATGACCATGGTGCTCGTGACGCATGAGATGGCATTCGCGCGGGAGGTCGCCGACACCGTGGTCTTCATGCGTGATGGTGTCGTGGTGGAGGAGGGGCCGGCGCGACAGGTCATCGATACACCGCAGCAGCCGGCGACACGCGCCTTCCTCAGTCATTTCCATAGCGGCCGCTTGCCGGCGGCTACGGACAACGGGTGACGAGCCGCGGCCGGATCAGGAATGGAACAGGACAAGAAGCCGTTGCGCATCGCGGTGATCGGCGCCGGCATCGTCGGAGCTGCGACGGCCTGGGAGCTGATCAAGGACGGACACTCTGTCACGCTGATCGAGCCGAGCGAGCCCGGCGGTCCGCAAGCGGCGAGCTATGGAAACGGCGCCTGGATTAGTCCCGCCTCGATCGTGCCGATGTCGATGCCAGGTCTCTGGCGCAAGGTGCCCGGCTTTCTGCTCGACCCCAACGGACCGCTGGTGCTGCGTTGGACGGCCCTGCCTTCACTGGCACCTTGGCTATTGCGGTTCCTCGCGGCGGGGTGGACTGTCCAGAAAGTCGAGCGCACAGCGCGTGTGCTCGCATCGATCCTGAATGATGGTCCACAGCGCCATGCCGTCCTGGCGGAGGAGATCGGCAGGCCCGACTATATACGCCGGTCCGGCCTGCTCTATGCCTATCGCAATCGGGAGGCGTTCGAGGAAGAAGCCTTCGCGTGGCGGCTTCGAAGCGAGAATGGAGTGCGATGGACCGAGCTCGATGCCGGGGAACTGCGGCGGCGCGAACCGGATCTGAGTCCCGGCTACCGGTTTGCCGCTCTTGTTGAAGAAGGCGCGCATTGCACCGACCCAGGCGCCTATGTGGCTGCTATCGTGAAAGCCGTGTGCGCTCGAGGTGCCGTTCTTCGCAAGGCGAGCGCAAACGGCTTTGTCGTGACCAAGGGCCGTCTTGAGGCGGTGACGACCGACCACGGCCGGATCGACTGCGATCGTGCCGTAATCTGCGCCGGCATCTACTCCAAGGCGCTCGCGCGAGCCGCTGGCGATCACGTCTCGCTTGCCAGCGAGCGGGGCTACCACGGCGTGATCGCGTCCCCTCGAGCCGGCCCGCGGCTTCCTATCATGCCGAGCGATGGAAGAATGGCCAACACGCCAACGGCTGCTGGCCTCCGGCTCTCGGGACAGGTCGAGCTTGCGCATGTCGACGCCGAGCCGGATTGGGCCCGCGTCGATATTCTGGTTCAACACGCCCTGAAGACCTATCCCGGTCTCGGGCCGCTCGAGCGCCTTACGATCGCACGCTGGATGGGTCATCGCCCTTCGACGCCGGACGGTCGTCCGGTCATTGGGGCGTCCCCCGCGTCACCTGATATCTTCCACGCATTTGGCCACGGACATATCGGTCTTGCGTCGGGTCCGATCACGGGTCGGATCATCGCGGATCTCATTTGCGGCAGGGAAGCGCCTATCGACCTTCCGCCCTTCGCCATATCGCGATTTGGCTGATCAAGCAGACAATTTGGCATTCGGGGCGGTATGAAGCCACGCGGCAGTTATGTCATCGTGTGTCCCCCAACCGCGACGCACCCTCGGCGGTTGGATGTTTCGCTGTAAGCCATTGATCTCTAATGAAGGGATTTTGACTTAGTTGGAAAAATTCTCTTGAGAAATCAATGACCGTGGGATGTCTCTTAATCAGCGGGTCCCAGGTTCGAGCCCTGGTGCGCCCACCAAAATTGCAGACAAAACAATGTCTTAAGAGGCGGTTTCGCAAGAGTCGATCGGCCGCTTTGGCTTGGGTCACGCCTGGGTCATGCAGATGAGGCAGTCGTATTCTTTTCCACAGCTTGGCGGTCAATTTTCCGTCGTTGCAAGGATTAGATTGCCGGAGCAGCTTGCCGCGCAAAAGCGCTCACCATTGATTGCGGGAGATACTGGCTCTGGCTGGTGACTGTAATAGAGTCCTTGGACTGTGTTCAGGCTGGGCGCTGACGGCGATTTGACCCGCCTTCTTCGCATGCGCCGGGCGGATCCGTCACTCGAGACCGTGGACCAGCGGGTGCAAACAAATTGGCCAGATCCCTGTCATCAAAGCTCTCACGCTCCGGCGTCGGCATCGATGATCGTGACGGAGAAGGCGCGGTTTCGGCCTCCTCACCGATTTCCGCAATGCGTTCGTGGACCACGCTGATCGCCCTCTTCAGTTCGTCGTCCGGGATCGCGAAACGGCGGCCGACGCGTTCGATCGTCTTGATATGGTCCCTGAGTTCCGATTCCGAATCGAGACCCTCGACGAACGATTGAACATCCCGAATATGGTCTGCGATCGCGTCCATGGCGGCGTCGGCCACGCGTGGGCTGAAAGACGTTCGTCTCGCGGCGATCTCATCCCATATGCTCTCTAGGTCGTCCGGCATCATGTGGCCGCCAAGCATTTCGGTCAGACCTTCCTCGAGACGATTGACCAACGAAGGCCGATCGTCCAACGCGTAATCGTCCTGCTGGTCGGAAAGTTCGAGCAGCAGCTTGACCCGCCGCGCCTCCTCGAAGATGGGCGCCCGCGTGGTCAGCACGAACCGGGCGTTTGACGACGTGCGAACCCTCTTGATGAAGCGTGCAAGGTCGGAGTCCTTGGCGGCAAGTGCGCGCGTATCCAATCAGCGTCCTTCGTAGACCGGTCGACGCTTTTCAGCTTCGGCATCCCGGCCTTCCTGGAAATCTCGGGTCTTGAGCAGTGCGAAATATTGTTCGCCGAGCTTCGCCATTGCCGCACTCTCCGATTCTTCCAGTGCCATGCGGGAGCTGGCCAGAGAGGCTTTGGTGCCGAGCGGAGCGGACGCAGCGATCTTGTTTGCAATTTCGATTGCCTTCGTGAGTGCCGCCTCCCGGTTGGGGGCCAAGACTTGAACGGTTCCCATCCGGAAGGCTTCTTTCGCACCCCAATGGTCGCCCGTCAGAATGTATCGCATGGCGTTTCCCCAACCGGCTTCTCTGGGAAAGCGGATCGTGGCGCCGCCTCCAGGAAATCGACCATGCGTATTTTCATCCTGGCCGAACTCGGTGTCTTCCGAAGCGACGCGTATGTCGGCAGCAAGGAAGAGTTCATGGGCCAAGTTCCAGGTGTCGCCATGGACGGCAATGACCAGTGGCTTCGTAAGCCTTGGCTTGCCCCGACCGGTCGGGTCGATGAAGCGCGGTCCATCCAGAAGCTTCCGACCCGACTGGGTGAACGATTTGGTGGCATCTACATCGATGCCTTTGGAGAAGCGATCGCCATGGCCGAACAGTACGGCGGCACGAAGCGAGGCGTCCTGATCATAGTCGTAGTATGCTCTCGCCAGTCCTTCCAGCGCCTCCGGGTCGATGCGGTTGTCGATGTAGGGCCGGTTGATGCCAATCAATACGACCTGTCCCTGGCGTTCGATCGTGATCTTCGTCTGAGGGCTGTATGGAATTTCGGCCATACGAGCCGTCTGATCATTTTGTGCTGACGTGGACGGCGCGCCTCCGGTCTGTTGCGCGTGCAAGGGCGGCAGCCAAAGCAGGACGACCGCAAGCGAGACTATCACTCTGTCGAAACGAAACATCTTGATCTCTCTCCGAGAAGCGAGGGTATGTGCTGGAATTGGGATGAGTGCCTAGTGCTCTGACGAACCTGGCTGCACGGACCGATATTGGGGTTCGCCTCAATCGCTCAATGGACACTCATCTCATGATCGGCGAGCGCAGTCAGGCGAGTGTGAACGATAGCGTCCCAAGTCTCTGGATCGTGCTTTCGATCTTGTCGCCGGCTTTCAACCAGATTTGCTTCTCCTTGGGATAACCTGCGATCACGCCAGAGGGCGTTCCGGTGAAGATGATGTCCCCCGGTTCGAGAGCGAAGAGCCGGGAGGCGTAAGCGATGATCTTCTGAGGATTGAAGATGAGTTTCGTCGTGTTCGACGATTGTCGCACTTCCCCATTCACGCGAGTCTCGAGGTCCAGATTGTTGGGATCGATCTGATCGGCGGAAACGAAGTAGGGGCCGATTGGGGCGAAATCATCAAGCGTCTTGCCGACCATCCACTGGCCGCCGGGGACCTCGAGCTGCAGATCTCTTGATGTAAAGTCGTTGCCCACGGCGTATCCGGCAACGTATGAGAGAGCATCCTCAGCGCGCACGTTGCTCGCCTTGCGGCCCATCACGACGACCAGTTCGGTCTCATAGTCGAACTTGTAGCAGACGTCGCGGGGCGGAAGCTGGACCGTCGCCATGTGCGGCGCAAGCGAGTTGTTGTACTTGTTGAATAGGATGGGCAGAGGAGGGAGTTTCTGGCCCGTTTCCTCGACGTGCTCCCGGTAATTTAGGCCGAGACAGACGATCTTTCCGGGCTTGATGAATAGACGTCCGAACTTGATCTTGGATTCGTCAAGGAATGCATCTTTGGCGTTGGGCGCCTTGAGAGCAGCCTCAATGAGCGTGTTCAGCTCCGCATTGCCGCCGTTGACGAGGAGGGCCTCCAACGTGAGCGGCGCCGATAATCCGAGGAGCTTGGTCGCGGCGGCCACGTCGAGCACGCCGGCGGCGGTCTTCACGCCCATGGTTTCGCGCCCGTCCTCCTGGCGTATCGACAAGACAGTGAGCTTGCGAGGCAGCTCGTCGCTCCCGCTGCTCCGCGATGCCGGGTCCCCCGCGGCCTGCGCACTGAGCTTGGTGGTGGCAAGCGCGGCCGCGGCAAGGCCGGCCTTCATCAGCTTCCGTCGTGAGTGCATGATAATCTCCCTGGTGTATTGTCGGTGAAGCGACTGAAGTTGTTTTCGTTGTGGCGCTCAGCCTTTGTCATGAGAACAATAGGCCAGGCGTATGGCGTGCGCGCCGGCTAATTCGGCTAGGCGTTATTCATCGGAGAATGGTTCCGGTCTAAGCGCCACGCGCCGGCCGAACGTTATGCTGCGGGCGGACATGGCGGCAGAACATCCGCCGTGATCGTCCAGTCAGGAGCGAGCGGCCAGGGGTAATCGATCTTCAGTGATGCAATCGGTGTTGAGCTCCGCAATCGAGGAACAACCAATCTGTGCCATGGTGTTGTCGATCTCTGCGAACATCATATTGAGCACGTCCGTGACGCCAGTTTCGCCCCGAGCCGCCAACCCGTAGAGTGTCGCGCGACCAAGTTGAACCGCGTTTGCTCCAAGAGCAAGCGCCTTCACGATGTCCGCGCCGCGGCGGAAACCGCTGTCGATGAGGATTGGTTGTGTGATCTTGCTTCGTGTTTCAGCCAAGACTTGAAGCGGGGAGATCGCGTCCCCCAGCTGCCGACCGCCGTGATTTGACAGGATGACGCCGTCTGCGCCCTCAGCGATGCATCGCACGGCATCGTCCGGCCGCAACACGCCCTTGACCAATAGCTGATGAGGCCAGATGGAGCGCAGCCACTTCAGATCTTGCCAGCTGAAGGTCGCGTCCAGGCCTCGTCTCATTTGCCCGGCCTGGCTTGCCGTGTCTGAAGCGTCACGTCTGGTAAAGTTCGCCACCTTTGGCATGCCGTACTTTGCAAAGTCGAGTGCCCAGCTCGGATGCGTCAGGCCATCGACGAGCAAGCTCGACGAGTAATTCAGTGGCAATTTGAAGCCATTGCGATTGTCGCGCTCTCTGAGCCCGTCAACTCCAAGGTCGGTCGTGAGAATGAGCTTGGAGTAGCCTGCTGTCTTGGCCCGCTCGACCAATTGTTGCGACAACGCCTTGTTCAACACATAGAGCTGGAACCACTTGTCCCCGCCCACATTTTGCGCCACGTCCTCAATCGACGCTGTTGAAGCGGTCGACAACGCAAAGGGAATGTTGGCCTTCTCGGCGGCTCGCGCCAACGCAATGTCCCCGTTGGGCCAGAATGCGCCATTCAGGCCGGTCGGGGCAATCACGATCGGTGCAGCATACTTCTGTCCAAACAAAACGGTCGACATGTCGCGTTTGCTGATGTCGAGCAGCCGTTTTGGACGGAAAGCGAGGCGTTCGAAAATCGCTCTGTTGTGCGACAGGGACCATTCGCCACCCGCACCGCCCTCGAGGTAGTCAAAAACAATCTTCGGCAAACGTAATCTCGCCAACTCGCGATAGTCGAAGACGTTTACCGGAGTGTCACCATAGTCGAAAAACCTCGCTTCACCAAGCGAGCTAGCAAGCGCCCCTCCGACGGCCGCTCCGCCAATGCCAAAAAGCAGATTCCGACGAGAAATCATGCTCAATCCTGCGCAGACGCAATCAATTCAAGTCTCGTGTTCTTGCCGATACGTTCACATCGGGAAGCAGCGCATGAACGCTGCAAACAGCTTTTCATCGCTCGCGCTCACCAGCTTGGAGGCGATCGCTTCGGCCAAATCGAGGTCGCGGTTGACCACGCTCAACCATGCCTCGGAATCCGCCGTGAGCTTCAATCCCGCTTCACCAACATGGCTGCCTGACACGATCTCCAGCTTCCGGTCCTTGATGATGACCGTCGCATCGAGCGTCGTTGTTCCCGTGAAGCTGAGATGTGTCACGAGGTCCAACCCCTTGGCCCTGCCGCGCTGGAAACCAAGCGACAGGGAGAAGAGGTAGCCCTGAACGTTGACGCTATGGCGGCCCGAAGTGACATACTGGACCTTTTTGTGAGGGAAGCGCCGTGTGACCGTGTCCTCGGCATCGGTGTCCCGGATCACGTAGACGAACTCGTCTTTGTCGATCAGCGGCTTGACCACCTCCGCGAAGTGGGCGTCGCGGTTCTCCAGGAAGGGCCCGATAACATCTTCGCCGGCCGGACAGGCTGCGATGCAATAGGCGGCCTTGTAGCCCGGTTTGAACGAGAGCGACTGCCAGATGTTCAGCGTCTCGGTGCGGGGCACGCGTGAGCGATAGTCCTTGGCATCCTTCGAATCGGCGACGGTCTCGACCCATTGCGCGAAGTTGCCGAGAAAGTCGTGATAGTTGTGGGTCTGGCAGGACAGGAAATCGAAGGCGCCGTCCGGTTTGATGGCCCCGACCGGACAGGCGGCGACGCACAATTTGCATTCCAGGCACGGATTGTAGTCGATCGACTGGTCATAGGCGTCGACCTCCCGTCCGAGCAGAATCGTGCCGAGCACCATGAAGCTTCCGAACTTCGGATGGATGATGCTGCGATGGATTCCCATGCGACCGAGCCCAGCCTCCACGGCGACCGGCTTGTGCTGGACCATCATGACCCGTGGCAGATCCATCTCCATTGGAAAGGCGGACACCGAGTTGCAGGCCTGAATGCCGTGCTCTTCCAGCGCGCGGACGATCGCCCGCGCAGTCTCGTTGGCATGATCATAGGTGCCGTGGAATTCCTCGTTGGCGACCGAACGGGCTGGGGAACGGACCGGCTCACGATTCATGCTGCACGCGATCGCGAGCAAGGACCGCGTGCGGCCGTAGACCTTCCGGATGACCTTGACCTGAGGTGCGATCGCGGCGCGACCGATCTCGATGATGCCTGCATCATCAGCGCCGCAGTCGCGCGCGATTTGCTTGATCAGGTTCGCGGAAACGGGGGTGTCGGCAACTTGCCGGCCGCGGGAGCGGACGCTCTTCACCGTGGGATGATCTTCAAGGCTCAAGGCGATCCCCCTCGATAAATTGGCTCGTCATCGCTTCCCACCCTGTCTTGAAGCGCTCGGCGGCAGGTTTTGCCGCCCGCAAGTCCAGAGCCATATCAGTAGCGTACGCTTACCACGGTGCGCTGCGGCCAAAATCGGCTAGGCGTTATTCAGCGGAGAATTGGGCGTTGGTCCGGGCACAAGCGCCTATATGCGCAATGCTCACCACTTCTCCACCCAAGGCCTGAGAACCACTTCGAAGGCCCAGGTCGAGCGATGTTGGCGATGCAGGTGCAGATAGGTTTCAGCGATACGATCGGGGTCGGCCATGTTGTCGTCGACAGTCGTTCCGACCAGGCGGTGGGCGCGCCTCCCGTCCTCCTGGGTCCAGCCGATCGCGGCATCGATAGGCACATTGGCGACGTGGATAAGGGCGCGCGCCGTCCGCAGAACGTGCCGTCGACCAAGGTGAGGAAGCTTGCGGTCATCGGTGCAGGTTTCATGGGCGCCGGCGTCGGTTATATTTCGGCTCAGGCCGGCATCGATGTGGTGCTGATCGATCGCGACCAGGCCTCGGCGGACAGGGGCAAGGACCACGCCCGGGCGAACGCCGATGCGGCGGTTTCCAAGGGTCGCATGAATCAAGCCGAAGGTGATGCCATCCTGTCGCGCATTACCGCCACCGCAGACTACAATGCGATAAGCGATTGCGACCTGGTGATCGAGGCCGTGTTCGAGGATCGGAAAGTCAAGGCAGAGACCTACGCCAAAGCGCAGCCGCTTCTGAAGGACGGCGCGATCTTCGCGACGAATACCTCCACGCTGCCGATCAATTCGCTGGCCGAGGAGTTCAAGGATCCGTCAAGGTTCATCGGAATCCACTTCTTCTCTCCAGTCGAGAAGATGATGTTGTCGGAGATCATCGTTGGAGAGGACACCGGCGACGTTGCGCTGGCCACCGCCCTGGACTACGTGCGACAAATCAAGAAGACGCCGATCGTCGTCAATGACTCGCGGGGCTTCTACGCCAACCGTTGCGTGATGCTCTTCATCTTCGAAGGGTACCAGATGCTGCTGGACGGCGTGCCGCCTGCCATGATCGAGAACGTCGCCAAGATGGCCGGCATGCCGGTCGGTCCACTCTCGCTCAGTGATGAAACTGCTCTCGATCTTGGGCTGAAGATCTTGAGGGCTACCGAAGCCGATATCGGCACGCAGGCGATCAACCAGGATCACAAGAAGTTGCTGGTCGAGATGGTGGAAAAGCGCGGACGCCTCGGCCGGAAGAATGGCAAGGGCTTTTATGATTATCCGGAGAAGGGCAAGGGACAGAAGAAGCTATGGCCGGAGTTGACCGTGCTGCAGCCCAAGCTTCTCGATCCGGATACGCTCGACGTCGAGGAGTTGAAACAGCGGTTTCTCGCGGTCCAGGCGGTGGAAGCTGCGCGCACCGTGGAGGATGGTGTCATCACTGATCCGCGAGAGGCCGATGTCGGCTCGATTCTTGGATTCGGGTTCCCGCCCTTCACCGGGGGCACGCTGTCCTACATCGACTTTATGGGTGCGAAGAAGTTCGTCGAACTGTGTCTGAAGCTGGAGAAGAAATATGGTTCGCGCTTTACTCCGCCAAGGCTCTTGATCGAAATGGCCGCTAGAGGCGAGACATTCTACGGTCGCTTCACCCCAAAAAAGGCGGCCGCGGCATAGCTACGTCGATATCCCTTCCCATCGTGGCGGGACAACGGCCAATCCGGTGCCCCGTTGACGGAACAGCCCGTTCATTGTCGGATGTGAGGGAATGTCTTCCGCTAGGCTGCCTTGGATTATCGAAAGACCGGCTGTTTCGTTGCGGGGGACGGAGCGAGCAAATCAAACGGTAAACACGAAGCTCGGCCGTTTGACGCCCCTTGTCCGAGACATCCGAATGGCGTTGCTCGTCGTGCGGGAAGGCGGTTGGTTCGTCTCGTGAATTCGAACTATATCACTGTTCCGCTGTTTCCTGATCTGGCGGGGCGATAGTCCGTACCACTGCGAAACGGCGCGGGAGAATGTACTCGCTTCCGAGTAGCCAAGCAGGTGACCGATACGAGAGAGGCCGACATCTGTCTCGGAGAGCATGATCAAGGCCTCCGCCATCCGGTAGGCCTCGAAAAGTTCAGAGAAGCTCGTGCCGGCTGAACGCAAACGGCGCTGGAGCGTGCGCGGTGAACAGCCGACTTCGCTGGCGACGGACTCGATATTGGCTGCACCCGGACCGAGCTTTGCGATCGCTGCCTGTACCCTTTGGCAAAGGGCATCCATTCTTCGGAGAGTACCCAACAAAGTCTCGGCGTACGCGATATTGATGTCGCACAAGGATCGATCCGCTCCGGATCTGATCGCATTCAGCGCCTTGGCATCGTAATCGATGGAAGCGTATCGGGCGCCAAAGCAGACGTCGCATTTCAAGATCTGAGCAAACGATACCTGATCGGCATCTGGCCGCCCAACAAGCCGGACAAGCGTGGGCCTCGGACCGCTGGCGACGAAACAGGCGATGATCGCATCGGTGTGGAGCACATCCATCGATACGGCGTCCCAGTTGGGCTTATACTGCAGCCGAACAGATCCTCCCGTGGATTGCGTCGTGAACTGGCCGCCCTCGCTCAGTAACGCCTGATAGTGCAAAAGGTGCTGAACTGCCTCGCCAAATGTGGGGCTATGCGCCGTGATGATCGCGATCACGTTTGTGGCGTGAATAGGCAAGGTGCTGCCGACCTTGACTCCGATCAGAGGGTCGCCCGAAAGAAGCCGGGCGCGGCCCCAAATGGTTCTTGTTGGAGACAGCTCAATGCGGCTCGTATCCGGAAATCTGCCGTCCGCGACGCCGCGGACCCCGACTGTTAGTCGGGTTCGCTCCAGGCCCTGTCGTTCAAGGCCGTCGAGAATTGCGTTAAACCAGCATGAGGCGACTGTAAGAGCTGCCAAGGCGACGGTTCTCCCTGCGGAGCGCCGTCGAATGATATCAATGTTTCGACACACATCGCCATAGCCATTTTATCTGCTCTTCGGATTCCTTTGCGACGCCTCGGTCGCAGCGGGTCCGGAAGGCTTGGCGATACTTCACGGTATCGATCCCGCCGGGAGAGCCCGTCTGAGGTCCTCAATTCGGCCGGAGCTTGCCCCGGCAAAACCTTGGCACCCGGCCATTTTCGATCGCCGATCGGCGTCAATGCGCCTTGGAGGCTAGAACCTTCTTCATCCACGCCTCTTCCTGCCCGACCTTTGGCAGAATGAATCCGGCCTCCATCACATTGTCCGGATTTACTTCATCAAGGCCGGCAATGATATCCGAGGTGGGGACATCGAGCACGCGCGATACAAGGGATGAGTATTCGGCCAGCAGCGACGCTTTGGCTTCGTCGTTTCGCCCCTCCCGAATTGTTGTCGCTATCAGTAATCTCTTTGCGGGCGCTCCCCCCACAAAGACGCTTTCCGATTCCTGGAAGACCACGTTGACGAGCCATCTGGCTCCGCCCGCGATACGTAGGTGCATTTCCACCAGCGCTTCGGCGAGCTCAAACTTCTGCTCGGAGCTGATCGTGCCGCGTTCACTCGTGATCGTATAGATTGGCATGCCGTTTCCCACCGTTGCGCTGTTCTTAGGATGTCCTGGAAATATCACGTCCCGGCTAAGCGGGTTCTATGGCCGTGCGCGCCAAAAAGTTGACGTTGCGCGCCAACCCCTATGTTTCGTTTTGCCGCATGACCGCCTCATGCTCCAAATGAAGCAACAGACCAAGTCCGATTGAACGGAAGTGGCAGGACCGGTCGGAGGATTCCATGTTGGGCTTGATGCAAGACTGGCCTTTGCTGTGTCAGCGGATCATCGATCATGCCGCAGCTTGTCATGCCGGTCGCGAGGTGGTGACGCGGTCGATCGAAGGGCCGATCCATCGGACCAATTACGGCGAAATCAGAAAACGTGCGCTAAAGGTTGCCCAACGACTGGACCGCGACGGCATCGTGCTCGGCGATCGGGTCGCGACATTGGCCTGGAACACCTGGCGACACATGGAGCTCTGGTATGGAATCATGGGGCTCGGCGCCATTTGCCACACCGTGAATCCCCGGCTGTTTCCCGAACAGATTGAATGGATCATCAATCACGCAAAGGACAGAATTCTCTGTGCTGACGTCACATTCGTGCCGCTTCTCGAAAAGCTCTCGCGACACCTCGAATTCATCGAACGCTTCGTCATATTGACGGATCGGAAGAACATGCCGAACACATCCTTGCGGGGAGCCATTGCGTATGAAGACTGGATCGATAGCGTCGATGGCGACTTCGCCTGGAAGTCCTTTGACGAGAATACCGCTGCCGGCCTGTGCTATACGTCAGGCACCACAGGGAATCCGAAGGGGGTGCTGTATTCTCACCGGTCAAACGTACTTCAGTCGCTGATGACTGCCCAAGCAGACGTGATGGGTTTAAGCTGTAACGATACGGTGCTTCCGGTTGTGCCGCTATTTCATGCCAACAGCTGGGCTTACGTATTCCAGGCGCCAATGGTCGGCAGCAAGATCGTTTTTCCAGGCGCGAAGCTCGATGGCCCTTCGGTATATGAATTGCTCTGCGACGAGAACGTTACGTCGACGGCCGGCGTGCCGACGGTCTGGCTCATGCTTCAACAGCATATGGAATCGGAGAACTTGCGACTGCCGTCGCTTAGAAATTTGACGATCGGTGGGGCGGCGCCTCCGCCCACAATGATCGAAGGCTTTCAGCGGATGGGGATCGCTGCACGCCAAGGCTGGGGTATGACCGAGATGGGGCCCGTCGGATCAATTGGGTACCTGAAGCCGCCGTTCGAAGGCTTGACCGGCGCTGAGAAGCTTGCCCAGCTTTCAAGCCAGGGCTTTGCGCCGTTTCTCGTCGAAATGAAGATCACCGATGACTTCGGCGCGAAACTTCCCCGCGACGGAAAAGCATTCGGAAGACTGAAGGTGCGTGGCCCAAGCGTCGCCAAAGGGTACTTTGGCTTGGATGACCAAGTTTTGGACGAGGAGGGCTATTTCGACACAGGCGACGTCGCAACGATCGACGAGCACGCATACATGCGCATAACCGATCGATCCAAGGACGTGATCAAGTCGGGCGGCGAATGGATATCGTCGATCGAGATCGAGAATGTCGCTGCGGCGCACCCTGCCGTGCAGGAAGTTGCGGTGATCGCCGTCCCACATCCGAAATGGGGCGAAAGGCCGCTTCTCGTAGTCCAGATCAAGCCGGGTGCGGAAGCGTCCAAGAGCGCCATTCTTTCGTATCTCGAGGGCAGGATCGCGAAGTGGTGGATGCCTGATGACGTCGTGATGGATTCGATTCCGCATACGGCGACGGGAAAGGTCAAGAAGTCAGAGCTTCGTGAGCGTTACCGCGACCACCAGCTCCCGAGCGCATCGGCGTCCTCGCGGCCGCCGTCGGATGGTGAAACGTCCAAGTCAGGGCGAGCTAACCTTCACAGTTGAGATCCGTCACTGCGCAAGGTCGTTATGTGATCCGCTCAAGTTTACCGCACCTCTGTAATCCACTTCGCGCCACGACGAGTCGGATGGGACCTGCGGTGGCGCGCACGGGCCTATGGCGGTTCGCACCGGCCTATTCGTTGGTGAATAGGCGATATGCAGATTTTTGATTGCTGGGAATTCCGCTAGGCCTTTAGTCCTCTGACACGTCCGAGGGGACCGCATCTGAGTGGCTTACAATGGCTGACCTTCGCATCTTTTCATATTTGCCGAACCCGAGAGTTTGGAAGGCGACCATTGCGGGCAGATTTGCAGGAGTTGAGATCGAGATTAAAGGTGCCCCTGCGAAGGAGTTGAAGGGCTGGCTCTGGGATTACAATGCCGCCCCCGTAGCTTCCTACGAATGGCATGCGTACTCGCCGCTCGCTCGGACTGGCAGGGTAGGGATGACAGGAGAACGCTTGTTCAAGACAGAAGCGTTCATGAATACCCACCCATTCGGCAACGTTCCTGCCGCGTTCGCTCCCGGCGGAAAAATTGGCATCTTCGAATCGAACAGCATCATGCGAGCGGTGGCACGCCTGAGCAAGACCGAATTCCCGCTCTATGGGCACGATGCTTACGAGACTTCCAGGATCGACAGCTTCCTGGATGTAAGTCTGATTTTTGCGCGAGACGCCCAGATCTACCTTCTCGCGCTGTCAGACGGGACACTGGACGCGGCAATCCACGCGAGAGCTCAAGAAGCTTTCTCGATCTACGCCTCCGGACTTGAGCAAGCGCTCTGGCCCGCCCGCCGGGTGCTGGTCGGCGACAACATTTCCCTTGCAGATATCTGCTTCGCCACAGAGTTCGCTCTTTTCATGAACGAAAATTGTCGAGCGCGTCAGCTGCAGGAGCTGGGCCTAAGCAGAATACTCCATAGTGGTGTCCGCAACGAGTATCCACGCATGATGAGACACTTCGGTCGGTTGTTGAAGCATGAGTATTTCGCTGCGGACCTTGGGCCATACGTGGATAAACTGTCCGTAGCGGCAGCCTGATGTGACGGTATGCAGTATGTCTACAACTCAACTCGCCGCGTTCGCGGTGCGGTGTCATGAAGTCGTACTTAAGGGTGCCGTCGGAGATTTCTCAGACAGTTCGTCTGGAAGGTGTAGTGGGCCTTACAACGCTTGCCGGGCAGAACAACTCACCAGGAAGAGGCGAATTCGGCTCTCGTGCGCAAAGGACAGCTCAATTTAACCAGCCGGCGTGCTTATTAACAGCCTTCACAGCCCTGGAAACATGCAGTGAACATTTGTTCAATTGTTGCTTCCCACCGATTTGTGTTCAATCCCCCGCTTGACGTTCTGCATGACAAGCATCATCCTGAGATAAAGATGACGAGCATCATTTTATCTCCGCTCGGACATGTCTCGAAGGGGTGGAAATGGACAACGTGGTCGGTGGCGAAGCTGCGCGCGGCGGACCTTTCTCTGGAGCGGAGCCCCGCAACACGGGGATAGAGGCAACTCGTAGTTGCCAACACAAACCTCGCTTGACCGAAACCAATTGGGATCTGTTTAGGCTCTTCTTTTCGGTGGCGCGGACCGGAAGCGTCAATAGAGCCGCCCGGGACTTGGGCATGAGCCAGCCGACTCTTAGCAGGCGCTTGAAGGAGTTGGAGCGGAATATCGGTGCGCCGCTGTTCTTTCGGGTTTCGTCTGGAGTGAAACTGACCCAGGAGGGACAGGACCTTCTCCGCTCGGCGGAAGAGATGGTTCGTTCTTTCGAGGAGTTTCACCGGGACCTGTCCCTGCGTGTCGGCCATCGGTCGACCGCCGTCAAGATCTCTGCGACCGAAGGCCTGACCAAGCACTGGCTGCTGCCTCGGGTCAAGAAGCTGCGCGCACTGAATCCTCAGATCCGGCTTGAGATCAATTCCACGGTCGAGCAGCAGAACCTTGCCACCAGTGATCTCGACCTGGTTATTAGGATAGGACATCCGGTTGACAGCGAACTCGTCGGCCGCCGCATCGGAACCATCGCCTTTGGTCTGTTTGCATCTGACAGCTATGTGGCTGAGCGTGGTGCACCGAGGTCCCTGACCGAACTGGTCGACCATGAACTGATCGGAAGCATGACCGAGTACGGCAGGCTTCACAACGAACGCACCAGTCACATCGCTTTGTTGACGGCCTTCAATTCGGCTGCGAGCGCCCGGAGCACCTTGAAGCTCATGCCGGTCGTCAATCATTTCACTGCGACGGCGGAAGGTCTTGGCTTGGCGTTTCTGCCGGTGCCGTTTGCCTTGGCCGAAGGCTTGGTGCGTGTGCTTCCGGACGAGACGGCCATTCTCGATTTATGGCTGCTCCGCCGTCGCGAAAGCGACCTCAGAAAGATGACCAAGCAGGTCTGGCGCTTTCTGGAAGCGGAACTGACTGACACCAAGTCGTGGTTTGTCGGGCAGAAGTCCGCTCAGAAGCGATTGCAGCGGGTTGCGCGGTCCAGTCAAATTGCCCTGGCACCTTAGCTCGTCTGCGCGGAACCGACGCCGGAGCAAGCTTGACCATCGGATCCGTCGCGCTCGGCAGTTCGGTTACCTTACCAATTCTCCCCGAACGGGCGTAGTTCGACAAGGAATGACCAAGTCGACCGATCCTGGTGGGCGACCCGAAACATCTCCTCCGCTATGGCGGCAGGTTTTGCGAAGAAATCGTCGGGCTTGTCCGCCGCCAAGATTGGGCGGGTGCGGGGCGTGTCGATCGCTGCGTCGATCATGAAGTAGGCGACATGAATTCCCCTCGGCCCGAACTCGCGCGCCATCGATTCGGCCAAGATGCGCTGGGCCGCTTTGGTTGAAGCGAAGAAGCCCCAGTTGGCCTTTCCACGAAAGGCGGACGTGTTCCCGGTGACCAGGATCGCACCTTTCCCGGCCTCCAGCATCTGCGGAATGGTCTCACGGGAGAGATGGAGCAGCGCGGTGGTATTGACCCGGAAGTTCTTCTCCAAATCGTCAGGGTCCATGGCCAGGATGCTTCCCCGCGTTGCACGCAGAGCATTGTGAACGACGACTTGGGGAGCACCCATCTCGGTCCTGATCAGGGCGAGCGTCTGGACCAATGCCTTGAGATCTCCCACATCGCAAGGATAGGCGCGCGCGCCCTCGTACTTCGATGCCAGATTGCGGATGTTCTCCGCATTGCGGGCTATCATCGCGACCCGGTAGCCACCTTCGCTGAAGCGCCTGGCGATCTCCGCGCCAGTGCCGTGCTCAGGACCGACCCCGGTGACGAGGCAAACGGGATTTGTCATATAGGCCTCCTCAGAGCTGAAAGGACGGGCGCGCCGAAACTTTGGCAAACCATGCCGCGACGGCAGGATAGCGCGCGCCGATATCCATGTTCAGCGCGTTGGCCGAGCGTATGGCGAAGAAGCCGGTGATATCTGCGACGCTGAACTGGGGGCCGGCGACGAATGCGTTCTTGGACATGTGCGGCTCCACGCGATCGAGAAAGATCTCCATCATTTCGCGCCCACGAGTGACCAGTGCGGGCAATTGCGGCAGACCATTCCGGGTGCCCGGCACGACTCTACCGGCGAAGACAGGCAGGGAGTTGCGAGCGGCATGCAGCATCGGAACAAGGCCGTCCAATTCGAACCGCCGCAACCACATGTCGACCACGGCGCGCTCGGTGCTCGTCCGCCCAAAAAGAGCTGGTTGCGGGTATATTTCTTCGAGATAGCGGCAAATCGAAACGGACTCCGCGATGACCGTGCCGTCGTCCAATTCCAGGAAGGGGACGCAATGAAACGGATTCTTCTCGGTGAGCGCGGGGGTGAACTGCGCACCTTCCCGGACGTTCAGTTGTTCGGTCGGTAGTTTGAGGCCCTTCTCGGCCAGGAAGACACGAACGCGTTGAGCGCTCGCCGCAGGTCCGAAATCGTAGAGGTTCATCGTCGTCCTTTTCTTCCCTTCGGGCCGCTATTCTTCAGTTGCCTCGCGGCACTCTACAAGGTCGAGAATGCTCTGTCGGGCCGCGCGCAATATCTTGTCAGACATCGGACGATCTCTCGCCACTCGCGAAAGAGCGACCGCTCCGACCATCGTGCAGACGATGGAAATGGCGGATTCATCGGGGTTATCGCCTTCCACCAGGTCAGCCACTTTGTCGAAGTACTGGGAGAGATAGCTCGTCATGACGTCGCGCGTTCTTCGATCGCTTCGCGCAACGTCTCCAGCCAGCGCCGCTACTGCACACCCGACACTCCGATCGTCTCGATGTGCCTTGCTGAGATAGGTGTTTAGCATCGCCTTGAGAGTGCGCGGACCGTTCGCGCTTCCCACGCGCGCCGATTCCGGGCCGCCTTCCGAGAGAGCTTTTGCCAAAGCATCGGAGATCATCTGATCGCGCGATTCAAAGTGCCCGTAGAACCCGCCGTGCGTCAACTTTGCCGATTTCATGAGCTCGGCAATGCTGAGGCCGTCCAATCCCAGCTCCCGGATCTGGATTGCGGCAGCATCCAGGATACGCTCCCGACTTTTCGCTTTGTCCGCTTGGGAGTGGCCCATCTCATCGACTCCGGTCAGAATAATCGGAGACCTGCATATCAAGAACTCCGGCTGACGGCCAATATTGAATTCTTGAACGGCTATACCTCTCGCCTGCCGAGGAACGCCAGGCGCTCGAACAAATGCACGTCCTGCTCGTTCTTCAGCAGCGCGCCGTGCAGCGGCGGGATCAGCTTGCGCGGGTCGCGTTCGCGCAGTTGCTCGGACGACATCTCCTCGTTGAGCAGGAGCTTCAGCCAGTCGAGCAGCTCGGAGGTCGAGGGCTTCTTCTTCAGGCCGGGCACCTCGCGCACCTCGAAGAAGATACGCAGCGCCTCTTCCACCAGGCGCTTCTTGATGCCGGGGAAGTGGACGTCGACGATGCGGCCCATGGTCTCGGTGTCGGGGAACTTGATATAGTGGAAGAAGCAGCGGCGGAGGAAGGCGTCCGGCAGCTCCTTCTCGTTGTTGGAGGTGATCATCATGATCGGGCGCTGCTTCGCCTTGATCGTCTCGCCGGTCTCGTAGACATGGAATTCCATGCGGTCGAGCTCGAGCAGGAGGTCGTTCGGGAATTCGATGTCGGCCTTGTCGATCTCGTCGATCAGGAGCACCGGGCGCTGCTCGGCCGTGAAGGCCTCCCACAGCTTGCCGCGCTTGATGTAGTTGTTGATGTCGGACACGCGGGCATCGCCGAGCTGGCTGTCGCGCAGTCGCGACACGGCATCATATTCGTAGAGGCCCTGCTGGGCCTTGGTGGTGGACTTGATGTGCCAGGTGAGCAGCGGCGCGTTCAGCGCCTTCGCCACTTCCTCGGCCAGCACCGTCTTGCCGGTGCCCGGTTCGCCTTTGATGAGGAGGGGACGCTGCAGCACGATCGATGCGTTGACGGCCACTTTGAGATCGTCGGTTGCGACGTAATTTTTTGTCCCAGTGAATTTCATGGCCACCAGAGTTGTTCGAGTGGATGGTATGCAAGGTATGATCTGAATAGCGACAGTTTTGCAAGCGGATCAAGCCCGTGGCCTCTCGGCCGCTCCCAAAAGCCACGTATATTCCTGGAGTGACTCGCATGCAGAGTCGACGAGTTGCGGTTATCTGCCCGAGCGCAGCTCGACGCGATTAAAGTCCCATGATTCAAGTGCTTTGTGCCTTACTCATTCAGAGCGATTGGTCGACCATCGGCAGAGCAAGAATCAATGCGCGAGGCTATTCACCGATGACGCGTCCTTATTCTCGTTTGTCGATCGGGCGCGCCTAGATCCGGGATAGTTTGCTCGGATACCGGATGGTCCATGTATCATGTTCCTGCAATTCTTCACTTCTCTGCGCGACGCGCAGGTCCCCGTCACGCTGCGCGAATACCTCACGCTGATGGAGGCGCTCGACGCCGACCTCGCGGACTACACGGTCGAGACTTTCTATTATCTCTCTCGCGCGTCCCTCGTGAAGGACGAGCGCAACCTCGACAAGTTCGACCGCGTCTTCGGCACGGTGTTCAAGGGGCTGGAAAGCCTGCTCGACGCCATGGAGAAGGCGGAGATCCCCGAGGAGTGGCTGAGGAAGCTCGCCGAAAAATACCTGTCGGAAGAAGAGAAGAAGCAGATCGAGGCCATGGGCTGGGACAAGCTCATGGAGACCCTGAAGAAGCGCCTCGAGGAGCAGAAGGGCCGCCACCAGGGCGGCTCGAAGTGGATCGGCACCGCCGGCACCTCGCCGTTCGGCGCCCACGGCTACAATCCCGAGGGCGTGCGCATCGGCCAGGAGAAGAACCGCAACAACCGCGCCGTGAAGGTGTGGGACAAGCGCGAGTTCAAGGATCTCGACGGCAATGTCGAGCTCGGCATCCGCAACATCAAGGTGGCGCTGCGCCGCCTGC